>DAIQNZ010000006.1:0-243998 GCA_036788135.1 Propionicimonas sp.
ACCCAAGCCTACGACCCGCCCTCCCGGCCGCCTCTTGACAGAGGGGAGCCATGAGCGTGCTGATCTCGTGGCCAGCGACCCTGTTGGCGTTGGCCGTCTCGCTGGCTATCGGCGTCGTCGCCGGCGTCTACCCAGCCTCACGAGCCGCCAAGCTCGCCCCGATCGACGCCCTGAGGAGCGAGTAGATGAAGAATCCGATCATTCGCTGGCTCGTCGTCGGCCTGGTCGCCGTCGTCCTCGCAGGCGGGGTCGCGGTGTGGATGTCCACGACCTCGAGCGGCGCCGCAGCGCGCTATGTGACCGCGTTGGCGAGCACCGGCGACGTCAGTGCGGCGTACACCGCGACCGGAAAGATCACCCGCGACAACTCGTCAAAGGTCTCATTCTCGGTCAGCGGGACCGTGAAGAAGGTTGATGTCGCAGTTGGTGATGCCGTCACCGCCGGGCAACGTCTGGCCGTCATCAACACCACCGCACTGCAGCTCGCGGTGCTGAATGCCGAAACCTCTGTCGCCCAGGCGAAGGCATCGCTGTACTCGGCTCAGCACCCGGCGAGCGCAAGCTCAAGCACCTCGGCCAAGGGTGGGGTGACCATCGATCCGAAAGCCCTCGCGGCAGCCGTTCAGCGGGTCAATGCGGCAGCTGCGGCGGAGGCAGCAGCTTGTGATCCGGTCCTTGCAGCGTTGGGTTCGACAACCAGTGGCTCTGCTGCGGCCTCGACCAGCACGAGCAGCACAGTGACGGCCTCGCCGTCGGCCACCGCAACCAGCACCGCGTCCGCCGCACCCAGCGACGCCGCACTGCAAGCGTGCGCCGACGCTCGCGGCCAAGTGACCGCGGCGAACGCCGAGCTGACCAAGGTGGTGGCCGCGATCACCAAGCCGGGCGCCGGCCACAGTTCGAGCGGCTCCTCGCAGACCACGGTCAGCAAGTCCGCGGTGGCAAAGGCCAAGGCCAGCCTGCTCCAGGCGAATCAGGACCTCACCACGGCGCAGAAGAACCTGGATGCGGCCGAGTTGGTGGCCCCGATCTCCGGCACGGTGGGCCTTGTGACCTTGTCCGTCGGCAGCAGCGCCTCCTCCGGGGCGATCACGATCGTCGGCGACGGAGTGGCGAAGATCACCTTCGAGCTGCCACTGACCCAGCGCCAAAAGGTCTCAGTGGGATCGACGGTCAGCGTGAACCCGGCCGGTTCGACGTCAGCACTGTCGGGCCGGATCAGCAGCATCGCGACGTTGGCCACCAGCGGCACGAGCGGCGACTCGCCCACCTACACCACCACGGTCACAGCGAGCGATCCCAAGGACCTGCTGGCCACCGGCGCGAAGGCTTCGGTCCAGCTCTCGATCGCCTCGGCCAGCAATGTGGTGCGCGTCCCGGCTTCTGCGGTCACGCCCACTGGGACCGGCACTGCGACGGTTTCGACCGTGACGTCCGCCACGGCAAGCACGTCGACCACCGTCACAGTGAAGACCGGCGTGGTCGGTGGCGGCTGGGTGCAGATCACCGAAGGGGTCAGCGCCGGCCAGCTTGTCGTACTGGCTGATCGGACCGCGGCGATCCCGACCAACTCGACGACCCGTCGAACGACCTCGACCACCAGCTCCACCAGGAGCAGCGGCTCGACCGCACCTTCGGCGGTGGCGAGCTCGGCGACTCAGCCGTCATCTACGCCCAGCAAGTAGATCAGCCGACGTGGGCGGAGCTGCGGCCACAAGCTGCGGCCTCCGCCCACGAACGGCGCCTGATCGACCTGGCTGCGGCCTCGGATCACGCTGGAGTCCCGACCCGATTGGACGCCGACCCAGCGAGGGAACGAAAAGAGCGGGTCCGTCGAGATGCACCCCTGCAATCGCGACGGACCCGCCTGTCGGCATGACTGAAGAAGCAGTCCGCCCCCCGCAGACCAAACCCCTCGAGCCACATGAAGCCCTTAGGCGACACCGACCGAACTCCATTGTGTCTCGCCGAGACCGAAAATTGCAGTCCCTGGGCGCAATACACAGCAGGTTTTTGGGGAGTCGATCCCCTTACAGGCTGGGCAGTGAGTTGGTGAGCTCCCATTCGGTGACCACGCTGCGGTACGACTCGTACTCTGCCTTCTTGTTGCGCAGGAAGAACTCGAAGACATGTTCGCCCAGGGTGTCAGCGACCAGTTGCGAGTCCTCCATCAGCGCGATCGCGTTGCCGAGGCTGCGCGGCAGCGGGTCGATGCCCAGCGATTGCCGCTGACGGTCGGTGAGGCTCCACACATCGTCCTCGGCGCCTTCGGGCAGTTCCAACTCGTTCTCGATGCCGGACAGGCCGGCGGCAAGGACCATGGCATAGGTGAGATACGGGTTGGCCGCGGAGTCGATCGAGCGGAGTTCCACCCGAGCCGACGAGCCCTTGTTCGGCTTGTACATCGGCACCCGCACCAGTGCGGAGCGGTTGTTGCGACCCCAGCAGATGTAGCTCGGAGCCTCAGCACCTGCAACGAGGCGCTTGTAGGAGTTCACCCACGGGTTCGTGACAGCGGTGATCTCACCGGCGTGCTTGAGCAGACCGGCGATGAACTGCCGCCCGGTCTTCGACAGGTGGTACTCCGCACTGGCGTCGTAGAACGCGTTCTTATCGCCCTCGAAGAGCGAGACGTGGGTGTGCATGCCCGAGCCGGGGTGGTTGGTCAGCGGCTTGGGCATGAAGGAGGCGAACAGGTTCTGCATCACCGCGACCTCCTTGATCACGACTCGGAAGGTCATGATCGCGTCGGCCATGGTCAAGGCGTCGGCGTAGCGCAGATCGATCTCCTGCTGGCCCGGCCCACCTTCGTGATGGCTGAACTCGACCGGAATGCCCATCTGCTCCAGCAAAGTGATGGCGTGGCGACGGAAGTCGGCGCCGGGCGAGGTCGTGGTGTGGTCGAAGTAACCCGACTGGTCGGCGGGAACCGGAACCTGGCCAGGAACGATGGGCTGCTTGAACAGGTAGAACTCGATTTCGGGGTGAGTGTAGAAGGTGAACCCCATGTCGGAGGCCTTCTTCAGCGTCCGCCGCAGCACATACCGCGGGTCGGCGAAGGACGGCGAGCCGTCTGGCAGGCGGATGTCGCAGAACATCCGCGCCGTTCCCTGGCTCGAACCCCGCCATGGCAGCAGCTGGAATGTCGACGGGTCAGGATGAGCGACCATGTCCGACTCGTACACCCGGGCGAAGCCCTCAATGGCGGATCCGTCGAAGCCGATGCCTTCATTGAAGGCGCCCTCAAGCTCGGCAGGCGCGATCGCCACGGACTTGAGGAATCCGAGCACGTCGGTGAACCACAACCGGACGAAGCGGACGTCCCGCTCCTCCATGGTGCGAAGCACGAATTCGGTCTGCTTATCCATGCGATCAGTCTGCCCGCGATCGTGTTTCAATCTGGTTACAGATCGGGGGTGTCAGCCTCACAGCTGAACGGCGCACGGGCGGTCAGCGAACGTCCTCCTCGGCGGCATCCCACTCCTCGTTGCGCTGCGCGACGCGCTCCAGCGCATGCTCCGCCTCGTCCACGCTCGGATACGGCCCCAGGCGATCCTGCGCCTTGCATCCCTCATACGGTTCGACCGCGTGGTGTTTCAGACAGAAGTACCAGTCACCGGCGGGCATCGCGCCTCCTCATCGAGTACGTCATGGCCAGAACTATGATCGCCTCCGTGACCGCCATCAAGCCATACCCCGTTTCGCCGCAACGGAATGTGCCCGCATCGATCGCTCGCCCGCACTATGTCGGCAAGGACCGACCTGAGCCCTATACCGGCTCGCACGTGCAGAGTCCTCAGACCGTCGAAAAGATGCGGGTTGCCGGCCGGATCGCCGCGCAGGCGATGGCGGCCGGCGCGGCCATCGCCGTGCCGGGGGTGACCACCGACGAGATCGACGCCGTGATCCACGACTTCCTGATCGCGAACGGCGCCTACCCGTCCACCCTCGGTTACCGCGGCTTCCCCAAGGCATGCTGCACGTCGGTCAACGAGGTCATCTGTCACGGCATTCCTGATGCTCGCCCCCTCGAAGACGGCGATCTGTTGAAGATCGACGTGACCGCTTTCATTGATGGCGTGCATGGTGACAACTGCGCGACCTACGCCGTCGGGGACGTCGATGAGGAGTCACGGCTCCTCGCCGAGCGCACCAAGGAAGCGATGGAGCGCGGCATCCGCGCGGTGCGCCCCGGGCGCCAGATCAATGTGATCGGACGGGTGATCGAGTCCTACGCGCGTCGCTTCGGCTACGGCGTCGTGCGCGACTACACCGGGCACGGCGTGCACAGCGCTTTCCACTCCGGCCTGGTGATTCCGCATTTCGACAACCCCGCATACACCGATGTGATGGAACCCGGGATGACCTTCACCATCGAACCGATGCTCGCCCTCGGCGATTACCGCTCCCACGTCTGGGACGACGGGTGGACCGTCGTCACCAATGACGCCAGCCGCGTCGCTCAGTGGGAGGCCACTCTCGTCGTGACCGACGACGGCGCAGAGGTACTCACAGTTGCGTGAGGGATTCTTCAACGACAAGCAGTTTTGGTTAGACTAAATCCAGCCGTGTCCCCTCCCCCTACCCCTCGGGGATTACACGGTGAAGGCCCCGCCAGGCCTGACCCCCCGATTTGGCCTGGCCGGGCCGCACCGTTTTCTGGGGCAAGACGGAGCGCGTCTCCCATCTGACTACGAATCTCGCAGCACCTATCCACACACAGTCCCGGAATCGCCGCAGGTCAGCTCACTGATTAACCGCAGCCTCGTCCTGCGGCGGACGCAGCAGGCCCCCCAGAACGGCGAGGGCCGATGGTCGGATGCGGTAATAGACCCAGGTTCCACGGCGCTGTGATTCGACCAGGCCCGCATCGCGCAACACCTTCAGGTGATGGCTGATGGTGGAGTCGGACTGAGAGAACTGCGGAGTGAGGTCGCAGACGCAGGCCTCATCCACCGAAGCGATCTGTGCTGCCAGCCTGAGCCGCACGGGGTCGCCCAGCGCCTTGAACATGGACGCCACCCTCTCGGCCTGCGCATCGTCTCCCCAGGACACTGACGCCAGTCCACAGCACGGCGTTCGCTCACTCACGCTCCTATCTTGACATATGTCGAATCAGGTTCAAGGATGTTGTTTCGACAGACATCGATTCAAGGAGTCCACATGACCGACAACACCGGCACCCGCGAGGCCGTCCGCGAGCGCTACGCCAGCGCGGCGCGGAGGGCCCTGAACATCACCAGCTCGGGACCCTCCGGCTGCTGCGGTGGCGCCGACGATCCGATCACCGCCGGCCTCTACCCGGACGCGGAGGCTCCCGCCGGCGCCGTGGCCGCTTCGCTCGGCTGCGGCAACCCCACGGCGCTGATCGACCTCCACCCGGGCCAGGACGTCCTCGACCTCGGCTCCGGCGGCGGCCTCGACGTGCTGCTTTCGGCCCGGCGAGTCGCTCCGAACGGCACCGCATATGGGGTGGACATGACCGACGAGATGCTTCAGCTGGCCGAGAAGCACCGGCGAGAGGCCGAGGTGACCAACGCCACCTTCATCCGCGGCACGATCGAGAACGTCCCGCTGCCCGATCACAGCGTGGATGTGGTGATCTCCAACTGCGTCATCAACCTGTCGACCGACAAGGACGCTGTGCTGCGCGAAGCCTTCCGGGTGCTGCGCCCCGGTGGGCGCTTCGCCGTCTCCGACATCGTCCTCCTGCGCCCGCTCGGCCCCGAGTGGACCTCCCTGATGGGCCTGTGGACGGGCTGCATCGCTGGCGCGCTGCTGGACGCCGACTATCTGACCAGGCTCACTGCGGCCGGCTTCGGCGACGCCAGCATCCAGGTGACTCGTACCTACAGCCGCGAGGATCTCATCGAGCTGGCCGGCCAGCTCCCCCCACACAGCCTTCCGGTCGGGCTCACCGAAGCCGACGCTGTCGACGCTCTTCAGGGCGCCTTCGCCAGTGCCTTCATTCGGGCAGCCAAGCCCGCCTGACCGCGGCGGTCGAGACCGAGAAAGGGACGAGCCGGCCTCTAAGCCGGATTCTGTACCCCGAAGGGTGGCGATCATCCATCTGTGACGGCTGTTGCCAACCGCCTCCGCCGTTGCCGGCGTGCGACCTACCCGGACACCTCGCGCGAGCAGCGCTCCAACGGTGTCCGCGGGCGCCGATCCGAAGACCGACGCCCTTCTTGGCCTTGCTCCGAGTGGGGTTTGCCCTGCCGCTCCAGTCACCTGGAACGCGGTGGTCTCTTACACCGCCGTTTCACCCTTACCCACTGACGTGGGCGGTTTGTTTTCTGTGGCACTGTCCCGCGGGTCGCCCCGGGTGGGTGTTACCCACCACCCTGCTCTGTGGAGTCCGGACTTTCCTCAGCTTGCGCCGCGACCGCCCGGCCGGCTCGTCCGCCTCAAGGGTAGCGGCTAGCGGCGAGAGGCCCGAACCAGCTGCACCAACCCGTGCGGACGCAGATGCCGCTGCCGCTCCCAGAACCGGGACGGCACCGCCTCAGCCTCGGGCACGATCTCCGCGCGCCAGCCGCCCTCGGCCAGCACGGCGTGGAGCTCGGACGAGGTAGGACGCCAGCGCCACGGCTCTCGTCCACCCGCCTGAGCGGTGATTGCGGCGGCATAGGCGCGACCGGCCTGGTCAGCGGCGGCATCGGGCAGCAATGCGTCAGCCACGAGCACAGAGCCGGCCGGCAGCCCGGCGAGCTGCGTCACCACAGCCTCAACGTCGCTCGCGCTCAGATACATCGTCAGCCCCAGGGCGACGACCGCAGTGGGACAGTCGGGGTCCAGCCCGGCCTCGACCAAGACCGCCATCAGGTCCGCCGTTGCCAGCTCGGCAGGTACCAGCCAGCCGCCGTTGTCGATGCTGGCCCGGTTGAACAGCTCGGACCGCCAGCGCAGCACCTCCGACCGATCGACCAACCAGCACTGTCGTCCGGCTGAGGCCCGAATCGAGCTGTCCAGCCCGGCACCGAGGACCACGATCTGGCTGACCTCGTGCGCCGCCAAGACGGCGGTGGCGAACCGAGCGCGGATCACAGCAGAGGACCGCGCCGCGGCAAGCACCGGCACGTCGGGATGCGCGAGCTGGAAGGTCAACGGCGAGGGGTCGAACAGCCCGCACAACGCTCGGGCGTCAGCGTCGTCGAGAAGTGCGTCCGGCCCGTCGACGAGATAGTGCGCGCCACGGGCGGCGGCCGAGAGCAGGGCGGTGAGAGAGGGAACAGGGTCGTTGCGCAGGTTCATCTCAACCAACTATCACGCTCGCGGGCTAACCCGAAATCGTGAGCTGTCGTCCGCGCTGCCGCCGACGACGGCGATCAGCTCGAGTTCACACCCGAACCGCCCTCCCCCGGTGGATCACGCCGGGGGATGTGCTGAGCTCCTCGGCTTCGGCCGTCCGTCGAGCGCGGCGTTGACCAGGCTGTCGGCAGCCGTGTTCTGGGCGCGAGGCACCCACGTCCAGGTCACGTTGGCGGGCCGGAGCCCGCGCACACGCTCAGCCAGGACCCGCAAGTCGGGGTTCTTGACCTTCCATCGTCCGGCCGATTGCTCGATCACCAACTTCGAGTCCATCCGCACCTCGACGGCCGCTTCGGCATCGATGGCCCGGGCCATCTCCAGACCGGCGATCAAGCCCGAGTACTCGGCCACATTGTTGGTCGTCACCCCAAGGGTCCGGCCCTCGCTGTCCAGGATGCTGCCGTCGCCGGCCCGGACCAGCGCCCCATAGGCGGCGCGCCCCGGATTGCCGCGCGAGCCGCCGTCCGCTTCGACGACCAGTCTCCTTGCCACAGGCACCGGCTCAGTATCGAAGAGCGACTGGCCACCCTGGGGTAGCCGGGGTGCTCGCGCCATCAGGCCCCAGCCGGACGGACCAGAATGCGCTCGCACTCCTCGCAGCGCACGACATCGTCGGCGGCAGCAGCCAGGTAGCCGTTGAGGGCGGCCGAAGTCGCCTCCAGCTGACAACCCGAGCACCGACGCCCCTTCAGTTCCGCGGCACCCAGCCCACCGGCACGGACGCGAATGCGGTCGTAGAGCGTCACCAGGTCAGCCGGCAGCTCAGACACGATCGTGGTGCGGGTCACGGTGTGAGCTTCGATCGCGGCATCGGCCTGGGCGATCTGCTCGTCCCGCGAGGCGATCACTGCCCGGACGGAGTTCTCCAGCTCGGTCAACTGCTCTGCCAGTTCCGCCTCCTGAGCCGTGGCGGCCTCGAGTTGATCCATTGCCTCCAGTTCGACGTCCTCCAGGTCGGAGATGCGTCGCTCGAGGTGCTCGATTTCGTCGTTGAGCGCTGCGACGCCGCGCGCATCGGTGACCAGACCGTCGTCGCGTCGCTTGATGTCTCGAGCCAACCGCTCCCGCACCGGGACCAGGTCGGACTCGGCCTTGTCGACCTCGAGCTTCAGATCGGCCACCCGAGTGCGGACCTCCACCAACGCCGCCATCAACGTGGCGCGCCCGGTCTTGCCGTCGACGATGACGCCGTGCTCGGGCAGCGCGGTCTTGCGATGGGTGAGCTGGGCGATCGCGGTGTCCTCGGCCTGTAGGTCGAGCAATCGCAGCTGTGCCGCCGGGGCAGCCTTCATCTGGGCCTCCTGAAGTTGTGGATGCCGACTCTACCGGCCGAAATGGCTGCTTGGCCTTTCGCAGCCATCACGTCACCCGGCACGATGATCGTCGTGACACTGCCACAACCCACCCCCGGCTGGTACCCCGACCCCAGCGCTCCGCTCACTCTTCGCTACTGGAACGGTCAGAGCTGGACCGTCCAGACGCGCCCGGTCGGGGGCAGCTTCGAAGGCCGCCCTCTCTACGACACCCCGGCCTTTTCTCCCGCGCTCGGCCGCGGCGTTCAGGTCCTGCTCGGCCTGGCCGCTGGGACCTCGCTGTTCGGCGCGGCGACCGAGGTGTGGGGTTTCGGAGTTCTCGCTGCTCAGGCTCGAAGCGGTGTCGCCGACCTGACCAGTGCACAGCTATATGACCAGCTCAGCGCCGTCAGCTCCATCGCCGGCCTGACCGTGGCTGCATTCGCCGCAGTCGCCTGGTCGATCTGGCAATACCGATTGGCCGTCCGGGTGCCTCGCGAAGCCCTGCGCCGCAGTCCCGGCTGGCACGTCGCGAGCTGGTTCATTCCGGTGGTGGGGCTGTGGTTTCCGCTGCAGAACGTAGCCGACCTCCGCGGCGCCGTCGCGGGCGCCCGGGCCCCTTCTGGAGTACGCGGCCCCTATCTGGTGTGGTGGCTCACGTGGATGTCCAGCTGGATGATCTCGTGGGTCGCCGTTCGCCTCAGTCGCGGCGAGACGTCCGAGTCGGCTCTGGCCGATACCACCGCAGCCCTGGCCGTGTCCGACCTGCTGGACGTCACGGCTGCCGTGTTGGCGATCTGGATCGTCGGTGACATCACGCGCAGGGCCGTCGCGGCCTTCGCCCCGGCGCAACGGCCCGCGACCGAGGTGGCCGGCGGGCAGGGATAGCATTTCGAGCATGACCAGCTCGACCACTGCTGAAGAACAGCCCAAGCTTCCGAACCGCCAGACCCCCTTCTCGGAGGCCTTCGTCGAGTTCATTCCCACGGGCTGGGCGCCGTACCCCGCAGAACTCCCGACGACCTTGCCGGCCGCGGCAGCTGCCGCCCAGCGGCGGGCCCGGATCGCCGCCACCTTCGCTGGTCAGCGCCTGGTCATCCCAGCCGGTGGGCTGAAGGTGCGTGCCAACGACACCGACTATCGCTTCCGGCCGCACTCGGCCTTCGCCTGGCTCACCGGTCTGGGCTCCGACCGCGAGCCGGACGCCGTGCTGGTGATCGAGACCGACGGCGAGTCAACGCTCTACTTCAAGCCGCGCGCGCCGCGCACCGATCCGGAGTTCTACGCCGATGCCCGCTATGGCGAGATGTGGGTCGGAACCCGGGAGTCGCTGGAGGAAATGTCCGCGCTCACCGGTCTGCGGTGTGCACCCATCGCGGATTTCCAGGCCGCCGTCACCGTGGGGCTGCCTCAGGTTGACCTCCGCCTTCTGCGCGAGGCGGACGGCCAGCTCAACCTCGTCCTGGACGCACTGCGGCTGCACGCCGGCGCGGACCTCCAGGCGGCCCAGGCCGCGGATGAGGCGTTCGCCGTGGAGTTGTCCGAAGCCCGCCTGATCAAAGACGACTTCGAACTGGCCGAGCTGCGTCGGGCCTGTGCCGACACCGCCGTCGGCTTCGAGGCGGTCGTGGCGGATCTGCCCGAGGCGATCCGCCGTGGCCGCGGAGAGCGCTGGGTCGAAGGCATCTTCGGACTGTACGCACGCCACGCTGGCAATGCTGTCGGCTACGACACCATCGCGGCCTCGGGCGACCACGCGAACACCCTGCACTGGATTCGCAACGACGGCGAGATCAAGCCGGGCGATCTCCTGCTTCTCGACGCCGGTGTGGAGGCCGAGTCGCTCTACACCGCAGACATCACCCGGACGCTGCCAGTCTCGGGCACCTTCTCCCCCACACAGCGGCAGGTCTATCTCGCCGTGCTGGAGGCGCAGCAGGCCGGAATGGCCGCGGCCAAGCCGGGGAACAAGTTCTCCGACGTGCACAGTGCCGCCATCGCCGTCGTGGCTGAGCACCTCGAGAAGTGGGGCATCCTGCCGGTGAGCGCCGAGGAGTCGCTCGACCCGGCCACCGGCGGCCAGCATCGCCGATGGATGGTCCACGGCACCTCACACCATCTGGGCTTGGACGTCCATGACTGCGCGCGCGCCCGCCTGGAGAACTACCGCGACGGCGTGCTCAAGCCGGGCATGGTGATCACGGTCGAGCCCGGCATCTACTTCAAGGCCACCGATCTCCTGGTGCCCGAGGAGTTCCGCGGCATCGGCGTGCGCATCGAAGACGACATCGTCATCACCGAAGACGGCTGCCGGATCCTCTCCGCCGATCTGCCGCGCGAACCCGACGCCGTCGAGGCCTGGATCGCCGACATCTGGGCACGTTAGTCCGCCCGAACGACCAACAGGTCCCCGACCGAGCAATCGAGTGCGTCACAGATCGCGGTTAGCGTGCTGAAGCGGACTGCGCGGGCGCGGTCATTCTTGAGCACCGAGAGGTTCACCAGGCTCACTCCGACCAGCTCAGACAGGTGGGTCAGCGTCATCGCCCGATCGGCGAGCAGTTCGTCAAGGCGGCAGTGGATACGACCGTCATCCTCTGTGGGCACTAGATCAGCCCTGCCGCGTCCTGACGCAGCTGAGCACCATGGCGAAAGACGGCCGCCAGCACGATCAGTCCCAGTCCGGCCAGCAACGGCATCCACGGAAGGTCCAGACGTAGCTGGCCAGGCTCCGGCCAGCTCAGCCGAGCCGGGTCGACATCGCTGCCCGACGACGTCCAGCTGTTCACAGCGAAAAGATCACTGGCAGCGAGCCAGTCTCCCAGCGACCCCACCCAGGTCGCCGCGGCGCCACCGACCATCACGATCCACCCGGTCGTCACCAGAGCGGTGGAGCTGAGCGCGAAGGGGTCGCCACCGTCAAGCGTTCGGGCAAGACGGATCACGACTGCCGCGACGGCGATGGCCATCACCGACCAGAGCAGGACAGCGCTTGCGAGGGTCAGGCGGGTCAGGGAAGAAAGCCCGTCTGCCACCACCGTGACCTGATCGAAGCCTCCTCCAGCGATTGTCGCCGTGGGCCCTACCAAGCGATCCTCCGTGGGCTGATGGATCGGTACCACCGAGACCGGAACCGTCACCGTCGTTCGCCCATCGGCGAGGTTCAGCACCGCCACAAGAGCGGCACCCCCTGCGATGACGATGGTTCCCACCGCCACCACCCGCACGATCTTGAGGAGCTGAGCGCCGCTCCGAGACGCCCGACTCATGATGAGGAAGGGCAATGCCATGACAGCAGCGATCACCAGCACAACCGCGCCAGCTGCCAGCGGGTTCATCAGAGGATCTCCTTATCGCTTATCGATAAGATAAGCGTCCGGTTCCGGGCCGCCAACGCTGTCGACGGCCGCCGGCGCGGCGCCCGACGCGCTGCCGCCGCACATTGAACGGTCACCGGTCGGCGAATCCCTTGGACCGCGGGACGCAATGCCGTTCACACCCCTAGAGTTCTGGCCAGGATCGCAGTCGGAAGAGCGGTCCGGTGAACACAGACGAAGGAAACCCATGTCAGATCCCAAGCAGACCAAGGTGGTGCTAGACGAAAGCCAGATGCCGACGCACTGGTACAACATCGTCGCCGACCTGCCGACGCCCCCTCCGCCACACCTGCACCCTGCAACGCAGCAGCCGCTGGTGCCGTCCGACCTCGAGGCGCTGTTCCCGCCGGGGTTGATCGAGCAGGAGGCGACCACCGAACGGTGGATCGAGATCCCGCAGGAGGTCCACGACATCTACCGGCTGTGGCGGCCGTCGCCGTTCTACCGGGCTCGTCGCTTGGAACAGGCCCTGGGCACATCGGCGCGGATCTATTACAAGTACGAGGGCGCCTCGCCGGTGGGTAGCCACAAGACCAACTCGGCCGTGCCACAGGCCTACTTCAACAAGATCGCCGGACGCACCCGGCTGACCACCGAGACCGGCGCCGGCCAGTGGGGTTCGGCCTTGGCTTTCGCTGCCCAGGTCTTCGGCCTGAGCTGCGACATCTGGCAGGTGCGCTCCTCCTACGAGGGCAAGCCCTACCGCCACTACCTGATGGAGACCTTCGGCGCGACCGCGGTGGCCAGCCCATCAGAACTGACCGAGGCCGGACGAGCGCTGCGCGAGCAGTTCCCCGACACCACCGGAAGCCTGGGGATGGCGATCTCCGAGGCGGTCGAAGCCGCGGCCAAGGATCCGCACGCCAGCTACTCGCTCGGCTCGGTGCTCAACCACGTCGCGCTGCACCAGACCGTGATCGGGCAGGAGGCTCTCAAGCAGCTGGAACTCTTCGACGAAGGTCCGGCCGACTACCTGTTCGCCTGCGCCGGCGGCGGTTCGAACCTGGCCGGCATCGCTTTCCCGTTCCTTCGGGAGAACCTGGAGGGCCGCGCCAGCACCAAGATCGTGGCCTGCGAGCCCAAGGCTGCACCGTCCATGACCGAGGGCGAATACAAGTACGACTTCGGCGACACGGCGCATCTGACGCCGCTGCTGAAGATGTACTCGCTCGGCCCGGACTTCGTCCCCGACCCGGTCCACGCCGGCGGCCTGCGCTACCACGGCATGTCGCCGCTGGTCAGCCACTGCTACCACGAGGGCTTGATCGACGCGATCGCCATCAAGCAGCTCGAGGCGTTCGAGGCCGGCGTGATCTTCTCCCGCGCCGAGGGCATCGTCCCGGCTTCGGAGTCGAACCACGCCATCGCGGGGGCGATCCGACAGGCCAAGGCTGCCGCTGCCACAGGCGAATCGCCGGTCATCGTCATTGGCGTCTCGGGTTCGGGCCAGCTCGATCTCCCGGCCTACGCCGAGTTCCTCTCGGGGAACATGGCGGACAGCTGAGGTCAGCGACACGACCAGGAAGGGCCGGCCGGACGAACGTCCGACCGGCCCTTCCTGCTGGTCACGCCTTCGATCGACCGATCAGGGCTGGGGCGGCTGCTGCCCGGCGGGAGGCTGGCCCGCAGGGTTCTCCTCAGCGGCCGCTGGCTGCTCAGGGGCAACCGGCTGTGCCGCAACGGGCGCTCCCTGGTAATCCGAGGGGTATCCCGCGGCAGGGAAGCCCGGCTGCCCCGGCTGCGGATAGCCCTGCTGGTAGCCGTAGCCGGCCGGCGGCTGCGGTGGCACGAACATCGCCGCGCGAGCGCCCGGCATGGTCATCACCAGCTGCCGCGCCTGCGCGACCACCTTGTGCTCGGCCAAGATCTCGTACTTGGTCGCCACGGTCTGGCTCACCGAAGTGAAATCGCGACGTCCGCGGCTCATCAGGTGGGCGAACACCGACACCAGCACGCCGATCACCAGGCCCATTCCGAGCCCGTAGATCAGCAGCGCCACGACATTCGCCTCCGGTTGGAGGAACCACATCAACATCGCCACCAACAGGCCCGTGGTCAGGCCATTCTGCAGACCGGCGCTGAGCACAGTCGCCCACGTCCGTCGGCCTAGCACGCGTTCGACCGAGCGCAGCTCGGTACCTACGATGCAGATGTTCTCGACTGGGAACTTGGAGTCGGCCAGGAAGTCGACGACCCGCTGGGCTTCTTCGTAGCTGTCGTACAGCCCCACGGTCTGCGGGTACTCCAGTTGGAACAGGCTGCTCATCCGCGACGACGTCGAGATCTGGGTCATGCATCCACCTCCATTCCAGCGGCTCGTCCCCGAGCCATAATCGCCGCGGCCAGCTTGACCCCGGCTTCGTCCACCATTTCGTCATCGACGACGATCGCACCCACCGCACCATGGGCGGCATCGGTCGCCCGGGCGTAGGCGGCCATGATCCGCTGGGCGCGCTCGAAGTCGGCAGGCTTCGGCGAGAACACGTCGTTTCCGGCCTCAACCTGCGCCGGATGCAGTACCCACTTGCCGTCATAACCCAATGCCGCGCTCAACTCGGCCGAGCGCCGGAAGCCCTCGACGTCGCGGATCGCGACATAGGGACCATCGATCGCCTGCAGACCGTTGGCGCGGGCGGCGACCAAGATCGACATCAGCACGTGGTGAAAGGCGTCAGCCGGGTATCCCTGGGGCTGGGCCCCGACATTCAACCCCCCCATGCCGAGACTGGCCATGAAGTCGCCCGGGCCGAAGACCAGCGACGCCAACCGCGGACTCGCCTGGCCGATCTCAGCCACATGTAACAGCCCGGTCGCATCTTCGATCTGCGCCTCGATGCCGATACCGCCGACCGGCAGCCCCGCATTGTGCTCGACTTGGGTGAGCAGAAGATCCAGAGCCTTCACCTCGGCGGCACTGGTCGTCTTCGGAAGGACGACAGCGTCGATCCTGGCGCCAGCGGCACCGACCACTTCGATCACATCGGCGTAGGTCCACGGACTCTCCCACCCGTTGACCCGGACGGTGATCAGCCCTGCGGCGAAGCCGGCGCCGAAGTTCAGCGCTTCAACGATGCGCGTGCGCGACTCCACCTTGACTGCCGGAGCGACCGCGTCCTCCAGATCGAGGAAAAGACCATCCACCGGCAGCGTGCGTGCCTTCTCGATGAAACGGTCTGACGAGCCGGGGACGGCCAAGATCGTGCGACGCGGCACCGCGCGCGTTGTTTCGCTCACAGGACAAGCCTATTGCAGCAGCCGTGAAGATCCTGTGCGGGCCATGGCGGACCGCTGTGCCCGGCGTCTGCGCGGCACAGCGCTCCGCGACATCGGTCAGCCGACCGGAGTCAGCCCCAGCTGCTTGCCTGCCAGCCGCGGCTTGCGGGCGCTGAGCTTCTCGGCCAGAGCGATGATCGCCGCGGCGGCGGGCCGCTGCGGGTCCAGCGCGACCAGCGGCACGCCCTCATCACCACTGGAGGCGACCTGCGGCTCGATCGGGATCTCGGCCAGCAGCGGCACCTCGTAGCCGAGACGCGTGGTCAGGGTCGAGGACACCTCGCTGCCGCCGCCTGAACCGAAGACCTCGACCCGATGACTCTGACCGCAGTGCGGGCACTCCACCTCGAGGTAGGCCATGTTCTCCACGACGCCGAGCACCTTCTGGTTGAGCATCGAGGCCATCGTCCCGGCTCGTTCGGCCACCTCGGCCGCCGCCGCCTGCGGTGTGGTCACGACGATCACCTCGGCGTTGGGCAGCTTCTGCCCCAGCGACAAAGCGACGTCGCCGGTGCCCGGAGGCAGGTCGACGAGTAGGAAGTCCAGATCGCCCCAGTACACGTCGGCGAGGAACTGCTGAAGCGCCCGATCGAGGATGGGCCCGCGCCAGGCGATCACCTGATCGCGGCTCTCCTTCAGCATGCCAATGCTGATCACCTTCAGCCCCATGGTCGGCACCGGCATGATCATGCCCTCGACCATGGTGGGGCCGGCTTCCATCAGGCCGAGCATCTGCGGGATCGAGTGGCCGTAGATGTCGGCGTCCAGCACGCCGACGCTGCGGCCCTGGGCGGCCAGCGCCATGGCCAGGTTCACCGTGGTCGAACTCTTGCCGACGCCTCCCTTGCCGGAGGCGATCAACAACACTTGGGTGCGCGACTCCGCCTTGGCGAACGGAATGTCGCGCTCGTCCTGGCCGCCACGCAGCTTGCGCTTCAGGGCGGCGCGCTGCTCATCGCTCATGGTCGCCATGGTCAGATCCAGGCCAGTCACGCCGGCGATGGCGGTGACCTTGGCCCGGACGTCCGCCTCGATGGTATGAGCCATCGGACAACCGGTGATGGTCAGCAGGACGGTGACGGCGGCAGCACCGGCGTCATCGACCGTGACCGACTCGACCATGTCGAGCTCAGTGATGGGGCGGTGGATCTCCGGGTCGACGACAGTCGCCAGGGCAGCGTTGATCTCGGCAAGCAGGTCAGTGGACATGGGCCAACTCTAGGCCCGTACCAGGGCGGGTATCCAACCACGGTGAGGCCGCTGAACCGGTGTGCACCGGTCCCCGTCTCAGCTGGCCGGTTTCGCTTCTTCCGGTTCCTCGGCCTGCAACTCGACGAGCAGTTCACGAAGCTCGGAACGAATGAAGTCGCGAGTAGCCACGTCATTCATTCGCATCCGCAGCGAAGCGATCTCGCGGGCAAGGAAGTCCATGTCAGCCCGGGACTGCGCAGACACCTCGCGGTCGTGCTCCAAGCTCACCCGATCACGCGCCTCCTGACGGTTCTGCGCCAACAGGATCAACGGAGCGGCA
Source organism: Propionicimonas sp. (assembly GCA_036788135.1). Taxonomy (GTDB): domain Bacteria; phylum Actinomycetota; class Actinomycetes; order Propionibacteriales; family Propionibacteriaceae; genus Propionicimonas. Next base: position 16,785 of record DAIQNZ010000006.1, read on the forward strand.
TACGAGGCCTGCAGCGACAGCGCCAAGGTCAAGAAGGCGAACGGCCAACGGTCAGGAGCGCTGGGATCAGTGGCATTCCAGATCAACCACAAGATGATGATGATGGTCATCCAGATGATGAAGTTCGCGGTCCCCATCCAGCGCGCGAACGTCTCGGCAAAACTGCCGAAGGTGTCCTGGTCAAAGCGCAGCCGGATCGAGGGCAACCATTCGTTGCGCCGACCCGGAGTATCGAGACGATCCTTGTCAGCCATCGGTCACCTCCAGTTCCAAGCGGTCCAACTGCACACCGCGCCAGTCATTGGGCAGGATGTGGTCCAGCACGTCATCCACCGTGACCGCACCGATCAGTCGCCGCTCGGCGTTCACCACTGGCGCGCACACCAGGTCGTAGGTGGCGAAGTAGCGGCTGACCTGCGCGATATTGCTCTGCGGCGTCAACGGCGTGATGTCGGGATCCATCAAACCCGCCACCAGGGTAGACGGCGGTTCGCGAAGCAATCGCTGAATATGGACCGCACCCAAATAGCGACCCGTCGGAGTGTCCAGCGGCGGGCGACAGATGAAGGCCAAAGCGGCCATCGCGGGAGTGATCTCCTCCTGACGCACCTGCGCCAGGGCGTCGGCGACGGTGGCATCGGCCCCCAGCACGACCGGCTCCGGGTTCATCAGACCGCCGGCAGTCGCGGCGTCGTAGCGCAGCAGAGTGCGCACGTCCTTGGCCTCTTCGGGCTCCATCCGTTGCAGGATGGTCTCGGCCAGCGCCGGCTCCAGCTCGGCAATCAAGTCGGCCGCGTCGTCGGCATCCATCTCTTCCAGCACGTCGGCAGCCCGCTCGGTGTCCAGCGATGCGATCACATCGACCTGCTCGTCCTCCGGCAGCTCTTCCAGCGCTTCGGCCAGACGCTCGTCGTCCATGGCCGCAACCACATCGGCCCGCAGCAGCGGATCCATGTCGTGCAGTTCCCGGGCCACATCGGCCGGCTTGAGTTCACTCAGACGCATCGCCTGCTGCTCGGCGTCACGCGGCGCGGGCTGGTCGATGAAATCCGGGACCTCCGACCAATCGACGATCGTCACGTGCGGTCGCTGGAACGGGCGGCGAGCCACCTCACGCAGGGCGACCTCAGCGAGTTCCCAGTCGCGCCCTCTGGTGTGCTGGATCGCCACGTCGAAGATGGTCTCGTCGACCTCCGACTCGGCGCGTCGGACGGTCCGATCGAACAGTTGCGCGGCCACCAGCACCTCGCGTTCACGTACCTCGAAACGCCGAGTGTTGACCAACCCGGAGATGATCACCTGGTTGGCATCGACGGAGTGCACCCGCTCCATCGGGAAGAAGATTCTTCGGTGCGCGAACAACTCCACCACCAGGCCTTTCACCTTGGGTGATCGTCGGCCCGAGCGGTTCTGGATGACGACGTCTTTCACCTTGCCCACCTGCTCGCCGCTGGCGTCGAGCATGGGCAGCCCCTTGATCCTGGAAACGAAGATCGATGAAGTCGCGCTCACCGGCTGAGGGTACCGCGTCAAGGTGGCCGATCAACCGCTGGTGGACGACGCAACACCCGACGTCCTGCGGCGAGCCCGGGCCTGAGGGCCGACAGCTCAGGTGGCTTCGCTGTCGAAGGGCACCACGGCCGGCTCCTCGGCGGGCTCGGCGACGCCAGGGGCATCACTCAGCTGCGTCTGCAACTGTCCGACGGCCCCGTCAACGGTGGTGCGCACGTCCGACAGCTCGGCCTTCACCGGGTCGAGCAGCGTGGAGGTGACCAGCGACCTCGGATTGAGATCGGAAATGTTCAGATCGGCGAAGTCGGTACCCAGCTCGTCTCGGAGGCGTCCTTGCGCATCATTGGCGATGTTGCGCACATAGTTGAGCACGCGTGCCGCCTTGCGAGCCAGCTCGGGGAGTTTTTCTGGCCCGAAGATGATGACGCCCAGCACCACCAAGATGATGAGCTCGGGAGCATTGATGTCGATCATGGGTGACCGGCGCTACTCCCTACAGGCCGGCGGCATCAAGGAGCGCGACGAAGCGAGCCGCCTGCTCCTCGGTCGCATCCAGCAATGGCTTGCGAACCGGACCCGGGGTGAAGCCTCGCGCAGCCAGCCCGGCCTTCACCAACAAGCATCCCTGAGTGGCGAAGACGCCGGTGAAGACGTCGAGGAGCGCCCGATTGGCCGCCAGCGCCGCGTCGAGGTCACCAGCGGCAAAAGCCTCGATCATCTTCTTGGCCCGACGCCCGGTGAAGTGAGTAGAGGTCCCCACCACGCCGACACCGCCGACAGCCATCAACGGCAGGGTCATGCCATCGTCGCCGGCGTAGTAGGCCAGGTTGGTGGCCTTCATCACCTGAGCCGAGGCCACCGGTTGCCCCTTGGCGTCCTTGACCGCGACGATCCGCGGGTGCGAGCCGATCTCGATCAGGGTCGCGGTCTCGACCGGCACCCCCGACCGATGCGGAATGTCGTAGATCATGATCGGCAGTTCGGCGGCGTCGGCCACCGTCACAAAGTGGTCGGCCAACGCGTCTTGCGGCGGCCGGCTGTAATACGGCGTCACCACCAGCAAGCCATCGGCCCCGGCCTGCTCTGCCTGCTTGGCCAACTCGATCGTGTGGGCCGTGCTGAACGTGCCCACACCGGCAATGACCTTGGCCCGATCACCCACCTCGGCGATCACCGCCTCCAGAAGCTTGAGCTTCTCGGCATCGGTCGTCGTCGGCGACTCGCCCGTCGTTCCGTTGATCACCAGCGCGTCATTGTCCTGCTCGTCGACCAGATAGGCCGCCAACCGACGCGCCTGGTCGAGGTCCAGTGAACCGTCAGCGTGAAAAGGGGTGACTTGGGCGGTGATCAGTCGTCCGAAAGGCGCAGTCATGGCGGACAGCCTAGGCCGTCTCAAGCACGACCAGGGGATCACCGTCTCGCACAACGTCGCCAGGGGCCACCACAATCTCGGCGACGGTGCCGGAAACCTCCGCCAGAACCGGGATTTCCATCTTCATCGACTCCAACACCACCACGGCATCGGTCGGGCCCACCTTCTGGCCGGCCGAAACCTCGACTGACAACACGTTGGCGACCAACTCTGCGACAACCACATGACTCATGGGACGCAATGGTACGGGCACGGCTAGGCTGAGGCCCGTGAACCCAGCAGGGAAGAATTCGGGGCGCGCGGGCCTGTGGACCAACACTCAGGCATTCGCGGAAGGCTTCGTGGGCGAAACCGAAGGCGGACGCATTGCCCGCCGCCGCGCCGAGGAAATCGGACTCGAGCCGGTCAGCGTCGGCGTGGCCTCGACTCTGACCCTGCTGACCCGAGCACTCTCCGCCCGAGCGGTAGTGGAGATCGGTACCGGCACCGGAGTCTCGGCGTGCGCCCTGCTCGCCGGCATGACAGCCGACGGCGTGCTTACCAGCATCGACAGCGAGGCGGACAACCAGCAGGTCGCCCGCGAGGTGCTCAACGGCGAAGGGGTGGCGGCTCGCAAGGCTCGCCTGATTGCCGGACAGCCCTTGGTCGTACTGCCCAAGCTGAGCGACGCCGCCTACGACCTGGTTTTCATCGACGGCGACCCGCTGGAGTTCGTCGAGTACGTCGCACAGGCCGAGCGCCTGCTACGTAGCGGCGGCCTGCTGGTTCTGCATCATGCCTTGTGGGGTGGGCTGGTCGCAGACGAGCGCAATGAAGACGACGAACCGCTGATCATCCGCGAGGCGCTCGCGGTCGTGCTGGAAGGCGAGACCTTCACTCCGGCCCTACTGCCCATAGGCGACGGACTGCTGATCGCCGTCCGTTCCTGAGCCGGACTCGATCGGCGCCGACCGCGACGGACCCGGCCCGCGCTGCCTGAACACCGCAGCGTCGTGACGGCCACCGCAGCGACGAAAGCCACCGGCTGACGCCACGCCTCGGCGATCCAGCAACTTCAGGCGATCACGAGACCGACTGATCACCAGTTCCCCGGCACCGCCACGTTCTTGGCGACGACGGTGATCCCGTTCTCCACGTGGAAGCCGCGCGCGCGGTCGTGCTCGGGATCAACGCCGATCTCCACCCCATCGGGAACCACGACGTTCTTGTCGAGGATCGAGCGACGAATCACGGCGTTGCGACCGATCCGGCATCCGGAGTAGATCACCGATTCCTCGATCTTGGCCCACTTGTCGACCACCACGTCCGGCGACAGAACCGAGCGGTCGACGTCGCCGCCGGAGATGATGCAGCCGGCGCTGACGATCGAGTCCTCCGAGGTTCCGCGCAGGGTGAACTTGGCACCAGGCAACTGCGCCTGGGACGTCCAGATCGGCCACTTGCGGTTGTACAGGTTGAACTCCGGATCGACCGACACCAGGTCCATGTGCGCCGAGTGGTACGACTCGATGGTGCCGACGTCGCGCCAGTAGTTGCGATCCTTCTCGGTTGCGCCCGGCACGTTGTTGGCCGTGAAGTCGTAGACCTGCGCGCGGCCCTGGGAGACGAAAGCGGGGATGATGTTGCCACCCATGTCGTGTCGCGATGCGCCATCGGCGGCGTCGGTGTTCAGCGCGTCAACGAAGGCCTTGCGGGTGAACACATAGTTGCCCATGGAGGCGAAGGACTCCTCCGGGCTGTCGGCAAGCCCCGGCGGATCGGTCGGCTTCTCCAGGAACTGCTTGATCACACCGCCCGGACCGGCGTCGATGATGCCGAAGGCGCTGGCCTCGCTACGCGGAACCCGGATGCCCGCGATCGTCGCGTCCGTCCCCGACTCGATGTGCGCGTTCACCATGTTCTCGACGTTCATCCGGTAGATGTTGTCGGCACCGAAGACCACCACGTAGTCGGGATCCTCGTCGTTGATCAGGTTCATCGACTGATAGATCGCGTCCGCGCTGCCCTGATACCACTGCTTTCCCGTGCGCTGCTGCGCCGGGACGGAGGTCACATAGCTGCCGAGCAGAGGAGACATCCGCCAGGTCAGCGAGATGTGCCGGTCCAGCGAATGCGACTTGTACTGGGTCAGCACGCAGATCTTGGTGAGGTCGGAGTTGACCAGGTTCGACAAGACGAAATCGATGAGTCGATAGGTGCCGCCGAAGGGCACCGCCGGCTTCGCTCGGTCTGCGGTCAAGGGCATCAGTCGCTTGCCTTCACCGCCGGCGAGGACGATGGACAGAACGTTCGGTCCACTGCTCATGACCCGAACCTAAGGCAGCGCCGCGACTGTCACAACCAAACGCGCGAATTGGCCTGAAGATCTTTCGTTGCCGCAGTCGTGCTCGCCGGCCGACGGCGGTATCTGTGCTAGCGGCACGGAAACCGAACACGGGTGACAGCAGGGTGTGACACGATCAGAGCATGGCCGTGCGCGTATCGATCCTCACCCGCGAATATCCCCCGCACATCTACGGCGGAGCCGGCGTCCACGTCGGCCAACTGGTGCCGCAACTGCGCAAGTACGCCGAGAGCGTCGAGGTGCAATGCATGGGTGAGCCCCGCGAGGGGGCAACCGCTCACGCCGAGGATTTTCCGCCGGGCGCCAACCCTGCTCTGCGAGTGCTCGGCGCCGACGTTGCCATGGCCAACGCGATCGGCGACGTGGACGTGATCCACTCCCACACCTGGTACGCCAACTTTGCCGGCCTCGTAGGTTCCAAGCTGCTCGACGTTCCCCACGTAGTGACCTCGCATTCGCTCGAACCGCACCGTCCCTGGAAGGCCGAGCAGTTGGGCGGTGGGTACCGAGTGTCGAGTTGGGCGGAGAAGACCGCCTTCCTCGACGCCGCCGCCGTGATTGCGGTCAGTTCGGGCATGCGAACCGACGTGCTGAGCTCCTACACCGACCTCGACCCCGATCGGGTCCATGTGGTGCGCAACGGAATCGACCCCGAAGAGTTTCGGCCGGACCCGAATACCGATGTCGTCGACGGTCTCGGTGTTGACCGGGACCGCCCGCTGGTGGTTTTCGTCGGACGGATCACCCGGCAGAAGGGCCTGGTGCACCTGGTGCGTGCAGCCCAGCAGTTCGACGCTGACACCCAGCTACTGCTGCTGGCCGGGGCCCCGGACACCCCCGAGATCGCCGCAGAGTTCGATACCGCCTTCGCCGAGCTGAAGCGCGCCCGCTCCGGCGCAGTGACCTGGGTCCAGGAGATGCTGCCGCGGGCCTCGGTGCGTCAGGTGTTGACCCACGCGACCGTCTTCGCCTGCCCGTCGATCTACGAGCCACTAGGAATCGTGAACCTGGAGGCGATGGCCTGCGAAACCGCCGTGGTGGCCTCTGCGGTAGGCGGGATCCCCGAGGTGGTCGTGGACGGCCAGACGGGCCGCCTGGTCTCCTACGATCCGGCCCAAGCCGCAGACCCCGCTTTCGTCGCCGACTTCGAGGCGCGCTTCGCCGAGCAGGTGAACCACCTCACGCGCGATCCCGAGCTGGCCCACAGCTACGGCGTGGCCGGCCGCCAGCGCTGCATCGAGGAGTTCTCCTGGGAGAAGATCGCCCAAGAGACCATCTCGGTCTACGAGAGCGCCATCGCTTTCCATCAGTCACGCTGACGCACAAAAAAGCTGGCCCCGGTGATCAACCGGGGCCAGCGTGCGTCAAGACGAGTTTCAGCCGACGACGACACCTTCGAGCGCGGCCTTCAGCTCCGCGGCTTCACTGGCATTCATCTCGATGACCAGACGCCCGCCGCCCTCGGCTGGAATGCGCATCGCGATCACGCGACCCTCCTTGGCGACCTCAATCGGTCCATCGCCGGTTCGCGGTTTCATCGCTGCCATCGCATACCTCTGTTCTCGCTGGTTTCGGTCCAACCGGCATCCATTATTCCACCCCACGCCGACGCTCGCTTCACGGGTCGAACCCAGCGCCTCAGTCGCGAGTCGCCCAGACATCTGCGGTCGAAGGCCTATCGGCCGAATCGAGTTGATCGGCCAGTCGATCCAACAGCTCGTCGACCTGCTGCATGGAATAGCCCCGTGGCACCACCGCGAACCTCAATGCGCGCAAATCGTCGCCACCGAGCACACCGTCGGGAACGTGCGGCTGCGGCATGTCTGTCACGGTGGGCGGCATCTCGCCGAGCCGCCCCGTTGCGGCAACCGCCGCCAGGCCGAGCACCACCACGGCCAAGATCGCGATCGCCAACTCCATACAGCAACTCTAGCGAGCTAGAAGCCGTTCCCACCGCTGTGGTGTCGCCGCGGTGGGACGGCTGCGGTGACCAGCTGGACGGCTTCGTCGGGATCGTCTGTCAGCTGCAACAGTTCCCGATCGCCCGGGGAGATGTAGCCCTCGCCCTGGACGTGGCCGTCGATCCAGTCCAGCAGCGGGTTCCAGAAGTCCGTGCCGAACAAAACGATGGGGAACGAACCGACCTTTCGCGTCTGAACCAACGTCACGGCCTCGAACACCTCGTCGAATGTGCCGAATCCTCCGGGCATCACCACAAATCCGTCGGAGTACTTCAAGAACATCACCTTGCGCGCGAAGAAGTAGCGGAAGTTGATGCCGAGCGAAACATACTTGTTGAGCGACTGCTCGAAAGGCAGCTCGATGCCCAATCCGACCGATACCCCGCCGGCCTCCAAGGCACCCTTGTTGGCCGCCTCCATGACGCCAGGACCGCCGCCGGTGATCGTCGCATAGCCGGCAGCGGCCAGCCCGGCACCGATGCGCTCCGCTGCCGCGTAGGACGCACTGTCACGCTGAGCACGGGCCGATCCGAAGACGCCGATGGCCGGACCGAGCTCAGCCAGCGTGCCGAATCCCTCGACAAACTCGGCCTGGATCCGCAACACCCTCCAGGGATCGGAATGCACCCACGAGCCGTCGTCGCGCCCGCTGAGCAGGCGCTCGTCAGTGGTGGTCGGCTGCACCTGGTCGTGACGACGGACGACCGGGCCCTGGGTTCGCTTACTCACGCGCAGCAATCTAGCCAGGCTCCGGCCGATGCGGGTGGATCCCGGCCCGGCCCACTAAGGTCTTGGCCCATGAGGGCCGCCGATGTTTGCCCGTGCGGGAGCGGGGCCAGTTACGCCGAATGCTGCGGTCGACTCCACACCGGATTGGCCGAGGCCATCAGCGCCGAGCAGCTGATGCGATCGCGCTACAGCGCCTTTGCTGTCAATGACACCGAGTATCTGGCGTACAGCTGGCACCCCAAGACCCGCCCGTCGCAAATCGAAGCCGGCGAGGATCTCAGCTGGCTCGGCCTGCAGGTGCTCGATGCGCAGGACGACCAGGTGGAGTTCGTCGCCCGCTTCCGCGGCCCGGCCGGGCGCGGCTTCATTCGGGAACGGTCTCAGTTCGTCCAGTTGGACGGGCGCTGGGTCTACCTCGCACCGGTCGAAGGCTGACCACCCAGGACGGCCACGACGGCCGCCACATCATCTCGGGTGTTCCAGACGTGAAAGGCGATCCTGATCAGATCCAGCGGGCCTGACGCCCGGATGCCCGCAGCGGTGAGCTGTGCCAGCTGCCGGTGGTCGGGGTCGGGCCAGCTCACGACGGCACGATGCGGTTGTGGGAGCCCGAGTGCTGCGCACAGTTCGTCGGCCAAACCGGACGAGTGCTGCCACAGCTGATCGAGATCTGCGCGCGCAAAAAGGCTGATCGACTCGCGCGCCCCGACGAATGCCTGCCAGGCCGGTGCGGCGTCGAGGACGCGCGCGCCGCTGGCCGCAGCCTGGTGCGGCCAATAGCAGTTGCTCCACGGGTCGTCGGCCGCGTACCAGCCGGCCGCGACCGGCATCAAGCGTTCGAGCACCTGCGGACCGACGGTGAGAAAGGCGACGCCGCGGGGCGTGCACAGCCACTTGTAGGTGTGGTTCACCGTGATGTCGAAGTCAGCGGCCCGCACCGGCAGGACGCCGGCAGCCTGGGTCAGATCAGCCAGCGTCAGCGCGCCATGCCGGTGGGCTGCGCGCGCGATCGCAGCCGCGTCAGCCAGTTCCCCGGTCGCCGACTGCACCAGGGAGAACGCCACCACTGCCGTCTGTTCGGTGATCGCGTCGGCAAGGTCGCCCAGACCGACCGTACGCACCTGAAGTCGTCCGCCGGCCAGGAAGGGCGCCACGACCGAGGTGAACTCATCGGCGGCGACCAGCACCTCTGCCTGCGGCGGAAGCCCGGCCGCGACACTGGCGATCAACGCAGAGGTGGACGAACCGATCGCCACCCACTCGGCGGGCACGTCGACCAGCGCGGCATAGGCCGAGCGGGTCTGCGCAACGACGGCGTCGTAGTCGGCCGGACCGACCTCACCGCGGCCGCAACGCGCGATGTCGGCCGTCATCGCCGCGACCGCCGATCGGGGCAGCACACCGTTGCTGGCGGCGGCCAGGTACCCCGGGGCGACATCGAAACAAGCGGCGACGTCGGCGATGCCGAGCAGCGGAGTCGTGGTCAGGCTCATGAGTTCAGCCTGCGGCATGGCCTTTCATTGCACCAGAGCAGGCAGGTTCACATATCGATAATGTGAAGTTATGAATGAGTTGGACCTGCACACCGTCCGCATCGTTCGCGCGATTGCCGAACACGGCTCGATCACGGGTGCGGCGACGGCACTGGGCTACAGCCAACCGGCCATCAGCCAGCACCTACGTCGCGCGGAGCGGCGCCTTGGCCTGCCGCTGGTGCTGCGCGTGGGCCGATCGGTCCGCCTCACCGAACCCGGTCGGGTCATCGCCCGTCGCTCGAGCGCGATCCTCGCAGCCCTTGCCGCGGCCGAGGACGAACTTGGACATCTGGCCGATCGCACCACTGGCACCGTCCGATTGGCCGGCTTCCCCAGCGCCTCCTCGACGCTGGTGCCGCCGGTGATGGCGCGGCTGGCCGCCAACCACCCCGGGCTGCGACTGGTCTACTCCGAGGCGGAGCCTCCCGAGGCGTTGACCATGCTCGTCGAGGGCAGCATCGACATCGCGCTCACCTTCAGCTACCCCGGTGACCCGGCCGACCCCCACGACGACCTGATCGGCGTGGAGATCACCGAGTTGTTCTCCGACCCGACGCTGGTCGTGCTTCCCGCTGCACACCGGTTGGCCGAGCAGGACGAGATCACACTCGATCAGGTCCGCGACGAGCCCTGGATCGCCGGCTGCCCACTGTGCCGCGGGCACCTGCTGGCTGCGTGCGCCCGGGAGGGCTTCAGCCCGCGCATCGCTCACGCCACCGACAACTCGGTGGCCGTCTTGGGCTTGGTAGCAGCCGGGGTCGGCATCGCGCTCCAACCCCGGCTCGCGCTGGAGAAACTCACTCCCCCCGCCAGCGTCGCCGTGCATGCGGTGGACTCGTCGAATGACCGCCAGGTCCGGGCCGTCCAACTCAGCGGGGCGCACGGCGTCCCCGCAATCGGAGCCACCATCGACGCTCTGGTCTGGCTCACCGCCGAGCGCCGGACGTCCGAGCGCGCGGCGCGGTCATGACAGCCAGCGCAACAGCGCGTCCCGGCATCCGATCAGGTCGCTGATCGGACAGAACTCGTCGTCGGCATGTGCCTTCCCGGGATCGGCCGGCCCGTAGTTGACTGCCGGCAGTCCGAGCCCGGAGAACCGCGCCACGTCGGTCCATCCGAACTTGGCCCTCGGGGTGCCACCCACCGCGGCAACGAAATCTGCGGCGATCGGCTGATCCAGGCCCGGGCGCGCCGCCGGAGCGCTGTCGACGAACTCCAGCCGGTAGCCGTCAAAGATCGCCTGGCAGTGCGCACGGGCGTCAGCCTCGTCGCGATCGGGGGCGAAGCGGAAGTTCACGGTGATGGTGCAGCGGTCGGGCACGACGTTGCTGGCAATGCCGCCGCTGATCGCCACAGCGTTGAGACCTTCGCGATAGGTCAGGCCGTCAACCTGCACCTCACGGGGCACATAACCGGCGAGTCGGTCGAGGACCGCAGCCGCATCGTGAATGGCATTGTGGCCGAGCCAGGAGCGAGCCGAATGGGCCGCCACCCCCGTCGTGGTGATCCGGAAACGCAACGTTCCCTGGCAGCCGCCTTCAACGACAGCGCCGGTCGGCTCCATCAAGACCGCGAAGTCGCCGGCCAGCCACTGGGGATGCTCCCGCGCGATCCGGGTGAGCGAGTTCCGTTCAGCCTCGACCTCTTCATGGTCGTAGAACACCCAGGTGACATCACGCCGCGGTGCGGTCAGGAGGGCCGCGCAGGCAAGCGCGACCGCAACCCCGCCTTTCATGTCGGCGGTCCCGCGTCCATAGATCCGGTCCTCGACCAGCCGGGACGGCAAGTTCTCCGCCACCGGGACCGTGTCGAGGTGCCCAGCAATGACGACCCGCTCCGCGCGACCCAGCTCGGTGCGGGCGATGACGGTGTCGCCGTCGCGACGTACGTGGAGATGCGGATAGTCCCGCAGTGCCTGCTCGACCAGGTCGGCAAGGCGGCCCTCATTGCCGCTGACGGACTCGATGTCGACCACATCACGGAACAGGGTCACCAGATCGCCGGTCAACGCAAGGCTCATGCGCGCCAGCCTACCGAGCGGAGGCGCGCCCGAGCGCGTCGGTGCTCGCGGGTAGGCTGACGGCATGACTCGACCCGCGCACGGTTGGGGCCTGGCCAGCATTCACGAATCCGGCCAGATCCTCGACACCTGGTTCCCCGCACCGTCCCTCGGCAGCGCCACGGGATCGCAACCACCGGCGAACCTGACCGCAGCCGCGTCCTCGGACGAACTGCGCGGCGTGCGCACCGAGGTGGTCCTGGTCGAGATCGACCTCGACGTCGCCCCGGCATCGGTCAGCGACGCCTACCTGCGTCTGCACCTTCTCAGCGCACGCCGGTGTGCGCCGCGCACGATCGATCTGACCGGCATCTTCGCCGTCCTGCCCAATGTGGTGTGGACCTCTGCGGGACCGTGCGCGGTCGACGGCTTCGAGGAGACCCGGCTGCGCTGGCGCACGGCCCGCGGACCGCTGACCGTCTACGGTGTCGACAAGTTCCCGCGCATGGTCGATTACGTCCTGCCGAGCGGGGTGCGCATCGCCGACGCCGACCGCGTTCGCCTGGGCGCCCATCTGGCGGCCGGCACCACCGTGATGCACGAAGGCTTCGTGAACTTCAACGCCGGCACGCTGGGCACCTCGATGGTGGAAGGGCGGATCTCTGCCGGCGTCATCGTCGGTGACGGCTCCGATATCGGAGGCGGGGCGTCCATCATGGGGACGCTGTCCGGCGGCGGCAATGAGCAGATCACCATCGGTCAGCGTTGCCTGCTCGGCGCCGAGTCCGGCATCGGCATCTCACTGGGCGACGACTGCGTCGTCGAAGCCGGGCTCTACGTGACGGCCGGCACCAAGGTGGCCCTGCCCACCGGAGAAGTCGTGAAGGCTCTTCAGCTGAGCGGTCAGCCGAATCTGCTGTTCCTGCGCAACTCCCAGACCGGCGCGGTCATCGCCAAGAACCGCAACGGCAACATCGGCATCGAACTCAACGCCGCACTGCACGCGAACTGAGCCAGCCCGTGAAGGCACTCAAACCGATCCTGTTGACGCTGGCCACCCTCGCGGTGGCCGCGGGTCTCATCGCGGGAATCGTGGTGCTGTGGTCGGGCTATCAGAAAGTGCCGCTGCCGATCGCCGACCGGTGCGAGGCCACGGCCGGCGGTCGGGTGACCACGATCGATCCTGAACAGGCGCGCAACGCCGGGATCATCGCTGGAATGTCCATCAAACGTGGTCTCAAGCCACGCGCGGCCAGCATCGCCTTGGCGACGGCCTACCAGGAGTCCGGCATCCGCAACCTCAGCTACGGGCATGCCGACTCGCTCGGCCTGTTCCAACAGCGGCCCAGCAAGGGTTGGGGCACTGAAGCCCAGATCACCGATCCGTGGTACGCGACCCGGTCGTTCTATCGCGCCATGGAGCACATCAAGCATTGGGACACCAAGGACATCAACGACGTCGCGCAGGCCGTCCAGCGCAGCGCCTACCCCGATGCCTATCGCAAGCATGTCGATCGCGCCAAGACGCTGTCCAGCTCCCTGACCGGCGAGACGCCGGCTTCATTCAGCTGCGTCATCGCCCAACCGGCGGCAGCCGACCCCGCCGGCATGAAGACCTACCTGAGCAAGACTTACGGACCCACGATCTCGATCGGAAACACCGAGGACGGACTTCAGGTGACCACCACGGATCCGCGCTACGCCTGGTCTGTCGCTCACGTGGCCATCGCGGCCATGTCCGACTACGGACTGGTGTCGGTGCAGATCGGCGGCTACTCCTGGACGCGCTCAACCAGTGGCCTGGCCGCCTGGGTGGGCTCCCCCACCCAGGCGACGACCGTGGCCCTGGGCTTCAGCGCGGCGACGCCGCGCTGATCGCGCTCGTCGATGACGATGCCGACAGCCGTTGCGCCGCAGCCGCGATTCTTTCGTCGGTCGCCGTCAGTGCCACTCGGACGTAACCGGTGCTATCGCGGCCGTAAAAGTCGCCAGGTGCGACCAGGATGCCGAGCTCGGCCAGCCAATCCACGCTGCCTCGTCCATCCTCGCCGCGGGTGCACCACAGGTAGAGCGAACCTTCGGAGTGCACCACGCTGAATCCGGCGCTCTCCAAGGCCGGACGCAGCAGGGCGCGTCGACGCCGATAACGCTCGCGCTGCTCCACGACATGCTGCTGATCGCCCAGCGCGGCAACCATCGCAGCCTGCACCGGGCCGGGCAGCATCAAGCCGGAGTGCTTGCGCACCTCCAGCAACGGCGTCACGATTTCGGGATCGCCCGCGACGAACCCGGCACGATAGCCGGCCATGTTCGACCGCTTCGACAGCGAGTGCACCGCGAGCAGTCCGTCCACCGAGCCGCCGTTCACCTCGGGGTCCAGCACCGAGTGAGGTTCGGCATCCCAGCCGAACTCCCCATAGCACTCGTCGGAAGCGAGCACCGCCCCGACCTCGCGCGCAGCGCGCACCCAGTCGCGCAACTCGGCGGTACCGAGGATCCGGCCATGGGGGTTGGCCGGTGAGTTGATCCACACCAGCCGCGGACGGACGTCAGCGAGCCGCCCCGGATCATCACAGGCGACCGGTTCTGCCTGGCACAGCCGGGCGCCGACCTCATAAGTCGGGTAGGCGGTCTCGGGGAACACCACCGCATCGCCGGCGCCCAGGCCCAGCTGGAAGGGCAAGAGGGCGACCAGCTCTTTGGTACCGACGACCGGAAGCACGCCGGCATCGGTGAGGCCGGTCGCACCCCAGCGACCTCGGAGATAGTCGATGATCGCCGCGCGCAGCGCGGCCGTGCCCCAGGTGGTCGGGTAGCCCGGCGAATCCGCGTCCGCGATCAGGGCGTCGCGGACAACCGTCGGGGTGCTGTCGACCGGTGTGCCGACCGAGAGGTCGACGATGCCGCCGGGATGGGCTGCGGCCCGTCGCCGCGCCTCAGCCAGAGAATCCCAGGGGAAGTCGGGCAGCCTGGCGGCCAGCCCGCGACTCATTCCTTGGTCGGAAGGGCGGCCACAGTGGGGTGGTCACCATCGAAGACGCCATACGCAGCGGCGCCGCCCGGCGAACCGATCTCGTCGAAGAACTCCTTGTTGATGACGGTGAACTGTGCCTGGTCGGCCGGGACGTCATCTTCGTAGTAGATGGCCTCGGTCGGGCAGACCGGCTCACAAGCACCGCAGTCGACGCACTCGTCCGGCTGGATGTACAGCGTGCGGGTGCCCTCGTAGATGCAGTCGACCGGGCACTCCTCAACGCACGCCTTGTCCTTCACATCCACACACGGATCGGTGATCACGTAAGCCATCTGGGCTCCTCACTTCGGGATACTTGCCTCGTCGCCAACTGTACGAGCTATGAGGGGTAAAGGTAGTGGATCGCCACGGACTCCAACCAGGTACCCGCGCCAGTATCCGGACGTGGGCGCCCGACGGCTATCACGACGTCATCGGCTGGATCGAGGAGACCGACCAGACCGGTGTGGTCGTGCGGGCGCGCGCTGGTCTGCGACGGCTCTGCTGGGAGGAGATCACGATCGCCCGCACCGTCGGCGTTGCCCGGGGCCGCGACCCGCTCAGGGTCCCGGCGACCCAACTCGACGAGTTGGCCGCCCGAGCCGGGCTCACCGGCCGTCACTTCGTGACCAGGCTGTCGTCCCTGCTGGACGGGCGGGTTCCGTCGCCACCCGAGCCGTCGGCTGTGCACGTCTTCGGCGAGTGGGGCGTGACCGGATCGCCCGCGCTGCTGCCGGCCGCGTGGGCCGCCGCCCGCGCCGACGCCCGCAGCCTGCTGGCGGTGACGACCGACCCTGAGTTGGTCGCCCAGCTGCTGGCGTCCGGCTTCAGCGAGCGCGGCTAGCGCCGCGCCTCGATCTGGTCATCGGTGACCGCCTCCGGAGGGACCACCGGAACCGCCGGCGCCACGGCGACACCGCCCAGCTGCGCCACCACCATGCCGGTCACCATCAGCGCGGCTCCGACATATCCGCGCAACCCCATCGACTCACCGAGGATGAGCGCGCCGCCGATCGCCCCGAAGACCGACTCCATCGCCATGATCAATGCAGCGTGCGTCGCCAGGGCGTCGCGCTGGCCGACGACCTGCAGGGTGAAGGCGACGCCCACGCTGAGGATTCCGCCATAAAGGATCGGAACAACCGCCTGATCGATGCCGCTGAACGGCGCTGGATCGATGACCAGGGCACCCAGGCTGCTGAGCACTGCACAGGTGAAGAACTGCACCGCGGCGAAACGCAGCGCCGACAGCGGACCGCCGTAGTGATCGATCACCAAAATCTGCAACGCCCAGATCACCGTCGAGATGATGAGCAAGATTTCGCCCGGCCCGATGGTGAACGCGTCAGTGACCGCGATCAGGTAGAGCCCCACCACCGACGACGCCACACCCAGGATGGTCGCCAGACTGCTGCGATGACCCCGAAAGGCTGCGATCACCGGGACGAAGACCATGTACAGCCCGGTAATGAAAGCGGCATTGCCCGCAGGGACGCTCGACATCGCCGCCTGCTGCAGGTTCACCGCGACGGTGAGCAAGACGCCGGCCAGCGCCCCGGGCCACAGCACTGCCCGCCAGGCCAGACGGCGCTGCTGCCAGGGGACGTGTCGAAGCGCCGAACGGATCGCGATGACCGCGAGAACCACCAGGAATCCGAGCGCAAAGCGGACCCCGGAGAAGGTCAACGGTCCGACGTGGCCAGCTCCGACCCGCTGAGCGACGAAAGCAAAGCCCCACAGGGCGGACGCCAAGAGCAGGGCTGCATTGGCCCGGGTCCGGCGTCCGCCCTGTGGGAGCGACTCGCGTTTCGGTGCGACCACTCTCAGGCGAGCCTGCTCACAGCGAGCTTGGCGTGAGCCGCCACGTTCTCGCCGGTGAAGCCGTACTTGGCGAACAGCACCGAGCCGGAGGCGGACTCGCCGAAGTGATCGATGCCGACGATCTCGCCGTCAGCGCCGACGTAATCGCGCCAGCCGAAGGGAACGCCTGCTTCCACGGCGACCTTCGCCGCGTGCGCCGGCAGCACCGAATCTCGGTACTCGGCCGGCTGAGCGTTGAACCACTCCAGGCACGGCGCCGACACCACGCGAGTGCCGATCCCCTCTGCCTGCAGCAGATCGCGGGCGGCCAGGGCGACCGAGACCTCAGAGCCGGTGGCGATCAGCACCACCGTGAGCTCGCCGTCGGCATCGACCAGCGTGTAGGCGCCCTTGGCGACGTCAGTGGCCGGAGCAACGCCGTCAGCATCGCGGTCGATGATCGGCAGATCCTGACGCGACAGGATCAGGGCGCTGGGCCGATCCGCATGAGCCAAGGCCAACGCCCACGCCTGGGCGGTCTCATTGGCATCGGCCGGACGGATCACGTCCAGGCCGGGAATGATGCGCAGCGACGCCAGGTGTTCGATCGGCTGGTGGGTGGGGCCGTCCTCCCCGACACCGATGGAGTCGTGGGTCCACACGAAGATGCTGGGAATCTTCTGCAGCGCGGCCAGCCGGACCGCACCACGCATGTAGTCGGCGAAGACCAGGAAGGTGCCGCCGTAGGCGCGGGTCAGGCCGGTGTTGATCGCGTTGAGGATGTTGCCCATTCCGTGCTCGCGAATGCCGAAGTGCAGCGTGCGACCGGAGAAGTCCCCGGCGAACTCGTGGCTGGAACGCTCCGGCGGCAGGAAGGACGACTGGCCCTTCATGGTGGTGTTGTTGGAGCCGGCCAGATCGGCCGAGCCGCCCCACAGCTCCGGAACTGCTTCGGCGATCGCGCTGAGCACCTCACCGGAGGCGGCGCGGGTAGCCTTCTTGCCCGGAGCAAAGACCGGCAGTACACCGCTCAGATCGGGAACCGCACGGGTCACGAGCCGGTCGTAGAGGGCCGCCTGTTCGGGGTTGGCTGAACGCCAGGCGTCGAAGGCGACCGTCCATTCGCCCTTGGCCGCGGCAGCGCGCGCGGCGGCGTTCGAACGCGTGTGCTCAAGCACCGCCGGCTCGCTGGGGAAGGCGACCTGCGGGTCGAAGCCGAGCTCGGTCTTGAGCGCGGCGATCTCTTCGGCACCGATCTTCGAGCCGTGGACGGCGTGGTTTCCGGCCTTGGTCGGCAACGGCCAGCCGATGACCGTGGTCAGCTTGATGAAGCTCGGCTTGTCGGTGACCGCCTTGGCGGCCTCGATGGCGTCGTACAGGGCCTGAAGGTTCTCGGTGTAGCCGGTGCCCCCGTTGGTCCAGTCGACGTGCTGCACATGCCAGCCGTAGGCGGCGTAGCGCGCCTCGACGTCCTCGGTGAAGGCGATCTGCGTCTCGCCCTCGATGGAGATGTGGTTGTCGTCGTAGAACAGGATCAAGTTGCCGAGCTTCTGCGTGCCGGCAAGAGACGACGCTTCAGCGGCCGGCCCCTCCTGCATGCAGCCGTCGCCGGCGATCGCGTAGACGTAGTGGTCGAAGACCGAGGGCTGGTCCAGCGGCGTGTTCGGATCGAGCAGCGCCCGTTCGCGTCGTGCGGCCATCGCGAAACCGACGGCATTGCCCACGCCGGCACCGAGCGGTCCGGTGGTCACCTCAATGCCGGGAGTGTGGCCGTACTCGGGGTGACCCGGGGTGAGCGAACCTTCGGTGCGCAAGGCCTTGAGGTCGTCCAGCTCGAGGCCGAAGCCGGCCAGGTAGAGCTGGGTGTATTGGGTGAGCGAGGAATGCCCGATCGACAGCACGAAGCGGTCACGTCCGGCCCACTTCGGATCGGCCGGGTCGTGACGCAACACCTTCTGATACAGCAGATACGCCAGCGGCGCCAGCGAGATCGCCGTGCCCGGGTGGCCATTGCCAACCTTCTCCACCGCATCCGCCGCCAGGATCCGCGCGGTGTCGACCGCCCGCTGATCCAGCTCGCTCCAGGTGAACTCCGTCATTACTCCAGCCTTCCCTCACGACGCCTCTAGCCCGACGCTGGGCCAGTAGCCAGTTTTTCATACTCGACTCCTGCTCTGCCCGACGTCCGGCGGGCTCACCGCTGCTCGCGCTCGGCACCACAGCCGGTAGAGGCGAACCGGGTGGGAATATCCCGCCTAGCCAGGACGCTGAGGACGGCGTTACCTGATGTCTGAGCAGAATGCTCACCGGGTTCCGCCACAACCCACGGAGAACCAGTGCCCACACCAGAAGCAACCACCGTCCCCGCGGACGAGGATCTTCAGCCGCCGCCATCGGTACCGGCGGACTATCGCCTGCCGGCGCACACCGTGACCGTCTTGGCGGTCCTCATGACCGGCGCCTTCGTGGTGATCCTCAACGAGACCGCGATGAACGTGGCGCTGTCGCGCATCATGGTCGACCTGCAGGTCAGCGAGCGGACCGCCCAATGGCTGACCACCGGCTTCATGCTCACCATGGCGGTGGTGATTCCGATCAGTGGCGGCCTGCTGCAGCGGCTGACCACCAAGCGCGCCTTCGGTCTGGCCATGTCGTTGTTCGCGGTGGGCACCGCCATCGCCGCGCTCTCCCCCAGCTTCGCGCCCCTCCTGCTCGGACGCGTCGTCCAGGCTTCTGGGACCGCAATCATGATGCCGCTGCTGATGACGGCGGTGATGGAGCTGGTGCCTGCCCACCACCGTGGACGTGTGATGGGCACCGTCAGCTTGGTGATCGCCACGGCGCCGGCGATCGGCCCGACCATGTCGGGGCTGATTCTGCAGTTCCTCAGCTGGCGTTTCGTCTTCGTGCTGGTACTCCCGATCGCCGTCGCGATCTTGGTGGTGGGCCTGCGGCTGGTTCCGAACCTGGACGAACCGACCAAGACCCGGATCGACGGCTGGAGCATTCCGCTGGCCGCAGCCGGCTTCGGCGGCTTGGTCTATGGCCTCAGTCTGGTCGGCAACCCGGCGATCCCCGCGTGGGAGTTGCCTGCCGCGCTCGCTGTCGGCGTCGCCGGCCTGGCCGCCTTCGTCGTCCGACAATTCATTCTGCAGCGGACAGACTCCGCGCTGCTCGATCTGCGGACCTTCAGCTACCCGACCTTCACGATCGCAATCTCGGTGATGGCCATCGTGATGGCGGTCCTGTTCGGATCGATCATCGCCACCCCTTTGGTGCTGCAACAGGTCCTGCACCTTGAGCCGCTTTCGGTCGGCCTGATGCTGCTGCCCGGCGGCCTGGCGATGGGCCTGCTCGGGCCGGTGGTGGGGCGGCTCTACGACAAGGTTGGTACCCGGACCTTGGTGATTCCCGGGTCAGTCGCGGTCGCCTTGGCCTTCGCCGTGTTCGCAACCATCTCGCCGCAGACCAGCTGGTGGCACATCCTGATCGCCAATCTGTTGATGAGCGTCGGCTTGGCGTTCATGATGACGCCGCTGTTCACCACCACGCTGTCGGCACTGCCTCATCACCTCTACAGCTATGGCTCAGCGATGCTGGGCACGGTGCAGCAGGTGGCCGGGGCCGCCGGCACGGCGCTGTTCGTGACCATCATGTCGACCGTCAGCGCCGGAGCAGCCCAACTCGGCCCGGAGGCCGCGCTGGCAACCGGTGCGCGCACGGCCTTCCTGGTGGTGGGCTGCCTGTGGTTGGTGGTGATCGGCGCCGCTGCGTTCCTGCCGAAGAAGGCCGCCGAACCGGCGTCCGACCACTAGGCGGGACTTCTGAGCGGCGCGCCGCAACAAACCGTGAACGCCGCTCTTGTGAGTCCTATTCTCCGGGCATGGTTCTCTCTGCGGTCTGGCGCCGGATCAGCGGGCATGGCGAGTCCGACGGCGCGGAAGCCGGCGCTCGGGGTCGGTTCGCCTTGGCTCGCCGCCACGGCTATGACCCGGTCGGGGTCGATGAGTTCGTCAGCCGGGTGGAGGCACTGCCGGACACGCCGGACGGGCGGCAGCTCGCGGCCGAGTTGAGCATGGAGGTCCGCTTCCATCTGGCGCACCGCAACGGCTACGAGCCGGTGGGAGTGGATGCCTACATCGACCAGATCATCGACCGGGCCCGCAGGGATCGCAGCTCGGCGCACTGAAGCCGCGCCGCGGCCCTGGGCGAACCCGGGCGGAGTGTTCAGCACGCATCGTGGACGAAGACCGCGACCGTCCGGCCCGGAACACTGACCCAATCAGCACCCAGGCCGCAGTCGGTGACGACGTCATCACGGCCTCCGGACTGCACGGGGTGCAGGCGGTAGCCGTCCAGGCTCAACGGCAGACTCTGTCGGATCACCCAGGCCGTCGGGTTGAACACGACCAGCGCCGCGTCGAACGGATCGGTGGGCGCAAGAGCACCGTCGACCTGCCGCACGTCGATGGCCATCACGATGGTGCCGGGATTCTGCCGCCACGTGCCGGCGACGGGGAACCGCACGGCCGCGGTGATCGCGGCCGCACTGCCCAGGCGAAAGAGACGACTCGAGGAGCGGATCCGCAGCAGGTCTAGCGCGGCCTCATGGGCGGCTCGGATGTGTTCACTGGTGGGCTTGAGCCGCGGCTGAGCAAGCAAGGGCGCCAGCAACTGCCAGCGGGGTTGATTGTCGGCCTGCGGCGGAAGGCCGGCGCCGAAGCCGTTGTCGCGCAACGAGAAGTCGAGGAAGTTGAACCAGTCTCCGGAACTGTAGGAGTTCGCATCCAGGCTCTTGCTGCGCAGAATGTCGGTACCGGCATGCCACAACACCGGCGACTGGCCCAGGGTCGCAGCAGCGAGGCAGACGGTGTTCTGCCGCACCCGATCGGCCATCGCTGTGGCCGGATGCAGCTTGAGAGTGAGCGCGTCGAAGAGGGTCTCATTGTCGTGGGCGTCGACGTAGTTGATCACCTCCTCCGGCTCGTCGGCGTACCCCGCCGGACGTCCCCCGTAGTCGATCTGGTCACCGCGCAGCTGGGCATTGCGTGACAAAGAGGGCAGCCGGAAGGACCGCAGATTGCCGGCCAAACCCAGGCTGACCAGGTCGGTGTACCACGCCAGCCGCTCCTCCTGCAGACGACGATCGCCATTGGCTGCGCTGCCGTTGTCGGCCAGCAGGAGTCCGGTCCCGAATCCCTGGCCGCGCGGGTCCAGATCCCACACCGAGCCGCCGCGGACGGCATCGCGGAGGCGGTCGTTGAAGGTGCCGATGCCGGTGCCGCCCAGTTGCCCCTGGCTGGCCTGGACGAAGTGCGAGTTGTCGGCGACCTCCCCGAAGTTCCAACCCTCGCCGTACAGGGTGACGGCTCGACCATCCACCCCGTGCTCTGCCACCGTCAGCGCGTCCAACGCGGCCCGGACGGCGAGCAGGTTGTCCCGACTGTGGTGACCCATCAAGTCGAAACGGAAGCCATCGACGCGATAGCGCCACGCCCACAGGACGCAGGCGTCGACCATCAGCTTCTGGGCCATCAGATGCTCCGTGGCCACATTGGCGCAACAGGTGGAGTCTTCGATCCGCCCGGTGGCATCCAGGCGGTGGTAATAGCCCGGAACGATCCGATCCAGCACACTCTTGGCGTCCTGGCCGGAACTGGCCGTGTGGTTGAAGACCTGGTCGAGAACCACGCGCAGGCCCGCCGCGTGAAAAGCGCCGATCATGGCGCGGCACTCGCTGATTCGCCCGGAGCCGTCGGCTGCTTCCAGCGTCGAGGCGAAGGAGCCCTCGGGCGCGAAATAGTGCCACGGGTCGTACCCCCAGTTGAAGCTGGTCGCCTCACGGGTGGCGTCGAGCAGGCGTTGCTGCTCGGAGCTATCCGGCGGCAGCTGTTTGAGGAGATCCTTCGGCGGGTGCAGCTGCCGTGCTGGGTGCTCCTCGACGGTGGCGTTGTCGAACAATGGCAACAACTGGACCGTGTTGAGGCCCGCCTCGACCAAGCGCGCCAGGTGCTGCATTCCGGCACTGTCGAGCCCCGGAGCCAGGAAGCTCCCGCGCAGGGCCGGGGGCACCGTGTCGTCATGGACGGAGAAGTCCCGCAGGTGCAACTCGTAGATCACCTGATCAACCGCGTTTTCCAAGCGCGGCGGGCGAGCCTGCCGCCAGCGCTCAGGAGCCAACCCCGGGTCGTCGAGGTCGACCAACACCGAGTGGGTGGAGTTCACCGTCAGCGCCTGCGAGTACGGGTCGGTGACGGCGTTGACGACCACACGCCGGTAGTCGGGGACGTAGACGGTGACCTCGAAGCGGTAACGGGCACCACGCCAATCGGCCGGGCCGGTCACCGCCCAGGTGCCGTCGTCGGCCCGGGTCATCGGCAACCGCTGCGGCGGCTCGCGCAACTCCCCGCACCACAACAGCAGCGCCACCTCGCGAGCTGTCGGCGCCCACAGTCGCAGTGTGGGCCGTCCGTCGCGCCAGCGCGGGCCGAGCTCCGCCTCGGTCGCAGCGCGATAACGGCGATCAAGGACGCTGGCGATCTGCAGCCCGGCGGCGTCGAGCAGGCGCCCGGACCGATGGTGGGCACTGACGGCCAGCTGCGCCGTCAGCACCTGGTCAGCTTGCGCTGCCACCGACGGGGGCAGCCGGAGCGCCAAACAGTGGGCCCACTGCGGAAAGCGATCGCGCTCTGCCGACGGCAGACCATCGGGGTCGAGGCGGAGACTACAGGTGTTCCATGGCACCGGCTCGCTGGCGCCGGGATCCAGGCGCCCATCGAAGGCCCAGTGCAGGCGCCAATCGACCTCGGCGGCGGACAGCCCGTCCAAGCCTCCCGGCGGCCAGGCGATCAGATCCAGATCAAGCCAGTGCCCGCGGGCGCGATCCAGGCCGGAATCACCATCGACCGGCCCAGACATGGCACCGATTCTGCCATCCGCGCTTCTTCGCCGGCTCGGCGCTCACCACAGCCCTCAACGCGAGCCAACCGGCGCCACGGCGACGCGAGGCTAGCGCCGTCACCGAGCCAGGGCGGCGTAGCGTCCACCCAGAGCGATCAGTTCGTCGTGAGTGCCGGATTCGACCACCCTGCCGCCATCGAGCACCAGGATCTGATCGGCGTGGCGGACGGTGCTGAGCCGGTGCGCGATCGTCAGGCTGGTCCGACCGGCCATCAGCCGGTCGAGGGCCGCTTGCAGCTCGCGCTCGGTATCGGTGTCCAGAGCAGAGGTGGCCTCGTCGAGAACCAGGATCGCAGGGTTAGCCAGGAGCGTCCTGGCGATGGCGAGACGTTGGCGCTCGCCCCCGCTGAACCGATGCCCGCGCGCCCCGACGACCGTCTCCAGACCGGCGGGCAGCGCGGCAATGACGTCGGCGATCTGGGCCGCCTCCAATGCCGACCACAGCTCGGCCTCGCTCGCCTGCGGTGCAGCCTTGCGGAGGTTCTCCGCGATCGTGGCGTGAGCGAGGTAGGTCTCTTGGCTGACCATTCCCACGATGCGGGTCCGGTCTGCGGCGCTGATGCGTCGCAGGTCCACGCCGTCGATCAGCACCCTGCCCGAGGTCGGATCGGCAAGTCGCACCAGCAGCGAGGCCAAAGTGGACTTGCCCGAGCCGGTCTCTCCCACGACCGCGACCGAGCCGCTCGCCGGGATCACCAGATCGATGTCGTGAAGCACATCCTGATCAGCGCCCGCGAAGCGGTAGCTCACCTGTTCGAACCGCACTTCAGCGTGCACGTCCGCCGGGTCGAGCCGGATCGGCTCCTCCGGCTCGGGGACCTCAACGGGAAGGTCGAGGTAACCGAAGATGCGGCTGAGCAGCGCCAGCGACGATACCCATTGCGCCCCGGTGTTCAACAACCCCATGATCGGACGAAAGATCGCGGTCTGCAGACTCGCGAAAGCGATCAGCGTGCCGATCGAGATCGGTCCGACGATCGACGGAAAGCCGGCGGCCAGATAGAGCAGCGCGGGGATCGCGGCGAAGACGATGCTCATGGTCGCCATCCGCCAGCGTCCGGCGAGTTGGGAGCGCACCTCCAGATCGATCAGCTCGGCCGACGTGGCTGCGAACCGCTGATTATCGGCCGGGCCGCTCCCGATGGTCTTGGCCAGTAACGCGCCGCTCACGCTGAGGGTCTCTTCGACCTGGCTGTGCAGTTCGGCCAAGCCGGCCTGCATGGCGCCGGTGATGTCGCGCCGCACCAATGCGACCCGCCGAGTGCCCCAGATGGCCGGTGGCAGCACCAACAGTGAGAGCAGGCTGAGTCGCCAGTCGAGGACGACCATCGCGATCGCCGTCGCCACCGCCGTGGTCAGGTTGGACGCGATGGAGGTCGCGGTGGAGGTCAGCACGGCCTGCAGCCCTCCGACGTCCTGCAACAGCCGCGACTGGATCTCGCCGCCGCGGGTGCGCTTGAAGAACTCCAGGGACTGTGACTGCAGATGACTGAACACGCCGACCCGCAGCCGGTGCATCACCTGCTGCCCCATCGACGTGGCCAGCCAGGTCTGCCATACGCCGAGCACGCCGGTGACCGCGGCCACGACCACCATGCCGGTGACTAGCCAGATCAACAAGGTGGTGTTCTGCTGCGGCAGCGCGACGTCGATCACCTCGCGCAGCAGGAACGGGCTGGCGAGCCCGATCAGAGATGACGCCACGATGATCGCGACCACCGCCGTCAGCAGCCCGGCATGCCCGGAAAACAGGCCGAGGGCCCGCCGCAGGCTCACCGGCGATGTCGCGAGTTGCTCGCGATCGGCCGGATCAACCCGGACCGGGCCGCGCCGCAGCGGCGGAACGTCGAGAGAAACCATCAACGCCTCCAAGTTAGTGAGGTTAACTCATTATATGATCGAGCCGTGACCGACCAAACCGATGCCCTCGGCGAGCTCTTCCTGCGCCTGGCTCGGCGGATCCGCCGTCAGACGCTGACCCGGATTCGGCCGCTGGGCCTGAACCCGCACCTGTCGCGAGCCCTGCGGGTCATCGGCGAGACCGAACCACTGCGGCCTTCCGCCCTGGCCGAGCGACTGGACATCGCCCCCCGCTCCGCGTCCGACTCGATCGCGACACTGCTCGCGTCCGGCTGGATCGAGCGCGCCCCGGACCCCCAGGACGGCCGTGCCTATCGGATCAGCCTGACGCCGGCCGGACGCCAACTCAGCGCCCAGGTTCGCTCGATCCGGCGACAGGTGGCGCGCGAGTTCTTCGCTGAGCTCTCTGCCGCCGATCGCGACCGGCTGGCGTCCATCCTTCACCAGCTCGACACGGAATCCCCCTAGACTGCTCACGCCGGAGGGGGTGCACAATGCGGTTGCTCGGTTCGATCCACCTTGACGTGGTGCTTGCCGTTGTCACGGCGGTGTGGTTCTTGGTCGCAGGCTTCAGCAAGATGAGCGCCGCCCCCAACGGTGGCCGACGCGCCGTGGCCGTGCCCACTTGGGTCGCGGTGACCCGTCGCGTCCGCGCTGTCCTGGAAGTGCTGCTCGCCCTGGCCGTCCTCGCGCTGACTGCGGCGGGGCTGCTCGACATCACACTGCCCTGGGTCGGCTTCGGATTGGCCTTGGCGCTCTCGGCCTTGGCGTTGTGGACCGCTGTCGAGTCGTGGGTTCCGCCGCTGCGTCCGGTGCGGATCATCCTGTCGGTGCTCGGCTTCGCGCTCGCCGTCTTCTTCGCCGGCTTCCGCTGAGTCGAAATTCCTCAGTTGGGAGCCATCCCGGCGCTGAGGCTGCATCCTCCCCACGCCGAGGCATCGATCCACCGCTGGTTTCGCGTCCGCGGCGACCGCCGCCACCGGACCGCGACGGCGGCACCATGCGGTGCCCCGCGTGGACGAATGACCACCGAACGCCCAGCCTGTGGGCGAATGTCGGGTCAATAAGTCTTTTCACGTAGACTAGGGGAGGCGACGACGCCACGAGCGGACGACGCCAATCATCCAATGAAGGACCCCACCCGAGCGCGGGGCAATCCGTCGTGCCCGGGGAACGAAGGAGACTGATGACCACCGAGGTGGAAGAGCGCGCCCCGCTCTACCGGGAGGACCCCTGGGACGGCTTTGCCGAGGGCCCCTGGACCGCATCCATCGACGTGCGCGATTTCATCGTGCGCAACTACACCCCCTACACCGGTGATGCCTCGTTCCTCGCCGGAGCGACCGCCAAGACGCTGGGCGTGTGGGAGACCCTGCAGCGCGATTACCTCAGCGTCGAGCGTGAGCGACGCGTCTACGACGTCGAGACCCACATTCCCGCCGATGTGGACGCCTTCGCCCCGGGCTTCATCTGCGAGGACGACGACGTGGTCGTCGGCCTGCAGACTGATGTGCCGCTGAAGCGCCCGATGATGCCGGCCGGCGGCTGGCGCATGGTCGAGACCGCGATCACCGAAGCCGGTCTCACCCCGGACGAGAAGATCAAGGAGATCTTCACCAAGTACCGCAAGACCCACAACGAAGCGGTCTTCGACATCTACACCCCGCGGATCCGCGCGGCCCGCAGCTCGCACCTGCTCACCGGTCTGCCCGACGCCTACGGCCGCGGCCGGATCATCGGCGACTACCGCCGGGTCGCGCTGTACGGCATCGACCGACTGATCGAGGCCAAGAAGGCCGACATGGATTCGATCGTCGACGAGCCGTTCAGCGAGAACTGGGCGCGCTACCGCGAGGAGCACGCTGAGCAGATCAAGGCGCTGAAGAAGCTGCGCAATCTGGGCGAGAGCTACGGCTTCGACCTGTCTCGTCCCGCGCAGAACTACCGCGAGGCCGTCCAGTGGACGTACTTCGCCTACCTGGGCAGCGTGAAGAGCCAGGACGGCGCGGCGATGAGCATCGGCCGGCTGTCGGGCTTCTTCGACATCTACGCCGAGCGCGATCTGGCCACCGGCGAGATCACCGAGTCCGACGTCCAGGAGGTGATGGACGCGCTAGTCACCAAGCTGCGTATCGTCCGCTTCCTGCGCACCATCGAGTACGACCAGATCTTCTCCGGCGACCCCTACTGGGCGACCTGGTCCGACGGCGGCTTCGCCAACGACGGCCGCACCCTGGTCACCAAGACCTCGTTCCGGCTGCTGCAGACGCTGCGCAACCTCGGCCCGGCCCCCGAGCCGAACATCACGATCTACTGGGATCCCGCACTGCCGGCCGGCTACAAGGACTTCTGCTCGCAGATCTCGATCGAGACCTCCGCGATCCAGTACGAGTCCGACGCCGACATCCGCTGCCACTGGGGCGATGACACCGCGATCGCGTGCTGCGTCTCGCCGATGGCGATCGGCAAGCAGATGCAGTTCTTCGGCGCGCGGCTGAACGCGGCCAAGGCGCTGCTGTACGCCATCAACGGCGGTCGCGATGAGCGCACCGGCAAGCTGATCGTCCCTGATTTCGCACCGATCGACGGCGACGCACCGCTGACCTTCGACGAGGTCTGGGCCAAGTACGACGACATGCTCACCCACGCGGTCGAGACCTACGTCGAGGCGCTGAACATCATCCACTACAGCCACGACAAGTACGCCTACGAGGCCATGGAGATGGCGCTGCATGACGACCAGATCGTGCGCACCATGGGCTGCGGCATCGCCGGACTGTCGATCGTGGCCGACTCGCTGTCGGCGATCAAGTACGCCACCGTCACCCCGGTGCGCGACGAGACCGGCCTGGTGGTCGACTACATCACCGAGGGCGAGTACCCGCTCTACGGCAATGACGACGACCGCGCCGACGAGCTGGCCAAGCTCGTGGTCAAGACCGTGATGGACAAGATCAAGGCGATCAAGCTCTACCGTGACGCCGTGCCGACCCAGTCGGTGCTGACCATCACCTCGAATGTGGTCTACGGCAAGTTCACCGGGGCATTCCCGTGCGGCCACGCCGCCGGCACGCCGTTCGCCCCGGGCGCCAACCCGGAGAACGGGCGCGACACCCACGGCATGATCGCGTCGATGATGAGTGTCGGCAAGCTCGACTACTCCGACGCCCTGGACGGCATCTCGCTGACCAACACGGTCACCCCCGCCGCTCTCGGACGCACCGAGGAGGAGCGGGTCGCGAACCTGGTCGGCATCCTGGACGCCGGCTTCGGTGAGGGTCTCTATCACGCCAACATCAACGTGTTGAACCGAGAGACCCTGCTCGACGCGATGGAGAACCCGGAGAACTACCCGCAGTTGACCATTCGGGTCTCCGGCTACGCGGTGAACTTCACCAAGCTCACCCGTGAGCAGCAGCTCGACGTGCTCTCGCGCACGTTCCACGAAGCTGTCTGAGTGAGCGCAACGACGGCCACGCAGGCCCTGCCGGATAGCGGCGGGGTCTGCGGGCCACCCCCGGTCCGGGCCGCGATGCTCGGCGGCATCCCGACCGCGGAGCATCTGTCCCGCGCCGATCTGTTGCTCGGGCAGCGCTCCGGCGAGGTGGGCATCGTTCACTCCTGGGAGCTGGTCACGGCCGTGGACGGCCCCGGTACCCGGATGACCACCTTCTTCGCCGGCTGCCCGCTGCGCTGCCTGTACTGCCACAACCCCGACACCATGACGCCGCGGCGCGGCGTTCCGGTGCTGGCCGACGACCTGCTGGCGCAGATTCGTCGCTACCGTGGCGTGTTCCGCGCCACCGGCGGCGGCATCACCCTCTCCGGCGGCGAGGCGCTGGCCCAGCCCGCTTTCGTTCGGCGCATTCTGCGCGGCGCCAAGGAACTGGGCATCCACACCACGCTGGACACCTCCGGCTTCCTCGGCACTCATTGCGACGACGACATGCTCGCCGACCTCGACCTGGTGCTGCTCGACGTCAAGGCCGGCGACGAGCCCACCTACCACCGCGTCACCGGGCGCCGACTGGCACCCACCCTCGACTTCGGACGACGTCTGGCCGCGTCCGGCGTTGAAACCTGGATCCGCTTCGTACTGGTGCCAGGCCTCACCGACGCTCCGGCCACCATCACCGCCGTCGCCGACTACGCCGCGTCGCTGCCCACCGTCAGCCGCGTCGAGGTGCTGCCCTTCCATCAAATGGGTCGCGACAAGTGGGCCGAGCTGGGGCTGCCCTACGAACTGGCCGACACTCAGCCGCCGACGCCCGACGCCGTCGCTGCGGCGCGCGCCGTGTTTGCCGCTCGCGGCCTGACCACCTACTGATCCCGCACCGCTCCTGATCCCGCACCGCTCCTGATCCCGCACCGCCCGACCCTCGAGAGGCCGCCGATGACGTCCACCTCCACCCACGCCCGCCCCGCCTTCGTTCCCACGGTGCTCGATGCCCTGGACGACAAGTGGCGGCTCGCCGGCACCCGCACCGTCCGCTATCTGGTGCGCGCAGCGATGGCCGGCGTGATCATCGGCGTGCTGTACCTGGCCAACTACACCGTCAGCGCCAGTGTGACCGCGGCCCTGGGAGATCAGGCCGGGTTCCGCGGCAAGCTGGCCGGCGCGTCCGTCTTCGGCCTGGTGCTCTTCTTCATCTCCTTCACCCGCTCCGAGCTGACCACCTCGACGATGATGATGGTCGGCGTCGGGGTGCAGCAGCGCCGCCTGCGAGTCGGTCGCGGGTTCGGACTGCTCGGACTGTGCCTGCTCGGCAATGCGCTCGGCGGGCTGCTGGTCGCGATCCTGGTGTCCGGGTCGACCTTGCTCAGTGGACCGACCCTGACGCTGGTGGAGCACTCGGTCGCCACCAAGCTCGGCTATCTGAATCACGGGCTGCTCGGCGTCAGCGACCTTTTCGTCCGCGCCATCTTCTGCAATCTGCTGATCAATCTGGCCATGCTGGTGATCTACAAAGGCCTGGTGACTTCCGACTTCGGCAAGTTCATCGCGCTGTGGGGCGGCGTCTTCGTGTTCACGATCATGGGCTTCGAGCATTCCGTGGCCAATACCGTGTTGTTCACGATCTACGGCGTGAGCCACGGGATCGATGTCGGCCAGGCCGCCGCCGCCGTCGCGGTCGCTTTTGCCGGCAATCTGGTCGGCGGAGGAATCCTGATCGGAATGATCTACGGCTACCTCAACGGTCCGGTCTCCGCGCGCAAACCGACAGTGCCGCTGCCGTCCGGGCGGGCCTGAATAGCCCGCCCGGCCCCATACCGCTGATGCCACGCGCCATGTTTTGGCGAGCTTCGGTTCGATCCATCGGCTTTCGCCCTACACTCCCAACTGTGTCGGACCACCATGCGCCGACGGCACCCCCGGCGCGCCTTTGTCGTCGCCGTGTCGCGACGAACCTCGTTCCGTGCCCACCCCAACTCCAGACGGTGAAGCCATGATTTCCAGCCCCCGACCCGCTGCCGCCCAGCACCCCGTCCGCAGGGTGCTGGCGCTCTATCGTCCCTATCGTGGGCGGTTGATCCTTTCCCAGGTGCTGCTGCTGCTGTCGGCGGTGTGCACGCTGGGCACGGCGGCGCTCAATGCCGGACTGGTCAATGACGGCCTGTTGGCCGGCGACACCGAGGTGATTCTCGACAGCGGACTGTGGATGGCCGTCCTCGGCGTCGCCGCCGGATTGTTCCTCGCCGGGGTCGCGGTGATCGCGGTCTTCTTCTCTCAGGGCACCGCCTACGTGCTACGCACGCAGGCCTACGAGAACGTGCAGCGCTATTCGTTCGGCAACTTCGACGGCATGCGGACAGGCAACCTGCTGGTGCGGTTGAACTCCGACATCTCCAATGTGGCCAATGCGGTGCTGTTCGGCGTGATGCTGCTGCTGTACGCCCCCTTCATGCTGGTCGTCTCCCTCGGCCTCGCCTCGCTGACCGCTCCGGGAATGGTGTGGATCCTGATCATCGTCGCCGTGATCGTGCTGGCGACCGCGGTCGCGCTGATCCGACCGATGGAACGGGCCTACGACGAGCGTCAGAAGCGGCTCGACGAGGTCAACAACTCCCTGCAGGAGAACCTGGCCGGCGTTCGGGTGGTCAAGGCTTTCGGGCGCGAGCAGCTCGAGACCGAGCGCTTCGACGCCCGCACCGACGCCCTGCGCCGACCCGCCGCGGCTGCCGCCTTCCGGGTGGCCTTGCTGACGCCGATGATGAACACCGTCACTCAGCTCGGCATCGCGCTGACGTTGGCCGTCGGCGGGCAGAAGGTCATCGGCGGCGACGGCACCACGATCGGTCAGGTCACCGCCTTCACCCAGTACCTCAGCCTGGTGGTGGTCCCGCTCGCGCTCGCCGCGCTGATCGCGCCCTACCTGCTGCGCGGGGGTACCTCGGCCCGCCGCGTGTTCGAGGTGATCGACGCCGAACCCCTGCTACCGCCCGGCGGCACCACCGAGGTTTCCGCGACCGGCGGTGCGCGCATCGCCTTCGAGGGTGTCAGCTTCGGCTACGGCTCCGACGAGGCTGGCCGCGACGTCTTGCACGGCATCGATCTGGTGATCGAGCCCGGCCAATCCCTCGGCATCCTCGGGGCGACCGGGTCGGGCAAGACCTCGCTGGTCAACTTGGTGCCACGCTTCTACGATCCGCGCGAAGGCCGGGTGACCATCGACGGCGTCGACGTCCGCGAGATCCCGCTGGATCGGTTGCGCTCCATCGTGGGCACAGCGCTCCAAGAGGCCGTGCTGTTCCAAGGCGACGTCCGCGAGAACCTCCGCTTTGCCGCCCCGGACGCCTCCGACGACCGGATCGCCGAGGCCGCCAAGGCCTCGGACGCCTATGGCTTCGTCGATGCACTGCCGCAACGCTGGGATTCCCCGGTGGCCCGTCGCGGCTACAACTTCAGCGGCGGTCAGCGCCAGCGGCTATCGATGGCGCGGGCGCTGGTGCCCCGTCCACGGATACTGATCCTCGACGACTCGACCAGCGCGCTCGATGTCGCCACCGAGACCCGCGTCCAGGCCGCGATCCCCCACGACGTCAACGGCGCCACCGTGATCTACGTCGCCCAGCGGATCAGCGCGGTGATCGACCTGGATCGGATCGTCCTGCTTGACGGCGGACGGATCAGCGACGAAGGCACTCATGAGGAGCTGCTGCAACGCAGCGAGCTCTACCGCGAGATCTACCAGTCACAGCTCGGCCCGATCCAGGAGGTGGCGCGATGACCGCGACGACGAACGACGTGCTGACCCCTCCGCGCGAGCGTCCCACCGATGAGCGCGCCGTGTTGGGCCGGCTGTTCGGTTACATCGGCGGCAAGGGACGCACCGGCCGCTTCTGGGCTGCAGTGAGCCTGCGTGCGCTGTCGGTGATCGCCCTGACCGCGATCCCCGCGATCACCGGCTACGCCGTGAACGCGATGCGCGCCGGCGACGCAGCCCAGCTGCAAGCCTGGGTGATCGCCGCAGCCGTCGCCGCGGTCGCCTACGCCCTGCTCGCCGGCTTCTCAGAGTTCCTGATGACCCGACTCGCGACGTCGGCCACCATGAACCTGCAGCGCGACATGTTCGCCACCATGCAGCGGCTCTCGCTGAGCTTCTTCGATCGCCAGCCGGTCGGCCAGCTGCTCAGCCGGGTCACCAACGACACCGAGTCGGTGGCCACCTTCAACGAGAATGCCGTCTCGCAGATCATGCGCGGCATCTTCCAGGTGGTGCTGATCGTGGTCTTGATGGCGGTGACGAACTGGCGACTCACGCTGGCCGCGCTGACAGTCGTTCCGGTGCTGTTGCTGGTCGCCGCCGCGGTCTCGCACGCTGCCGGTCCGGCCTACGCCCGGCTACAGGAGCAACTCGGTGACCTGTCGGGTTTCCAGGAGGAGACCATCTCCGGCCACCGGGTGCTGATCTCGACCCGTCGGCAGGACTGGGCGGCCAAGCAGCACGAGCAGGAAGCCGGTCGGGTCTTCCAGACGGCCTCGCACGCCACCTTCACCGGACTGCTGCAGTTCCCCGCGACCATGGCCATGACCACGGTGCAGATGGTCGTCGTGCTGGTCGTCGGCGGCTTGCTCGCCGCCGACGGTCAAGCCGATGTCGGCGAGGTGATCGCCTTCGTCGGACTCGCCGGCCTGCTGGCTCAGCCGTTGTCCGACCTGTCGAACCTGGCCACCACGACCCTTTCCGCCATCGCGGCCGGACGGCGAGTGTTCGAGATCGTCGACGACGTGCCGACCGTGGTCGACACTCCGCAAGCTCAGCCCTTCCACTTCGAAGGTGGCAAGGTCGAGTTCCGCGATGTCGACTTCTCCTATGTGCCCGGACGCCAGATTCTGCGCGACAACACCTTCACCGCGTTGCCCGGTCAGAAGATCGGCATCTGCGGGCCGACCGGGGCCGGCAAGAGCACCATCATCAACATCTTGACCCGCTACTACGACGTGGACGCCGGCGAGGTGCTGGTCGACGACCAGCCGCTGACTGCGGTCACGATCGGTAGCTTGCGAGCGAACGTGGGCATGGTGCTGCAAGAGGCCTTCCTGTTCTCCGACACCATCATGAACAACCTGCGTTATGCCCGCGAAGGCGCGACCGACGAGGAGTGCATCGCGGCAGCCACGCAGGCCAATGCCCATCACTTCATCGAGGCACTCCCCGACGGCTACCAGACCATGTTGGTCGAACGCGGCGCGAACCTCAGCCAGGGACAGCGGCAGATGCTGACCATCGCGCGGGCCATGGTCGCCCAGCCGCGCATCCTGATCCTGGACGAGGCCACTTCCAATGTGGACACTCGCACCGAGAAGCTGATCCAAGAGGGCCTGCGCCGGCTGATGGCCGGCACGACGTCGTTCGTGATCGCGCACCGGTTGTCGACGATCTCGGACGCCGACAGCATTCTGGTGGTCGACCAGGGCCGAATCGTGCAGCAGGGGCGCCACGACGACCTTATTGCCACCGAGGGTCTCTACCGCGACCTGTGGTTCAGCCAGTTCAAAGGCAAGGCATAACTCGTCCTGAAAAGCCCGCTGACTCCTTGACGGCGACTCGACCTGCTGCGAGATTTCTCGGCGGGTCGGCGCAAAAGCTGTCGTCCTTAATGTGATCGAAACCCTGCACGCCGCTGGCGGTTCTACGCTTCCGGCTGGCGGGCAGCGGGCTTCGCCAAAGGAGGCGGATCGGCCATGGACAATGCGGTCAGCGACGATGCACCGCTGGGTTATCCAGAAGCATCGGAAAAGGGCCTCAAGGGCGGAGCCCTCGGGCTGCTGTCCAGCGTGGTGGTCGGAATGGCCTCCACGGCACCGGCCTACTCCTTGGCGGCAAGCCTGGGCTTCGTGGTCGCCTCCGGCGGCGCCTTGTTGGCCGGGGTGAAAGCGCCGGCGATCATCGTGCTGGCCTTCATCCCGATGTACTTCATTGCGGTGGCCTACCAGGAACTGAACAACGCCGAGCCCGACTGCGGCACCACGTTTACTTGGGCAACAAGGACTTTCGGCCCGATCGTCGGCTGGCTGGGCGGCTGGGGCATCATTGCCGCCGACGTCATCGTGATGGCGAATCTCGCACAGGTCGCCGGTTCGTACTCGTTCACCCTGTTCGGGGCCGCCGACCTGGCCAACAATGTCTTCGCCTCGACCGCAGCCGGCTTGGCCTGGATCGCGATCATGACCTGGATCTGTTACAAGGGCATCGAGGTCAGCGCCAAGCTCCAATACGCGCTCCTCGGCATTGAAGTGCTGGTGATGATCATGTTCGCGGCGGTGGCGCTCATTCGGGTGTACTCCGGCACGGCCGAGTCCTACTCGCTGCTGCCGTCGTGGGACTGGCTGTCCCCCTTCGGGCTCGACTTCGGCGCTGTCGTCGCGCCCGCGCTGCTGACCGCCTTCTTCATCTATTGGGGCTGGGACACGGCGGTGGCCTGCAACGAGGAGAGCGACGATCCGGGTACGACTCCAGGTCGAGCGGCGGTGATCTCGACCGTCTTGCTGCTGGTCACCTATGCAACGGTGACCATCGCCGCGGTGGCGTTCGCCGGCGTCGGCACCGAGGGTGTCGGGCTGGGGAACGCGGCCAATGCGTCCGAAGTGTTCAATGCCATCGCGCCTGATCTGTTCGGCGACAGCGTCCTCGGCCACATCGCTTTGGCATTGCTGGCGGCGTCGATCCTGACGTCGGCTTCGGCGTCGACCCAGACCACGATCCTGCCCACGGCGCGGACGGCCTTGTCGATGGGCGTTTTCAAGGCGCTGCCGGCATCTTTCGCGAAGGTGCATCCGAAGAACCTGACGCCGACCGTCGCCACGATCGCGATGGGAGTCGTCTCTGTGGTCTTCTACCTCGGCTTCACCCTGCTAGGCAGCGAGATGTTGTCGGCGCTGATCGGATCGATCGGCTTGATGATCGCCTTCTACTACGGCCTGACCGGCTTCGCGTGCATCTGGTTCTACCGCAAGAGCCTGGCCTCCAGCGTGCGCAACTTCGTCATGCGGGGCCTGATACCGCTGGCCGGAGGGGTGATCATGCTGGCCACCTTCTTCTATGGGCTGCGGCAATTCCTGGCACCGGACTGGCTGGTGAACGAGGACACCGGCGAGAACATCACCTTGTTCGGCTACGGCGCTGTCGGCGTCACCGGCCTGTTGGCGCTGGCCCTCGGGGTGGTCTTGATGTTCATCTGGTGGGCGATCTCGGAGGACTTCTTCGTCGGTCGCACGCTGCCGATGCGTTCCGGCCACGAGTTGGTGCTCGCCGGGCCGCATGTCGAGCAGCTGGGAGCGCCGCGAATGCCCGCAACCGGTCTGCCCGAACTGGTGATCGCCCCCGATCTGTCGAACCTGCCGCCCGAAGCCAAAGCTATCGACCTGGCCACCGGCGAGCTGTACGACCGGGATGACCCGCCGCAGGGAAGCTGAGCTGTGGAAGCGCCGACGGCTTCGCCAGCATGCCGATCGGCGTGATCGCGCCGGAGCCGTCTCGCGGATCATCGCCCGAGTCCCAGCCTGATCGCTAGGCTGTGCGCGTCATGTGAGTCGATCGGTCGGGGGTGCTGGTGAGTTTTCCCGCCCATTTGACCTGGCTCGCGGCGCTGCTCGCGCTGATCGAGATGATCATCCGCATCGCAGCCCTGATCGTCATCCCACGCAATCGGCGCCCGACCTCAGCGA
Source organism: Propionicimonas sp. (assembly GCA_036788135.1). Taxonomy (GTDB): domain Bacteria; phylum Actinomycetota; class Actinomycetes; order Propionibacteriales; family Propionibacteriaceae; genus Propionicimonas. Next base: position 53,040 of record DAIQNZ010000006.1, read on the forward strand.
TGGCTTGGCTGCTGGCCATCTTCTTCATCCCGGAGATCGGGCTGATTCTCTTCCTGCTGATCGGCAATCCGCAGCTGCCGCTGGCGCGTCGGCGCAAGCAGGACGAAATCAACGCCTACATCCGCGCGACGACCGAGGGCGAGATCGTCAGCAGCACCCAGCCGCCGGCGCCGGAGTGGTTCGAGTCCGTCGTGACGTTGAATCGAAACCTGGGCGCGATGCCGCTGGCCGGCGGAAACACCGCCCACCTGTTCTCCGACTACCAGGAGAGCATCGAAGCGATGGCGAAGGCCGTCCGCGAAGCGAACTCCTACGTCCACGTCGAGTTCTACATCTTTCAGGCCGACGAGGCGACCGAGACCTTCTTCCAGGCTCTGGAACAGGCGATCGAGAGAGGCGTCAGCGTTCGGGTCTTGCTCGACCACTGGGCCAATCGGGGCAAGCCGTACTACAAGAAGACCCTGGCCCGGCTCAACGCGATGGGCGCGACCTGGCAGCTCATGCTCCCCTTGCAGCCCTTCAAGGGGAAGTATCAGCGCCCTGACTTGCGCAATCACCGCAAACTGCTGGTGGTCGACGGGCTGGTGGCCTTCACCGGCTCGCAGAACCTGACCGACTCCAGCTACAACCTGCGCAAGAACATTCGCCGCGGCCTGCACTGGGTCGACCTGATGGTTCGGCTCGAAGGCCCGGTGGTGGCCGCGATCAACGGGGTCTTTCTCGGTGACTGGTACAGCGAGACCGATCAGATCCTCGCCAATCCCGAAGGCGATCTCAGCATCAGTGGCCAGGTCGGAGGATTCGACGCCCAGATCGTGCCGTCCGGCCCGGGCTTCGAGTTCCAGAACAACCTCAAGCTGTTCATGAGCCTGCTCTATGCAGCCCAGGAACGCGTGATCATCGTCTCGCCCTATTTCATCCCCGACGAGGGCTTGCTGCTGGCCATCTCCAGCGCCTGCCAGCGCGGACTGAAGGTGGAGCTGTTCGTCTCCGAGATCGGCGATCAGGCGATGGTGTACCACGCCCAACGCAGCTACTACGAGGCGCTCCTGCGGGCTGGGGTGACGATCTGGATGTACCAGCCGCCGTTCATCCTGCACTCCAAGTCGATGACCATCGACGACGAGGTCGCCATCATCGGTTCCAGCAACATGGACATGCGGTCGTTCGGTCTCAACCTGGAAATCTCGATGCTGGTACGCGGCCAGGAGTTCGTCGGCCAGCTGCGGAAGGTCGAAGACGCCTACCGCGAGGCTTCCCGCGAGTTGACCCTCGACGAGTGGCAGCAGCAGCCGTTGCGCTCGACCATTCTGGACAACCTGGCTCGCTTGACGTCGGCGCTGCAGTAGGCGGATCGGCTGCGGCAGCCCCGGCCCTGCTAGGAGGCCAGCTTCTCGCGGGCGCCTCGCGAGGCTGCGACTCGCACCCGGTCACCGTCAGCGGCGCCAAGCTGCGTCCACAGCTCATCAAGAGACAGGCCCAACACCTGCGCGACCGCCGCCACCGTTGCGAACGCCGGGGTGGCCACCCGTCCGGACTCGATCTTGCGCAGGGTCTCCGGGGAGATGCCGGCGGCCAGCGCGGTGTCCAGCATCGGACGCTCACCCCGAGCTCGGCGCAGGAGCGCACCGAGGCGCTGTCCCCGTTCGACTTCCGCGGCGCTGAGTGGCAATCTGACCATGGCTGGGATTCTAGTACCGGGATACCATTGCCGGGATAGTTATTGGTGAGCAGGAAGTTTCACAGATGATCGAGATCATGAACGCCAGCGGTCTAGCCCGCGCGAAGAAGACCGGAGCACTGGTCGCCAACATCCTGCAGGCCATGAAGGAACGCAGCACAGTCGGCACGAACCTGCTCGACATCGATCGCTGGACCAAAGAACTGATCGTCAAGGCCGGGGCCGAGTCCTGTTACATCGACTACGCCCCATCGTTCGGGCGCGGTCCGTTCGGGCACTACATCTGTACCTCGGTGAACGACGCCGTGCTGCACGGGCTCCCGTTCGACTACGCCCTCGCCGACGGAGATCTGCTCTCGCTCGACCTGGCGGTGTCGCTTGACGGCGTGGTCGCCGACTCGGCGATCAGCTTCATCATCGGCGAGTCGCGGCCTGCCGAGAGCGTCCGCTTGATCGGGGCGACCCAGGAGGCGTTGCGGGTGGCAGTCGCCACCGCCGGGCCAGGAGTGCCTCTCGGCGACGTCTCGAACGCCATTGGCCAGGTGCTGGGAAAGGCGGGCTATGCGGTGAACACCGATTTCGGCGGCCATGGCCTTGGCTCGACGATGCACCAGGACCCGCATATTCCCAATGCGGGACGGGCCGGGCGTGGCTATCGGCTGCGCCCCGGCATGCTGATTGCGCTCGAACCGTGGGTGATGTCGGACACCGCCGAACTGGTCACCGATGCCGACGGCTGGACGCTGCGCAGCGCAACCGGGTGCCGCACCTCGCACAGCGAGCACACCATCGCCGTCACCAAGGACGGCGTCGAGGTCATGACGCTGCCGCAGTAGCGCACGCCCCGTCGTCGCCCACCTCGCCCCGTCGGCGCCCACCTCACCCCGTCGTCGCCCACCTCGCGACGACCCGCATCCTTCATGGACGAGCCCCGGACCATCAGTTCCGACCGACATCACGCACCTCAGCATCCGAGAGACGCGTTCCCGTCCCCACGAGCCCTCACCTCCGTCAGTGAGATCACACCCGCGTGACGGCTCGCCGTACGCTCCGCATGTCCACCGGACCGCGCTCAGATCGGCTCCTCGTGAGCGCGCGCCCTCCCGACTCCAGGCCCACGGCACAGTTCGGCTCATGAAGGTCGCTCGCTAACGGCGGCGGTGCCCCCGGCGGGTCATCTCTTTCGGCTGATCTATTCGGGCCCCTGTCACCTTCCTGCCCGAATCGTTGGTGCCGTATCGGTCTTCGTTGGGGGTCGTAGCGGCGGGGTGGGATGGCTTCTGGGATCCCGTCGTCACCGATTCGTAGTTCCCATTGGTCGCGGGTGGTGTATTTGGCCGGTTCGACCAAGCCGTGGTGGTGGTGGCACAACAGCGCGAGATTCGACAGGGCCGTCTCGCCGCCGTCCCACCAGGGCGTGAGATGGTGCGCCTCGCACACCGCCGGACGGGTGCTGCACCCCGGAAACACGCAGCCGCCGTCCCGCAACACCAAGGCGGTGCGAATGCCGCGCGTAACCAGGCGATGCTCGCGCCCGACGTCGAGCGTCTCGGAAGCGCCGCCAAGCACGGCGGGCACCAGGTCGGCGTCGCAGCACAGTCGCCTCAACTCGCCGGCAGAGATCAGCTCGTCCTCAGCGATGATTCCCGCTCCGACGGCAGCGCTGCGCAAGCGGTCGTAGTTCAGCGTCACCACAACCCGCGGACGATCCCCGCCCGTGCTCGGCGCTCGCCGCTCACGCTGGTGGGCCGCGATGAGATCCAGCAAAGCATCAGCCCGTCGCTGCGCCGGGGTGCGTAGAGCTGCAGCCGGATCACGCTCTTCGACCGCGCTGCGCCGCCGCGACTCCGCGTAGGAGTCGATGAGGGTGATGAAGGCTTCACCAGCCACCCGCGGGAGACTTCCGGAAAAGGTGACCGACCCGTTCCCGTCACGCCCAAACACCAGGCTGCGGTTGCGTTGCGCAGCTTCGGCTTGTCGTTGAAGCTGTCGCTCCTGAGCCGTGTCGGCATCATCGCCCGCGACAGCCGCGAGTACCACCGGAGCGGCTTTGGCGAGTTGGTCATTGTCTTGCCGTGCAGCGAGATCAAGCATCACCCGCTCGGCCTGTGCCGACTGTTCCGCGTCGAGCCCAGTCAGGCCGTCCAAAACCCTCGAAATCGTGCGCGCCTTCGCGACACTGATCGCACCATCGACCGCCGCCTGACCCACCCCGGGCCGCTGACACAACTCCCGCGCCTGGTGCAGCATTCCCGCCGCCTCACGCTTCGACAACCCACCCTTGGTCGCCAACCACGTCGACGTCGGCGTCCCCGCATCCCGCAAAGACTCCGACGCCGCATCCGCCATACCCAACAACGTCACCGACACCGCATTCAACCGCGACGCCAACCGCTGCGCCCGCTGCGAAACAGCCAGCCGCTCGCCCCGTCCCACCTCAGACACGTCAAAGCGATCGAGGCAGGCCTCGATCTCCGCAAGCAACACGTCCGGATTGGTCATAGATCAAGCCAACCAACCCCCACCGACACAAACCCGAGACTGAAACGATCCATCACCCCTAGCCAAACTGAAAACATCCTGAGAAAATCGAACAAGACTTCGAATCAGTCACCCAGCCTGGCAAGGTCAGCATGGAAGAACAACCCATACCCCACGCACGCCCAGACAGGGCGCCACTCGACGCTGCGCGAAGACCGGCTCGAGGCTCCGGACCGTCGTCACAACGCGAAGCCGTCGTAGGCCACCGAGATCACCCAGTCCTCAGCGGAGAACTGCAACGGATACTCATTGGCCGGCAACGCGTGCAGGTAGAAGCGCAGCGCCGGCTCTCCGGCCGGCTCGATCATCAACGTTCGCTGCATGCGCGTCGGGCTGACCTTGTCACGCATCACCTCGTAGATGTCCCGCAGCAACTCGGTTCCGTGGTGCGGCTGCGGTGTGCGCGCGAACAGCCGCCAGCGGCGACGGTAGTCGGGGTGGATCGCCAGGTATGCCAGGTAGTCGTACTGGTCTTCGGGGTAGCTCATCACGATGGCCGCCCCGATGATGCCCTCGGCCGGATCGGACTCGGTTGGTTCCACGATCCGGCGGACGAAGGCCGTGGTCTCGGTGAACTCGCTCCACAGCTCGTGTGACGACTTGCCGATCGGAAAGGCCATCTTGAGCAGATCGCGCAGTGCGTGCCGGTCGCGCTTGGACAGCTCGCGATAGTCGCAGTGCTCGTTGCGGTACTGCGGGGTGGCCGAGGCCGCGTCGGGCGGCTCCGTCGTGATCACGTGCCTATCTTTCAAGGCCGACGGCAAGCGCGGGCGTGATTGCTCACAATCGCCTCCGCTGTGTCTTCGGGCGGGCCCCGACCTGCGCGGTTGGAAACCCATCGTCGCTACCGAGCGCAGTTCGCTCCACCGGTTCGAGGAGGCCTGCCCATCTTCTAGGCTCTTCGTCATGAACATCGCGCGCGACGACCTGATCACGATCTTGGCTGAGGCCGATCCGGTGGGGTTGATCGCCAACGGCGCACCGCGCGACGAGTACGCGGCCGAGGCCGATGCGATCCTTCAGCTTCAGGGCGTGCCGACGCTGACCGAGGTCACAGGCGTGTTCGCGGTGAGCTTCAGTGAACCAGGGGCGTGCCCGCGAGAAACCGCACGCTGGATCGTCGACGAGATGAACCGTCGCTCGCGCTAGGGGCGCTCGTTCGCGCCCTGACCGGCTTGGGCTTGGCGTGACTTCTGTTCCACGAGCGCCTGCCAGCGGTGCAGCAGCGCCGCGTCCAGCGCACTGAAGAGTCTCCAGACTGCGACGACCAGGCAGATCACGCCGCCCACCCCGAGGATCCCCGCCAAGACGTCGGCTCCGAGCACTGCCGACGGGAGCCACCGAACCAGCGCCGCGGCAGCCAACAGCAGCACGCCGGCGACCATCAGTCCGGCAGATGGTCGTGGCTTCGCGTAGAGCATGGGGTTTCCTCTCGACCTGGCCTCAGCCTAGGCCCGACACACCGCACTTGTGAGGAGTCGCGACCCATTGCTCGCCGTCAGCCGACCGTGCGAGCCTGAGACAGACAGCCCTACTCGACAACACGAGGCGCGCGATGGCTCGGACCCGGGTCCACAACTTCTCGATCTCATTGGACGGCTTCGCGACCGGTGAGCCGCAGACGCTGGAGTCACCCTTCGGGCACGCCGGCCAGCGGCTGCATCAATGGATGATGGCCACTCGCTACTGGGCACCAGATGGGTCGACCGGCGTCGACAACGCCTTCGCCGAGCAGCACAGCGTCGGGATCGGCGCCGAGATCATGGGATCCCACAAGTTCGGCCCGCCCGGCTGGCAGAACGACCCGGATTGGACCGGATGGTGGGGGCCGAATCCCCCGTTCCACACCCCCACCTTCGTGCTCACTCACCGCCCGCGCCCCGATCTGGTGATGGACGGCGGCACCACCTTCCACTTCCTGGACGCCTCGCCGACCAACGCCTTGGCGATCGCCAGGGAAGCCGCCGGGGGCTTGGACGTTCGCGTCGGCGGCGGGCCGACCGTGGTGCGTGACTTCCTCTCGGCAGGCCTGGTCGACCATCTGCACGTGGTCCAGGTGCCGATCGTGCTTGGTCGTGGCGTCCGGCTGTGGGACGGGTTGGAGGGGGTCGAGAGGGACTTCGACGTGGAGTCGGTCGCCTCACCCAGCGGCGTGACGCATCTGACGTTCACTCACAAGAGCGCAGGCGTCGCAGATCGCTGACCGACAATCCGGAGATCACAGATCTCGTACTCGCACCAGCGAGCGAACGCTCAGTTCGCGCCGCAAGCGGGCATCGGCAAGCGCGTCCACGATGACCGCCGTTCCACACCAGTTGGCATGGGCCTGCATGGTGATCGCATGGGCCGCCTGCAACTGTCCGCCGGTGTCGACCCAGTCGTCGACAAACAGGACGCGCGTGCCTGGAGCCAGAAGATCGGCCCGAATCCCGAGTTCGAGATTGCGATCACGGTAGTCGGGCGGCGTATGCACCACCAACCACTCGTCGCTGTGGGCCAGCCGACTCACCTCCTTGCGCAACTCGATGAGCCCGATCCCGAGATGCTGCGCAACCAAAGCCCCCACGAGAGCGCCCCGAGACTGCGGCCCGATCACGACCTCAGGCTCAGCATCGGCGGCCAAGTCCGCTAGGGCACGGCCGAGCGCGCCGACGAGTTCGGGATCGCGCCACCACCCAGTCACGTCCGCGGAACCAAGGACCCAACGAAAGCTGCCGCGCAGCCGGCGGAGGAACTCCTCCCGCTCGTCGGGCTTCGGTCTCGGGCCCCGGCCTTTCATCGTCACCGCAAGAGGATGCCATGCCTGCGGGCACAACACCCGGCATCAGATGGCCGAACCGAGACTATTGGAGTGCCGACCGGTCACGCTCGATGGGTGCGCGAACTCACCTCGAACTTGGCAGCGAGCCAGGTAGCGCTCCGGGGCCGGGACCGACGTCGTGGCCCTCGATCACGACGCCCCAGTTGTGCAGCCTCCAGCGACACCGGACACTTCATACGAAAGCGGCAGCAGCCATCGTCAGCAACGAATGCCGAGTTCCGCACCAGGTCGCCGCACCAAGCCAACTGCACATCGGTTGATGCCACCGAAAGCAGCCCACCACGGCCAGACCTATCGGTCAGCTCGAGAAGCGGAACTCCACCACGTCCCCATCAGCCATCACATAGTCCTTGCCTTCGAGCCTGACCTTGCCGGCGGCCTTGGCGGCATTCATCGAGCCGGCATCGACAAGATCGGAGAAGCTGACCACCTCGGCCTTGATGAAGCCCTTCTGGAAGTCGGTGTGAATCACACCAGCAGCCTCGGGCGCGGTGGCGCCCTTCTTGATCGTCCAGGCGCGGGATTCCTTCGGGCCGGCGGTCAGGTAGCTCTGCAGGCCGAGGGTCTCGTAGCCGACACGGGCCAGGGTGTCGAGGCCGGGCTCGGTGATGCCCATCTCCGCCAGGAACTCGGCGGCCTCCTCCGGCTCCAGCTCCGACAGCTCCGCCTCGATCTTGGCGTCGAGGAAGATCGCCTCCGCCGGGGCGACGATGGCGCGCATCTTCGCCAACAGTTCGGTGTCGGCCAGCTCGTCGGCGTCACAGTTGAACACGTAAAGGTACGGCTTGGCGGTCAGCAGGAACAGTTCACGCAGTGGCTCCAGATCCAGCCCGGCAGCATGGACACCCACACCGGAGTCGAGGGTCTCCTTCGCCTGCTGGAACGCAGCAAGCACCGGCTGCTTCTCCTTCTTGATCCGGGCTTCCTTCTCGACCCGGGGCAGCGCCTTCTCGATGGTCTGCAGGTCGGCGAGGATGAGCTCGGTCCGGATGGTCTCGATGTCGCTGCCGGGGTTGACCGCCCCATCGACGTGGGTCACGTCCGGGTCGCGGAACACCCGCGTCACCTGGCATATGGCGTCGGCCTCACGGATGTTGGCCAGGAAGGCGTTACCCATCCCCTCGCCCTTGGACGCGCCCTTCACGATGCCGGCGATGTCGACGAAACTCACCGTCGCCGGGACGGTCCGCTCCGAGCCGAAGATCTTGGCCAGCACGTCCAGCCGCTCGTCCGGGACGCCGACGACGCCGACGTTCGGCTCGATCGTCGCGAACGGGTAGTTCGCCGCGAGCACGTTGTTGCGGGTGAGTGCGTTGAACAGAGTGGACTTGCCCGCGTTGGGGAGTCCGACGATGCCGATGGTGAGAGCCACGAGGAGTAAGCCTAGTGGGCCGCGGACGCGGGCACCGACCCTGGTCGGCCCGAGCTCCCGGGTCAGGCCGGCCGGCACGGGTGGAGGTCGCCGCGTTACGGCTGCATCACAAACTGGAAACGCTCTTTCCAGAAATGTCCCTGACGGTTAGTGTGCTGCCGGAGCCACTGACATCGGCACCGTCGCCGATCCCCAACCGCCTCCAGAAGGAGCCATACCTGCGATGAAGACTCTCCCTACGGCCGGACGCGCCGTGCTGGCCGCCGCCCTCACCCTGACTCTCGTCCCGCTCACCGGCCTGCCTGCCCACGCGGCGACGCCGTCCAGCCCGGCGGCGGCGACCGCCAAGGCCGACGCCCGCAAGGACCTGGAGAAGAAGGCCCTCGCCGAAGCCAAAAAGGCCAAGGGCAAGGGCAAGCGCCTGGTCGCTGACTACAACACCTCGGTCCGCCAGGGCGGCACGACGAAATACACCGCAGCAGTGATCCCCTACGGCAGCCTCACCGACATCATTCACGTCGGCATCTCCCTCACCGAAGACGGCTCCCTCAGTGTCCCGTCCGGCTTCTACGAGAAGACCCTGGTGACCAAGGCCCACAAGGCCGGCGACCACGTCGTGCTACTGATCGGCGGTGCGCTGCCCGCCCTGTCGAAGGCCAGCAAGAAGGTGCAGTCGAGGGCCGCGCACAACGTCGCCGCCTGGGCGAAGAAGCACCACTACGACGGGGTCGACATCGACTGGGAGTTCCCCGAGACCAAGGCCGAGCGCACCTATCTGGTGTCGATCTTCACCTCGCTGCGCCACCTGCTCGGCAAGAAGGCGATTCTGTCCGAGGACGTCGCCCCCTGGACGGTCGCCTCCTACGAGGTGAAGAAGCTGTCCAAAATCATCAACTGGTTCAACGTGATGACCTACGACTGCGCCGGCCCCTGGACCGGCCACGGCCAGCTCAACGAGCCGATCCTCAAGGCCGCGAGCAACCCGTTCAGCTCGGAATGCACCCCGGGCGGGAGCGACCAGGAATCGGTCCAGATCATGCTCAAGGCCGGCGCCCATCGCAAGCAGCTCAATCAGGGCACCCCCTTCTACGGCTACTGGTACAAGACCGTCTCCAGCCTGTACGGCGCCTGCCCGGAGGCAGCCACCTCGGCGGACGGCACCTGTGGTGATGACGCGGTGGTCTCGCTCGACTACGGCACCGACGTGGTGAAGATGCTGGCCAGCGGCGAATGGACGGTGCACCGCGACGCCGAGAGCCTGGTGCCCTACCTGCTACGCACCGACGGCCAGCCCGGCTTCGTCACCTACGACGACCCGCTGTCGACCTACGACCGCACGCTGTACTCCGACTGGGTGCAGCACCTCGGCGGCAGCTTCATGTGGGCGCTCGAACTCGGCTGGACCGGCCACAGCCAGCCGCTGCTGGCCGCCATGCACCAGGCCACGGTCGGCAAGAAGCTGTAGGCCTCAGCCGAAAGCTGCGACCTCGATCTTCTTCATGCCCATCAGCTTCTCGTAGGCACCCGGTTTGGCCATCAGTTCGTCCAGGTTCGCCGGGACCAACTGCCAACTGAGGCCGAAGCGGTCGGCACACCAGCCGCACTGCTCGGCCTCAGGGACCGAGCTGAGAGCCTCCCAGTAGCGGTCGAGTTCGACCTGGTCGTCGCAGGAGACCATCAGGGAGACCCCGCAGTTGAAGGTGTAGTCCTGCTCGCGGGATGCGTCCATGGCGGCGAACCATTGGCCGAAGATCTCGAAGTCGGTGAACATCACCGAGCCGGCCGTTGCTGGACCGGCGTCGGTCGGGTAGCGGACGTCCATGCCGATCCGCGAGCCTGGGAAGAGTGCGGTATAGAAGGACGCCGCTTCTGCGGCCCGGTTCTGTGCCGGGCCGCAGAACAACATGGTCGGAATGATGAACGGACGCGGCTCGCCGTCCGGGTTGGTCAACATCAGCTGCCAACTCACGCCGTAGCGATCCTGCACCCAGCCGTAGTGCGGGCTGTGGTCGTACGAATCCAGCGGCATCATCACCTGCCCGCCATCGGCCAGCCGGGCCCACAGCTGGTCGAGATGCTCGCGCGCGTCCGGATCACGCGAGGAGTCGAAGTTGAGCATGAACGAAATCGACGGGTTCACCGTGAACTCGGGACCGGCGTTGATCGCAACGAAGCTGTAGCCGTCGATCTCGAAGGTGACGGTGAGCTCCTTCCCGGCGAAGTCTGCCTGGAATGCCGCCAACCCCTCGCTCGGGTAGTACTGCGTGTCGGTGACGCGAGCGTTGGGGAAGGCATCGGTGTAGAAGGCGGCCGCTTCGGCCGCCGTGTGGTCGAACCACAGATTGGGGACGATCTTCTGCATTGAAGGACCTCCATCGCGGGTGGTGTGCCTCCACCTTCGCATGAGCACCGGGCCGGCTTGAAGTGGCGAATCGCCCCAGCAGCCGATGTACTTACCAGGTGACGATTCAAGCGGTGCTCTTCGATCTCGGACGAGTGATTCTGGACTGGCAGCCGGAGCGCGCCTTCGAGGCGGTTCTCGCCCCCGACGCCGTGCCGGCGTTCATGGAACGCGTCGACTTCTACGAGTGGAACCGGCAAGCCGACCACGGCCGTCCCTATCGCGAGATCGAGGCCGAGTGGTGCTCGCGCTTCCCCGACGACACCGAAGCCATCCTGGCTTACCGGCGCCACAACCACCGCTCGATCCCCGGTTTCGTTCCGGGCACCTGGGCACTGGTGGCCGAGCTGCAGCAGCATTGCATCAGGGTGGGTGCACTCTCGAACTGGTCGGCCGACACCTTCGGCGCCATCCGCGAGCGGTTCGCTGCACTCGATCGTTTCGACACCCTGGTGGTGTCCGGCTTCGAAGGCATCGCCAAGCCGAAGCCAGAGATCTTCGCCCTCGCCTGCGAGCGGAATCAGGTGGCACCCGATCAGGCGGTCTTCATCGACGACCTGGCCGACAACGTCGCCGCCGCCCAGGCGTGCGGCCTGACCGGCCTGCTCTTCACCGGCGCCGACAAGCTGCGCAGCGACCTGCTGGCCTTGGGCCTCCCAGTGCCGGGGCAGCCCCAGGAACGGCCCATCTTCCACTACGCGCCGCGCTGGGCATGGGAGCAGGCTCTCGAGACCGGCTCCTACGACTGGTCGGGTCGCGGAGAGGCCTTCGATCTGGCCGGCTTCGTGCACTTCTCTTTCGCCGAGCAGCTCCCGGCGACCCGCGAGCGCTTCTATGCCGATCTCACCGCGGACGAGCTGGTGCTGCTGCGGCTCGACCCGCAACGCGAACTACCCGTCCTCGTCGAAGACGGCTTCCCGCACCTGTACGCACCGCTCCCGTTGGACGCGATGGTGGTGCTGCCGGTGTCGGAGTAGACCCGAAGCAACCCAGGGTCAGCCCTGTTCGTAGAACGCGCGCAAGGCCTCAGTGAGCCAGGCCGCGTCCTGCACCCCGCACAGTTCGCGCGCCGAATGCATGCTCAGCAGCGGGACGCCGACGTCAACGCTCTCGATCCCAAGGCGGGTTGCCGACAGCGGCCCGATGGTCGACCCGCACGGCACCGCGTTGTTCGAGACGAACGGCTGCGTGGGCACACCGGCGGCTCGGCACACCCGCAGCCAACGCGCCGTCCCTGGACCTTCGGTGGTGTAGCGCTGATTCGCGTTCACCTTCAGCAGCGGGCCCGCATTCAGGATCGGCTGGTGATCCGGGTCGTGCAGCCCGGGGTAGTTCGGATGAATCGAATGTCCGGCATCAGCAGAGATCATGAACGAACGCGCCACGGCCACGTGGCCGGCGTCACCGCTCCAACCCAGTGCCCCGCTGATCCGCGCCAGCACGTCTTCAAGGAACGGCCCGGCGGCCCCGCTACGCGAGTCACTGCCGATCTCCTCGTGATCGAAGCAGGCCAGCACTTGCACCTGATCGGAGGCCGGGGCGGCCAGGAAGGCGGCCAGCCCCGCATGCACGCTCGACAGATTGTCCAGCCGAGCCGAGGCGAGGAACTCCTTGCCGAGGCCGATCACCGCGGGCGGCTCAGACACCGCTGAAAACAGGTCGAAGCCGTCGATCTCGTCGCTGCCGACACCGGCCGCGGCACCGACGGCAGACAGCAGATCGCCTGCGCCGGTGGCGTAGATCGGCTTCAGGTGCGCTTGGCGGTCCAAATGCAGTGCCTCGTTGACACTGCGATCAAGATGCGGGGCGAGCTGGGGGATGCGCAACCAGGCCGGGGTGCTCACCAGTCGCACTTCGCCCGACCGCAGCACCACGCGTCCGGCCAGCCCGAACTCACGGTCGAGCCAAGAGTTCAGCAGTGGGCCTCCGTACACCTCCATCGCAGCCTGCGCGAAGCCGAAGGCGTAAGCCGACGGCTGAGGCTTGAGCTTGAATCCGGGCGAATCAGTATGCGCGCCGACGATCCGGAAGCCCACGGGTTCGTCCGTCACCGCGGGCAGACGCCACGCGATGATGGCACCGTCGCGGGCGACGAAACCGGCGGCGAGCCGCTCCCAGCTGTGAGTCTCGTGCTGCTCGCGGAAACCGGCCGCAGTCAACCGCCGCGACACCTCGGCCACGGCGTGATAGCTCGAGGGGGACGCAGCCACGAAGGCGGCCAGATCGGCGATGTTGTCGGCGGCATTCATGGGGTCAGTCTGCACCTTGGGGCGCAGAACCGGCGTCCTCGATCGGACCGGCCGCCTGCTCGGCACGGCGGCGCAGGTAGGCGGCCAGCGCGCTCCGATCAACCTCGAGACCCTTGGCGCCGTCGATCGCGACCCAGCGCGCTCGCGTGCCACGCCCGTGACGCTCGACGCCGCCGGGCGCCTCGATCAACAGATCGCGCCGCAAGGGCGTCACCTTGACGATGTACTCCAGCCGGACGTCCACGTGGTTGAAAGGCACGCGCAGCCGCAGCCGGTCAGCGTCGACGACCAGGACGGGCGCCCGTCCATGCAGCGCCAGCACCACCTGGTAAGCGGTGATGACGGCCATGACCAACACCACCGCGATGACGGTGACCAGGTCGATGACGCTGTTTCCCATCACGCGCACCAGCGTGACGACCACCAAAACGCTGAGCACCGCGACGATGGCGGCCACGGCCCAGCGCCACCGGATCGCGCTGGTGCGGTAACGGACCCCGATGGCGTCAGCGCCGAAGTCGGACAGCCGTTCCATGCCGTCGGGGACCTCCGGCGTGGACGCGAATGGTTCGGCCACCATGCTCCTCTCTGCCTTCTCCCCCGCAGCTTCGCACACCCGCGAAAGCCGTGCTCGCGGCCAGCCCTGCACGGAACTGTCAGTCACTGCTGAAATCATGACCGCATGGAGTTCCTGGCGTGGTTGGTGGTCGGCATCGCCCTCGGTTCGGCGGTTGCGTTCGTGCTCACTCGAGCCCAGCAGGGCAAACACCAAGCGGCGCAATCGGCCGAGCTGGAGAAGGCCCGCGCCGATGTGGAACGTGCTCGCGCCGACGCCGCCGGCGCGATCGCAGACGTTGCGACCGCCCGGGCAGATGCCGCCGACGCCTCGGCCGCGCTCGCGGAGGCCCGGGCCGCTGTCGCCGGAGCGGTGGCTCAACGAGACGCCGCGCTCGCCCGCGCCGAAGAGATCGCCTCTGATCGGGAGCAGCTGGTGGTCCAGTTCAAGGCGCTGTCTGCGGAGACGATCGAAGCGCAGGAGCGCAAGCTCGACGCCTCCGCCGCGCTGCGACAGCAGGCCACCGAGCAGTTACTGGCCCCCGTCAAAGACAGCCTGGCCCGCTTCAACGAGCGGATCACCGAAGTCGAAAAGCAGCGGGTGGCCATGACGTCCGAGCTGCGCAGCCAGGTCGCCGAGGTACGCCTGACCGGCGACTCGCTCCGCAAGGAGACCGCCGCCCTGGTGACCGCCCTGCGCAAGCCGCAGGTCCGCGGCGCCTGGGGCGAGCTCCAGCTCAAGCGGGTGGTCGAGCTGGCCGGCATGGTCGAGCATTGTGATTTCGAGTTGCAGCAGACCACGCAGACCACAGCCGGCACCACCATTCGCCCTGACCTGAAGGTGATGCTGAGCGAGGATCGCTACCTGTACGTCGACTCCAAGGTGCCGTTGAGCGCCTTCCTCGAAGCTCACGAGACTGACGACCCGGCTGAGCGCACCCGATTGCTGCAGAGCTTCGGTCGGCATGTCCAGACCCACATCGATCAGCTTGGCCGCAAGGACTACTTCAAGGCCGGCGGCAGTGGGAGCACTCCGGAGTACGTGGTGCTGTTCCTGGCCAGCGAAGCACTGGCTGCCGAGGCCTTTCAGCAGTTGCCGGCATTGCACGAGTACGCGGCTGAGCGGGGCGTGGTGGTAGCCACTCCCAGTTCGCTGATCGCTTTGTTGAAGGCGACCGCCTACGCCTGGCGACAGGCGGCTCTGGCCGACTCCGCGCGCGAGGTGTTCAGCCTGGGCCGCGAGATCTACGACCGTCTCGGCACCCTGGGCAAGCACTTCGACAAGGTGGGACGCTCGCTGACCAGCGCCGTCGGCGCCTACAACGATGCCGTCGGCTCCATTGAGGGCCGCGTCTTCCCGACCGCACGCAAGCTGCAAGATCTCAAGGTGGTCGAGAAGGCGCTCGACGAGGTGCATCCCGTCGAGGTCGGAGTTCGCCCGCTCACCGCGGCTGAGCTGGTCGAAGACGCGGCAGCCGTGACGCCGATGATCGGCAGAGTTCGCTCCGACGAGGTGGCCACCGTGGAGCCGACCGTCGATCCGGCACTGATCGACCTGGTGGCCCCGGAGGCTCCCCACCCCAGCACCGCGGCCCACCAGACGGCCTAACCGCGCGAGCCCTTCGAGCGGCCGCTTCCCGGCGCTCACGGGTATGGCAGCGTCGACCGCGCGCCGCGTTGGCAGGCTCGGCGCAACCAGCTGGGGCTCGTACGCGGTGCCACAATGTGCCAGTGACGATTGATGCCCAGGCGGTCGAAGAGGCCGCTACCCGGCTGGCCCCCGTGGTCACCCGGACGCCGCTGCAACTCAATGAGCGCCTCAGCGCCGCGACCGGCGCCTATGTCTGGCTCAAGCGTGAAGATCTCCAGCCCGTGCGCTCCTACAAGATCCGCGGCGCCTACAACCTGATTTCGCAGCTGAGCGAGGTCGAGCGCGCCGCCGGAGTTGTCTGCGCCTCGGCCGGCAACCATGCCCAGGGGGTCGCCTTCGCCTGTGCCAAGCTCGGCATCCGCGGACGGATCTTCGTCCCCGCAACCACACCGCGCCAGAAGCGCGACCGCATTCGAGCCCTCGGCGAGGGTTGGGTCGACCTGGTCGTCACCGGTGACAGCTACGACGCTGCCGCGGCCGCCTCCCTCGCCGAGGCCGCCAGCAGCGGCGCGGTGGTCGTTCCGGCCTTCGACCATCTCGACACCATCGCCGGGCAGGGCACCGTGATGGCCGAAATCGTCGACCAGTTCGGCTACGCGCCGGACGCCGTGGTGGTACCGGTCGGCGGCGGCGGGATGATCTCCGGCTGCCTGGCCTGGCTTGCCGAACGCCACCCGAACACCACCGTCGTCGGCGCCGAGCCCGCGGAAGCGGCTTCGATGGCTGCCGCGATCGAAGCGGGCCGGCCGGTGACTCTTACCGAGATGGATACCTTCGTCGATGGCGCGGCCGTCCGCCGCGTCGGCGAGCTCACCCATCGCATCGTCGCCAGCCATGCCCCGCAGCTGGTCGCCGTGCCGTCGGGACGGATCTGCTCGGAGATGCTTGCCCTCTATCAGACCGAGGGCATCGTCAGTGAACCGGCCGGCGCACTTGCGGCCGCGGCCCTGGGCCTGTTCCAGCCGGAGCCCGAGTCCACGGTGGTGGTAATCATCTCCGGCGGGAACAACGACATCTCGCGCTACTCCGAGATCATCGAGCGTTCCCTGGTCTATGAAGGCCGCAAGCACTACTTCCTGGTGAACTTCCCGCAGGAGCCAGGTGCCCTGCGACGCTTCCTGGACGAGGTACTCGGGCCGGACGACGACATCACCCATTTCGAGTACGTGAAACGAAGCAACCGCGAGACCGGTCCGGCGCTGGTCGGCATCGAGTTGGGCGACCCCGCCACTCTCGGCGACTTCATCACGCGCCTGGACGCCAGCCCGATCACCTTTGAGACCGTCTCCGCCGACAGCCCGTTCTATCGGTTCTTGGTCTAGCACTGACGCGCCGGAGGTCAGCGAGTTGGTGGGTGAGCGCGCAGCTGATCCACACAGATCGCGCCAGATGTAAAAGTCATCAGGCCCAAGGACGTGAACGCACCGGTTCAGGCTCGGACGCCATCAGTGCCGGTGAGGTAGCGCACACACAACACACCCTCACCCCCGGTGAAGCTCACTCCCGGAACGGCGAAGCTGCGGGTCACCTCACTGAAGCCGAAGCCGCGGTGCAACCGCAGCGAGGCTTGGTTCTGGGCCGCGGCGAAGTACCACACTCGATCGGCGCGGCTGCTCAACCAGTTCAGCCGGGCCTCCACGAGGCGGGCGCCCAAACCGCGCCGCCGCAGCGCGGGGTCGACCAGGACGCCGGTGAGATACCAGCCGTCCTTGACGTTGCGGGCGAGGACTGGGTCGAACGACAGCCAGCCTGCGCCGGCATGACCAGCGACCACCCCATCGCACTCGGCGACCACCAGCAGCTTCTCCGGGTCGGCCAGGTCGACGGCCAGCCGACTGCGCCAGCTCTCGGCTGCGCCACCATTGCGCTCAGCGGCCAGCTGCGCGCAGGCGTCCAGATCGGCCTCGACCGCGGGTCGAACGACAGCCGACACGGGCTCGCCGTGGGCGTCCGGGTCGAACTCAGCGAACAGCGTCACTGGGCAGCGCGCAGGTCCTTGCGCAGCTCAGGCGGCAGCGCGAACGTCAGATTCTCCTCGGTGAGCTGCTCTTCGACCGCGGGCGGGAAGCCTTGCGATTGCAAGTACTCCAGCACTCCCGTAACCAGCGCATCCGGCACCGAAGCCCCCGAAGTAACCCCGACCGACTCGACGCCGACCAGCCAGGACGGGTCGATCTCACCAGCGTTGTCGACGCGATAGGCCGCGCTGGCGCCGGCTTCGAGCGCGACCTCGACCAGACGGACCGAGTTCGACGAGTTCTTCGAGCCCACCACGATCACCAGGTCGGAATGGCCGGCGATCTGCTTGACGGCCTGCTGGCGATTCTGGGTCGCATAACAGATGTCGTCACTGGGCGGATCGATCAGGCCGGGGAACTTGGCTCGCAGCCGGGTCACGGTCTCGCTGGTCTCGTCCACGCTCAGGGTGGTCTGAGTCAGCCAGGCGACCTTGCTGGCATCGGCGACCTCAAGTCCGTCCACGTCGTCGGGATGCTCGATCAGCGTGATCGCCTCCGGCGCCTCGCCGGTCGTGCCCTCGACCTCTTCGTGACCGGCATGGCCGATCAGCAGGATCTGCAGGCCTTGCCCGGCGAACCTCTTGGCTTCGTGATGGACCTTCGTCACCAGCGGGCAGGTCGCGTCGATCGTCTTCAGACCACGCGCGGCAGCCTCGGCGTGAACGGCCGGCGAGACGCCATGGGCTGAGAACACCACGGTCGCACCGGCCGGCACCTGGTCGAGTTCCTCGACGAAGATCGCGCCGCGCGCCTCGAGGTCCTCCACGACGTGCCGGTTGTGCACGATCTGCTTGCGGACGTACACCGGCGGCCCGTAGACATCGAGCGCCTTCTCGACGGTCACCACGGCTCGGTCAACTCCGGCGCAGTAGCCGCGCGGCGCTGCGACCACGACTCTCTTGGCTGACATGGCGCCCAGTCTAAGCGGCGCGAGCTGAGCGGCGGGTGTCGCGCAACCACCCGAGCCGGTGACACGATTTGCGCGCTAGACCGCCATTTTCGCCGCCACAGGCCCGTGATCGAGCTTCTGGCGCGCAAATCCGTTCGCTACGCCCACGGGCAGTGTCTCCCCCACCCACTAGCCTGCTGGCATGGCCTTGAGCAGTTCTCCTGAGCAACCGCAGCCGTTGCGCGTCGTGGTGAACCTCACCAAGCAGTGGGTGGAGCGACTCAACCCGATCTGGGTCGAGGGCCAACTGATCGAGATCAAGCGCCGCTCGGGGGTCACTCAGTTTCTGACCATGCGCGACACGCTGGCCGAGGTGTCGGTAACCATCTCGACCAGCCAGGCCGTGCTCGACGCTGCCGGCCCGCTGACCGAAGGCACCGTGGTGGCCGCCTGGGTGAAGCCGACGGTCTGGGCGAAGTCCGGCGGCCTGACCTTCGAGTGCCGAGAGCTGCGGCCCTCCGGCGAGGGGCGCCTGCTGGCTGCCATCGAGCAACGCAAGCGCATGCTCCAGGCCGAGGGGCTGTTCAACCCGGCGCTGAAGAAGCCGTTGCCCTTCCTTCCGCGCCGGATCGGCCTGATCACCGGCGCGGCCAGCGCCGCAGAACGCGACGTCGTCGAGAACATCGCCCGGCGGTGGCCGGCAGCAGTGGTCGACACCCGGCACACTCTGGTGCAGGGGCCGGCGGCAGCCGAGCAGGTGATCGACGCCCTGCGCGCGCTCGATGCCGCCCCTGAGGTCGACGTGATCATCATCGCCCGCGGCGGCGGCTCCCTCGAAGACCTGCTGCCGTTCAGCGAGGAGGCCCTGGCCCGCGCAGTCTTCGCCTGCCGGACGCCGGTGGTCAGCGCGATCGGTCACGAGACCGACACCCCCATCCTCGACCTGGTCGCAGATCTGCGCGCCTCCACCCCGACCGACGCTGCCAAGCGGGTCGTGCCCGACGCCGCAGCCGAGACCGCGAACCTGGCAACCGCAAGGGCCCGGCTCCTCCAGGCCGTCGCCACCCGCGTGTCCACTGAACAACGCCGACTCGACGAACTGCGCAGCCGTCCGGTCCTCCGGGATCCGGCCGCCAGCCTCGATGGCCACCGCGAGCGCCTGGAAGCGACGCGTGAACGGCTGAACAGGGCCATCTCCGTCCGGCTTCGCGAAGAGCAACTCGGCCTCACCCATGCGCTCGAACGCGTCCGGGCACTGTCTCCGCTGGCCACGCTCCAGCGCGGGTACGCCATCCTCAGCGACGCGGACGGCGGCACCGTCGATCGGGTCGCGGCCACCATGAAGGGCGCCAGGATCACCGCACGCCTCGCCGACGGACAACTCGGCCTCACTGTCACCAAAACCGACCCCGTGGAGCAGCCATGACCGCCAAGAAGAACGAACTGAGCTACGAAGAGGCCCGTGACCAGCTGGTCGAGCTGGTGCGCAAGCTCGAGGCAGGCTCGGTGCCGTTGAGCGAGTCGATGGCGCTGTGGGAACGCGGCGAAGAACTGGCCGCCATCTGCCAGACCTGGCTCGACGGCGCCAAGGCCAAGATCGACGCCGCGCGCACGGCCACCGGCCCGGACCACGACTGAGATCGCCAGCGTCCATCGCGAGGCGAACGCTCAGCGAGCCAGCGCCGGTGAGTAGCATCGCTGCCATGCCCATGCTCGTGCTGACCTTGGTCGGAGATGACCGCGCCGGCCTGGTGGCCGCCCTCGCCGAAGTGGTGTCCGCCCACGGCGGCAACTGGGAGCGCAGTGAACTGGCCGAACTCGACGGCACCTTTGCCGGCATCGTCGAGGTCTGGGTGCCGACCGATCAGCAGGCCGCACTGGCCGCCGCCCTGGACGATCTCGACGGCCTGTTGAAGATCACCGCTCACCCCGGCAGCGCTGTTCCTGCCACGAACTGGCCGCTGCTCACCATGACCGTCCTGGGTAATGACCGCGCCGGGATCGTCCGGGAGATCTCCGCGGCGCTGCGCGGGCACGCGCTGAGCATCGAGCACCTGTCGAGCAGGACCACCGATGCCCCGATGACCGGTGGACGGCTCTTCGAGGCGAACGTCGTGGCCCGTATTCCTGCCGACGCCGACCTCGCGGCGATTCGCGCCGACCTTGAGGCGTTGGCCGCGGAGATCCAGGTCGACCTGAAGCTGGACTGACGGGCCGTCCGGCCTCCCCAAGTCGAGACTTGCCGACTAGTCTCAAAGTCTCCGGTGAGAGGGCTGACCATGAAGACCGTCCGCAGGTTGCTCGTGGCCGCTGCCGCGGCCTTCGGTGCCTACCGCGTGCTGCGCTGGATGAACCGCTGGGGCGCCAGCGAAGCCGAACTCGCCGGCAGTTTTCCCGGCGACGAACTGGTGACCGAGCCTGCCGACAGCGCCACCATGGCGGTCACGGTGCGCGCCGAACCTGAGCACGTCTGGTCCTACCTGGTGCAGTTGGGGCAGAACCGCGGCGGCATGTACAGCTACGAATGGCTGGAAAGGGCCTTCGGGCTGGACATCACCAACGCCAGTGACATCGACGATCGCTGGCAGAAGCTGGAAGTTGGCGACCGCATCCAGCTCGCACCGCCGGGGTGGGGCCCGCTGCCGGACGGCTACGCGCTCACCGTTGCCCGGGTCGATCCACCGAACATCCTCGTGCTGCGCCAGCAGCCGCCGGAACACCCCTGGGACGGCATCTGGACGTTCACCGTCGAAGAGATCGGGCCCGGCCTGTGTCGGCTGGTCTCCCACAGCCGAACCCATCGGCCCGGCGGCGTGGCCGGATGCGTCGGGGCGGTCGTCGGTCAGGCCGTCGGCACACCCATCACCTGGGCGATGACCCGCAAGATGCTGCTCACCATCAAGCAGCTTGCGGAGGCCTGAGTCCTACCAGCGATTGTGCACGTCCTCGGCCCAGCCGTAGAGCCGCTCGAACTCCAGCCCTTCGAAGGTGCCCGACCAGTAGCCGAAGCACTGGTCGGTGCGTGAGGAGATCACGCCCAGGTTCGTCTCAGCGTGCCGGTCGTAGTCGGGGACGAAAGTCGCGTCCAGACCAGCACCACGGACGGTCCACGGACGCTGCCAGTCGTCGAGATCGTAGTCCCAGAACAGTTCGTCCGAGATCTTGTGCAGTACGCCGTCGATGACCACGCCGTTCTCGGTCGAGCCGGTGCCCGCCGTCCAGCGTCCGCCGACCTGGAGACCGAAGGGACGCCCCTCCACCAGGCCAGACGCCGAGCCCCAGTTCCAGGCCACGTCATACGGCCAGCGACCCCGCCCATGGTCGAGGACGGCCCAGCTCTGCCCCTGCGGGAGGTGATGGCGTACACCGTCGATGCTGTAGCTGCCTGTCGCCGGCAGCGCCACATCCTTGACGGTGTACTGGAACCGCCGACGGCTCCACGGGACCACCACCGCCAGGCAGTCGTGGTGCTGCGGCCGGGTGACCAGCACGTCGATGGCAACCCCGGGAATCTGCGCCCACAGCCGGGTCCCCTCACGGCTGGGGGTGATCGCGATCACGAGTTCCTTGGCCTTCGCCCGCGCCGGGCCGCCACCCAGGACCGCCGGAATCTCGACGTCGCGAGCCGGCAGCACCGTCGGTGCCCGGCCCCACGTCCGCCCGGTGGAGCGATCCAGCACCCACACCTCGTTGACCGCGGCGTAGTCGATGGACGAGACAGTCATCGCCAACACATGGGTCGGAGTGACCACATTCCAGTACTCCCAGCGCTTGTTGCGTCCCCACTCGGTTCGGCCGTCGATGCCGGAGGTGTCGACCATTGGACGCCGCGCCCAGCCGATCGCGGCCGGGTTGAGCGAGCCGTTCGCCAAGGTCAGCGACACCGGCGCGATGAGTTCGCGTTCTGCCATGGCTCCATCATCGCGTCTCGACGCCGATGCCGCGCGTGAACGTGCGCCACTGCCCGCGGCACGGGCGCGGCCGCCGAGACCGGACATCGCTGCGGCGATGATGCGGCGGCAGGGACGACAGGCATCCCCACCGCCGCCTGCCGGTCAGGCGTAGGGGTTCCCGATCCCCACGTACACCGTCTCCAGGTACTCCTCGATGCCTTCGGCGCTGCCCTCTCGTCCGAGGCCCGACTGCTTGACACCGCCAAAAGGCGCGGCCGGGTTGGAGATGACACCGGAGTTCACCGCCAGCATGCCGGTCTCGATGCGCTCGCTCATCCGCAGTGCCCGGTTGAGGTTCTTGGTGAACACGTACGAGATCAGGCCGTACTCGCTGCCGTTGGCCAAAGCCACAGCCTCATCCTCGGTGTCGAAGGTGGCGATCGGCACGACCGGCCCGAAGATCTCCTCGGTCAGCACCCGGGCATCGCGGGCGACGTTGACCACCACCGTCGGCTCGAAGAAGTAGCCCGGACGATCCAGCCGCCGGCCGCCGGTGAGCACCTGACCGCCGCCGGCGACCGCGTCGTCCACCAGGCCGCCGATGCGCTCCAGCGCGTCGCTGTCGATGACCGGGCCCAACTGGGTGCCGTCTTCGACGCCGGCGCCGACGGTGATGCCGGCCACGCGACGGGCAAGGCGCTCGGAGAACTCCTCGGCCACCCCGGAATGGACGTAGATACGGTTGGCCGCCGTGCACGCCTGGCCGCCGTTGCGGAGCTTGGCGTTGTAGGCGCCCTCGACCGCGGCGTCCAGGTCGGCATCGGCGAACACCAGGAAGGGGGCGTTCCCACCCAGCTCCATGGACGTGCGCAGCACCCCGTCGGCAGCCTGCTTCAGCAGCACCTTGCCCACCTCGGTGGAGCCGGTGAACGACACCTTCCGCAGTCGCGGATCGGCGAACAGCGGACCGGTGGTGGCACCGGAGTGGCTTGTCGGGATCACGTTGATGACGCCGGCCGGCACGCCGACTTCTTCCATCACCTTGGTGAACAGCAGCGTCGTCAACGGCGTCAGCGCGGCCGGCTTCACCACCACGGTGCAGCCGGCGGCCAACGCGGGAGCGACCTTGCGGGTGGCCATCGCCAGCGGGAAGTTCCACGGCGTGATCAGCAGCGACGGGCCGACCGGACGCTTGCTCACCAGAATGCGGTTCACGCCGTCGGGAGCCGGGGAGTAGCGACCGTAGATCCGCACCGCCTCCTCGGAGAACCAGCGCAGGAACTCCGCACCGTAGGTGACCTCGCCGCGTGACTCGGCCAGCGGCTTGCCCATCTCCAGCGTCATCACCGTGGCGAACTCGTCGGCGCGGGCGGTGACCGCTTCGAAGGCAGCGCGCAGCAACTCGCCACGGACCCGCGGCGCGGTCCGCGCCCACGACTCCTGGGCCTCGGCGGCAGCGTCGAGTGCGGCCTTCGCGTCCTCAGCTGTGGCGTCGGCCACCTGGGCCAGGGGCTGGGCGGTAGCCGGGTCTTCCACCGTGAACGTGCCGCCGCCGCTCGCGTCGCGCCACTCCCCTCCGATGAACAGCTTGGTGGGCACGGCTTGCGGTAATGACGTCATGGCAGTCCTCTCAAAGGGCAAGAAACCGGGAACCGCGGCCAGTCTCTCGCTGGGAGACTGGCCGCGGAAGGGGCAAAATCAGCCGAGCACCTCGGCGAACGCCTCATCGAGCACGTCCATGGCGTCCTCGACCAGCGCGAAATCGATCACCAGCGGCGGCAGCATCCGGATCACATTGCCGTAGCTTCCGCAGCTGAGCATCAGCACCCCGCGGCTGCCGCAGGCAGCCACGACGGCCTTGGTCAGCGCCGCGTCCGGGGTCTTGGAACCGTCGGTGGCGACCAGCTCGATCGCCATCATGGCTCCGCGGCCGCGGATCTCCCCGATCTGGGGGTATTTGGCGGCGAGTCCGGTGAGCCGGGTGGTGAGCAGGTCGCCGATGGCGGCCGCCCGGCCCGCGAGGTCGGCTGATTCCATGAGCTCGATGGCGGCCAGGGCAGCCGCGCACGACAACGGGTTGCCGCCAAAGGTGCCGCCCAGACCACCGGGGACGGGGGCGTCCATGATGTCGGCGCGACCGGTAACCGCCGAAATCGGCAAGCCGCCTCCCAGCGCCTTGGCACTGGTGATCAGATCGGGCACCACGTCCTCGTGCTCGATGGCAAACCACTTTCCGGTACGGCAGAAGCCGGATTGCACCTCGTCGGCGACGAAGACGATGCCGTGCTCGGTGCACCAGTCCCGCAGCTTCTTCACAAAGCCCGGCGCCGGCACGATGAAGCCGCCCTCGCCCTGGATGGGCTCCAGCACGACCGCAGCGATGTGGTTCTCGCCGATCTGAATGTGCGCCTTGCTGGCGAACTCGGCGAAGGCCTCCTCAGCACAGTTCTCCTCACCGGACGGCCAACGGTAGGAGTAGGCCATCGGCATCCGGTATATCTCCGGAGCGAACGGGCCGAAGCCGTCCTTGTAGGGCTGCACCTTGGCCGTCATCGCCATGGTCAGGTTGGTCCGGCCGTGGTACGCGTGATCGAAGACGATCACCGCGGGACGGCCGGTGTAGGCCCTGGCCACCTTGACGGCGTTCTCGACAGCCTCGGCGCCGGTGTTGAACAGCGCCGACCGCTTCTCGAAGTCACCAGGCGTCCGCTTGGCCAACTCCTCGCACAGCGCGACGTAGCCGTCGTAGGGGCTGACCATGAAGCAGGTGTGTCCATAGCTGGTGGCCTGCTTCACCACCGCATCGACCACGTTCGGCGCGCTGTGGCCGACCGAAGCCACGCCGATGCCCGAACCGAAGTCGATGTGCTGATTGCCGTCGACGTCGCGCAGGATCGCGCCCTCGGCGGCCTCGATGTAGAGGTCGTTCCCACCACTCACCCCGGACGAGACCGTCGACTTACGCCGCGCGGCCAGCGCGGCCGACTTCGGGCCGGGCAAGCTGGTGGTCAGGATTCTCTTCTGTTCGATCAATTACTTTTCCTCTATTCCCCATGACGAGTCATAGCCGACCGGTGCCGGGCCGGCCAGCAGCTCAAGGAAGGGCACGGCGTCGAAAGCCTCTGGACCGAGCAATCCCGCACCCTTCCACACCCCGGTGGCGAGCAGTTCCAGTGCCACCACCGGGTTGATCGCGGTTTGCCACACCACGCATTGCGCACCATAGTTCGCCATCGCCCACTGATTGTCGACGACGTGATACAGGTAGGTGCGGCGTGGTTGGCCGTCCTTGCCGGTGCCGGTCACGTACAGGCCGGCGCAGGTCTTGCCGGTCATCCGAGGACCGATCGTCGCCGGGTCCGGCAGGACGGCGGCGACCACATCTCGCGGCGACACCTGGACGCCTTTGACCGCCACCGGTGCGGTGCGATCCAGGCCGAGGGCGTGCAGCGTCTTGAGCACGCCGATGAACTCATCGCCGAGGCCGTACTTGAAGGTGACCCGCTTGGCGTCCACCCAGCGCGGCATCAGCAGCACCTCCTCATGCTCGACGTTCACGCATTCGACCGGACCGATCCCCGCCGGAAAGTCGAAGACCTCCGGCTCGCTGAACGGCGGGGTGGTGAACCAACCGCGCTCGGCCTCGTAGATCACCGGCGGGTTCAGACATTCCTCGATGGTCGTCCAGATCGAGAAGCTGGGTGCGAAGATCTCCTCGCCGTTCTCGTCACGGACCACGAGGTTGGCGCCGTCGCGGGTACCGAGTTCGTCGATCTCACTGAACAGATGGTCGGCGGCATAACGGGCGAACACATCGGAGAGCCCCGGCTCCACCCCCATGCCGACCAACGCCAGCCGTCCGGCCGCCTCCCACTGCTCAGCCTGGGCGAACTGCTCGTCGCCGAGCTTCACGCCGACCTCGGCGTAGGGCAGTTCGGCGTGCGGATGCGACAGGCTCATTGCCATATCCAGGTAGTCGGCGCCGGCGGCGAAGGCACCGTTGAAGATGCCCATCACGAACCGCGGGTCGACCGCGTTCAGAATGTGCGTGATCCCGTGTTTGGTGGCCAGCGCGGCAACCGACTCCGCCGAGGATGCGTCCACGTGTGCGGCGATGAAGCGGCCAGAGCCGCCTGCGGCCTCGGCCGCGGCGACCGATGCCTGAGCCTTGGTGAGGTCGTAGTCGGCCACCACCATCAACTCGAAGAAGCTGCGCCGAGCAGCGATCCGGGCGACCGCGTCGCCCACGCCGCCGGCCCCGACCACAAGGATGCGCATTTACGCGTCCGCCTTTCTCCTGCGGGCACCGATTCCTTGAGCGATGCCGACGATGGCGATCGCACCCAGGAACATCACCGTGCCAATGACGTTGATCTGCACCGGGGTGCCGCGTTGGGCCGCGCCCCAGACGAACATCGGGAAGGTGACGGTGTTCGCCCCGGCGTTGAAGTTGGTGACGATGTAGTCGTCGAAACTCAACGCGAACGCCAACAAGGCACCAGCGGCGATACCGGGAGCCACCAACGGGAAGGTCACTCGCCAGAAGGTCTGTGCCGGTGTCGCATAGAGATCGGCCGCCGCCTGTTCGAGCGATGGATCCAACGACGCCACTCTCGCCTTCACCGTGGTGATCACGAAGGAGACCGTGAACAGGATGTGCGCGATCAGGATCGTGGTGATGCCCGACTGGACCCCGGCCGCGACGAACAACGTCAGCAGCGACGAACCCATAACCACTTCGGGGGTGGCCATCGGAAAGAACACCAGCAAGTTCGTGAAGCCGCGGCCAGGGAAGCGGTACCGGCCCAAGCCGAAGGCGGCCATCGTGCCCATCAGTGTCGCGATCAGCGCCGAGGAGACGCCGATCCCCAGGCTCAGGCCAAGGGCATCACACATGCCGGGACTGCCGCAGGGATCCAGCCAGGCATCGAGCGAGAAATGGTTCCACTCGTAGTTGTAGCGCCCGGCGGGCTTGTTGAACGAGAAGATGACCACAATGACGTTGGGCAGCAGGATGTAGGCCATCACGAGCAAGCCCACGATCACGACCAGGTGTTTGCGAAGCCAGTTCATCAGACCAACTCCTCCGTGCCAGCGATACGGACGTAGATGCCGACCAGCACGATGATGGTGGCCATCAAGATGAAGGACAACGCCGCCGCCGTCGGGTAGTCGAGCACCCGCAGGAACTGAGCGTCGATGACTTGGCCGATCATGACGGTCTGGGTGTTGCCGAGCAGCTTGGAGTTGATGTAGTCGCCGGCCGCCGGAATGAAGGTCAGCAGCGTTCCGGAAACGACCCCGGGCAGCGAGAGCGGCCAAATCACCTTCCAGAAGGTGTGCCAACCATTCGCGTACAGGTCACCGGCCGCGTCGAGGTAGCGGACGTCGAGCCGCTCCAGCGAGGTGTACAGCGGCAACACCATGAACGGCAGGAAGTTGTAGGCCAGACCCGCGATCACAGCGAACGGCGAAGCCAGCAGCGAGTCGGTGGAGATCAGGCCGAGCCACTGCATGACCTGCATCAGGCCGGTCGCCCGGAAGAAGTTCGCCACCCAACCCTGGTCGGTGAGGATGATCTGCCAAGCCAGGGTGCGGATCAGGAAGTTGGTGAAGAAGGGCGCCACCACCAGCACCAGCATCATCGTCTTGAACCGCCCGGCGCGGTGCGCGATGAACCACGCCAGCGGATAGGCCAGGATCAGTGTGATCAAGGTGGCGATGCCGGCGTAGAGCAGCGACCGGGTGAACTGGGGCCAGTACCGCTCCAGAGCATCGGCATAGGTCTGGAAGTGCCAGGTCAGCTGGTAGCCGTTGTCGATGTCACCGGTCTGCAGCGACTGCGAAGCCAGCGAGATCGTCGGCACCACGAAGAACACCGCCAACCACAGCATCGCCGGGGTGAGCAGGATGAACGGCGTGAAGACACCCCTTATGCGGGCTGCGCGCGGACGCCGAGTCGGGCGGACGCCCGGAACCACCAGAGCCATCAGCCCTCCCCGATCACGAAGGCGTGATGCGGATCCCAGGCGATGGTCACCTGCTCACCGAGCGCCGCGCGCGCATTGCCGTCGTTCGGCTGAGTGACGGTCAGTTCCTGCCCCCACGGCATCCGCACCAGATAGGTGGTGGCCACGCCGGTGAAGGAGGCGTCGGTGATCTCGCCGCTGAGGCGGTTGGCCAGCGCGGTGTCCCCCGGTGAGACCAGTCGCAGCTTCTCCGGCCGGATCCCGAGGCTGAGACCGCTGGTTCGTCCCTCGCGAAGCGCTGCGGCATTGATGGTGAGCGTCGCGCCGTGGGCGGTCACGGTCGCCGTATCGCCGGTGACGGCAGTCACCTCGAACGGCAGCAGGTTCGACTGGCCGAGGAAGTTCGCGACGAAGGCCGTCGCCGGGTTGTCGTAGAGCTCGGCGGGGCTGCCCAACTGTTCGATGCTGCCGGCTCGCATCACCGCGACGGTATCGGCCATAGTCATGGCCTCTTCCTGGTCGTGGGTGACGTGGATGAAGGTGATGCCGACCTCCTGCTGAATCCGCTTCAGCTCGATCTGCATCTCACGGCGAAGCTTGAGGTCGAGGGCGCCCAGCGGCTCGTCCAGCAGCAGGACTTCCGGCTCGTTCACGATGGCTCGAGCCAGCGCAACGCGCTGCTGCATGCCGCCGGACAGCTGGCGAGGTTTCTGCTTGGCCCGGTCGGCCAGTTTGACCAGTTCGAGGGCCTCCATGGCCCGCGGCTTCCAGTCGGCCACCTTGAGCTGACGCAGGCCGAAGCCGACGTTGTCGAGCACGCTGAGATGCGGGAACAGCGCATAGCTCTGGAAGACGGTGTTGACCCGGCGCTGATGGGCGCGCGTGTTGGTGATGTCCTCCGGCCCGAGGAAGATCCGTCCGGAGGTGGGCTTCTCCAGGCCGGCGATCATCCGCAGGGTGGTCGTC
This sequence comes from Propionicimonas sp., assembly GCA_036788135.1. Lineage (GTDB taxonomy): Bacteria > Actinomycetota > Actinomycetes > Propionibacteriales > Propionibacteriaceae > Propionicimonas. Next base: position 82,046 of record DAIQNZ010000006.1, read on the forward strand.
TTGCCACAGCCGGACGGGCCCAGCAGTGCGAAGAACGAGCCCGGCGGCACGTCGAGATAGATGCCATCGACGGCGACGAAGTCGTCGTAACGCCGGACAAGTTCAACCAAGCGGAGCTCGCCTTGAGCCTTGCGCTGTGTACCTTCGCTCATATCACCTATCCCGTCACCAGGGTCTGAAACTGCTGGTTGAAGCTGGTTTCCTCAGCCGCAGTCAATGCACGGAAGATCTGGCCCTTCGCGAGCGTCTGGGCGCTCGGAAAGATCAACTCGTTCTTCGCCAGCTTCGGATCGGATTTGGCCAGGATGTCCTTGACCCCGATCACCGGGCCGACGTAGTTGATGTAGGCGACCACCTTCGCCATCACCTCCGGGTCGTAGTAGTAGTTGATGAGTTTCTCGGCGTTCTGCTTGTGCCGGGCCATCGCAGGGATCACCAGGTTGTCGGAACCGGACGAGAAGCCCTTGTCAGGAAGGACATAACCCAGCCGTGGGTTGTCGGCCCGCAGCTGCACCACATCGCCGGTCCACGCCAGGCATGCAGCGGTGTCGCCGGAGGCCAACGGCTTGGTGTAGTCGTTGCCGGTGAAGCCCTTGATCTGGCCGGCATCCTTCGCTGCCTGCAGTGTCTGCAGGGCTGAGGCGAAGTCATCGGCGGTGAAGGTGGCCAGGTTCGCCCCCTGCTCGATCATCACCTGGCCAACCGTGTCGCGCATCTCGGTGAGCAGCGTGACCTTGCCCTTCAGCGAGGTGTCATGCAGCAGCTGATCCATCGAGGACACCGCCCGGCCGCCGGTCGCGTCCGGGTTGTACGCAATACCGGCGAAGGTCACCTGCCAGGGCAGCGAGTAGGTGCAGCCGGGGTCGAACTCCGGGTTGGCCATGGACGGGTCGAGGTTGGCGGCGTTGGGAATGTTCGCCTTGTCGAGCGGCAGCAGATAACCCAGCCGAATCATCCGGGCAACCATCCAGTCGGTGCTCACCCACAGATCTCGCCCGGTGTCCTTGCCCGCCTCCAGCAACGGCCGGACCTTGGCGAAGAACTCGTCGTTGTCGTTGTAGTCCTCGTTGTAGGCGACCTCGATGCCGGTCCTCTTGGTGAACGCCTCAACCGTCGGACGACGCCCACCGCTGCCCACGTCGATGTACTGCGGCCAGTTCGACCACCGCACGACCTTTTCCGTGGACGAGAAGTCCTCGCCGGCCAACGGGGTCCGGACTGCCGTGGCCGACGTACTCGGGCCACGTCCCGGCGTCCCGCACCCGGTGAGGGCGACGGCGCCGAGACCCGCCGCACCGGCCAGCAGGGCCCGGCGCGACAGACCGAATCCGGCAGGAGCGTCCATCGCTAGCCGGTGACCAGGCTCTGGAACTGCTTGGTGAAGTCGTTCTCCTCCTGGGCGCTCAACCCGCGGAAGACCTGTGCCCTGGCCAAGGTGGCCTCACTCGGGAAGATCAGGTCGTTGTTGGCCATAGTCGGATCGGTCTTGGCCAACACCTCCTTCACGCCCTTCACCGGGCTGATGTAGTTCACGTACGCCTCGACCTTCGCCATCACCGCGGGGTCGTAGTAGTAGTTAATGAGCTTCTCGGCGTTCTTCTTGTGCTGCGCCATGGCCGGAATGACGAAGTTGTCAGACCAGAGGGTGAAGCCCTTGTCAGGGAGGGTGAAGCCGAGGCTGGGGTTGTCGGCGCGCAGCTGCACGACGTCCCCGGTCCACGCCACGCAGGCTGCGGTGTCACCGGAGGCCAGCGGCTTGGTGTAATCGTTGCCGGTGAAGCCCTTGATCTGGCCGGCGTCCTTGGCGTCCTGGATCACCTTGATCGCGGCCGCGAACTGATCGGCGGTGAAGCTGTCGAGCTTGACGCCCTGCTCGATCATCACCAGGCCGACGGTGTCGCGCATCTCGGTGAGCAGGGTCACCTTGCCCTTCAACGAGGGATCGTGCAGCAACTGGTCCATCGTGGTGACGGTCTTGCCGCCGGTCGCCTTCGGGTTGAAGGCGATGCCGGTGAAACCGCTCTGCCACGGCAGCGAGTAGTTGCGGCCCGGGTCGAACTCCACATTGGCCAAGGTCGCTTCGACGTTGACGGCGTTCGGCATGTTCGCCTTGTCGAACGGCAGCAGGAAGCCGAGCCGCAGAAGCCGCGAGACCATCCAGTCGGTGCTGCACCAGACGTCGCGGCCAGTGTCCTTGCCGGCCTCCAGCAGGGGACGAACCTTGGCGAAGAACTCGTCGTTGTCGTTGTAGTCCTCGTTGTAGTTGACCTTGATCCCGGTCTCCTTGGTGAAGGCCACCAGGGTCGGGCGCTTGCCGTTGTCATCGACGTCGATGTACTGCGGCCAGTTCGACCAGTTCACGACCTTGTCGGTGTCCGACAGATCGGTCGGGGCAGCCAGCGGCGTCTTGCTCGCCGAGCCGGAAGCGGACGGGTTCTTGCCGGCCGAGCCACAAGCGGCCAGGAAGCCGGTCGCGGCTACTGCTGCCAGCCCGCCGAGGGCGGCACGCCGGGAGATCGCTGCGCGGGCGAATGCGGCCCGCTGCGGGTCCATCCCGGGGGTCTTGCTTGCTGCCATGGTGCCTCCTACGTCGGTCAGGTTGTGCAGATGTGGTCACGCAATAGTCTTGGCATCAGGGGCAACAGTCCACCCCTCAGCCAACGAGTGACAGGGTATTCCGCATTTGTTTCGGAGGAGTTACTCCGAGATTCGTAGAGATACGAGTTGCCCCTTGCGCTTTCTGCAGGCAAGATCGGCAACATGGCATCCTCTCGCATGGCCTCACGGGACGATCTCGATGAGCATCGACCCACCTTCGTGATGGACGAGATCAGCAAGCGGATCATCGAACTCCTCCAAAGCGACGGCCGCAAGCCCTATGTCAGCATCGCTGCTGAGGTCGGGCTGTCGGAAGGGGCGGTCCGGCAACGCGTCCAACGCCTCATCGATGCCGGGATGATGCAGATCGTCGCGGTGACCGATCCGCTGCTGGTCGGATTCACCCGTCAGGCCATGATCGGCATCAAGACCCAGGGCGACGCCGGGCCAGTCGCCGACGCCCTGTGCGACATCCAGCAGGTCGACTACGTCGTCACGACCGCTGGCAGCTTCGACCTCTTGGTCGAGGTGGTCTGTGAAGGCGATGCCGAACTGCTTGAGGTTCTGATGACGCAGATCCGCAGCATCCCGGGCGTCACCCACACCGAGACCTTCGTGTACCTGAAACTCAACAAACAGCACTACGACTGGGGAACAAGATGAGCGAACCCGCAACCAACGTCACCCGTAGCGGCACCAGCTATGCCGAAGCGGCCCGAGATCACCTCTGGGGCCACTTCACTCGGCAGTCGGTGTACGAGCCGGTGGACGCTGGGGGACGCGGTGTTCCCATTCCGGTCATCACGCGCGGCAAGGGCCATCACATCTGGGACAGCGCCGGCAACCGCTACTTCGACGGCCTGTCGGGGCTTTTCACCGTCCAGGTGGGCCACGGACGTACCGAGCTCGCCGAGGCGGCGGCCAAGCAGGCGGCCGAGCTGGCCTACTTTCCGCTGTGGAGCTACGCCCATCCGCAGGCCATCGAACTGGCCGAGCGGCTGGCGAGCTACGCCCCCGGCGACTTGAATCGGGTCTTCTTCACCAGCGGCGGCGGCGAGGCTGTCGAGACCGCCTGGAAGCTGGCCAAGCAGTACTTCAAGCTCACCGGCAAGCCCACCAAGACCAAGGTGATCTCGCGGGCGGTCGCCTACCATGGCACCCCGCACGGAGCGTTGTCGATCACCGGCATCCCCGCAGCCAAGGCCGTGTTCGAGCCGCTGGTTCCCGGTGGACTGAAGGTGCCGAACACCGGCTTCTACCGGGCTCCGGAGCATCTGCGCGACGACGAGTACGCGTTCGGCCAGTGGGCGGCGAATCGGATCGCGGAGATGATCGAGTTCGAGGGTCCCGAGACGGTGGCCGCAGTGTTCCTCGAGCCGGTGCAGAACTCGGGCGGCTGCTTCCCGCCGCCGCCGGGGTACTTCGAGCGGGTCCGCCAGATCTGCGATGAGTACGACGTCCTGCTGGTCTCCGATGAGACCATCTGCGCCTTCGGGCGGATCGGCTCGATGTTCGCCTGCAACGACTTCGATTACGTCCCCGACATCATCACCTGCGCCAAGGGCATGAGCTCGGGCTACTCCCCGATCGGCGCCATGCTGGCCTCCGAGCGGCTGTTCGAGCCATTCAAGCAGGGCACCAACAGCTTTGCTCACGGCTACACCTTCGGCGGGCACCCGGTGTCGGCTGCGGTGGCCATGGCCAATCTTGATCTGATGGAGTCCGAGGGGTTGAACGACCGCGTCCACGATCTGGGCCCGGTGTTCAAGGCCGAGCTGGAGACCCTGCTTGATCTGCCCATCGTGGGCGACGTGCGCGGCGCCGGCTACTTCTACGGCATCGAGCTGGTCAAGGACAAGGCGACCCGCGAGACCTTCAACGAGGACGAGTCCGAACGCCTGCTGCGCGGTTTCCTGTCCAAGGCACTGTTCGACAACGGGCTGTACTGCCGCGCGGACGACCGCGGGGACCCCGTCGTCCAGCTCGCGCCGCCGCTGACCATCGGCCAGGCGGAGTTCAGCGAGATCACCGGCATCCTGCGCTCGGTGCTCACCGAAGCGAGCAATCTGCTGTAGCGAATCGGCTGAGCCTGCCCGACCAACGACGCGGCAGGCTCAGCCGTTCAGCGCTCTGCGCAACGCCTCGAAGCGGCGCTCCAGTTCGGCCAGCCGTGCCGCGGCATCGTCGGGAAGTCCCGGAGACGTCGGCGCGACTGCGGCCGGGTGGTCGCGTTGGGCGAACTTGAGGTAGCCGATCACGATCGTCACCGCGAGCGCCGCCGCGACCACGATGAAGCGCCAGATGTTCTGGTCGGACGAAATCGCCGCGACGACGGCGTAGACCATGGTGAAGACGCCGCCCAGGAGCAGGCCGTTCGTGATCACCGCCTGGCTTGCCGGCAGGGCCAGCGAGATCACCAAGGTCACGGTGGCCACGATCAGCAGGATGATGCTGGTGAGAAGCTGCCAATCGCTGTAGGACTGTGCTCCCGGCGTTCCGTAGCTCGGCGCAGGATAGAAGGTGTTCACGCCGATTCCCACGAAGGCGACCAATACCAGCCCGAGGAAGAACGCGAAGATGATCTGCAGCGCATTGTTGCCCTTCATTCGCCGAGCCTAACCCGACCTCTCCCGAGCCGGCAGATCCCGGGCAAGCAACTACCCGGCCCCTGCGCGCCGCGGCGACCACGCCACCGATCCGACCTGATCGACGCTGCCGGCACCGGATAGGCCATCATGGGCGAGTGGAACCCTCGATCGTCCTCGCCCGCGCCGAAAGTGGGAGCAGCGAGATTGCCCTGCGTCGCCGTGGCGAGGTGATCGAGCTCGTGGTCAACGGAGTCTTCGCGATGGACTCTGCCGAAGTCGCCTCCGAGCTGGCCCTGGCAGACGCGGCCGGGACGCCACCGGGACGGGTGCTGGTCGCCGGCCTCGGCCTGGGCTACACCACCGCTCGGTTGCTGGACGCCGGTGCGGCGACGGTGCGGGTGGTCGAGCTGGCTGAACCGCTGATCACCTGGGCACGCGACGGCGTCACCGACCAGTTGGGCCGGGTTGCGGCCGACCCCCGGGTGGAGCTGGTCTGCGCCGATATCGCCGCAGAACTGGCCACCGACCCCGGCGGGTGGGACGCCATCCTGCTCGACGTCGACAACGGACCGAGTTTCCTGATCCACCAGCACAACGCGCCGCTCTACGGCGCGGCGGCGCTGCGGCGCTGCCTTGACCTGCTTTCCCCCGGGGGTCGCTTGGTGATCTGGTGTGAGACCGCCAGCCCCGAACTGGAGCTGACTCTGCGCAGCCTCAGCTCACATGTCGACGTGATCGCCGTTCCGGTCGACCGCGAAGGGCGCAGCTTCAGCTACGCCCTCTACCGCGCGACCCGCGGCTGACCGGCTCGGGGTCAGGCCTCGGTGCCGGTCGAGCAGGCCAGCACGGGTACCGGCAGCACGTTGATCCGGAGCCGCCCCCCGACCACGATCGCATCGGTCGCCGGATGCTGCACACGCACCAGCACACCGTCGGCGGTCTCGACCAGGGTTCTGCGGAAGCTGCCCAGGAAGCTGGACTCGACCACTGTGACGTCCACGCCCACCTCCGACGGTCCGACCAGGCGCAGGTTCTCCGGCCGCAGATAGACCTCGACCGGGCCTTCGTCGGCGAGTTCGCGCAGCGGGATCGTCTGACCAAGCACGGTCACCTCAGTCCCGACAATCACCCCCGGCACCCGGCTGGACAGGCCGACGAACTCGGCGACCCGCGGCGTCGCCGGACGCAGGTACAGATCCTCCGGCGTTCCGATCTGTTCGATGACTCCGGCGCCCATCACCGCCACCCGATCAGAAACGGCCAGGGCCTCCTCTTGATCGTGGGTCACGAAGACCGTGGTGATGCCCAGGCGCAACTGCAGCCGACGGATCTCGTCACGCAGGGAAACCCGCACCTTCGCGTCCAGGGCCGAAAGCGGTTCATCCAGCAGCAGCACCCGTGGTTCGGTGACCAAGGCTCGCGCCAACGCCACCCGCTGCTGCTGTCCGCCGGACAACTGGTGCGGGTAACGATCGGCGAAGGAACCGAGCCCCACCAGGTCGAGCGCCTGGGCCGCGCGCTGCAGCGCGACCGGCTTGGCGACCCTGCGGCGGCGCAGCCCGAAGGCGGTGTTCTCGACCACCCGCAGGTGCGGGAACAGCGAGTAGGACTGAAAGACCATGCCGATATCACGCTGGTTCACCGGAACGTTCGAGACGTCCGTGCCTCCGAACACCACCGCCCCGGAGTCGGCCTGCTCAAGGCCGGCGAGGACGCGCAACGCCGTGGTCTTGCCGCAGCCCGACGGGCCGAGCAGCGAGACGAACTCTCCCGGCGCGATATCAAGATCGACGCCGTGCAGGACGGTGTTGCCGCCGAAGCTCTTGCGGATCTCCCGAAGCTCGACCCGCGTTCCCGGGTTGGCATCGATCGCTTCGAGCGCACTCATGAACGGTCCTTTCCCACGCTCAGGCGGCCGGCGCGCCCGATGACGATCAACAACACGAAAACCAGCGCCAGCGAAAGCAGAGTGAAGATGGAGGAGGCATAGGAGTCCATCTTTCCGACCACGAGCAGTGCGGTTTGCAGCACTTGACGGTTCAGCAGGGAGGCGATGGTGAACTCCCCCAGCACCACGGCGGTGGCGATGAGTGAAGCGGCCAACAGCCCGGAACGCAGATTGGGCACCAGCACCCGCAGCACCGTCGGCACCCAGCCCGCGCCCAGCGAACGAGAGGCCTCGGTCAAGGTCTTGAGATCGATCGCGTCGATCGCCGCCTGAATCGCCCGGTAGGCGAACGGCAGCACCGTGATGCCGTAGGCGAAGGCGAGAGTCCAGGCCCCCGTCCCCACGCTGTGCCCGATCACCTGGTAGATCGGGGCCAAGCCCACCACCAGCACGATGGCCGGGATCGAGATCGGAAGCAGCACGAGGAACTCGAACGCCCGGCGTAGCTTCGGGAACCTCAGGTTGACCAGGATCATCGTCGGAGTGAGCAGACCGAGAACCAGCGCGACCGTGATCACCGCCAGCACCAGCGAGTTGGCCAAGCCGGTCCAGATCGGACTCAGGATGGACGCATTGGCCGCGGTGAACAGCCCGGTCCAGTGCGCGAGGGTGTAGCCGCCGGTCTCGTTGTCGCGCAAGGTGAAGAGCACGGTGCTCAGCAGCGGGACGATGAAGGCCGCCCCCACCAGCACCGCGATCACCCAGCGGGTGGCCCGCGACGGCGCAATCGTGGGATTCAGGACTGCCATTGGGCCGCCTTCCGCTGGATGGCGGCATAGGCGGCCATCACCAGGCCCACCACCACGATCATGCCCAGCGCAAGGACGCCGGCCAGATTCTGCCTCCCCAGCAGGGTCTCGCTGGTCAGCGCATTGCGGATCTGCAGGGTGACGATCTGCGAGCCCTGGCTGGCCAGCGCGGCAGCGGTCGCGTACGAGGAGAACGCGTTGGCGAAGAGCAGCAGCAGGCTGGCCAGGAAGGACGGGGCCAGGACCGGGATGCCGATCTGCGTCCAGAAGGTGCGACGGGTACCACCCAGGGTGAGGTTGGCCTCCGCCCAAGCCGGCTTCAAGGCCGTCATCGCCGGGGTGAAGGTGATCACCATCAGTGGCACCTGGAAGTAGAGGTACGGCCCGATCAGCCCGGGCAGGTCGTAGATCCAGGCACCGTTGGCGAAGATGTCGATGCCGAAGTACTTCGCCAACGCGAGCGTGACCACGCCTTGGATGCCGATCGTGGCGATGAAGGCGAAGGCCAGCATGACGCCGCCGAACTGGGCTAACACGCCCGACGCCGCGTCCACGATCGTCCGCACGACTCCGGTCTGCGGCACACCGAGCATGGCGTAGCAGACGGCAGCCCCAACCACGGCGCCGATGGCCGCGGTCAGCAGCGACAGCCAGATCGAGTTCCAGAAGGTCTTGAGAATCACCGGGTCGCCGAGCGCGCCGAGATTGGCCGGCGCGAAGCGCCCGTCCACCATGACTCCGGAGACGATCGCCAGCACGGTCGGCAGCGCCAGGAAGATCGCCAGATAGGCACCGAATGGAAGCAGCCCGAGCCAGGACAGATCCAGCCGCCGCGGGGCGGTCGGACGCCGGGGGGAGGTCGCAGTCTCCACCCCGGCGTCGCGAACGAGGGGACGAGCCCCAGCGATGGCACTCACTGGACGGCCGCGGCCCACTTCTCGCCGAGCAGCTTGCCGGCGGCATCACTCTGGGCTGCCGTCGGCACCACGGACTTGGCCGGGGCCGCGGGCAGCTTGGCCGCGTACTGCTTGTCGATCGTGCCGGCCTTGGTCATGGCATCCATCCGAACCGGACGGGCGCCGCCCTTCAGCCACAGGTTCTGCACCTGGTCGGAGTAGAGGAACTCCTCCCACAGCCGTGCGGCGGCCGGGTGGGCAGCCTGCTTGTTGATGGCCTGGTTGTAGTACGCGGCGTAGCCCGTGCCGGGCAGGATGGTCACCTTCCAGCTGGGCTTGTCCTTGACGTGGGCGGCGTTGAGGTAATCCCAGTCGAAGACCACCGGGGTCTCGCCGCTGGTCACCGTCGAAGTGGTGACGTCGACCTTGAGCAGGTTACCGGCAGCCTTCATCTTGGAGAAGAAGTCGATGCCGGGCTGGAAGTTGTCCAGCGTGCCGCCACTCTGCACGGTCGCCAGGCCGACGGCGGCGAAGGCCGCGCCCGCCTGCGTCGGATCGCCGTTGAGCGCAACCGCACCCTTGTACTTGGCGTCCAGCAGGTCGTTCAGGCTGGCCGGCGCGGGGTACTTGGCCGAGTCGTAACCGATCGACATGTAGCCGCCGTAGTCGCCGGTGTACAGACCGCTGGCGTCCTTCAGGTTGTCGGGAATCTCATTCCAGGTCGACACCTTGTAGGGGGCGAACATCGAGGTGTTCTGCAAGGTGACGGTCAGGCCGAGGTCGAAGACGTCGGGTGCCGAGTCGAGACCGGAGTTGGTCTTGGCAGCCTGGATCTCTTCGGCGCTGGAGGCGTCTGGCGACTGCTCGTTGACGGTGATGCCGGGGTAGGTGCTCTTGAACAGATCGATGATCTCGCCGTAGTTCGCCCAGTCGCGCGGTAGCGCAATGACGTTGAGCGCACCCTCGGCCTTGGCCGCAGCTGCGAGATCGGAGATGGAGCCGATGTCGGCCAGGCTGGTTGCGGTGGCCGCCTTCGACGTCGTGCCGGACGTCGAAGAGGTGGGAGCTCCCGAGCAGGCGGTCAGCGCCAGCGCGGAGGTGACGGTGATGGCCACACCGGCAATCACCCGCCGCCCAATCGTGGACAGCATGTGCATGTCTTTCCCTTCGGATCGTGGCCGCTTGCGGAGTCGAGGCGATCACCTCGGCCGGGCGGCAACTCGAAGCTAGGCACGTCAGGTGAAGCCTTGGCGCAAGGCAGGTTACGAGCCGGTAATGCACGTACGGCGATTCGGCACATGCACAGGGGCCGGGCCGCGGAATCAGCGCAGCCCAGCCCCTGTCTGTCCTCCGAGCCGGCATCGGCCCGGTCAGTCGGCGTTCAGATGCCCACGTCCTCCAACATCTCGGTGACTAGGGCGGCGATCGGCGAACGCTCCGAGCGGGTCAGCGTGACGTGAGCGAACAAGGGGTTGCCCTTGAGCCGCTCGACCACCGCCACGACGCCGTCGTGGCGTCCGACGCGGAGGTTGTCGCGCTGCGCCACGTCGTGGGTGAGCACCACCCGGGAGTTCTGGCCGATACGGCTGAGCACCGTCAGCAGCACATTGCGTTCCAGTGACTGCGCCTCGTCGACGATCACGAATGCGTCATGCAACGACCGCCCGCGAATATGGGTCAGCGGAAGGACCTCAAGCAACTCCTCCGCCACCACTTCATCGATCACGTTCTTGCTGGTCACTGAACTGAGCGTGTCGAAGACCGCCTGACCCCACGGGTTCATCTTCTCGGCCTCATTGCCGGGCAGGTAGCCCAGCTCCTGGCCACCGACCGCGTACAGCGGGCGGAAGACGATCACCTTCGAGTACAGCCGGCGCTCCAGGACTGCCTCCAGCCCGGCGCACAGCGCGAGGGCCGACTTTCCGGTGCCGGCCCGTCCGCCGAGGGAGACGATGCCCACCTCGGGATCGAGCAACAGGTCCAAAGCGATGCGCTGCTCCGCGGAGCGTCCGTGAATCCCGAAGGCCTCGCGGTCACGCACGACCCGCACCTGCCCGTCCGGCATCACTCGCCCCAGCGCAGAGGAGCTGGAACCGTGCAGGACGACGCCGGTGTGGCAGGGCAGGTCGACAGCCTCCGGCACGGTCGCCGCACCGTCGGAGTAGAGCTGATCGACACTGCCGTCGGTGACATCGAGCTCGACCATGCCCGTCCAGCCGGAGTCCGGGGTGAGTTCGTTGCGGTACTCCTCTGCGGCCAGACCGACTGCCGACGCTTTGACCCGCATTGGCAGGTCCTTGCTCACCAAGACGACGTCCTCGCCTTCGGCTCGGTAGTTCAGCGCGACAGCCAGGATTCGGGAGTCGTTGTCGCCGAGACGGAACCCGGGCGGCAGCACCTCGGGGTCGGTGTGGTTGAGCTCGACTCGCAGGGTGCCTTCGGTCTGGTTCACCGGCACCGGCGAGTCGAGGCGTCCGTACTTCACCCGGAGGTCGTCAAGAAAGCGCAGGGCGGTGCGAGCGAAGTAACCGAGCTCGGGATGATGACGTTTGGCCTCGAGTTCGGTGATCACGACCACGGGGACGACCACCGCGTGCTCATCGAACTTCCGCAGAGCGTGCGGGTCGCTGAGCAACACCGAAGTGTCGATCACATAGGTCTTCAATGCCACTGCTGAGTCGCGAGTGCCCGAGAAAACAGTCCGGGTAGAGGTGCGCGGCATGTCGGTCCTTGTCTGGAGCCGTACGTCACTCCCGTCCGGCTCCCATTGTGGGTTCAGCCGGAGGCGCGAAGCCTGGGTGCAGGCCTGCGGGTCTCGCTCGGTGGAGCAGGAACTCGCATCGGGTACCTCTCGACGGACGAGCAAGGCGTTCGTCCGTGTCTTGAGCCTATGCGCGCCATGACGCGACGCCAGCCGACACGCGGGGCGGAAATCAGTCGGAAATCTGCCCATGGCGAGCCAAGACGCAAGCTGGGGTTATCCGCTGGCTGACATGCTCAGCACAGCAAAGACCGGCAGAATCTGTGACGGTGCCCCCCACCGAGGAGCCTGTGATGAGTGCTCGTGCCCTGACCGCCGCCACGGTCGCCGCGTCGTTGTGCCTGCTGGCACTCCCCGCTGTCCGCAGCTATGCCGACAGCGGCGAAGACCAGACCATCATCGTGACCTTCGACAAGGCCCAACACGACGCACCCGGCGCCGCCAAGGCCGCGATCGAGAGCGCCGGCGGCCAGGTGCGACAGGTACGCCCCCTCGGCAATCGAATGGCAGCTGTCACCGTTGCTGCAGCGACGTCGTCGCAAACCTCTTCGGTCACCGCCCGGGCAGAGGATGCCGCCGGAGTCAAGGCAGCAGAGGTGGCCGGGCGGGTGCACCCGACCACCACCTCCGACACCTACTACTCGTACTTGTGGAATATCAACGATGCGAGCGGCAGCACCTATGGCGTGGACGCCGAGGACGCCTGGCCCACCACGACCGGCAGTGGCGCGGTCATCGCCGTCCTCGACACCGGGATCACCCCTCATCCCGATCTGGATGCGCACGTCGTCAGCGGATACGACTTCTTCGATGGCGACGCCAACCCGACCGATGAAGGCCCGGAGTCTGCCACCGAATGGCACGGCACCCACGTCGCCGGCATCGCTGCGGCGCTGAAGAACAGCATCGGTGTCGTGGGCGTTGCTCCGGGCGCATCGATCGAACCGGTGCGTGTGATGGGCCTGGTGCCCGGCGACACCCAGGCGAGCGGGTCGGATGCCGAAATCATCGCCGGAATCCACTGGGCGTCCGGAGTCAGCAACGACGGTGCTTCCTCGTCCAACGCGCACCCCGCCGACGTCATCAACCTTTCCCTCGGCGGCCCCGGCGGTTGCCCCGTCGATCTCCAAACAGCGATCGACCAGGCAGTCAGCGCAGGCACGGCCGTCGTCGTCGCCGCGGGCAACGACAGCGCCGCGATCGACGACACCTACCCGGCCAACTGCGACAACGTCATCCGCGTCACCGCCTCAACCTACGAGGGCACTCTGGCCTCCTACAGCAACTACGGGACCTCCTCCCACCCGGCCACGATCAGCGCACCTGGCGGCTCCGGCGACAGCAACTCCGCGACCACGGATTGGGTGGTCTCGACCTGGTCGACGGCGAGCGGATCAGGATGGCCGGCAACCGGATACGCCGGCATGGTGGGGACATCGATGGCAGCCCCCCATGTTGCCGGCGTCATCGCCTTGCTGCGATCCGCCGACACACGGTTGAACGTGTCTCAACTCACGTCCCTGGTGACTCAGAACGTGACGGCTCTCAGCGATGGCTGCTCGACCGTGCGGTGCGGCACCGGCATCGCCAACGCCAACGCCGCCGTGGCGCACCTGCCCGCCCCCGCGATCACCGATGCACGAATTGCCGGCACCGCCAAAGTCGCAAGCACCCTGACAGCCTCCGCCGTGTCGAGCACGACCCCCGGCTTCCTGAGCTACCGATGGACGGTAAGCGGAGCGACAGTCGGCACCGGTAGAACCTTCGTGCCGAGCGCAGCTCACGCCAAGCAGTTGGTGTCTGTGACGGTCACAGCACGGGTTGGTGCCAACAGCACCAGCGCCACCAGCCCAGCACTCACTGTCGCGCCCGGAACGTTCACAAAGCAGTCATCGCCCACGGCGTCGGGTACCTTTCGCGTCGGAAAGACAATCAAGGCCGCCGCCGGCCGTTGGAGTCCCAGCCCGGAGAAGGTGAGCTACCGGTGGCTCCGCAGCGGCAAGTCGATCAAGGGCGCGACCCACACCAGCTACAAGCTCACCCGCGCTGACAAGGGCAAGAGCATCAGCGTTCGGGTGACTGTGGCTCGCCTCGGCTACACGACTTCTTCGGTGAATTCTTCGGGACATCGAGTGCGCTGAAGCGAACTCCTTGCCCGCGCCAAGCGCAAATCGCCCCGAAACCGTGCAGAATGGTCCCGCCGACCTCAGAAAAGGAATCACATGCGCATTCGCCGCTGGTCCAGCGTTCTCATGACGTCCCTGACTTGCGGCGCTTTGTGCCTGACCGCCGTTCCGGCCACGCCCAGCGAGGCGGACAGCGGCACACCGGAGGACCGCACCATCCTCGTCACTTTCGACGCTGCGCAGAGCGACGCCGCCGCTCAGGCAGAGCAGGCGGTGTCGCAGGCGGGCGGCACGGTGACGGCAGTTCGGCAACTCAGCTCGCAGATCGCGGCGGTCGAGGTCAGCGACGTAACGCCTCGCGAAGCTAGCCAGATCGAGGCGAAGACGGAAGCGACGAGCGAGGTCAAGGCAGCTGAGAGCGCGGGGCGGGTGTACCCCACCAAGACCGACGATCGCTACTACACATACCTCTGGAACCTCACCAATGCGAGCAACGGGCGCTGGGGCGTGGACGCAGAGGATGCGTGGCCGCTGAGCACCGGCAGGAACGCCGTAATCGGGGTCATCGACACAGGAATCACTCCCCATCCCGACCTCGCGGCTCACGTCGTCGCCGGATATGACTTCTTCGGGAGGGACACCAACCCAACCGATGACGGCCCCCGCGACGTGACCGACTACCACGGCACTCACGTGGCTGGCATCGCTGCTGCCCTGGCTAACACCACAGGAGTGGTCGGAGTTGCACCCAACGCGCTGATCGAACCGATCAGAGTCATCGGTGCCATCGACGCACAAAACGCCGCCGGATCCGATGAGGACCTCGCGGCCGCCATCCTGTGGGGGGCCGGAATCGACCAGGCCGGCGCGACCAGGAAGAACGCACATAAGGCGGACGTACTGAACCTGTCGCTTGGCAGCAGCGGAGATGAGTACCAGTCTTGCCCGACTGCCATTCAAACGGCCATCAACCAGGCCGTCAGTCACGGGACCGCAGTGGTTGTGGCAGCGGGTAATGGCGACCACTCGGGCAATGGTGTTCCCATCGACGGGGTATATCCGGCCAACTGCAAGAACGTCATCCGCGTCACTGCAAGCGGCAACGATGGTCTGCGAACTACCTACAGCAACTACGGGACGTCCTCGTACACCGCAACCATCGCCGCTCCCGGCGGGTCCGCGAACAACTCCTACGACACCGATCCTGGCCACTGGATCTTGTCAACCTGGAACAAGGCAGCGAAGAAGCCCACAGCTTCATCGGCGACTTACGTGGGCTTCACTGGGACCTCGATGGCGGCACCGCACGTTTCCGGAATCGTCGCGCTCCTTCGGTCCGCCAACAAGGGCCTCACCGTTGACCAAATCACGACCATCTTGACCAGCACGGCGAAGCCCCTGTCGGACTCCTGCTCACCGACTGTCTGTGGAGCTGGAGTGGCAAATGCTGCGGCGAGTGTCGCCGCAGCCCTCGGGAAACCAGTTCCGTCCGCCCACCCCTCGTTGACCCGGCCTACGATCGCCGGAAAGATGGGCGTCGGCGAGAAGCTGTCGGTGACGACAGCAGTCAGCCCGGCTGGCTCCACGCTCAGCTACCAGTGGCTTCGTTCGGGCAAGGCGATCAAGGGTGGCACGCATGCCACCTTCACCCCTTCGGCGAAGGACAAAGGCAAGAAGCTGTCGGTGTCCGTGACTGTCACGTATGGCCTAAGCAAGGCTCGCGCCACGAGTCCCACTCGAAGAATCGTGGCGGGAACCTTCGTGAACAACGCAGCTCCAACGATCTCTGGCACCTTCGCCGTCGGCAAGAAACTCACCGCAACTCGCGGAGTGTGGTCACCCGCACCGAAGAGCTACCAATACCAGTGGTACCGCAACAGCACCAAGATCTCTGGTGCAACTTCGAAGACCTACAAGCTGCGGGCAGCCGACAGAGGAACCTCGATCTCGATCAAAGTGACGGTGCGGCGAGCCGCGGTCAACACCGCCTCCGCGCGCTCCATTCGCTATCTCGTCGCCTGACGCTCAGCGCCCGAAGCGACGCTCCCGCTGGGCGTAGGAGCGAAGGGCTCGCACGAAGTCGATCTTGCGGAAGTCCGGCCACAGCGCTTCACAGAAGTAGAACTCGCTGTGGGCGGACTGCCAGATCAGAAAGCCGGAAAGACGCTGCTCCCCTGAGGTGCGGATGATCAGGTCCGGGTCGGGCTGGCCGGCGGTATAGAGGTGCTCGGCGATGTCGTCGATCTCAAGCCGATCGGCCAGGTCGTCCAGGCTGGTGCCTTTGGATGCCTCCAAGGCAAGCAGCGATCGCACCGCATCGCGCAGCTCATGGCGCCCGCCGTAGGCGATCGCAACGTTGACATGGCATCCGCTGTTGTTGGCGGTCGCTTCCTCGGCGGCCCGCAGCGTCGCGGCCATCGTGGCCGGCAGCAGCTGCGGATCCCCCACCACCTGCACCCGATAGTGATCGGTCTGAGCCAGATCGGTGACCAGCCGCTCGATCACGTCGAGCAGCGGCTCAACTTCGTCGCCCTCGGAACGTCGCAGATTCTCTGTCGACAAAACCCACAGTGTGACCAGCGGAATCTTGAGTTCAGCACACCAGCCGACGAACTCCTTCAGCTTGTCAGCCCCCGCGCGGTACCCCACCACCAGCGGTCGGCCGGGAGCATTGGTTCGTGCCCATCGGCGGTTGCCGTCAGCCAGGACTGCGACGTGGCGCGGAAGACTGGCAGGATCGAGTTCGGAGAGCAACCGCTTCTCGTAGTAGCGGTAGAGGAGTCGCCATGACTGCACCCGGTCGGCAGCGTCACGCGCCCACCCTTCGAACGACATGCCTGAACCCTACCGCCCACCACCAGCACCGGTGCCGCGAACGAGCGCGAGCACAGTTCTTGAAATCCTGCGAGTAACAACCTACGGTGAAGTAAGTTACGCTAGCGTAGGTAGAAAGAGGGGGGACGATGAACAGCACGCAGGATCGGGCCGCGGCGCTCACCGCAGAGCTCAAGCCGCGATTGCGCGGCTGGCTGCACCTGGGCATGACACCACTGGTGATCGCCGCCGGCGTCCTGCTGATCGCGTTCTCCCCGACCGTCGCCACGAAGGTCGGCAGCGCGATCTGGCTGTTCGGTTCGGTGATGCTGTTCGGTGCCAGCGCGAACTACCACATCCTCAACTGGTCGCCCCAGGTCAAAGCGGCCCTCCGGCGCTGGGACCACGCCAACATCTTCGTCTTCATCGCCGCCACATACACGCCGATCGCCTTGGCCTTGCTTACCTTGGCGGACGCCACTCCGCTGCTGATCCTGATCTGGTCGGTCGCGATCGTCGGCTCGTTGATCCAGGTCTTCTGGCCGACCGCTCCGCGCTGGCTCAACGTCGCCTGTTATCTGGGGATGGGCTGGGCCGGCGTGGGCTGGCTGCCGGCCTTCTGGGTCGCCGGGAGCCCGACGGTCGTCATCCTGCTGCTCGTGGGCGGCATCGCCTACAGCCTGGGCGCCATCGTCTACGCGAGAAAGCGCCCTGACCCGTGGCCGGAGTGGTTCGGCTTCCACGAGATCTTCCACGCCTTCACTCTGGTGGCCGCGCTCTGCCACCTCGCCGCGATCACGGTGGCCATCTTCGGCTGATCCGCTCAGCAGGCGTTACCGCCCGCCTCACCGCAGGGCCTCAGTCTTCGTGACACCCCGTGCCGGCCTCGGGCGCGGGAGCCGGCGCTGCGCCAACCCGGCTCCACAGGGCCGTGCGCAGTTCCTTCAGGTCACGGGTCGGCGGGAAACAGGTCTCACCTCGACAGACGTAGACGCCCGGCTCGGTGCGCTGCTCGAAGTGGTGCGCAAAGCCGGTCGTTGCCGCCGGTCCGGCGACGATGGCCGTGCCCTGCGGCGCCATCCGCCAGGCCGCACGAGCCAGCTCACTCAGCGACCCGCTGTCAGCCTCCACCACGACCGCGACCGCCGGCCGCAGCCCGGTGCGGGCGTCGTCGGCGATCAGGGCGTCAACCAAGGCTGAACCGGCGAAGCGCGGATTGGCCTCCAGCGCCCCGCGGACCGTCAGAGCAGCCGAGTCCGCGCGCACGGTGAAGTCCGGGCGGTCGGCCAGCAGAGCAGCCAGCCGCAAGGCGGCGATGAGCGCGCTGGTTCCCGAGGGCGTCGGATTGTCGGTCACGTCGCGCGGCCGAACGTAGAGCTCCTCGTGCTCAACAGCAGCGTCGTAGAAGCCGCCATCTTCAGCACCGAACAGCGCGATGGCGGTCTCCAGCAGGAGCACCGCACGCTGCAGCCACCGGGCGTCACCACGGACGCCGGCCAGCCGAGCAAAGCCCAAGGCGACCGCGCCATAGTCGTCGGCGAATCCGTCGATGGTGGCGGCGACACCGTCCAGCGAACTGCGGCGCAACCGACCGTCCACCCAGTGCACTCGCCACAGGTAGTCGGCAGCCCGTTCAGCCCAGTCCACCCACTCCGGCTCACCGAAGATCTCGGCCGCGAAACACAGTGAGTCGATCGTCCAGCCGTTCCACGCGGCAATCACCTTGTCGTCGCGGGCCGGCGCGTATCGCGTGAAGCGTTCGGCGAGCAGCTTCTCGCTGACAGCGGCCAGCCGCTCCGCATCGGGAGTGCCGTACAGCTGCAGCGTCGAGAGGCCGTGCTCGAAGGTCCCCTCACCGGTCACGTGGAAGACCCGGCCGGCCCAGTCGGCGTCGGCCTCCCCGAGCGCGTCGCGCAGCAGTTCCGGCGTCCAGCAGTAGTAGATGCCCTCGTGCTGCTGACCGAGCGCGTCGAGACTGTCCGCGTCCAGGGACGCGGCGAATCCGCCGCCATCTGTGCGCATCTCACGACCCAGCCAGCCGGCGATCCCCCGCACCACACGTTCGCGCAGCCAGCGCATCATCGGGTCGTGATCGGCCGCCCGTCGCCAGCCACGGACGTAGCTGCCCAGCAGCAGGGCATTGTCGTAGAGCATCTTCTCGAAGTGCGGCACCATCCAGCCGGCGTCCACGGCGTAGCGGTGGAAGCCGCCACCCAACTGGTCATGGATACCGCCGCGCGCCATCGCATCGAGGGTGCGCTGCGCGACGTCCATCGACGACGGCTCGCCCTTGACCAACAACGCGTCGACCACCAGCGGCGCTGGGAACTTCGGCGCAGTACCGAAGCCCCCGTGCAGCACATCGAAGTCGTCGGACAGCTTCTGTTGCACCTTCCAGACATCCAAGCGATCGTCCGCGGCCGCCGGCGGCTCAAAGAGGTCGGCCAGCGCGGCGACGATGGAGCCCGCGCTCTGCTCGGCTTCGGCGCGGCGCTGCCGCCAGGCTTCGTCGATGGCCTCGACCACTTCGGTGAACGACGGCATCTGTGCGGTGCGCTGCGGCGGAAAATAGGTGCCGGCGAAGAACGGCCGCCCATCGGGCGTACAGAAGACCGTCATCGGCCACCCGCCGGAACCGGTCAGCGCCTGGGTGGCCTTCATGAACACGGCGTCGAGATCGGGACGCTCCTCGCGATCGACCTTGATCGGAATGAAGTTCGGGTTCACCACCGCGGCAACGGCCGGGTCGCTGAAGGTCTCCTCGGCCATCACATGGCACCAGTGACAAGCCGCGTAACCGATCGACAGCAGGATCGGACGGCCCGTCCGCTGCGCTTCAGCGAGCGCTTCGGGTCCCCATTCCCACCAATCGACCGGGTTGTCGGCGTGCTGACGCAGATAGGGCGAGGTGGCAGTGGCCAAGCGATTCACGCCGGTAGCTTAGGTGAGCCGGAACGCAGCCCAGGTGCGGCGGACACGACCGTCCGGTCGCCGACCGATTGTGCTGCTCAATTCAGCTCACCACGAGCAACACGAGACCGCGTTGCTCGCGATGCTGCGAAACCCGCCATCACGCGGGCGGTAGCGGCAGCCAGTCACCCAACTGCGCCCCCGGTGCGACCCCGGCGAACAGGTCCGTCTCGGGCAAGGTCACCGGCACCCTGGTGCGCACCAACTGGTAGTCCTCGGTCGGGTGCGCCGCCTGCTGCAGTTCCAACGGCACGGCGAACCACCGTCCGTCCGGATCGATCTGGGTGGCGTGCGCCAGCAGAGCTTGATTGCGAATGTCGAAATACTGCGCGCACGGCACCTGCGTGGTGATCCGCACTCGATCAGCTTCGTCGTCCTCCCACTCGGCCAACCAGTCGCTGTAGGGGCTTTCCAAGCCCGCCTCGTGCATGGCCCGGTCAAGCGCAGCGAAGCGTCCCCGATGCAAGGTGACGTCGTAGTACAGCTTGGCGACCCGCCACGGCTCGCCGTGCTCGGGCCACGCGTTCGGATCAGCGGCCGCTTCGACGGCGGCAACCGCAATCCGATGAGCCATGATGTGATCGGGGTGCGGATAGCCGCCGTTCTCGTCATAGGTGGTAACCACCTGCGGACGGAACTGCCGGATCACCTTCACCAGCCGTCCAGCGGCCACGTCGACGTCCTGGGCCGCGAAGCTGTCGGGATCAACCTCTGGCCCCATGCCCGAGTCGATGAAGCCCAACCACACCTGATCGATGCCCAGGATCTTCGCGGCCTTGGCCATCTCTTCACGCCGCAACTGCGGCAACCGGCACTCGTTCTCCTCGCTGACCATCTTGGGGTTGAGGATGTCGCCTCGCTCACCGCCGGTGCAGGTCGCGACCAGCACTTTCACGCCCTGCTCGACATACAGCGCAGTGGTCGCGGCACCCTTGCTCGACTCATCGTCGGGATGGGCGTGGACGTGGAGAAGGCGCAGGCCCGCTTCGGTATTCGGCATGGTCATGATCCTCCTCAACATCGCAACCCGACCCACTGTTCCCGACGAAATGCCGACCTGGGGAAGGCGAATCGCCCTGTGACCCGCTATAGCCAGTGGCAGTGCATCAGATAAATTGGCCGATTATGACCGAATCCACCACCTGGCTTACCCAAGAGGCCTACGACCGCCTCAGCGAAGAACTCGCCTATCTCAAGGGCGAGGGACGCAGGCTGGTCTCGGCGAAGATCGCCCACGCCCGCGACGAGGGCGACCTCAGCGAGAACGGCGGCTATCACGCCGCCCGCGAGGAGCAGGGTCACCAGGAAGCGCGCATCCGGCAGCTGACCGTCATGCTCGAGAACGCACAGGTCGGTGAGGCCCCCGGCGACGCCGGCGAGGTCACCCCCGGCTCGCAGATCACCATCTACTACGACGACGATCCCGACGACACCGACACCTTCCTGCTGGGCTCACGCGAGCTCATCGGCCTGGACGACTCGGTCGACCTGGAGGTGTTCAGCCCGCAGTCACCGCTGGGCAGCGCCATTATGGGCCACAAGGTCGGCGAGTCCGTGAGTTACACCGCGCCGTCGGGAAGCAAGATCGCCGTCACGATCGTCGAAGTCAAGCCGCTTCACGGCTGAACAACCTCATCACTGACGCGTTCAGGCGCCGCCACCGAGCTGGTGACGGCGCCTGAACCTTGTCAGCCGAGTTCGGCCAGCAACGGGGCAGCCTCCGCCGGCGTGAGCGCTCCAGTGGCGACCTCACTGAGTACCTGCTCTCGGGTCATGGTGGCAGCGGCCGGCTCGGAACCGCCCAAGCCGAGCTTCACCAACAGTGCGGTGAACCGCGCCCGGGCTGTGGGATAAGACACCCCCAGGTGCTTCTCGACCTCACGCAGGTTGCCCCGGGAGGCGAGGAAGACCCGCAACAACTCGGTCTCGCGGTCATCGAGCCCGCAGAACTCGCAGTGCGCGAACTCGCCCACCAGTTCCGAGCCGCAGCTGCGACAGCCGACGCGGGTGGTGATCAGGTCGCCGCCGCACACCGGGCAGTCGGCGGGAGCTCGATGCTGGGGCCGATTCACCGCAGGTCTTCCGGCTCACTACCGGCGATCACATTCGCCCAGCCCATCACCACACCGACGTCGAGGCGTGCCGAGCCGTTACCGAGCACCAGCTCGTCAACGGTGCCGCTGTGCGCCCCGCTGAAGCTCACGCGCCCGAGTTGCGCTTCGGCGCGGACGGTGACGTTCGAGTTGTCGGCCAGTTCGACGGTCAGCTGGCCGGACTCGACCCGAACCCGCGAGCGACCCGAGGTGATCGAGCCGCCCAGAGTGGCTGAGCCCGCCTGCACCAGCACGTCCGCGGCCTGGGTCAGCCCGCGCACCTCCGCCCCGCCTGCCGTCAAACGCACCTTTCCCAGGAAGGGAACGTCGGTGCAGACCAGATGGCCGGCGGTCACCTCGACGTCGAGCGTGATCGACGGGTTCACCCGCAGCACCAACTCCTTGCCCAGACCGAGCGCACGAATGTCGTCGAAGCTGCGCGGCGGACGAAGGATCGAGAAACCGTCGAAGCTCGGCCCCAGATCGCCATCGCTGGTGACCTCCAGGACCGAACCATTGCGGCGCAGCACGTGCGGGCCCTCAGCCGAAGCCGTGGCCACTGCGGGATCGCCGACGATCCGCACCCGGCGCCCGACCGCGCGCACCGCGATGCGGTCGACCCCTTTGGTGCCGGACGGGCGGCGCCGCGGTGCTTCGGTCTGTGGCGGCACATCGAAGACGTCGCGGGCGTGCGGGGAGTACTGCCGTCGGCCATTGTCCGGCTCAGCGGCGAGTTCTTCATCGGAGGGCTCCACCGGCTTGGGCTCCGGCTCAGCCTGCGGGGCCGCTGCTGCCGCCTTCAGGGCATCGATGCGACGGGCAGCCTCACCGGGGTCGATGCGTCCCGCGGCGAGATCTTCGAGGATGGGTCCCAGATCCGGACTAGTCATGCACCCATGGTAGACGCAACTTTCACATATAGAAAGAACGGCTTTCCATTCTGTGAAGCTAGACCTGCCCGGGGTCGGCGAACCGGTCAGGCGCGAGACCGCGGATGAAGGCAGCGAAGAAGGCCAGTACGGGGATCACCAGGAGCGCTCCGACGATGCCGGCGAGGGTGGCCCCCACGGCCAGACCCAACAGCACCGCCAGCGGGTGAAGTGAGACCGCCCGTCCGAGAAGGATGGGCTGGAGGAAGTGCCCTTCGGCTTCCATCACCAACACCGTGATCGCGAGCATGATCAGCGCACTGACCGGCCCGTGGGTTACCAGCGCGAGCGCACAGGCGACGGTCCCGGCGAGCACGGCCCCGACCACCGGGACGAAGGCCGCCACGAAGGTCAGCGCGAACAGGGCCCACGCCATCGGCAGCCCCAGAGCCAAGGCTCCGACCAAGATGCCCAAAGCGTCGACCAGCGCCACGAGCATCTGAGCGCGCATGTAGGCGACCAGCGACACCCAGCCTCGTCCGGCGGCTCGATCGGTGTCCACTTGATAATGCTGCGGCACCAGACGCAGCAACGTCTTCCAGATGCGCTCACCGGAAGCCAGGAAGAAGAAGGTGGCGATCAGCGCGATCGCCAGGCCCGCGAAGAAGTGGCCCACGCCAACCCCGGCCTTCGCGGCTGCAGCCGCAAGGTCGGCCTTCGAACTGTCAACCCACTGCGTGAACTGGTCGAGGTAGCCGTTCAGCTGGGCCTGGTCGATCTGGAGCGGCCCGGAGGCCAGCCAGGTCAGGAAAGCACTCACGCCCGCGGCCGCCTGCGTCCACAGTTGCGGCCATTCCCGAGCCACCTGGGTGCCGATGGCGGCGAAGACACCGACCACGATCAGCGCCAGCACGGCGAGGCTGGTCAGTGAGGCGAGCGCCTTCGGCCAGTTCCACGCGCGCAGACGGTTGTTCAGCGGCGACAGCATGGCGGTGAGCAGCATGGCGATGGCCAGCGGCACGCTCACCGCGGAGAAGTAGGTGAGCAGGAACCACGCCACTGCGGCAACGGCCACCAGCACCAACGATCGCCACCCCCATTCCGACGCCGTGATCAGGCCTTGGGGAACGCGGGGGCCGGGTGCAACACGGGCACGGTGACGTGGGCTTCGCATGCGTGAACTGTAGTCAGCGGCCTGTCGATGCGGCGCTCGGGAACCTCCCCGAGCCGTCCCGGGGATCGCGCCGCTGCCCACGCGCAGCGCGGCGATCTCGGTGGGACGCATCCGGCCGCCTCGCGGTGCCGCTTCGCCACTATGGTGAGCGGGTGAAGAAGCCGCTGCCAGAACTTCTCGCTCCCGACTGGGCCGAGGCGTTGGCGCCGGTGGCCGACCGCATCGCTTCGATGGGCGACTTCCTGCGCTCCGAGATCGCCGCCGGCCGCAACTATCTGCCTGCCGGCGACGTCGTGCTGCGGGCCTTCACTCGCCCGCTCGCCGACGTGCGGGTGTTGATCGTCGGCCAGGATCCCTATCCGACGCCTGGACACCCGGTCGGGTTGTCCTTCTCGGTGGCCCCAGACGTCCGCCCGCTGCCGCGCAGCCTGGTGAACATCTACGCCGAACTCGAAGCCGACCTCGGGATTCCCCCGGCGCCGTCCGGCGATCTGACCCCCTGGTTCACCCAGGGCGTGCTGCTGTTGAACAGGGTGCTCACCGTTCGTCCGGGCGCACCTGGATCGCATCGCGGCAAGGGCTGGGAGGACGTTACCGCCTGCGCGATCCAGGCTTTGGCTCATCGCGGCGGACCGCTGGTGGCGATCCTGTGGGGACGCGATGCCCAGTCGCTGGCCCCGCAGTTGCAGGGCATCCCCCAGATCGCTTCGGCGCATCCCTCACCGATGTCGGCCCGCTACGGCTTCTTCGGCTCGCGTCCATTCAGCAGGGCCAACGAGGCGCTGGTCGCCCAAGGCGCGACGCCGATCGACTGGCGCCTGGCCTAGCCAGACGCACCCGCGCCGGAATGCCAGCGCGCTCACCGTTGTTCTCTCAGCGTGTTTGGATTCACGAAATCAACGATGATCACCCCCGACGCGGCCCTGCCCGGCCGCGACCGCTCGATTCTCACTCCCGGCACCACCTTCCACGACGTCCTCGGGACGCGCATCGACGCCGAGCCGGACGGCACCGAGGTCGCCTACTTCGCCCTGGGCTGCTTCTGGGGCGCCGAGAAGCTCTACTGGCAGCTGCCGGGGGTCGTCACCACGGCCGTCGGGTACGCCGGTGGTTTCACCCCGAACCCCACTTATGAAGAGGTGTGCACCGGCCGCACCGGTCACACCGAGACCGTCAAGGTGGTCTTCGACCCGACCAAGACCAGCTACGAGGCGCTCCTGACCGCCTTCTGGGAGAACCACGACCCCACCCAGGGCATGCGCCAGGGCAATGATCACGGCACCCAGTACCGCTCGGCGATCTTCTACACCACCGACGACCAGCGCATCGCCGCCGAGCGGACGCGGGCGGAGTTCGCCAACAACCTGGGCGCCTCCGGCTACGGAAGCATCACCACCCAGATCGCGCCGGCGGGCGACTTCTTCTACGCCGAGCGCTATCACCAGCAGTACCTCGACAAGAACCCGGACGGCTACTGCCCGATCCACGCCACCGGCGTGAAGTGCGGCCCGGCGGCCTGAAGCCGCAGACGAGGTCTCCGACCGGTCGGGCCGTGCGCGGTTGACCCGCGGCGGCACCGGCCGGTAAACCTGAGCGCGTTCCCGCGTCTGAGGAGATTCGATGCCCGGCCCCGCCCCGAGTTCGCGGCCCACGATGGCCGACGTCGGGCGCAGCGCCGGGGTCTCGGCCACGACGGTGTCGTTGATCCTGAACGGACGCGACGCCAAGATCAGCTCAGCCACACGCAAGCGCGTGCTCGCCGCGATCGACGAACTCGAGTACCGTCCAAATCGGGCCGCCCAAGGGCTACGGCTGGGCA
The DNA here is from genome assembly GCA_036788135.1 of Propionicimonas sp. Lineage (GTDB taxonomy): Bacteria > Actinomycetota > Actinomycetes > Propionibacteriales > Propionibacteriaceae > Propionicimonas. Next base: position 107,451 of record DAIQNZ010000006.1, read on the forward strand.
CGTCCAGCACGATCGGCTTCCTGACCGACGAGATCGCTGTCCAGCCGTTCTCGGGTCCGATGATCGCCGGCATCCACGACTTGATCTGGGAGCAGCGCTCGATGCTGCTGATGGTCAACACCACTCGCAACCCGTCGCGCCTGAAGGCCGCCGTCGACGATCTGCTCGATCGTCAGGTCGACGCGCTGATCTTCGCGGCAATGGGCACCCGGCAGGTGGAGTTCCCACCGATCCCCTCGCATGTTCCGGCCCTGTTGGTGAACGCCTTCACCGCGGACGATTCGATCCCAGCCATCCTGCCGGATGAGCTGACCGGCGGGCGCGCGGCGATCGAGCACGTGCTCGGCCTCGGCCACCGCAGAATCACCTTCATCGCCGGGCGCGATGCCGCCTGGGCCACCAAGGCCCGCGTCAAGGGCTACCTGGACGGCCTCGAGGCTGCCGGCCTTGATCCGGCGAAGAACCCGGTCTACTTCGGCAATTACCGCATCGACACCGGCTACGAACTCACCCTGCGTGCGATGCGCGGCCGCCACCGCCCCACGGCTCTTCTGCTCGGCAACGACCAGATGGCGACCGGCGCCTACCTGGCTCTGGCCCGGATGGGGTTGCGCATCCCCGATGACGTCTCGGTGGTCGGCTATGACGACGAACCGCTGGCGGCCGACCTCGCTCCGGCGCTGACGACGGTGCGAATCCCCTTCTACGAGATGGGCCGCCTCGCCGCCCAGCACACCCTGGATCGAACCATCGACCAACTGCCACCGCGGCGCTACGAGCCGTGCACGATCGTCCATCGGTCATCGACCAACCCGCCGCCGGGAGAGTAGTTCGCCGCGAAGACACGAAGGCCTCCGCCCAGGCCCGCCACACTGCTGCGGCGAGTCTTCAGCGGAGGCCGAATAGCTCAAGCCCGACCCGCCGCGCCGCTCCCCCTCCGCGGAGGAAGAGCGGCTTGCGGGAGTGGGAATCAGCCGGCTGCTGCTTCCAGACGTTCCAGCGCCGTCTCCCACTTGCGGGTCAGCGCGGCAACGTCGAAGTAGTGAGGAATGTGCTGGTGGGTGATGTCGAGTCGCGTCCCCGCACCGTCCGGTATCAGGTCAACCTCGACGATCGTCTTCGGCGCCTCTTCTGCGGCGTGCCAGCTGAAGCGGATCTGCTCCAGGGGGTGATAGGAACGCACGACACCGAAGGTGCCGTCTGCGGCATGCCAACTGTCGCCCTTGTCTCCCAGCTCGCCGCCGGTACCCAGCAGCGCCTCGGCACCCTCACGGGTCGCCAGGAGTTTCCAGATCTCTTTGACGGGTGTGGACACCGACCGGCTGACTTTCACGGTGGTGTCCATCGGGTTCACGAGAGTGTCGCCCTGCGCCTGTTCGATCATCGGTTACCTCGATCCACTCGATGGTTCGATCCGCCCCCACGCTGGAGCGGATACCGCCACCCTACTCACCTTGGGTGCCGATGGAAGGGGTTGCGTGAACCTTTCCACACGCTCGTGAAATGCCCTGTCAAGGCGTGTCGCTGCCGCCGATCCAGCAGGCCGCACGATAGACATATCTCAAGCCGGACCAAGTATGAGTTGGTCCGGCTTTGCTGTTCCCCCGGCCGTTGACCTGTGCCAGGTGGGACGAAAGTGACAGGTGAAAACGGCCGTGACGAACGCCGAGACTCACCGCCGACAAACTTGCGCGAACCTCTTGCGCACCGTGGGTAGCGGGCGTAGAACAGTCCTACGCGAACGCGGAGATGGTCCGAAAGGGCCGGACCCGGAGAGCGGGCGGACAGCCAAGCAGGCCCCACCAGCCGAGGGAGAGATCCCGAGGCGTCCTCGGGACGGAGGGCAGGGCGATGCGGCGTCCGTGGTTCGGATTCGTCCTGGTTCGAACATCGAGGGCCGGATCAACTCATACTTGATCCGGCCCTCACCTTGCTCGCGACAAGGGTAGCCGAGGTCCCATTACACTTCCGACATGAGGGACCGTTTCTGGACACGTTGGCTTCATTGGACGCGCTCAGTCCCGATCCTTGCGGCGCTGATGCTGGCCCTGACCTGGGGCAAGGCGCCCAATGTCATCGTCATCGTCATCGGCGGCGTCCTGCTCATCGGATCGGTGCTCGCTGCGGTTCAACACGCTGAAGTCGTCGCGCACAAGGTTGGCGAGCCTTTCGGCTCACTGGTGTTGGCCGTCGCAGTCACGGTGATCGAAGTGGCGCTGATTGTCACCTTGATGGTCTCCGGAAAAGGCGACACGACCTCGTTGGCGCGCGACACCGTCTTCTCCGCAGTCATGCTCACCATGAACGGGATCGTCGGCCTCTCGCTCCTGGTCGGCGCGATGCGCCACCACCTGCCCCAGTTCAACCCCGAGGGCGCCGGATCCGCGTTGGCGACGGTGGTGACGCTGGCGGTGTTGACCCTCGTGCTTCCGACCTTCACCACCAGCGAGCCCGGCCCGGTTTTCAGTAGCTCGCAGCTGATCTTCGCCGCTATCGCGTCGTTGGGTCTCTACGGCGCCTTCGTCTTCACCCAGACCGTGCAGCACCGGGACTTCTTTCTGCCCGTCTCGGCCGACGGCGGCGTGCTGGACGAGGATCAGCATGCCGACCCGCCCAGTGCGTCGCAGGCTCTGGTCAGCCTGGCTCTGCTTCTGGTGGCCTTGGTCGCTGTGGTCGGCCTCACCAAGACCGAGTCGCCGGCCATCGAAGCCGGGGTCGCCGCCATCGGCTTCCCGCATTCCTTTGTCGGTGTCGTGATCGCCGCCCTCGTCCTGCTACCCGAGTCGATCGCGGCGATCCGGGCGGCACGCCTGAACCGGATGCAGACCAGCCTGAATCTCGCCTACGGCTCGGCGATGGCCTCGATCGGGCTCACCATCCCCACCATCGCCGTGCTCTCATTTTGGCTGCCTGACAAGCTCACGCTCGGCCTGGAACCAGTACACATGGTTCTGCTGGCCTTATCGGTCGTCGTGGCCGTCCTCACCGTCGTTCCTGGACGAGCCAAGGCGCTCCACGGCTGGGTGCATCTCAGCGTGCTCGCCGCCTTCCTCTTCCTCTCCGTGCGACCCTGACCTACCAGTCATCGCCGCCGCGGCCAGCGCGCGGGCTGCGCCGGTAGCTCGACACGGTCGGATCGCCATCGGCCCAGAAACGCCACGGACGCGCCACCGCGACGCTCACCCCGACGCGCGGCCCCGCCACGACGGACAGCGCCCTGCCCGGCTGCAGGTGCCCGGCAAAGCCGCGCCCGGAGTCGGCCAGCGTCCACCCCATGGCGCAGCCCAGGTTTCCCGGCCCCCTCGCGAGCGCCGCGTCCGCCACACCACCGCGGCGCTCCCGAGCCAGCTCGATGCCGTCGATCACCCTCCCGGCGCGGAACAGCACGGCCGAGCCCGAACCGAGGGCCTCACACACCACGTTCCCGCAGATGTGCAGTCCATGGGAGCGATAGCAGTAGAGCGTGCCCGGCGCGCCGAAGAGGTCACGCGTGTGTGGTCGCAGCCCTCGCCATGCATGCGCGGCGGGATCTCCGCTGCCGGCGTAGGCCTCGACCTCGGTGAGCTCGACGGTCACGCCACCATCGCTGATCAGCGCTCCGATGAGCAACGGCGCCAGGGCCTGCGGCGGCAGTTCGAGATCGAGCACGGCACCAGTGTGCGCCCTGACGACGACGCTGAGCTCAGGCGCTACCCTCGGATGGTGATCAAACGACGGCGTCTGCTTTTCGCCGTGGGCTGTGCACTGATGGCGCTGCTGGCCGGATGCGGAAACGCCCCGGCCCCGGCCCCGGCCGCACCGTCGCCGTCGGCATCAGCACCGGACTTCACCGTCCCGGGAGCAGCGCAGACCATGGTCTCGCAGCTCCTCGCCGATACAGGCAGTTCCCGGGCATTGCAGATCAAGATCACCCAGCGGACGGTCGAGGTGACCACGCTCGAACGCGACCAGCCGGTGACCTGGGCGTATCGGAGCGGGGCCACCTCCCAGGTCGCCAGCGACCTGCAGTACGTCGACCAGGCCACCTTTGACGTCGGTCGCTTCAACATCTCCGACGTGGGCGCGCTGTTCCGGGCTGCGGCAGGCCAGTCCGGCTCAGCCGCCGACCAGACGCTGACCATCGTCGACCCCTCCGGTGGCGACGTGGTGATGTCGGTGTCGACCGAGCCGGAGTCACGCACCGTCTTCTTCAATGACGACGGCTCACTCACGCCGATCCTCGACTTCAACACCGAAAGCGGTGTGGCCCGAGGGCTGGCCGACGCGATCGGCAGCCGCATGCTCATCTACTCGGTCTCGGTGGTCTCCACGCAGAATGTCTCGGCCGAGTTCTCCGGTGCCAATTCCACTACCGTTCGTCGCACTCGCGCGGCCAAGGTCCCCCCCGTCACGACCGTGCGTTCCACAGCCGACCTCCGGCCGTTCACGGCAAGTCGGGTGAGCGCAACGGCCATCTGGCGGGTGGTGAGCCAGGTGCGCAGCGCCGATGGGCTGGCGCCGAACTCCGCGTGGAGCGTCACCATCGACAATCGCGACAAGCTGGCCGCGCCGCGGATGTACTTCACCTTCGGCTTCAAGGTGGTCGTTGCAGACCTGGACGGTCAGCTCATCAGTCAGTGATCGCCGCTAGGCGATGCTGCGGGGCGCTGATCAGCAGATACTCCACAGTGCGCTCCGGGCCGGCCTGGCCGACCTTGCGCCCGTCGGGCGAGAAGACGCCGATCTGCTGGCCGATATAGCGGCGGGTGTCGTAGGCCAGGACGCGCACCGGGTTGCCGCGCACAGCACACAGCTCGACCAGTTGCTCCAGCGGCAGAAAGCCCTCGTTGTTGAACGAGACGATCACCACCTCAGCGCGCACTCGCGCGATCAGATCAGCCAGCGCATCCGGCATCGACCTGCGGGAGTTGAACGGGCTGCGCGTCGCCGCGGAGCGGGCGTCCACCCGCTTGCAGGCCACCCCATAGTGCTCGGGCGCATCCCAACGCACCAGGGTCTCCCACACGTGGTAGTTGGTGAAGTAGCGGTGCTGGTTGTAGGGCGGGTCGAGGTAGGCAAGATCAACCGGATCGAGCGTGTCGAGCACCTGCAGGATGTCCCCACGGATGGCTGTGCCGGTTCCTGGGGTCAGCTGCGGCGCCTTCAATCGCAGCGGACGCAATGCCCGCGGCGCCCACTCCTTGAGGAAGGCCATCTGCAGGCCGACCGTCGAGTCGACGCGATCAGCCGCCTCGAGCAAGGCCGTCAGCAGGATCGGGCGCAGCTGATGGTCGCCGTACAGCTCGTCGATACCCTCGCGGATGGCGTCGATGCGGCGCCCGTTGTCGGGATGGAAGTAGCGGGCCTGCTCGCAGAAGACCTCGGTGACGTAACCGCGACGGTCCGGAAGCTCCGAGAGCCGCACCAGCGCTTCGTCCACCTCGGCCGGGTCGATTTGGTCGGCGTCGGCGACCACGTAGCACTGCGCCAGCACTTCTGAGTAGGCCGCGGTATCGACACACGTCACCGATCCGCCTCGACGGCAGAACTCCTGAGCGACGCGAGTGGTGCCGGTGAAGGCATCCAGTGCCGAGTTGGTCTCGAGGCCCTCGAACAGGGTGCCCAGCTCTCCGACGAGGCGGCGCTTGGAGCCGAGGTACTTGATCACGGGGACGTGCAGGGCCGGCTCGGCATCCACCGCTCTGCTCTCACCACCGCACCTCCGGCTTGAGCATAGGACACCACCCCGGCGGGCCTGGTCGATTAGGGGTGCATGGTCGGCACCGTCCATGATGGACAGGTGCGGATCATCGCGGTTGAGGTCCCCGGCGGTGCGCCGGTGTTCGATGCTGACCTGCCGCACGGCAGCGATCCCCACCGCATCGCGTGGGAGCGCGGCTATCGGATCATCCGCCCACTGTCAGCCAGCGGCGGCGGCGCCGACGTCACGTTGACGGTGCAGGTCGGCCTTCACCGACGCAGCCGAGCGTTGCCCCGCCTCGGTCCCCGCGCGGTCGACGCCGATCTTGACCTGGGCACACTGAGCGTCGCGCCCGTGGTGCGCCAACGCGTGGCGGCCTATGCGCTCGTGCTCAGCGAGCGCGGCCTGTTGGCCACGCAGTTCTCTGCTCGGACCGCGATTCCGGGACTGTGGGGCCTTCCCGGCGGCGGCATCGATGCCGGCGAGAGCGCCAGTGCCGCCGTGCTCCGCGAGATCGAAGAGGAGACCGGTCAGGCCGCCGAGATCTCGCAGCTGCTGGACGTGCAGACCGACCATTGGATCGGGCGTTCGCCATCGGGAGTGGTCGAGGACTTTCACGCCGTCCGGATCATCTACGCCGGCAGATGCCCCCAGCCCGGCACTCCCGTGGTGAACGACGTCGGCGGAACCACGGCCGCGGCGGCCTGGATCCCGCTCTCGGAATGGACGAGTCATTCCTGGTCGGCGTGGGCACGGGCGCTGCTGGAGCGTCACCTGACTCGGCTGAGCGCTGCCGGCTAGCGACTGAACGCGACGGTGGGGTGGAACGCCGAAGCGCTCCACCCCACCGATCAAAGGTCGTCAGTTACGGAAGTACGACAGCAGTCGCAGCATCTCCACGTAGAGCCAGACCAAGGTGACGGTCAGACCGAAGGCCGCTCGCCAGGACTCGGAAGCCTCGGCGCCCATTGCGATCCCCTGCTCGATGTAGTCGAAGTCGAGAATCAGGTTGAACACGGCCAGGCCGATGCCGAGCGCCGACACCGCCAGCATCAGCACCAGGTTGCCGCCGTTGAACAGGAAGCCAGCCCCGAAGAACGACAGGATCACGTTGACCAGGAGCAGCCCGGCGTAGGCCAGGGTGCCGATCATCACGAACTTGCGGAACTTGTTGTTGACCCGGATGTTGAACAGCCGGTAGGCAAGCAGCGTGGCTGCGGCCGCGAAGAGCGTGCTCATCAGCGCCGCCGGGACGATGCCGCTCCACAGGTACTCGTAGGCCTTGCTGATCGCGCCGAGGAAGACGCCTTCGACGGCGGCGTAGAGCAGCACGAAGCCTGGGTTCACCTTGTGTCGGAAGCTGGCGAACAGCGCGACACCGAAGGACACCAGGCCGGACACGATCCACACCGGCATCAGCAACGACAGCGGCATGAACATGAAGGTCAGCACGGCGCCGACGGCGACAACCCCGAGAGTCACAGCGCTCTTGGTCACGACGTCTTCGATGGTCATCCGAGCGACCGGCGCACCGGGCTGGAAGGAGACGTTGGGATCGCCATAGGGCTGCCCCGGCGGCGGGTACGCCTGACCGGCATAGCCCTGCTGGTAGGGGCCGCTCTGCTGGCCGTAGGCCTGCTGCTGGTTCGGAACCAGCCAGGCGTCCGGCTTCGACAGGACGGGATTCTTGCTCTGCATGGATCTCCTCCTTGTGTGATGACGCATCGCCACCAGGCATCCATGTTAGGCAATTCGGCTGTGGGCTCGCTGTGATCGGCCCCGATTCCCCCCTGAGCTGAACCCTGATTCGGCCGCGGGCACTCAGGCGCCGAGCGCGCGATCCTGTGCCGACAGGATCTCGGGCACGTGATCCTCCGCCCAGGCACGGACGGCCTGAAGCGGCTCCCACAGCGATCGGCCGAGATCGGTGAGCGCGTACTCCACGCGAGGAGGGTTCTGGTCGTAGTCGACGCGGACCACCAAGCCGTCGGTCTCCAGCGCCCGCAAGGACTCGGTGAGGACCTTCGGGGTGATGCCTTGGATGTGAGCCTTCAACTGGCTGAAGCGCATCGGCCCATCGGCCAGAGCGGTGACGATGAAGATCGTCCAGCGCGCGCCGATGCGGTGCAACACCGTGCGGCTAGGGCAACTGGCCGCCATCACGTCGTAGGCCTTCGCCATCATCTGCCTCTCGCGGTTACGTTGAAGATACCGGTATCAAAACCATACCGTGATGGCAGACCGGCGGCGACTTACCGCTGGTCCTCCCCTTCCACGATTGGAATGCTCATGACAACCACCATGCGCGACCAGCGCGTCCTGGTCATCGGCGGGTCAAAGTACCTCGGCGCGGCGATCGCAGCCAAGATCGCAGAACTGGGTGGGCGCCCGATCATCGGCGCTCGCGATCTGGCACGCGCGACAGCGGCGGCCGACCATCTGCCCGGCGCGAGCGCCATCGCGATCGACGTCACCGATGAGGGCAGCATCAGCGCCGCCGCGACCGCACTCGGCGGGATCGACCACATCATCATCACCGCCTCGGCTCACCACAATGTGCCGGTCACCGCACTCGAACGCGACGGCATCATCAGCGCCCTTGAGGCCAAGGTGGTCGGCCCACTGCTGGTCGCCAAGCACTTCGCCCCGCTGATGCCTCCGACCGGTTCGATCGTGTTGTTCTCCGGGGTGGCGGCGTGGAGCCCCGCACCGTCGTACACCGTGATGGGCGTCACTAATGGCGCGGTCGCCTTCCTCGCCAGCCATCTGGCCAAAGAGCTGGCGCCCATCCGGGTGAACGCGATCTCGCCGGGCATCATCGACTCCGGCACCTGGGACGGCCTGGGCAGCGACGCGAAGCACAATGTGCTCACCGCAGCGGCCGCTGGAAACCTCGCCGGACGTGCCGGCGAGAGCCGGGACATCGCCGAAGCCGCGGCGTGGTTGCTCAGCGCCGGCTTCGTCTCCGGAGAGACCATTCACGTCGAAGGCGGGGCGAGGCACGCATGACCGCCAACAGCTACCCCTTCGCCGGGCGCACGGTGCTGGTCACCGGCGGCGGCTCGGGCATCGGTCGCGCCATTGCGCGCGCCTTCCTCGACAACGGTGCCAAGGTTGCCGTCTCCGGCCGCCGCGCCGACGCCCTGGACGAGACGCTGAGCGGTTACCCGGCCGACCAGACCCTGGCCGTGGTCAACGACATCGCCGCGGCCGACGGCGCCCAGCACCTCGTCAAAGCCGTCATCCAACGCTTCGGCGGCGTCGACGTCGTGGTGAGCAATGCGGCAGGCTACGCCGGCGGAGAACTGACCGACCTGACACCCGAGCGCTGGCAGAGTCTGCGCGCCACCAACGTCGACGCCCTGTTCCACCTCGCCCAAGCGGCCCTTCCCGAGCTGGAGCGCAGCAGCGGGAACCTGGTGGCGATCGCCTCGGTGTCCGGCTTGGCCGGCGACTGGGGTCAGGCCGCCTACAACGCCACCAAGCATGCGGTCGTTGGCTTCGTCCGCTCACTGGCGCTCGACTACGGGTCTCGCGGGGTCCGCCTGAATGTGGTTGCACCGGCCTTCACCCTCACCGAGATGACCGCAGGCTTCGCCGACTCTGTCGAGGCGTTGGCGCCGTTCACCAACCGGATCGCGCTGGGCCGTCCCGGCACACCCGAGGATGTCGCCCCTGCGGTCTTGTTCCTCGCCTCCCCGGACGCGGGCTACGTCACCGGCAGCGTCCTGGTCGTGGACGGAGGAACGAGCGCGTCGACGGGCCAACCGCACGTGACAGGTGACTGAGCCGGGGTCGATGTGGGTGCCCCCAATGGGATTCGAACCCATACTTGGGCGGGTTTAAGCCGCCTGCCTCTGCCAGTTGGGCCATGGGGGCCGGTCGTCGCGGAGTCTAGCGAGTCGGCCCTCAGGCTAGGCCGGCGACGATCCCGTCGAGGATATCGGCCTCGCTGACCAGCAGCGGCACCGCCAGACGATCACCGATCAACCGGCAGATCAGGGCGCCGGCGCAGATCACGTCCGCACGTCCGGGGACCATGGTGGGGTACTGCGAGACCCGGGCGACGGTGCTCGACAGCAGCTCGTCGGTGAACGCGCTCAGCTCGGCGGCCTCCAGGCGCGAGCCGTGCACGGCCGAACGGTCGTAGACGCTCAGCCCCTGAATCAGGGCCGACAGGCTGGTCACGGTGCCACCAACGCCGACCCAGGTCGCCACGGCGGAAAAGTCGATCCCGGAGTCGTCGAGCAACCCGTTGATGTGCGCGGACGCCTGTGCGATCTCATCCGCGGTCGGCGGATCGGAGTGCAGGAAGCGCTCACGGACGCGGACCGAGCCGATGTTGAGAGAGGTCGCTTGTTCCACCCGCGCGTCGCGGCCGAGCACCACCTCGGTTGAGCCGCCGCCAATGTCGATCACCAAGACCGGCTGGGGCACCGACGGCAGAGCCGACACCGCGCCGAGGAAGGACAACCGCGCCTCCTCCTCGCCGGGGATGATCTCGGCGTCCACACTCAGACGAGAGCGGACACCAGCGAAGAACTCCGCCGAGTTGGCCGCGTCCCGGGCCGCTGACGTGGCCACCACCCGCCGATGCTCAACCCCGAGGCGGTCGAGCTCAGCTCCGAAGTCAGACATCGCGTCGAGCGTTCGCGCCAACGCCTCAGGGTGAAACGCGCCGGTGGCGTCGACGCCTTGACCGAGCCGAGTGATGTGCAGTCGACGGTCCAGCTCGGTCACGCTGCCGTCGGCCTCCTTGCGGCAGACCAGCAGCCGGACGGAGTTGGTGCCGCAGTCAACGGCGGCGAAAAGGTCAGTCATGATCCCCCAGACATGGTCGTTGCCAGAACTCCCCCAGCCGCTGCACCACCTCGTCACCGAGCGGATTCACGCCGGGACCGGCCGCCAGCGCGTGCCCGAGCAGGGCGTGCAGGCACTTCACCCGCGTCGGCATGCCACCTGCGCTCACGCCGGCGATCTCGGGAACCTCACCGAACTCGGAACGAGCAGCCAAGTAAGCCTCGTGCGCTGCGGCATAGCCAGCGGCCAGCTCGGCATCCTGAGCGAGGCGATCGGTCATCTCGGCCATCAATCCGCTCGCCTCGAGCGCAGAGCAGGCGGCATGCGCGCGCGGGCAGGTCAGGTAGTACGTGGTCGGAAACGGAGTGCCGTCGTCCAGCCGCGGCTTCGTGGCCAGCACGCCGGGCTTGCCACAGGGGCAACGCCAGGCGACAGCAGCCACTCCACGCGCCGGTCGTCCCAGCTGGGCCGCGACGACCTCGGCGTCCGATTCGGTGAAGGGGGTCGATTCAGCCATCGCGCCATTCTCCCATGAGGGCGGGACTGGTTTCAGCGCGAGGCCACCCTCCGTACCGGAGAGTCGGCCGTGGCAACCGAGCCGGCCAGCTTCTGCCACCACGACTGATCGTCCTCGCCGGCCACCGGACGCTGCTGCGACTGCAACGTGACCCCGCCGCCGATCGGCTTGCCGTCGTCATCGACCAGTCGATACCCGGTCTCACCCGGCATCACCCAACCCAGTCGCTCACGGGCCTGCGCCTTGACGTAGGCCGGGTCGTTCCAACGGTCGAGCTCGGCCTGCAGGTCGGCGATCTGCGCACTGCGGTCGCGGATCTCCTGCTCGGCCTCGGCCAGGTCACGCTGCTGGTTCAGATAGATCTGAAAGGTGCCGACGAAGGAGATCAGCAAGGCCACGACGACAACGCCGAGAGCCACTGCCCGTCGGGTGAGCTTCACCCGACTCTGCCACCGCGGTGACGGGCTCGGACGCGGCGCGACCACGGGCTGGGCCGCTGCTGCTGCTTTCGGGCTGCGCGCCGCCGTGGTGCGGGTGCGTCGCGGTGCCGGACGTCCCGGTCCGGGAGTGTTCTTGCGGGGACCACGGGTGTCCCTAGCCATCGGTGCCGCTCCTCATCGAAACCAGGATAGGTGGGCCGCTGGGCGCACCCCGGCCGGACGCGCGGTCGCCGTCTGCGGCTCGGGCCAGGAAAGGCAGTCGGCCCCGACGCCGAAGCGCCGAGGCCGACTGTGCGTTGATCAGGCTCAGGCCTTGAACCGCGGGAAGGCGGCGGCACCGGCGTAACGCGCGGCGTCGTCGAGATCCTCCTCGATGCGCAGCAGCTGGTTGTACTTGGCAACCCGCTCGGTGCGTGCCGGAGCGCCGGTCTTGATCTGGCCACAGCCCAGGGCAACGGCCAGGTCGGCGATGGTGGTGTCCTCGGTCTCGCCGGAGCGGTGGCTCATCATGGTCGAGTAGCCGCTGCGGTGGGCCAGGGTGACCGCGTCGATGGTCTCGGTCAGCGAACCGATCTGGTTCACCTTCACCAGCAGCGCATTGGCGGTGTCGGTGTCGATACCACGCTGCAGACGCTTGACGTTGGTGACGAACAGGTCGTCGCCGACCAGCTGCACCTTGTCACCGAGCACCTTGGTGATGGCGGCCCAGCCGTCCCAGTCCTCCTCGTTCAGCGGATCCTCGATCGAGACCAGCGGGTACTTGGCGACCAGCTGCTCGTAGTACTCGATCATCTCCGCGGACGACTTCAGGCCGCCCTCGAAGGCGTACTTGCCGTCTTTGTAGAACTCCGAGGATGCCACGTCGAGCGCGAGTGCGACGTCCTTGCCCGGGACGAAGCCGGCCTTGGTGATGGCCTCGAGAATGAGGTCGAGCGCCTCGGCGTTGCTGGCCAGGTTCGGGGCGAAGCCGCCCTCGTCACCCAGGCCGGTCGCCAGGCCACGGGCCTTCAGCACGGCCTTCAGAGCGTGGTACACGCCGGCGCCCATCTCGAGGGCATCGGCGAAGGTGGCCGCGCCAATCGGGGCGATCATGAACTCCTGGATGTCCACATTGGAGTCGGCGTGCGAACCGCCGTTGAGGATGTTCATCATCGGAACCGGGAGCAGGTTCGCGGTCGGGCCGCCGATGTAGCGGTACAGCGGGAGGCCTGCGGACTCGGCAGCGGCGTGCGCCACGGCCAGCGAGACGCCCAGGATGGAGTTCGCGCCGAGCTTGCCCTTGTTGTCGGTACCGTCGAGCTCGATCATGGCCTGGTCGAGCAGGCGCTGCTCGTCAGCCTCCATGCCGATCACCTCGGGGGCGATCTGCTCGATCACGTTCTCAACGGCCTTCAGCACGCCCTTGCCACCGTAATGCGCGGCATCGCCGTCGCGCAGTTCCACGGCCTCGAACGCACCGGTAGAAGCACCGGAAGGAACCGCAGCGCGGCCCTCGGAACCGTCCTCCAGCACCACCTGGACCTCGACGGTCGGGTTGCCCCGGGAATCCAGAATCTGTCGGGCGTCGACGAATTCGATACTTGCCACGATGTTGCCTTTCAAATGGTCTTGATCGTCACGGCTTAGCCTACCGGTCGGCCGTGGGCGCGACGGGCTCGGGCACCAACGACGCCAGCGGCGTCCACCACCTGGACGCTTGTGCTATCAAATGCCGCTCTCGCGCTCGCGCACCTGGGCCTCGAGCGCGCGGACGGCACCACGAGCGGCCTGTTCCGGGTCGATGCCCAACTCCTCGGCCCGGGCCACCAGGGCCAGCAGCGCATCCCCGAGCTCGGCAGCGGTTTGCGGTTCACCGACGGGAACGGGGACCAGCAGCTCGACGCCGTGGCTCGCGGCGCGTCCGAGCACCTTGTGTGCCCTGCTGAGCGCCGACATCCGCTCAGGGATGCCCTCCAGCGCGGAAGTACGGCCCTTCTCACTTGCCTTCGCCCGCTCCCACGACGACATCAGATCCTCGGGGACGGCGGCATCGGTGAACACGTACGGATGGCGAGCGATCAGCTTGTCACTGATCCTGGCCGCGACCTGTTCCAGGTCGAAGCGACCCTCCTGCTCGGCGATCTCAGCGTGGAAGTAAACCTGAAGCAACAGATCGCCCAACTCCTCGATCAGATGCTCGTCGGTGCCTTCTTCGATAGCTTCGACGACCTCGAGCGACTCCTCCACCAGGTAGTGGACCAGAGACTCGTGCGTCTGGGCTGCGTCCCAGGGACACTCGGCGCGCAGCCGGTGCATGACCGACGCCAGCCGCGCCAGCTCCGGGTGCGAGCCAGCCATTCTGCGTCCTAGGAAGCGATGGACTTCGACAGCGAGCCGGACTCGCCGCTGAGCTTGAGCTGGGAGGGGTCCCAGGTTCCGAAGACCGGGTTGACCGTGACCGGGGTGGAGGATGCGGCCTTCGTCAGCGCCGCGCTGCCCTTCGCATCGTTGGCCACGACGATGGCGTCGAGCCACTGCGACAGGACGTTCGCCGCGGCGGGGTCCTTTGCCAGGGCGCCGTAGATCGCGTTGCTGCTAGCCGCGTTCTGACGCTGCGCATCGGTGACGGTGACCTTGGCGTCCAGGTTGGCGGCCTTGACGATCTCGATCTGGACCAACACCTGCAAAGCCGAAGCCCGCAGCGCTCCCCACGTGGGAACTTCTTGACCGCTGCCCTGGGTGACGCTGGCGACGGCGGTCTCGAGCTGATGGGCGAAAGCGTCCACGCTGGACATGGTGATCGTCTGATCGCCCACGATCGCGGCCGTGTTCGGGCTCTGCGCACATCCGGTCAGCAGGAGCAGCGTCGCGGCCATCAGCGCCGCCAGCTTCGTCACCGTCTTGTTCATACTCCGACCCACTTTCGTGCTCGTTCGCCGCCGCGATCCTACCCGCTGCGCGCTGTGCTTTCCGACCGTCGGCCGCGCCATGTTCACCCGCGCGGCCCACCGGGAGCGGGCTCGACTCTCACCGGGAAGAGATCAGCGAGCAGCTTGCGAGCCCAGGTCAACAAGTCCAGATCGACGATCGGTTGCCCGCCGATCGGACGGGTGACCGGGCGCGGCACCAGCAGGAAGCCGGACGCCTTCCGCAGCTGCGAGCCCGGGTACAGGCGCGCCAGGCGCATCTGGGCCGAGTCCGGCAGGTCAGCAGGCGAGAAGCGCACCATGTTGCCGGCCACCACGACCTCGTGGACGCCGCGGCTTCGGGCGTCCAGCCGGAAGGACGCCACTGCGAGCAGCGCCTCCACCGGCGCCGGCAGCGGGCCGTAGCGATCCACCAGTTCGTCGCGAATGGCATCGATGTCGGACTCGCCGCTGACCGCCGCGATCCGCTTGTACATCTCCAGCCGCAGCCGCTCGGACTCGACATAATCGGCCGGCAGGTGGGCGTCGACGGGCAGTTCGATCTTCATTTCCGGCTCCGGCTCGCCGACCTCACCGCGGAACTCCGCAACTGCCTCGCCGACCAGGCGGATGTACAGGTCGAAACCGACCTCGGCGATGTGGCCGGACTGTTCACCGCCCAGCATGTTCCCGGCGCCGCGGATCTCCAGATCCTTCATCGCGATGGCCATCCCGGCGCCGAGGTCGGTGTGGGCCGCCATGGTCGCCAGCCGGTCGTGCGCTGTGTCGGTCAGCGGCTTCTCCGGCGGATAGAGGAAGTAGGCGTAGCCACGCTCACGGCCGCGGCCGACGCGTCCGCGGAGCTGATGGAGCTGGGACAGCCCCAAGAGGTCAGCACGCTCGATCAGCAGGGTGTTCGCCGTGGAGATGTCCAGCCCGGCCTCGACGATGGTCGTGCACACCAACACGTCGAAGCGCCGCTCCCAGAAGTCGACCATGACCTGCTCGAGGGTGCGCTCGTTCATTTGTCCGTGCGCGACCGCCACCCGCGCCTCCGGCACCAGCTCGGCAATCTGCTGGGCGGTCTTCTCGATGGTCTGCACCCGATTGTGGATGTAGAACGCCTGCCCCTCGCGGGCCAGCTCGCGGCGGATCGCGGCCCGCACCTGGTTGGCGTCGTACGGGCCGGCGAAGGTCAACACCGGATGTCGCTCCTCCGGTGGGGTCGCGATCACGCTCATCTCGCGGATGCCGGTGATCGCCATCTCCAAGGTTCGCGGGATCGGCGTCGCGCTCATCGCCAAGACGTCGACATTCAACCGCAGCTTCTTCAGTGCCTCCTTGTGCTCGACGCCGAAGCGCTGCTCCTCGTCGATGATCACCAGGCCGAGATCCTTGAACTGCACCTCGGAACTGAACAGCGAGTGCGTGCCGACGACGACGTCGATGGTCCCTGCGGCCAGCCCCTCGACCACCTTGCGTTTGTCCGCATCGGACTGGAACCGGCTGATCGCAGCGACGGTCACCGGGAACCCGGCGTAGCGATCGGCGAAGGTGGCGTGGTGCTGCTGCACCAGCAGCGTCGTCGGTACCAGGACAGCGACCTGCTTGCCGTCCATCACAGCCTTGAAGGCGGCACGCACGGCGATCTCGGTCTTGCCGTAACCGACGTCACCGCAGATCAACCGATCCATCGGCACGACCTGCTCCATGTCGTGCTTCACCTCGGTGATAGCCGACAACTGGTCGGGTGTCTCGACATAGGCGAACGCGTCTTCCAGTTCGCCCTGCCAGACGGTGTCGGAGCTGAAGGCGTGCCCCTCAGACGCCTGCCGCGCGGCGTAGAGCTTGATCAACTCGGCCGCGATCTGCCGTACCGCCTTGCGGGCGCGTGATTTTCGCTTGGCCCAATCTCCGCCGCCGAGCTTGTCCAGGGTCGGGCTTTCGCTACCGACATAGCGGGTGATCTGATGCAGTTGATCCATCGGGACGTACAGCCGGTCGCCGGGCTGGCCGCGCTTGCTCGGCGCGTAATCGAGCACCAGGTACTCCCGGGTGGCGCCCGAAACCGTCCGCTGCACCATCTCGACGTAGCGGCCCACCCCGTGAATCTCATGGACGACCGGGTCGCCGGGCTTGAGCTCCAGCGGATCGATCTGGTTCTTGCGCCGCGCCGGCATCTTGGTCGCGGCCGGGTCACGGTCGCGTTGACCGGACAGATCCCCGGAGGTGAACAGATCCAGGCCGATCGAGGCGAGGCTGAAGCCATGCCGCAAGTCGGCTCGCACCACCGTCACCAAACCGGTCTGCGGTGAGTCGACCAAGGCTTCGGGACGAGACACCGCAATGTCGGCGCCGGCCAGGACCTCGGCGAGGCGTCCCACCAGGCCGGACGACTCGGCCACCAGCACGGTGCGGTGCCCGGCTGCCACCGACTCCCGCAGCGCGGCCAGTGCAGCCTCGGTGTCACCGCGCCACACCGGCGACTCGGTGGCGCTGACCGTCCGGCTCGGCACGCTGGTCAGATCAATGTCGACCAGCGGCACGTCGTCGCTGACGTCGACGGCAGAGGCGAAGGGCGACAGGCTCCACCAGCTCTGACCGCGCTCAAGCGCGTGGGCGCGCACATCGGCGAGGCTGCGGTAGGCCGAGGCGCCCAGATCGATGGGCGCCTTCCCCCCTTCGGCAGCGGCTGCCCACGAGGCGTGCAGGAACTCCTCGCTGGTCGCCACCAGTTCGTGGGCACGAGCGCGGATGCGCTCCGGGTCGGACAACAGAATCTGGGTGTCGTCCGGCATCACGTCGATGAGCAGTTCCAGGCCGTCGACCAGCACCGGAGCGAGCGACTCCATGCCTTCGACGGCGTGGCCGGCAGCGATCCGCTCGAACAGCTCCCCCAGATTCCCCGGTTCCGACCGGTGGGCCTGTGCCAGGGCTGCCGCACGGGCGCGGACGCGATCGTCGAGCAGCAGCTCTCGACACGGCGACGCAGTGACTTCGGGCAGGGTCTGGTCGAAAGAGCGTTGATCGGCGACGGCGAACAGGCGGATCTCCTCGACGGTGTCGCCGAAGAAGTCGATGCGGACCGGATGCTCCTCGGTAGGCGGGAACACATCGATCAGGCCGCCGCGGACGCAAAACTCGCCGCGCCGCTCCACCAAGTCGACCCGCACGTAAGCCGCATCGACCAGGGCCTGAGCGACCGCACTGATGTCGTAATCCTGCCCAGCGACGAGGTGGACGGGCCGCAGCTCGGCCAGACCGGCCACCTGCGGCTGCAGCACGGCGCGCACTGGCGCGACCACGACCTGCGGCGCAGGCGCTTCGTCATTGCCGGCCAGGCGACGCAGCACGGCCAGCCGCCGGCCGACCGTGTCCGAACGCGGGCTGAGGCGTTCATGGGGCAGCGTCTCCCAGGCCGGGTAGTAGGCGACATCAGCTGGGGTGAGGAGCGATTCGAGCGCGGCCGTGATGGCCTCAGCTTCACGAAAAGTCGACGTGACGACGAGCACCGGCCGTTTCGCCTGCTCGGCGAGAGCGGCCACGAACAGCGGCCGCACCGGCTCTGGCAGCGTCAGGTCGAAGGCCGGCAGGCGTCGGGTCTTGCAGTCGGAGATGGCGCCAGCCAGGACAGGCTCGGAGCCAATGAAGTCCATCAGGCCGCTCACGATCACCGCAGCACTTTACCTTTGTCGCGGCCAGGACCGGAGCCGCGGGGCTGCAGATGCGAAGTCCGGCGGGCCGGTCACCGTGATCCCCCTCACGATGACCTCCCGCCGGACTTCATCGACCGCCGCGCCTCCAGCCCAAGGCGTCTGGGCGATCGAGCCCAGTAGTAGAGGGGTGTCGAACGCGTCCGACCGATGATCTGCCGTCCCCTGCTTCGTTCGGACGCCGGAGTGCAGGCATCCGCACGAGGTCGGTCACGCGCTCGACGTCCCTCAACCCTCGTTGACCGAATGCTCGCCACCGCAGACGCCCAGGACAAGACCGCGCACAGCGGCGGTGTTCGGAGTGCCAATCCGAACAGCGGTTGTGGGAACGACCGTGCCGTGGCTCGAGCGCTCCTGCCCTGGTCGCTCTCGGCCTTGGCGGAAGCCCTCGATCAACCACCGACATACTATTCAGACCATTGCGCACAAAAAAAGTCACCTATTGGGGTGACTTTTCTATTGTCACCCAGGGGAGTGACATTTACCGCAGCTAATCCGGTGGCCGCAAGAATCAGGAGTTGAAACGATTCTGCGCTGCCTCCAGGCCATCGACCAACAGGCACTCCACCGCATCGGCGGCGCGCCCGACCTCGACCGCAAGGTCTTCTGCAAGCGCAGAGGGGAAGCCCGAGAGCACGAAGGCTGCCGGGTCCTGGCGTCCGGGCGGACGGCCGATGCCGAAGCGAACCCGATAAAAGTCGCCGGTACCGAGGCTGTTCCTGATGGATTTCAGACCGTTGTGACCATTGTCACCGCCGCCGCGCTTGAGACGTAGCTGGCCGAAGTCCAAGTCGAGTTCGTCGTGCACGACAACAACGCTGCCGGCCCCCACTTTGTAGTACGCCGCCGCCTTGGCCACAGCCAGGCCCGACTCGTTCATGAAGGTCTGCGACTTCAGCAGGTACACCGATGAGCCGGCACCGATCGAAGCCAGCCCTGCCGAGCCCAGGCGGGCGTGGGCAAGGTGCGCACGCAACCCCGACGAACGGGAGAAGGAAACCTGGGCCCGCGCGGCAAGCTCGTCGACCACCCGGTAGCCGACGTTGTGCCGATGAGACGCGTAGGTCGGGCCCGGATTACCGAGCCCGACCACCAGCCAGTTCGCCATCTTGGGCGCCGATCAGGCCTCTTCGCCCGTCTCCGCCTCCGCTTCGGCGGTCTCCTCATCGGCAGCAGCCTCAGCCGCGGCCGGAGCCGACACCGAGAGGATGACCTCTTCGGGATCGCCGGAGAACACCGCGCCCGCCGGCAGCTTCAGCTGCCCGGCAGTGATGCTGTCGCCCACCTCGAGGCCGGTCACGTCGATCTCGACGTCGGTCGGAATGTGGGTCGCCTCGACCTCAAGCGCGATCGTCTGGTGATCGAGGATCACCAGGCCGTCGGTCGGGTGCTCGCCCACGATGACCAGCTGGACCTCAACGGTGACCTTCTCGCCCTTGCGGACGATGACCAGGTCAAGGTGCTCGATCTCGGGACGGATCGGATGGCGCTGCACCTGCTTGGCCAAGGCCAGCTGGGTCTTACCACCGTCGATGCTGATCTCCAGCACAGCGTTGGCCACCCGCAGCGCCAGCGCAAGCTCGTGCGCCGGCAGCGACAGGTGCACCGGATCGGTGCCATGGCCGTAAAGGACGGCCGGCACCAGGCCTGCACGGCGGGTGCGACGGGCGGCACCCTTGCCGAACTCGGTGCGCGATACCGCGGCGATCTTGTTCTCCGACACTGCTCTGCTCTCCTCAACCTCGTTCAAGACTCACGGTCGACTAGGGAGGATCCACGCGGACGCGGCGAGCGTCCCGCCATGTCGATCACGGGCGACGGCCCCTCGCCTAGGCAACGGCGGATATGTTACCGCGCGCCACCCAACCCGCGGAAATCGGCCTGACCATTCACCGATCGCGCCGTCCAGATGACGGTCAGTGACCGTTGAACAGCGACGCGACCGAGCCTTCTTCGAAGACGGCCTGAATCGCCTGCGCCAGCAGCGGCGCCATCGAGAGCACGGTCAGCTTCGGCACGTTGATGCCGTCAGGCAGGGGCACGGTGTTGGTGACGATGACCTCTTCGAATGCCGATTCGTTGAGACGCTGCGCTGCCGGCCCGGACAAGATCGGATGCGTCGCCGCCGCGAGCACCTGCTCGGCACCGGCCTCCTTCAGCGCCGTCGCGGCCTGACAGATGGTTCCGGCGGTATCGATCATGTCGTCGACCAACAGGCAGACCCGTCCGCGGACATCGCCGACGACCTCACCCACAGCGACCTCATTGGCCTTGTTCGGGTCCCGCCGCTTGTGAATGATCGCCAAGGGCGATCCCAGCTCGTCAGACCACATGTCGGCCAGGCGAACCCGTCCGGCGTCCGGGGAGACCACCGTCATCTTCGACGTGTCGTACTTGGCCTTCACATACTCCGACAGCACCGGAAGAGCGAGCAGGTGGTCGACCGGGCCGTCGAAGAAGCCCTGAATCTGAGCAGCGTGTAGATCGACCGACATCAGTCGATTCGCCCCGGCCGTCTTGTACAGATCGGCCACCAGGCGCGCCGAGATCGGTTCACGACCGGCATGCTTCTTGTCCTGGCGGCCATAGGGGTAGAACGGCGACACCACGGTGATGCGCCGCGCAGAGGCTCGCTTCAGCGCATCGATCATGATCAGTTGTTCCATCAGCCACTCGTTGACCGGCGCCGGGTGCGACTGGATGACGAAGGCGTCCGCGCCGCGCACCGACTCCTCGAAACGGACATAGATCTCAGAGTTTGCATAGGTGAGCGCGCGCGTGGGCACCAGTTCGGTGCCGAGCAGCTTGGCGACCTCTTCGGCCAGTTCGGGAAAGGCACGTCCGGTGCACACCATCAGGTGCTTCTCGGTGGGTCGCTTCAAACCGCTCACTTGTCGTCGTCCTCCTGTGCGGCCGTGCCCTGTTCCTGGGCGAGCCTCGCCGATGCGTCGGTCTTGCTGCCGGCACGCTTGCGCGCCACCCAGCCCTTGATATTGCGCTGCTGGCCGCGAGCCACCGCCAACTCCCCCGGCCCCACGGCCGAGGTGATGGTCGACCCGGCAGCAACGTAGGCACCCGGCGCGATGTCGACCGGAGCGACCAGCACCGAATCGCTGCCGACGAAGCTGTTGTCGCCGACATGAGTGGTCGACTTGGTGACACCGTCGTAGTTGGCGAAGATCGTGCCGGCACCGATGTTGACGCCCTCACCGAGCACCGCGTCGCCGCAGTAGGTCAGGTGCGGCACCTTGGTGCCCGCGCCGATCACCGCTTTCTTCGTCTCGACGAAGGCGCCGATCTTGCCGGCAGTGCCCAACTCTGTGCCCGGACGCAGGTAGCTGAACGGACCGACGCTGGCACCGTCGCCGATCACCGAGAGTTCAGCATGAGTTCGCGTCACGGTGGCATTCTCGCCCACTTCGACGTCGATCAGAGTGGTGTCCGGCCCAATCGTCGCCCCGCTGGACACCGACGTGGCGCCCTCCAGGGATGTCCCCGGCAACAGCGTGACATCAGGGGCGAGGTCGACCTCGGCATGAACCCAGGTGGTCGGCGGATCGACGACCGTGACCCCGGCGAGCATCCACTGCCGCAGGATTCGTCGATTCGCCTCGGAATTGCGTTCGGCCAGCTGCAGCCGGTCGTTGACGCCCTCGGTCTGCAGATGGTCCGCCAACAGCCAGGCCCCAACGCGGCCGCCGGCCTGTCGAGCGTGAGTGATCACGTCGGTCAGGTAGAACTCGCCTTGGGCATTTCCGGTGGTCAGTGAGGCAATCCCCGCGCGCAAGGCGGCGGCGTCGAAGGCGTAGATGCCGGAGTTGATCTCATCGATCGCCAGCTCATCGGCCTGCCCGTCAGCCTGTTCGACAATGCGCGCCACCTGGTCGCCGTCGCGAACGATCCGTCCATAGCCGCTGGGGTCGGGCACACGCGCAGTGAGCACGGTGACGGCATTGCTGTGACGACGGTGGGTGGTGATGAGCTCGACCAGCGTCTCGCCTCCCAGCAGCGGGACATCGCCGGAGGTGACCACGACCTCGCCGTCCACCTCACCGAGGGCCACCAGACCGGCCCGGACGGCGTCGCCGGTGCCCAGCTGGTGCTCCTGGACCGCGATCACCGCGTGTGGTGCCACCTCGGCCAGATGGGCCTGCACCGCCTCGCGGCCGTGGCCCACCACGACCACCAGCCGCTCAGGAGACAGCGCGTCGGCCGCGTCGATCGCCAACGAGATCATCGACTTTCCCGCGACCTTGTGCAGCACCTTCGGTGTCGCCGACTTCATTCGCGTACCCGCACCGGCCGCCATGATCACCACGGCGGCGACGGGGCTGGGACTCGCCTCGGACTCACTCACTTGCACTCCCAAGAACTGGTAGGCCTCCGCTCCCCGGGCAGGAGTCGAACCTGCGTCGCTGGTCCTGATTCAAAGTCAGGCGGGCCCTGCCGGCAGACCAACCGGGGAATGGTCGTCCGTGGACGACTTCGGCCAACTTTACGGGCCGCGGGCTGTTCGCCGCATCCCGAACCGCCCAGTGAGGCGGGTGAGGGGTCCAGTTCGGCCACGCGTGGCGATTTCGCCGCGAACGCGGCTGAGGTCCACAATTGCCCCATGGCCCTTTCCGGCGCGAATGCGCGAGCACGCCGCAGCCGCGTTCGGATGACCCGAACCGAGCGCAGGGAGCAGCTCATCGACGTTGCCCGGGCGCTGTTCGCCGAGCGCGGCCTGGAGGGGACGTCCGTCGAAGAGATCGCCGCGCACGCCGGGGTCAGCAAGCCGGTGGTCTATGAGCACTTCGGCGGAAAAGAAGGCCTGTACGCCGTCGTCGTCGACCGCGAGGTGCGCACCTTGCACGACGCCATTCGCAACGCACTGACCACCCCGCGAGCCAACCCGCGCGCGATCATCGAGCTGGGCACGCTGGCGCTGCTGGACTACATCGACGATCACCCGAACGGCTTCCGGATCCTGTCCCGCGACTCGTCGGCGACCTCGGCGGACGGGTCGTTCGCGACGATCCTTTCCGACATCGCATCCCGGGTCGAGGATCTGCTCGGCAACGAGTTCACCAAGCGCGGATTCGATCCCGAGACCGCACCGCTGTACGCCCAGATGCTGGTGGGCCTGGTGGCCCTGGCCGGCCAGTGGTGGATGGACACCCGCGACGAACACGGCTTGGACAAGCCGGTCGTGGCCGCACACCTGGTCAACCTGGCGTGGTACGGCATGCGCAACCTGCGAGCCGAGCCGCGTCTGCTGACGCTGCGCCCCAAGCCGACGCCCTCCGAGCAAGCCGACGAAGCGGAGAGCTGACTGAAAGCGCTCTCAACTGTCCGTGCCAAGCCATAGGGTTAGCCGGGTGATTGCTCTGGGTTCGCGCAAGGCGGTAGCGGCCGTCGTCCTGCTGTTCTGCTACAACGGCGTGGTGATCGGCGCCTACGCCGCCGCGATCCCGGTGCTCCAGGCCCGCTTCGCGCTGACGCCGCAGGCGTTGTCGGTGGTGCTGATCACCATGGGCGTGGCCGCGATCACGTCGATGCAGATCAGCGGACGGCTGAGCGACCGCCTGGGGGCACGACGCGTGAGCCTGGCGATGATCCCGCTGCTGTTGGTGGGCGCCGCCGTGATCGGCCAGGCCGGCAGCATGGTCTGGGTGTTCGTCGGTGCCGTCCTGCTCGGCCTGGGCAATGGCGGCATCGATGTCGCGATGAACGCGCTCGGCGTCCAGGTCGAAAAGCAGCGCCCCAAGCCGATCATGAGCTTCTTCCACGGCATGTGGTCGGTCGGAAACCTGGTCGGCGCGGCCCTGCTGGTGCTGATCACCCCTCTGTTCGCCGGGGACGTCCAGATCAGCGCCCGGGTGAGCACGGGCATCGCCGCCGGCCTGGGCGTGGTCGCCTTCGCTATCGGCGTGTGGATCGTCCCGGAGACCGAGCCTGTCGACCACACCGACACCGCCACCGGCGTGAAGGCGCCGATTCCGGCCAGCGCCTATCTCCTGGGGCTGATGGCCATCGCGTTCGGGCTCGGCGAGGGCACCGGCATGGACTGGTCGAGCCTTCAGGTCACCCAAGTGGCCGGGGTGAGTCCGGCGATCGGCTCGCTCGGGGTCACCGTGATGGCCGCCTTCATGGTGGTGATTCGCCTGCTCGGCGACTTCCTGGTGCTCCGCATCGGACGACGCGCGATCACTCGCTTCGGCGGCGCCTGCTCCGCGCTTGGCTATCTGATCGCGGCAACGGCCACGAGCCTGCCGCTGCTCCTGCTGGGTTGGGCACTGGTCGGCCTGGGCATCGGCATGATCGCGCCGCAGGTCTACGCGGTGGCCGGTTACCTCGCCGGTGGGCGCGGGCTGGCCGTCGTAGTCACCTTCGGCTACGCGACCTTCCTGGTGGCGCCGGCCTTCATCGGCTGGCTGGTGGCCACCTTCGGCATCCAGCACGCGATGTTCGTCCCGGCGGTACTGCTCAGCAGCTTGCTCGTCCTGGCCCGGGTCATGCCGAGCCCCCAAGACGACCCCAGCATCGCCGCGCCGGAGTCGATCAGCTGATCAGGCGCGCGCCGGGGATCGGCCCCGACACCCGCTTCACCGCTCGGCAGATCCCCTCGCCCGACAGTCGCACAGACAGGTCGACGGCGTCAGACTCGTTCGCGGCCAGGAAGGCGACTGTCGGACCAGAACCCGACACGATGGCACCAACCGCGCCGAGATCGGTACCCGCGAGCAGCAATCGCCCCAACTCCGGACGCAGCGCAACAGCTGCCGGCTGCAGATCGTTGACCAGATGTGCGCCGAGCGCCAGCGCATCGCCGCTGACCAGGGCGTTGAGCAAGCCGGGCGGCACCTCCAGCTGTTCGGCACCGCCCAGGCCGAGCTCGTCGAAGCGGGCGAAAACGGCCGGCGTGGAAAGCTCAGCGTCGCTGAATGCCAACACCCAGTGATAGCTGCCGCGACTCAGCACCGGCGCAAGCTGATCGCCGCGATCGGTGCCCAACGCGGTGCCTCCCGTGAGACAGAACGGCACGTCCGCGCCGAGGCGCGCGCCGAGGTCTCGCATCTCCTCGGGCGAGACATCCAGATCCCACAGCACGGCGCAGGCCAACAGCGCACCAGCCGCGTCGGCCGAACCGCCAGCCATCCCACCGGTCACCGGAATCGCCTTACGAATGGTCAGATGCACGCCCACCGGTTCGACGGCGACCAGATCACGCAGCAACCGCGCAGCGCGCACAGCCAGATTGGTGTCGTCGGTCGGCACCAGATCGGCCTGGTCCCCGAGCACGCTGACGGTGATCCGGCCCGGTTCGGCGACCCGCGCCTCGACCTCGTCGAAAACCGACACCGCCTGGAAGACGGTGGCCAAGCTGTGGTAGCCGTCGTCGCGACGCGGCCCACTGCGCAGCGCCAGGTTGATCTTCCCGGCGACCCGGACGCGGACGGCCTCAGCCTCGCTCAGCGGTGATGCCATGGACGTGAGGCTATCCCACGCCGGCGGCCGCGAGGGCCTCCGCGATCCGAGAGAAGGCGACGATGTCGAGCACTTCGCCGCGGGCCTGCGGATCCACCCCGGCCGCCACCAAGGCGTCGGCTGCCGCCGCCGAAGACCCGAACAGGCCCGACAACGCCGAACGCAACATCTTGCGCCGTTGCGCAAAAGCCGCATCGATCACAGCGAACACCTGTTCGCGGCTCGCCGATGTCTGGGGTGGCTCGCGGCGAGCCAGAGACACCAGACCCGAATCCACGTTCGGTACCGGCCAGAAGACGGTGGGCGGGACGCTGCCGATTCGACGGGCCGCGCAGTACCAGGCCAGCTTCGCTGACGGTACGCCGTAGACCTTCGAGCCGGGCGGGGCCACCAACCGGTCGGCGACCTCTGCCTGGACCATCACCAGTCCGGTGGCGATGGTGTCGAAATTCGCCAACACGTGCAGCAACACTGGCACGCTCACGTTGTACGGAAGATTGGCGACCACCGCAGTGGGCTGGGGGTCGTCCACCTGCGCGACGGTCAGGGCGTCGGCCTCGATCACGCGCAACCGTTCGGCCCGCTGCGGCAGCCGCTCCTCCGCCGTGCGGGGAAGTCGAGCAGCCAGGCTCGGCTCGATCTCGACCGCGATCACGCGCGCCCCGGCCTCCAGCAGGCCCAGGGTCAGCGACCCCAATCCTGGACCGATCTCCCAGACGACATCATCGGCCCCCACACCGGCAGCAGCCACGATCCGACGGACCGTGTTGGCGTCGTGCACGAAGTTCTGTCCGCGCTGCTTGGTCGGGCGCAGGTCGAGTTCGGCCGCGAGTTGGCGGATCGTCCGCGGGTCGAGCAGAGCCTCAGCCATCAGCCGACCTCTCCCCAGGCCCCGAATACGGCGGTGGCGTTGTCCTCCAGCCGCCGACACAGCTCGGCGACGTCTGTGCCGCGCCGCTCGGCGATGAACCGCACCGTGTGCGGCATCAAGTAGGTGGAGTTGGGTCGTCCGCGATGCGGCATCGGCGTGAGATACGGCGCGTCGGTCTCGACCAGCAGCCGCTCGTCGGGCACTAGGTCCAGGGCCTCGCGCAGCTGGTTGTTCGCCTTGAAGGTCACCTGCCCGGCAAACGACAGGAAGTAGCCCCGATCGATGCACCGCTTCGCGAAGTCGGCGTCCCCGGAGAAGCAGTGCAGCTGCACTCTGTCGGGCGCACCCTCGGCGTCCAAGACGTCGAGAACATCGTGATGGGCGTCACGGTCGTGGATGACCAAGGCCAGGTCGTGCTCCTTGGCCCAGGCGATATGGGCGGCGAAGGCCCGTCGTTGCCGCGCCTGGCCCTCCGCCTCGGTGGTTCGGAAGTAGTCCAGGCCGGTCTCGCCGATGCCGCGCACCTTGGGCGAGGACCCCACGATCGTGGCGAGCTTGTTGAGTTCAGCGTCCAGATCGTCACCCAGCCGAGCCGCGTCGTTGGGATGGATCGCCACCGCCGAGACCACCTCCGGGTAGGCATCGGCCAGGGCGACAGCCGCCCGAGACGATTCCACGTCGGTGCCGACCTCGACCAGCCGGGTGATGTTCATCGCCAGGGCTGCGGCGATCGCGTCCAGCTCGGGCATTCCCGGGCCACTGGCCGTGCTGCCCAGATGGGTGTGGGCGTCCGTGGTCGGTGCGGGCAGAGGTTCGGGCAGCGGCGGAAGGTCGGCGCGGATCACGAGGACTCCTTACGAGCCGCCAGAGCGGCCGAGTAGAGCGGTTTGCGGGGGATACCACTTTCTTCGGCGACCGCCGCGACGGCGGACGCGAAGCGCTCTCCGGTCGCCAGGCGCGCCAGCACCTCGTCGACCGCGTCGGTCAGGCTCACCGCTGAACCCGCTGCGCCGGCGACCACCACGGTCACCTCGCCACGAACGCCGTCGGCCGCCCAGCCTGCCAGCTCGGCCAGCGTTCCCCTGCGTGTCTCCTCATAGGTCTTGGTCAGCTCGCGGCTGACCGCTGCTCTGCGATCGTCGCCGAACGCCGCGCGCGCGTCGGCGAGGAAGTCGACCAGGCGGTGCGGCGCCTCGAAGAAGACCATCGTGCGCTGCTCGGGCGCCAGCGCGCCCAGATGTCGCCGACGCTGTTCAGACTTGCGCGGAACGAAACCCTCGAAACAGAAGCGATCGGTAGGCAGCCCCGACAGCGCCAGCGCCACCAGCACGGCGGACGGTCCGGGCACGACCTTGATCGGGATCTCAGCGGCAATCGCAGCGCCCACGATCCGGTAGCCCGGGTCGGAGACCGTCGGCATGCCCGCGTCCGTCACGACGACGACCGTGGCACCGTCACGCAGACGCTCGACCAGTTCACTTGCCCGGCTCGTCTCATTCTGATCGAAGTACGACACCACGGCGGCATTCGTGCTCCAGCCGAGTCGATCCAGCAGCGCCCGGAACCGCCTGGTGTCTTCCGCGGCAACCACATCTGCTTGTGCCAGCGCATTTTTCAGACCGGGAGTGGCGTCGTCCAGGTTGCCGATGGGCGTCCCGGCCAAGATGAGCAACCCGCCGGACGACCCCGATTCCATGGCGCCAGTATTCCCGATAACCCACCTCAAGGGTGAAGCGGGCCTTCCGCCACCTAGGATGGCCCGGTGACCGAACCGGAGGAAGCTGGCTCGAGGCCGAATGCCGAGCCCGCCGATGAGCCCGGCTCCTGGGCCGAGACCGAGCGGGCCGCGGTCGCGACCGGCACGGCGTCCGCGGCGTCCGCGCCGCTGCCCGATGACGGCGCCGAGGCTGGCGAAGCGGCCCCGGACGATGACTGCTTCACGCCGGAGCCGACCACTCGGGTGGCTCCCCTGGCCCGACTGCGCAGCTCGGCGCACTCCGATCATCTGACCACCGTCGAACGGCTGCGCGACGGTCACGCCGCCCTGCGTGACCGCGGACGCAGCTGGGTGATCACCGTGACCATCACTGCGATCGCCTTCGTGATCCGGTTCATCGGGATCGCCTATCCCAACAAGCTGGTCTTCGACGAGACCTACTACGCCAAAGACGCCTGGACGCTGTGGAAGTTCGGCTACGAGACCGAGTGGCCCGATCGTGAAGTTGCCGACCCCAAAGTCGCCGCCGGCGTTGTCGACATCTACAAGACCTCGGCGGAGTTCATCGTCCATCCTCCGGTAGGCAAATGGCTGATCGGGTTGGGCGAGCAGCTGTTCGGCATGAACTCCTTCGGCTGGCGCTTCATGCCGCTGGTCTTCGGCACCTTGCTCGTGCTGATGACGATCCGGATGGCGCGCCGGTTGTCCCGCTCGACACTGATCGGCGCCATCGCCGGCATTCTGCTCACCGTCGACGGGCTGGCCTTCGTGATGTCGCGCACCGCCTTGCTGGACATCTTCCAGGCCTTCTTCCTGGTCGCCGGGGTGGCCGCCGTCGTCGCCGACCGGGACTACTACCGCCGCAAGATCGCCGATCGCCTGGAGGCCATGGGCGTCCCCGACCTCGGCGGACGTTTCGGCCCGATCATCTGGCTGCGCCCCTGGCGGCTGGTCGCCGGCCTGATGTTCGGCCTGGCCATGGGCACCAAATGGAACTCGGTGTTCGTGCTGGCCGCGATGGGTGTGCTGTCGGTGATCTGGGATGTCGGAGCTCGCCGGTTGGCCGGGGCGGACTTCAAGAGCTTGCTGGCGCTGCTGATCGACGGCATTCCGGCCTTCATCCGGCTGGTCGTGGTGGCTGCGATCGTCTATGTCGCCAGTTGGTGGGGCTGGTTGACCACCTCTGGCGGCTGGGACCGCAACTGGGGATTGCAGCATCCCGACAGCCCGCTGACCAAGGGGCTGGGTCCGACCTGGGCGTCGTTCATCCAGTACCACCTGGACATCTACGACTTCCATAACGGCACGTACATGCGCGAGGTCGCCACCCACGCCTACGATGCCCATCCGGCCGGCTGGCTGTTGATGCTGCGTCCGACTGGAATCGACGCGACCAACGACCTCAAACCGGGGGTCAACGGCTGCCTGGCGACCGCCCCCGAGGCGTGCAAACAGGTGATCTCCGCGATGGGCACGCCGATCCTGTGGTGGATGGCCGCCGCGGCGCTCGTGGTCGCACTGATCTGGTGGATCGGCGGACGCGATTGGCGTTTCGGCGTGCCGATCATCGCGGCGATGTCGACCTACCTGTTCTGGTTCCCCAATGCCGATCGTCCGGTGTTCTTCTTCTACGCGATCTGCATCATTCCGTTCACGGTGACTTTGCTGGCCATGGTGATGGGGCTGATTCTCGGGCCGAAGAACGGCCCCAACCGCCGCCGTGGAGCGATCATCGTCGGCGTGGCGATTGCGCTGGTGATGCTCGACTTCGCCTACATCTACCCGGTGCTGACCGACGGCACTGTGACCGACAGCGCCTATTACGCCCGCATGTGGCTATTGAGTTGGATCTAGCTTCACAGCAGATGCACGAGAAGCACACAGCGTCCAGGCCCATCTCATCAGCCACCCCGCCCGGTTGATCGCCGACCCCTGGCAATAGAGTTCGCTCGGCTGCTCGACAAAGGGGAAAGCAATGGCACTGTGGACTCTTCACGGTAACGGCACTATTCAACCCGGGGCGGTCGTCGCCCCTGACGAACGCTTGGGCTGGGGCAAGATGGTCGGCCTCGGCGCTCAGCACGTGGTGGCGATGTTCGGCGCCACCTTCCTGGTCCCACTGATCACCGGATTCCCGGTGACCACCACCTTGTTCTTCAGCGGCGTCGGCACGCTGCTGTTCCTGCTGATCACCGGCAACCGGCTGCCGAGCTACCTGGGCTCGTCGTTCGCCTTCATCTCCCCGGTGATCGCCTCCACTGCCGGTAAGGACATCAGCAAGGCGCTGTTCGGCATCATGCTGACCGGCATGCTGCTGGCCATCGTCGGCGCCGTCGTACACCTGGCCGGCTCCGGCTGGATCGATGCGCTGATGCCTCCGGTGATGACCGGCACGATCGTGATGCTGATCGGCTTCAACCTGGCCAGCGCCGCCTGGAAGAGCTCGTCCTTCTCGGTCCCGGTGGACGCCTCCGGAAAGTGCATTCCCAACGCCCAGACCGGCTGTGACATCAGCGAGAAGATCACCGGCGGTTTCGCCGCAGCTCCGCTGACCGGGTGGATCACCATCTTCGCGATCGTGCTGATCGCGGTGCTCTTCAAGGGCCTGATCGGCCGGCTGTCGATCCTGCTCGGCGTGCTGGTCGGCTATGTCGCAGCGCTGCTCCAGGGCCAGGTCGACTTCAAGACCGTCGGCGAGGCCGCCTGGATCGGCCTGCCGCAGTTCAGCCTGCCGACCGTGGACTTCAGCGTCGCGGCGTTGTTCCTCCCGGTGGTCCTGGTGCTGATCGCCGAGAACGTCGGGCACGTGAAGTCGGTGGCTTTGATGACCGGCAAGAACTACGACAAGACGATGGGCCGCGCGCTGTTTGCCGACGGCGTCGCCACCACCCTGGCCGGCTTCGGCGGCGGCTCTGGCACCACCACCTATGCCGAGAACATCGGCGTGATGGCGGCCACCAAGGTCTACTCCACCGCGCTGTACTGGATCGCGGGCATCATCGCGATCGTGCTCTCGTTCATTCCGAAGTTCGGCGCGGCGATCTTCACCATTCCCGGCGGCGTCATCGGTGCGGCCGGCACGGTCCTGTACGGCATGATCGGCCTGCTGGGTGCACGGATCTGGATCGAGAACAAGGTCGTCTTCACCAACCCGGTGAACCTGATCCCGGCCGCGGTCGGCCTGATCATGGCGATCGCCAACTTCACCTTCACCTTCGGGTCGATGACCTTCGGCGGGGTGACCGTCGGCACCGTCACCGCCTTGGTGCTCTACCACCTGATGAAGGCCATCGGAAAGGCTCGCGGCACCGACCTGGAACCACCGGCCCTGACCGCGGAGTTCGAGACCGCGCAGCCCGGGGCTGACGAGGTCCGCTGATTCAGCAGCAGGGGCCGACCGGACGGTGTTCGTCCCGGTCGGCCCCTGCCGTTCCGCCTGCAGCCCAGGTCAGTCGGCGTACAGGGCCAGCACGGACGGCGGCACCGGGATGCCGGGACGCAGATCCGGGTTGTCGATCGGATCGCCGATGGCCTGCACGAGCGGCAGGACGCCGGCCCAGCTGTCGCCGGCGATCTCGTCGGGTTCGTCCTCGGGGAAGCCATCGGCCACCTTCATCGACCAGGTGTTGATCGGCAGCGCCAACACCATGGTGGCGGCCAGTTCCTTGCCGGTCATCGGACGTACCTCGCCGCTGCGTCCAGGCAGGTAGCGATCGCCGTAGCGATTCAAGGCTGCGGCCTTGTCATCGCCGGAGAGCACACCGCAGGTGCCGAAAAGCACAGCACTGCGGTAGCGCATTCCGGTGCCGAACAGGGAGCGGCTCACCTTCAGCCCGTCCATGGCGGCCACGGTGAAGCAGACCTCGGCGCCTCCGGCCAGGGCGCGCATCCGCCGCGAGCCGGTCGATCCATGGAACAGCAGGCGGTCGCCGTCGCGGGCATAGCTGATCGGTACCACGAGTGGTCCTTCGGCCAGGCTCAACCCGACATAGCCGACCAGCACCTCGTCGAGCAGCGCGTCCAGCGCCTCCCGATCGGTGCCGAGCCGCTTGGCATTGCGCGAGGGCGTCAACGTGCGCTCGGTCATTCTTCCTCCGCCTCTTAGGTAGGCCTATTCTCCACACTCACCGCCCCGAAGACGGCGGTGGCCAGCCGGCGCGCTCTGCTGCCCGGTTGCCCCGGTCGGCAGCTCGTCCACCCACCGGCAGTCTCAGCCAGCGCCGCCGACCCCACCGCTCAGCTACGGTGAGACTCTCATGGCCACCACACCACTGCGTCGCAGACTGACCCCGGCGGTTCGGATGGGGTTGTCGATCTCGGTCGCCGTGGGGGTCTACGGCGTCTCCTTCGGCGCCCTTGCGGTCGCGGCCGGGTTGTCGATCTGGCAGACGGTGGCGCTCAGCGCGCTGATGTTCACCGGCGGGTCGCAGTTCGCGTTCATCGCGGTGATCGGTGGCGGCGGGACCGGTGCTGCGGCCTGGGCCGCGGCCACACTGCTCGGCGTCCGCAACGGCATTTACGGCATGCAGCTCAAGGCGCTCCTGCGTCCCCCTGGACGGCTGGTGCCGGTGATGGCTCAGCTGACCATCGACGAATCCACCGCGACCGCGGTCGCCCAGGACGAGCACGACGAACGCGTCCGCGGCTTCTGGACCTCCGGGATCGGGGTGTATCTCGGCTGGAACCTGTTCACCTTGCTCGGGGCGCTGGCCGGCAATGCCCTCGGCGATCCGAAGCAGTGGGGATTGGACGGTGCCGCTGTCGCGGCCTTTCTCGGACTGCTGTGGCCGCGGCTGAGCGGCAAGGACCCGATCGCAGTGGCCATCATCGCCGCGATCACCACCGTGGCGCTGGTTCCGCTTGTTCCACCCGGACTGCCGGTGCTCGGCGCGGCCGCGGTGACAGCCGCGGTGTGGGCGTGGCGCCACGTCCACAACCGACGGACGACCGCATGAGCATCGGGGTGTGGGTCCTCTTCGCGGCACTGACCGCCTACGCCATCAAGGTGTCGGGCTATCTGCTACCGCAAGCCGTCCTCGACCGTCCGCCGATCACCGAGCTGGCCGGTACTTTGACTGTCGGGCTGCTCGCTTCGCTGACCACGCTGAACACCGTCGCCGTGGGCCCGACGCTGGTGCTCGACTCGCGGCTGCTCTCGCTGGCGGCCGGCGCGATCGCGCTCAGACTGCGCGCGCCGTACATCGTGGTCGTCATCGCCGGTGCGGTCGCCGCGGCCGTCGGGCGTCGCCTCGGTCTGCCCTGATCGGGCACGGTCGCCCCACAGGCTGGTCGACGACGCTGGCGACCAGCCTTCCTTTCGAG
The DNA here is from genome assembly GCA_036788135.1 of Propionicimonas sp. Classification (GTDB taxonomy): domain Bacteria; phylum Actinomycetota; class Actinomycetes; order Propionibacteriales; family Propionibacteriaceae; genus Propionicimonas. The sequence goes on from DAIQNZ010000006.1 coordinate 140,866, forward strand.
CACCGGATTGCGGCGGTGACCATACCGGGAGGGGGGAATCCGGCGGGATGGCGGTCCCGGGTCGACCGCCGCAATCCGGCGATTGTGGTGACGCTCAGGGCTCCAACACAGCCGCGCCAAGCCAACCGACCGGGACGCCCAGGCCCTCGACCATCGCGAGCGCGTCCGGGCGAAGCTCGCCACACAGCGCGGTGAGCTGAGCTCCGATCGCCTTGGAACGGGCCGGCGAGATCTTGCCGTGCTCGGCGAACCAGCCGCGGTCGGCGTGAATGCTGCTCAACGCGTACAGGCTGCACAGCCGCTCCAAAACGGCTCGGGCGTCATCGTCGCGACAGTCCTGAATGCCGGCGATGAAGGCTTCCAGGGTGATCCGCTCCAGATGTGCCTTGGCGACGAAGACCATGTGGTCGCCGAGCTGGTTGAGTCCGTCGGGCCGGCGTCCGAGCTTGCGGGCGCGGCGCGCCAGCGACTCCAGCGAATGCTGCTCCCGCTCGGTGAACATCAGCGCGTGCCAGCCGCGGTCGACCAGGGTGGTGCGCTCGGGCTGACGCCGGGCCGCTGCCACCAGGCGCTCGACCACGACTGACGCCGAGGTGCGCTCCAACACGCTGTCTCCGAATACGCGGGCAGAGGCCTGCACCATGCCGACGGTGTTGAGCTCGCCCCAGATGCGGCTGTAGTCGCCGAGCAATGCCTTGGCCACCTGCTGCAACAAGACGGTGTTGTCGCCCTCGAAAGTGGCGAAGACGTCGGCGTCGGCGCGCAGCCCGACGATGCGGTTCTCGGCCAGGTAGCCGGCGCCGCCGCAGGCCTCTCGACATTCCTGCAACGCGTCGTTGGCGAAGCGCGTGGCGATCGCCTTCACCCCGGCTGCCCGCGTCTCCAACTGCCGCTGCTGGGCGGGATCGGCTGCACCGACCGGCTCGGACTGAATCTTCACCAGCGTTGCGGTGACTTCGTTCTGCACGAATCCCAAGGCGTAGGCCCGGGCGATCAATGGGAACAACCGGCGCTGGTGCAGCACATAGTCGGCCAGCAGCACCCCGTCGGGCTGGCCCTCAGCGGCGAATTGGCGGCGCTGCAGCGCATAGCGGGTGGCGATTGACAGCCCACGGCGAGCGGCGATGCCGGCACCGGCCGCCACGCAGATGCGTCCACGCACCAGGGTGCCGAGCATGGTGAAGAAGCGGCGGTTCGGGTTACTGATCGGCGAGCTGTAATGGCCGTGCTCGTCGACACCGCCGTAGCGGTCGAGCAGCATCCGGCGCGGCACCCGCACGCGATGGAAGCGGAGCGTGCCGTTGTCGACGCCGAGCAGCCCGCCCTTTCCGCCCTGGTCACCGCTGGTGACGCCGGGCAGGTCGGCGCCGTGTTCGTCACGGATCGGCACCAGGATCGCGTGCACCCCATGCGCCCGCCCACGGACATGCAGCTGACCGTAGACCACCGCCATGGTGCCGTGCTTGGCCGCATTGCCGATGTAGGCCTTGGTGGCGTCCTCGGTCTCGGAGTGCACTTCGAACTCGTCGGCCTCGGGAATGTAGGTGATGGTGGTCTCCAGGCCGAAGACGTCCGAGCCGTGGCCGATCTCGGTCATGGCGTAGCAGCCCAGCAACTTCAAACTGGTGATGTCGGCCAGGAAGGCGTCATGGTGCCAGGCGGTACCCAGGTTGACCACTGCCCCGCCGAACAGTCCCAGCTGGACGCCGGACTTGATCGTCGCCGACAGATCGCCGTGGGCCAGCATCTCGAAGGCGACCACTGCGGCGAGCGGATCGCCGGGGTCGCTGGCATCGACAGGCACGCCGGCAGCAAGGACGTCGGCCTGGGCGAGCTCAACCAGACGGGCGAGGGTCCACTCTCGTGCGGTGTCGAGATCCTGATCCGGATCGCGCAGCAGGTTCTCCACCGGCAGCGCGGCACGGGCCGCAGCCCGAGCCTCTGCGAACGGCCCGTCCAGAGCCATGGTCAAGGCGGTGCCGAGAGCAGTGCGTTCGTCGGCGGAGGGGATCAACAGGGTCATCGTTGCTCCTGAAGGTGTGGGACGGCTGCCAGCCCGGCGGCCAGCGCCGGGGTGAAGAAGGCGTCGATGGCTGCGACCACCTGCGCACGCGATTGGGTGCCGCCGCTGACCATCCAGCGGTCGGCGGCGGCTCGGATGAACCCCACCAGACCGTGCCCCCAAGTGAAGGCGTAGGCAGGGTCCTGGCCGTGGGCCACCAGGTGATCGCTGATGGCCTGCCCGACGTGGTCGCCCATGGCCTCGGGCAGACCGCCGTAGGGGTCAACGTCCGCCGCGGCCTCCGGAGACGGCGGGGCCAGCACGAAGCGATAGATCTCCGGGTCGCGTTCGACCAGGCTGAGATAGGCGTCGGCGAGGTCGTGCGCCAACACCGGCAGATCGGACGGGTCGGAGAGCTGCAGCGCGGCTTCCAGACCGCGATGGATGTTGTCGTGCACCTGCGCGACGACCGCCGTGTACAGACCGGCCCGATCGCCGAAGTGGCGGTAGATCACCGTCTTGGACGTGCCGGCCTGCGCCGCGATCTCATCCATGCCGACGGACGCGCCGTGGCTGCGAATGGCGCGCAGGGTGTGCTCGACGAGTTCCTGGCGCCGCGTCACGCGGTGCTGGTCCCAGCGAGTGGCCCTGCCATCAGTACTGCTTGCCATAGCCCGAGGGTACTCGATACTGACCGTACCTGCTACCGTCGGTATCTAGTAAAACTATGGTGCTCGATCCAACGGGAGGACCAATGATGACCCGTCCAGTCGTGATCGCCGGCGGCAACCGCACCCCCTTCGTGAAAGCGGGCGGTGCCTACGCCCAGGCGAGCAACCGCGACCTGTTGACCGCAGCCCTCGACGGGCTGGTGGCCCGACACGGGCTCGCCGGCCAGCGCCTCGACGAAGTCGCCGGCGGGGCCGTCCTCAAGCACAGCTCCGACTTCAACCTCACCCGCGAGGCAGTGCTCGGCTCGGCCCTGGCCTCCTCGACCCCGGCGGTCGACCTGCAGCAGGCCTGCGGTACCGGCTTGGAGACCGTGATCTATCTGGCGAACAAGATCGCGCTCGGACAGGCCGACGTCGGCATCGCCGCCGGCGTCGACTCCGCCTCAGACGCCCCGATCACGGTCAGCGACGGCCTGCGACGCGCGCTGCTGAAGGCCAGCCGGGCCAAGACTCTCCCGGCCCGGCTGCGGGCCTTCTCGTCGATCCGGCCCGGGCAGCTCCTGCCGGTCGCACCGCAGGTCGTCGAACCGCGCACCGGCTTGAGCATGGGTGAACACCAGGCCGCGACCACTCGGCGCTGGGGCATCACCCGCCAAGATCAAGACGAGTTGGCACTGGCCTCGCATCAGCACCTGGCCGCCGCCTGGGCGTCCGGCTTCTTCGACGATCTGGTCACCGGCTACCTCGGGGTCACCCGCGACGGACTGCTCCGTCCGGATACCTCGCTGGAGAAGCTGGCCGCGTTGAAGCCGGCCTTCGGCGGGCCGGAGGGCACGATGACCGCCGGCAACTCCACCGCGCTCACCGATGGCGCCGCAGCCGTCCTGCTCGCCGATAAGGACTGGGCCGCCGCGCACGGCCTGCCCGCGTGGGCCCACGTCGTGGATGCCCAGGTCGCCGCGGTCGACCACACCAGCGGCGACGACCTGCTGCTGGCCCCCGCCCACGCCGTGGCGCGCCTGCTGGCCCGACAAGGGATGAGTCTGGCCGACTTCGAACTGTACGAGCTTCACGAGGCTTTCGCCTCGACGGTCCTGGCGACGCTGGCCGCATGGGAGTCGCCGAGCTACTGCCACGACGCCCTCGGCCTCGACCGGCCGCTGGGCGGCATCGACCGGAGCCGACTCAATGTCACCGGATCGTCGCTGGCCGCGGGGCACCCCTTCGCGGCCACCGGCGGACGGATCACCGCCACCGCGGCCAAGTTGCTGCACCAACGCGGCAGCGGAGCGCGCGGATTGATCTCGATCTGCGCAGCCGGCGGCCAGGGCGTCGTCGCGATTCTGGAGGCGGTGTGATGGCCGGCGTCCTCGAACAGCTGTTCACCTCTCCGGCCGGCCAGGCCGTCGCTACCCGGCTCGGCCTGCCCGAACCGGAGGTGCTGCGGCGTGGGCGCGAGCTGCCCGACGGCGCGGTCGCCGTGGCCGCCCTCGCCGGATCCTCGCTGGCCGCCGACACGTTGAATCTGCTCGGCATCGAGTCCGGCTCCGTGCTGTGGGACGACGGCGACGAACCGCCGCGCTACGCCGCCACGCTCGGTGCCCTGGTCGTCGACGCCCGCGGCGTGCATCGGCTGAACCAACTGGAACGGCTGCGGGCGGTGCTGCGTCCCGCGATGCGCAGCCTGGAGCCGTCCGGACGGGTCGTGGTGCTGGCCGACGCCGACGTCGACGGCCTTGAGGCCCACGCCGTCCAGCAGGGCCTCGACGGCATCAACCGCACCGTCGGCAAGGAGCTCCGCCACGGAGCCACCACCAACCTGGTCTACGTCCGCTCCGGCACTCGGCCGGCGGACCTGGCGTCCACGCTGTCGTTCCTGCTCGAAGGACGCTCGGCTTTCGTCGACGGCCAGAGCTGGACGGTCGGCCCGAGCCGGGACGAGCCGCCCGCCGTGTCCTCGCGCCCGCTGGACGGCCGGCTCGTGGTCGTCACCGGAGCCGCCCGCGGCATCGGCGCCCAGATCGCGACCGTCGCCGCCCGCGACGGGGCCACGGTGGTCTGCGTGGACGTGCCTCCCGCCGGCGAGCGCCTGGCCGCGGTGGCCAACCAGCTGCACGGCACCGCCGTCCAGCTCGATATCACCAGCCCCGACGCCGGCGAGCGGATCACCGCGCACGTCGCGGCCCGCTACGGCGAACAGGCCCGGCTGCACGCCGTGGTGCACAACGCCGGCATCACCCGAGACAAGCTCCTGGCCAACACCGACGCCGCCCGCTGGGCGCAGGTGATCGAGGTGAACCTGGCCGCCCAGCTGCGGATGAACCCCGTCCTACTCGACGGGAGGCCCGGCGGACTGGCCGACGGTGGACGGCTGGTCTCGATCGCCTCGACCTCCGGAATCGCCGGCAACCGCGGTCAAGCGAACTACGCCGCCTCCAAGGCCGGCGTGGTCGGGCTGGTGCACGCCTTCGCCTCCGAGCTCGCCGAGCGCGGAATCACCGTCAATGCGGTCGCGCCGGGCTTCATCGAGACCGAGATGACTGCGAAGATCCCCTTCGTGCAACGCGAGATCTTCCGCAGGACCAACAGCCTCAGCCAGGGCGGCGATCCGATCGACGTGGCCGAGACCATCGGCTATTTCCTCGATCCGGCGTCCGCCGGGGTGACCGGCCAGGTGATCCGGGTGTGCGGCCAGAACCTGGTGGGCGCGTGATGGAGATCCGTCGCCTCACCCGCCCGCCCGCTCTGGGGCCGCTGTTCGCGCGAGCGCTGGTGCCGAGCCTGGATCGCGGCCCGGCTCGCGTTCCCGCCTGGTCGGCACAGGTGACCGGCATCGGCCAGGACGCCGAGCGGTTGGCTGAATACCAGCGGGTCTGCGGCTTCGACATTCGCGACGCTGTGCCTGCGACCTGGCTACATGTTCTGACCTTCCCGCTGCACGTGGCGTTGCTGTCGAGCAGTGACTCCAACGTTCGGTTGGCCGGGGTCGTGCACGTCTCGAACCGAATGCGATTGCATCGCGCCGTCACCGCAGACGAGGTGTTGGACCTGACCGTCGGTATCGAACGGCTGCGTCCGCACGCACGGGGCGCGCTGCTCGACCTGGTGGGCAGCATCCGCAGCGGTTCCGATCTGGTCTGGGAGGGCGTCAGCACCTACCTGGCCCCCGGAGCGCGGGTCTCCGGCAGTCCGGACGCTCCGGTGCGCAGCCCCTTCGAGACCGTCGAGCCGATCGCCGGCTGGCAACTCCCCGCCGATCTCGGCAGGCAGTATCGGCGGGTCTCCGGCGATCCGAACCCGATTCACACCAGCCGGCTGGCGGCACGCGCGTTCGGCTTCGCGCGTCCGATCATCCACGGCATGTGGACCCACGCCCGCCTGCTCGCCGCGATCGAGTCGCGGCTCCCTTCCGCTTACAGCGCCGAGGTCGACTTCACCAAGCCGATCCTGCTCCCGACCACCGTCGGCGCCTGGTGGCATCACGACGGCGACGACTGGCGGGCCGCAGTGACCACCACCGACGGCACCAAGCCACACCTGCTGATGACCGTCGCGCCCTGACTCATTCCCGGTTTCGGACGGTTATGAACGGCCCCCGGCCGGACGCGCGTGCCCGTCCCGGTTTGTGCGGGTTCTGAGGCCGAAGCGAGGCGTCAGAACCCGCACAAGCCGGGAACCGATGTGGTCAGTGCTGCCAGCGGGCCTTGTTGCGCGGGCGATCGTCCCGGTCGGACGGACGGCGCGGGCCACCACTGCGCCGCGGGGCGCCGTTGTCACGGCTGAGCTCGATCAGCTTCCCGGAGATGCGCGTCGACTTCAGCGCCTCCCAAACCTCGTCGGGCAGCCGAGCCGGCAGTTCGACCAGCGAGTGATCCATCCGGATGTCGATGTGGCCGAAGTCCTCCCGACGCAGGCCCCCTTCGTTGGCCAAGGCACCGACGATCTGGCGCGGGCCGATCTTGTGCCGCTTGCCCACGGCGATCCGATAGGTGGTCAGCGCCTGTCCCCCACGGCTCGGACGATCACCGCCGCCGTCGGGACGCCGACCGCGGTCACGATCGCCACCCTCCTCGCGACCACGACGAGCCGGACGCTCTGACGGTGCCGGATCGGGATCGAGCAGCATCGGCTCGTCGCCCTGCAGGGTGAGCGCCAACGCAGCAGCCACGTCGACCTCGGGCACGTCGTACTCGTCGACGTAGTGGGCCACCACCTGGCGGAAGAACTCCAGGCGCTCGGAGTCGAGAGCCTCGGTGATCCGATCATCGAAGCGGCTCAACCGCGAGGCGTTGATGTCCTCGGCGCTGGGCAGCGTCATCGGCGTCAACGTCTGCTTGGTGACCCGCTCGATGGTGCCGAGCTGGCGACGCTCGCGCGGGGTGACGAAGGAGATCGCCTCGCCGCTGCGGCCCGCGCGCCCGGTGCGTCCGACCCGGTGGACGTAGGACTCGACGTCCAGCGGCAGGTCGAAGTTCACCACATGGCTGAGCCGATCGACGTCCAGGCCGCGGGCTGCGACGTCGGTGGCCACCAGGATGTCGAGTTTGCCGGCCTTGAGCTGACCGATCACGCGTTCGCGCTGCGGCTGGGCCACGTCTCCGTTGATCGCGGCTGCGGAATAGCCGCGGGCCTGGAGCTTCTCGGCGAGGGTCTCGGTGTCGTTCTTGGTGCGGACGAAGACGATCAGGCCGTCGAAGTTCTCCACCTCGAGGATCCGGGCCAGCGCGTCGACCTTCTGCGGAAAGGCGACCGTGAGGTAGCGGTGCCGGACATTCGCCGCAGTCGCGGTCTTGCCCTTCATCGACAGCTCGACCGGGTCGGTCAGGTACTTGGCGCTGAGCCGACGGATGGGTGCCGGCATGGTGGCCGAGAACAGCGCGACCTGCTTGTCGTCCGGGGTGTCGGCGAGGATCGTCTCGACGTCCTCGGCGAAGCCCATGCTGAGCATCTCGTCGGCCTCGTCGAGCACGAGATAGCGCAGCTGGCTGAGATCGAGGGTGCCCTTCTCGAGGTGGTCCATGATCCGGCCGGGCGTGCCCACCACGACATGGACGCCGCGGGCCAGCGCGCTCAGCTGCACGCCGTAGCCCTGGCCGCCGTAAACCGGGAGCACGTGCACACCGTGCAGCCGTGCGGCGTAGGACTGGAAAGCCTCGCAGACCTGGACGGCGAGCTCGCGGGTCGGGGCCAGCACCAGCGCCTGCGGCTGCTTCTGCTTCAGGTCGAGCCGATCGAGGATCGGCAGCGCGAAGGCCGCCGTCTTGCCGGTGCCGGTCTGGGCGGTGCCCACGACGTTGCGGCCCTCGAGCAGCGGCGGAATCGTGGCCGCCTGAATCGGCGACGGATGCTCGTACCCGAGGTCGCGCAGCGTCCGCAGCAGTCGGTCGTCGAGGCCGAGATCAGCGAAGCTGGGCCCCTCCCGCACGGGTTCGGTAGCGGTGGGGTCAGGCTCGGGATTTTCAGAATTCACAACAAAACGGTAGTGGGTGCGGCCCGTTCGGCCTAACTGCACCCCTAGTGAATGCGCAGCAGCCCGCTGAGGATCACGCCGATGCCGAGCGCGATCACCACTGCCGAAGCCACCCAGCCGAGCACCAGTGAGATCCGCTGCGGGATCACGGCGCCGAGTCGTGAGCCCACCTGAGCCAACACGAGTTGCCAGGCCAAAGAGGCTGCGCCGGCGCCGAGCACGAACATCGTCGGAGCGAGCCACGAGGTGGTCGCCGCTGTCAGCACACCGGCCAGAGCCAGGAAGTAGATCAACGTCGCCGGATTGATCGCGGTGAGTCCCACAAACCGCAGAAAGACCGCGTGCGATGGCACCTCCACCGGTTGGGCGGCGGCCCCCCGCCACACCTGCCAGAGCTGGCGGACGCCCAGACCGACCAGCACCAGACCACAGACCACTGCCGGCACGGCCCCCCACGAGCGAATCACCGGGGCGAAGGCGACACCCACGCTGACGGCGAGGCTGCAGTAGAGCACATCGATGGTGGCGACCCCCGCGGCCGCGGCGGCCCCGTGGCGCCAGCCGTTGAGCATCGACTCCCGCAGGATCAGCACACCGATGGCGCCGAGCGGCATGGCCACCCCAAGCCCGGCCAGGGCTCCGGCCAGCGCGATGGTCAGCAGGTCACTCACCTGCCGAAGTCTGCCGTCGCACGACTCGGCTCACCGCGCTTTCGGCAGTGCCTGCCGTAGAGTTCGCAGCATGGACGCCGTAGACGCGCAGCTGTTCAGCGAATTGCGCAGTAACGCCCGCACATCGTTCAGCGAGCTCGGCCGGCGTGTCGGCCTGAGCACCAATGCTGTGGCCGCTCGGATTCGTCGGTTGGAGGCGGACGGCATCATCGCCGGCTACACCATCCTCACCGGCGCGGCGATGAGTCCGCCGCGGGCGGGGCTGGAGGTCTTCATCGACGTCAGGTTGACCGCCGACACCGACGACGACCGCTTCGAGCAGGCCGTGCGCGCGCTGCCTGCGGTCACCGACGCGGTGCACCTGACCGGCCCCTACGACTACCTGGTGCACGCCCACGTCGCCGACACCGCCACCCTCGACGCGCTGGTGAAGCGGCTGAAGTCTGAATGCGGCGCCGCTCAGACGCAGACCCGAGTAGCGCTGCGCGCACCGTCGGCGCGCCGAGGCAGCTAGAGCCGCAAGCCCTTTCCCCAGCGTCCGCTGGTCCATCGTCCGGCGATCAGCGCGGCAAGCCAGGCGGCCAGCAACAGGGGGACGGCCAACTCCCACGGCGGACGCGCCAACTCCCAGCCGAAAGCGGCCGCGAACCACGGCGCCCGTTGGGTGGTCGCGAGCATGGCGACCGCTGCAACCAGCGCGAAAGCCGGCACCGACCAATCCTGGCCGGCAGCGTGACCCAACAGCGCCACCGTGGCTCCGAAAGCCGCGCCGGTGCCCAACGACGGGGCCAGGAAGCCGCCGGTCGCACCCGAGGCATGGGTGGCAGCCGTGGTGAGCGGCTTCAGCAGCATCAGCGCGGCGAAGGTCAGCACGGTGCCGCTGGCAGCCAACGCCTCCTGGACGATCCCCTTGCCATTGCCGGGAAGCGCCGGGAGCCAGATCGACAGCACCCCGGTCGCCAGCCCGACGGCGGTCATGGCCGCCGGCAGATGCCAGTCATTACGCGGCCGCATCCGGGTACCCCACCGCAACAGCTGGTTGAACCACAGGCCCAGGCCGGCGGCTGGAGCGGCCACAACCAGCGCCCAGGCCCACACCGCAGGTTCGACGGGTCCGGCAGGAAACAAGAAGGTGGGTGCGGCACCGAGGATCGGCCACGACGTGAGGACCGCGATCGCGCTCACCGCTGTGGCGATCACCACCGAGGACCGGGTGAAGCCCACCGCCAGGATCTCCAAGGTGAACACGGCCCCGGCCAACGGAACGTTGTAGACCGTGCCCAGACCGGCGCCGGCCGCAGCGGCGACCACTAGGCGCCGCCAGCGCACCGACAGCCCGAGCGCGGACGAGGTGACCGAGCCGAAGGCGGCCGCCGCCAGTCGCGGCGCGGTCTCGCGTCCGATGGAGGCACCGGTGCCGACGAGCACGATCTGATTAGCTGCCTCGAGCAGGCTGGATCCGACCCGAAGGCGACGTGGACGCAGCGCAACCGCCGCTTCGACGCCGGTCGTGCGGCGCCGCCGGGTCCACCACCAGACCAAGCCGCAGAGCAGGGCGCCGACGGCCGGAGCGAGCACCCGTCGCCACGGCGGTGCGGCCTCGGCTTCCAAAATGGTGGTGACGCTGCTGCCGTAGGCGAGGTGCTGTACCCAACGCAGCATCAGCGCCAGGACCGCGCCGATCAGCCCACTCAGCACGCCGCTGATGACCACGGCGACTGTCACGCGCAGCCAACCCGGCCACGACCGGGAGCAGCGACGAGTCCAGCGCAGGAGCCGGACGGAGATGCTCATCGGACGCCTCCTGCCCGGACTTCGGCGGGGTCGCGGCGGCCGGTGAAGCGGGCGGTCTGCACACGTCCATCCTGCCAGCGGGCCGGCGGCGGGTCCGCCGATCATCATTCCTGGGCGTGAACGACACTCCCGGTCAGGAGGTGCAACACCGGCCCCGTTGGCGGCACTTTCTAGCATGGACCTATGCCACAGCCCACCCGCCGACGCGGCCGCCTCTTCCGCGCCATCGCGATCACCCTGGGGCTGGGGATCGCTGCCGCGCTGGCTCCGACGGGTTACGCCTTCGCCGCCTCCGCCGGACGGATCGCCGCGGCCGACCAGCTCGCACCCCAACCGGTGGCGGTGGTTTTCGGCGCGGCGACCTTCGCCGACGGGACCCCGTCGGCCTTCCTCAAGGGACGTCTCGACGTGGCTTACGACCTTTTCCAGCGGGGCATCGTCCGGGTGATCCTGGTGTCCGGCGACAACCGACGCGCTAACTACAACGAGCCCGACGCGATGCGCACCTACCTGATCGACCGTGGTGTCCCGGCCAACAAAGTGGTTGCTGACTACGCCGGTTTCGACACCTACGCCACCTGCGTGCGGGCAGTACGCATCTTCGGCGTGCACCAGGCCATCCTGGTCAGCCAGACGTACCACCTGCCGCGAGCCATCGCGACCTGCCGAGCCGTGGGGCTGGACGCCTGGGGAGCCGGCGACGACAGCGTCCAGATCTACCCCGAATGGGCTCAGGGATGGTGGCGCGAGCTCCCCGCCAACGCCAAAGCCGCCATCGACGTGAGCACCGGCACCCAGCCACTCCTGGGCCGACGCGAAGACAGCGTGACCAAGGCACTCGCCGCCTGAGCCCGGCCACGTGAGCGACGTCGAGCGCACCGCGGGCGCGGCGGGCGATAATGCCAGCCTTGCCGAAGAAGGACGCCATGTCGCAAACCCGCACCGTCATCCACATCCTCACCGTCAGCGCCCTGGGCTCGTGCGCCGGCGCGGGGCTGGTCGTCGTCGGCGCCGCCCGCGATGCGCTGGCCCACGGCTACGGCGTCTCGCTCGCCGATCTGGCCTGGCTCACCACCGGCTTGACCCTGACCTACGCCGTGCTGCAATTGCCGGCCGGCCACCTCTGCGACCGCTGGGGGCCGCGGCGGGTCGCCGTGCTCGGCGCGCTCGGCACGCTTGTGACCTATCTGGCCGCCATGGTCGCGCCGTCCTTGCCGCTGGCCTTGACCGCACGCTTCCTGGCCGGCGTCACCACGGCGCTGTGTTTCGTGGCGGGTTCGGACCTGGTGCGAGCCCTCGGGATGCCGGCGTGGGTGCAGGGACTGTTCGGCGGTTTGGCTCTCGGCATGGGCGGGGTGGCCTTCTTGGTGCTGCCGGCCTGGGGCGCAGGCCTGCTGCAGTGGCGTGCACCGTGGCTGTTCGAGGTGATGTTGGCGGTGATCGCCCTGGTCGGACTGATCTTCGTCCCGGCGACGCCGCCGCAGCAGCACGCCACGGCGCGACCGCGGCTACGTCAGATCGTGAGCCTGCCGCTGTTGGCGATCGCGGCGGCGCACGCGGCCACCTTCGCCCTCGGTGTGGTGTTGTCGAACTGGCTGGCCGTTCAGCTGACCCACGACGGGCAGCTGAGCAGCGACTGGGCGAACCTGGTGTCGGCGGTCCTGCTGATGGTGACCGCAGTGAGTCGTCCCGTCGGTGGAGCGATCTTCGACCGAACCGGCAGCCTGACCAAGACCGTGGTGATTCCGCTGGCCGCCGGCAGCCTCAGCCTGGTGGCTTTGTCGCTGCCGCTGGGGCCGATCTGGGCCTTGGCCGCAGCCGTGGCCTTCGGTGTGCTCTCCGGTGTGCCGTTCGCAGCACTGTTCGCCTCCGCGCGCATGCAGGTGCCGACCTCGCCGGGCACCGCGATCGGATTGATCAACGGTCTAGCCAATGTGGTGATCCTGGTCGGCGTGCCGTCTTTCGTCCTCTTGATCCAGGACGGCCTCGGCGCGACGGCGCTGTGGGGCATGGCAGCCTTGTGGCTGCTGGCATTGGTCGCGGTCGTTCCGGTCGCCCGGGTCAGGGACGAGCCGACCCCGGTCGGGTAGTTTCAGCCAGCGAGAGCGCCTCGGTGTGCGGCAGCACCCGCCAGGTCGGGTCGCGGTAGAAGACCACCAGCATGTTGATCAGCGACCAGCTGAACAGCCAGACCGGAAAACCCAGGATCGCCCGAGTCACTCCCGGCCAGGTGCGTCGCTCCAGGCGGAGTACCAAGACGGCGAACGCAGCCATCACGAGGTAGCCCAGCACCGTGGACACCGCCATCATCACGAGAACCTGGCCGACATCGGCACCGGCCAACACACCTAATCCGAGGCTGATCAGCCACAGGACACCCGACAAGCCGCCGACGATCACCCCCACGCTGTACAGGACCGCGTCGATGGTGCGCAACCGCCCTTCGCCCAGGCCACCGGCCAGCCGGGGTAGCACCGTCGGCAGCAGTTGGACGCTGCCCACCGACCAGCGGTAGCGCTGTTGCAGCGACTGAACCAGGGTCAACGGCTGCTCGTCGTAGAAGATCGCATCCGGGGCGAGGGCCACAAACCAGCCGTCGGCGATGGCGTTCAAGGTGAACTCGATGTCCTCGCTGGCGCTCCTGGTGTGCCAGCCGTCCGACCCGAGTACGGACAGCGCGAACATGAAGCCGGTGCCGCCGACCGTGGTGCAGGGCAGGTTCCGCCGAGCGCGAGGCAGGTGGAAGAAACGGGTCTGCATCAGCCAGAACAAAGTGCTGGCGCCCGCGACCCAGGAGCTGGAGGGGTTCTTGCCCATTCGATAGCCGGCGGCGATCGGGTGGCCCGCCGCCAGTTGTCGGTTCATCGCTGCCAGGAAGCCGGGATCGACGACATTGTCGGCGTCGAAGACCACGCAGGCGTCGAAGCCGACCGGGGCGTGTTCAGCGAAGAACCAGGTGAGCGCCGCGCCCTTGCCGGTCGCTGCCTGGCTGGAGCGCTCGTAGACCACTGCCCCGCCGGCCCGTGCGACCGCAGCGGTGGCATCGGTGCAGTTGTCGGCGGTCACGAAGACCTGGTAGCGCTGATCGGGATAATCCTGGTTCCGCAGGCTCTCCAAGAGCTGCCCGATGACGCGCTCCTCATTGCGCGCGAACACAAGAATTGCGAAGCGGTGTCTTTCGTCCGGGTCCGGCAGTGCAGGAAGTTCACCCAGGAAACGCAAGCTCACCGCGACCTGATAAAAGCCGTAGACACCGGTGACCCACAGACCCCCAAGACATAGCCACAGCAACACCGTGATCACCGGCAACCTCGACCTCTCTCCCGTTCGTCCGCACTGACCATTCTGCTCCGCGACGTCGAACGCTCGTAGAATGGGCAAGGAAGGACGCGTGGACGTGACTGGTGATGAACTGTGGAACTTGGGATGGTTCAACTTCGTCGTGTACTGGATCTGGACGTTGATACGGGTCCTGATCGATCCCTTCCTTCCTCGCTCGTGGTTCAACCCTGAGAGCTGGCCGTTCCGCCTGGCGGCCTGGGAGGACGGCGGCGAGTTCTACCGCAGAGCGCTGCACATCGAGCGCTGGAAGGATCACCTTCCGGTCTTCGCCGGCGGCACCGGTTTCGACAAGAAACACCTCACCGCCCGCGACCCGCAGTACCTGGAGCGCTTCATCACCGAGACCTGCCGCGGCGAGTCGAACCACCTGCGCGCCATCGGCTCGGTGGTGGTGATGCGACTGTGGACGCCCTTCGCCTTGTGGATCGTGCTGCTCATGATCGCAGCGCTGGGCAATCTGCCGTTCGTGGCCATTCAGCGGTACAACAGGCCACGCCTGCAACGGGCGCTGGCTTTGCGGGAACGCCACGCCGAACTGGAGCGGTACGGCGAGGACGGCCTCCAGCCCGCCTGAACCCAGACCAGCCAGCGAGCGGTTTCGGTGTGGTCGGCCGCGCCGCGGCCTAGGGTGGAATCGAGCGCGGCACACGTTCGCGCCAGGTCAGCGGTTCACACCCGAAAGGGGTCGGCATGGACGCATCACAACTGCAACGCATGGCCAAGGATCCCGGTTTCATCGCGGCTTTGGACCAGTCCGGCGGAAGCACTCCCGGAGCGCTGTCCCGCTACGGAATCGACCCCAGCGCGTACCACTCCACCGATGAGATGTTCGACCTGATCCACGCCTTCCGGCAGCGGATCATGACCAGCCCCAGCTTCAACGGCGAGCACGTTCTCGGCGCGATCCTGTTCGCCCAGACGATGGAGCGCCAGGTCGAGGGCCTCGGGTCGCCGGACTACCTGTGGCAGCGCAAGCACGTTGTCCCCTTCCTGAAGGTGGACGAGGGACTTGCCGAGGCGGCCAACGGCGTGCGGCTGATGGCTCCCCTGCCAGGACTGCCCGCATTGCTGGAACGGGCCCGCGAGCATCGAATCTTCGGCACCAAGATGCGCTCCGTCGTGCTGCGCGCCGATCGGGGCGGTATCGAGGCCGTCCTCGACCAGCAGTTCGCCACCGCCGAGCGGATTCTCCACGCAGATCTGATGCCGATCATCGAACCCGAGGTCGACATCAAGGCTCCCGACAAGGCCACCGCCGAAGCCATGGTGACCGTCGGGATCTTGGATCGGCTCGCCACGCTGCCGTCCGGCCGCCAGGTGATGCTGAAGCTGACCATTCCCACGGAGCCCGGCCTGTACGACGAACTGGTCCGGCACCCAGCGGTACTGCGGGTGGTCGCCCTGTCCGGCGGCTACAGCCAGGCAGAGGCGAACCGACTACTGGCAGCCAATCACGGCGTGATCGCCAGCTTCAGCCGAGCACTCAGCGAAGGACTTCGGGTCTCGATGACCACCGCCGAGTTCAATGCGACCCTGGAAGCGTCCATCAATGCCATCTATGCCGCATCAATGACCTGATGGCTGCTGCGACCGCACCCCAGCGTTGGGCAGTTGTCCTCAACCCGACCAAGTTCGCCGAACCCGACCGCGTCCACGCCGACATCGAACAGCTCTGCGCCGCTCATGGCTGGTCGCCGCCGGCGTGGTACCAGACCACTCGTGAAGATCCTGGCCACGGCCAGGCGCAGCTGGCGATCAAGGACGGGGCTGAGTTGGTCTGCCCGCTGGGCGGCGACGGCACCGTCCGCGCTGTGGCCAGCGGCGTCGTCGGCACTGAAGCGCGGCTGGGTCTGTTGCCCGCAGGGACGGGCAACCTGCTCGCGCGGAATCTGGGGCTGCCTGTCGACAGTCTCGAAGCCGCGCTGACGGTGGCACTGACCGGCAACACCTCTCGCATCGACGTCGGCGAGGTGCGCTGGGATGACGGCGATCCCGATGTCTTCCTCGTCATGGCCGGCATGGGCCTGGACGCGGAGATGATGGCCCAGGTCGATGAGGGTTTGAAGCGCAGGGTCGGCTGGTGGGCCTATGTGGCCTCCGGCGCCCGCGCGGTCTTCCGCTTGGGCTTCGGCGTCCGGGTGGCAGCGGGGACGAGCCGGCGAGTCAGCCAGCACGCCCGCACGGTCTTGGTGGGCAACTGTGGCCAGGTGACAGCCGGGGTCCAGCTGATCCCGGATGCGGCCGTCGACGATGGACTGCTGGATGTGGTGATCGCCTCGCCGAACTCATTGTTCGCCTGGATCGCCGTCGGCCTGCACATCATCACAGGTAACCGTCGCGGCCACCGTGAACTGGTCCATCTGCGCGATCAGCACATCGTCGCCGTGACGCGCGAACCGGTAGAGGCGCAACTGGATGGTGATGCCGTCGGGCCGAAAAAGCGGATGAACTGCCGCGTCTTGCCCGCAGCGCTGGCTGTACAACTACCCAGTTGAGAGCGAAAGATCACAATTCGAGATCAAAAGCGGTACTGCTGACCAGCGCTGTTCCCCGCGCGGGGGACAAACCGCTAAGGTTCAACAGTAAGTCGCTGTACCGGCTCATCCCTGCGGGTCTGAGCTGCTCCCTTCGGGGGTGCGGGGACGACGGGCGGTCCCGGAAGTCGGTGCCGCGCCTGTTAGAAGGAGAAAGTTGCATGACCACTGGAACCGTTAAGTGGTTCAACGCAGAGAAGGGCTTCGGTTTCATCGCGCCCGATGGCGGCGGGCCCGATGTTTTTGCGCACTACACCGCGATCACCAGCTCTGGGTTCCGTTCTCTCGACGAGAACCAGAAGGTGGAGTTCGAAATCACCCAGGGCCCCAAGGGTCCCCAGGCCTCGAACATCACCCCGCTCTGAGCTGATCTGAGCTGACACCCCAAAGAAGCGGTCCCTCGGAAACGAGGGGCCGCTTCGTCTTTCCGCACGACCCGCCTCCCCGCAGTGTTGCCGCCCAGCGTGTGACGCGACGTCGGCATGATGGCTTCACCGGTCACCGACACTGAGCCGGCCGAAAAGGACCCCGATGTCCGACATCTTCTGCCAAGCCGCCGCCGGTGACCTCGACGTCCCGGTCGTGTGGCAGGACGAAGACACCCTCGCCTTCCTCGATCACCGGCCGGTCTTCAAGGGTCATGTGCTGGTGATCCCCCGCCGCCACGTCGAGACCCTTGTTGACCTCCCGCCGGAGCTGATGCAGCCGCTGTTGCTCACCGCCCAGCGCGTCGCCGCAGCCATGCCGGAGGCACTCGGGGCGGACGGCAGTTTCGTGGCCATGAACAATGTGGTCAGCCAGTCCGTGCCGCATTTGCACCTGCATGTGGTGCCGCGCAAACGCCGCGACGGTCTGCGCGGCTTCTTCTGGCCTCGGGTCAGCTACGTCCAGGGCGAAGCCGCAGCCTATGCCGACCGGCTCCGGAGCGCACTGGACTACCCGCCGCAGTCCTGATCCGCGGTCTGCACGGTGAGTTCCATCACCTGGCCGGCATCGACGTAGATCCGGTAGCGCAGCTTCGGGTCTCCGGGCACGGTCACCAGGCCGGAGCCAGACTTGCCGTTGCGTCCGCGCCAGCTCGGGTAGGCCTTCTTGACGTCCTTGTACGGGCTGCCGATATGGATGCCTTGCGGGGTGGACACCTCAGCGGTCGCGGCGATGATCACCAGCCGCCCGGTGCTGCGCGAGAAGAACAGCTTGCCGTCCAGATCATCGGGAGCAGCCGGCTGGGCCCCGAGGAGGCGGCCATCGTCGGCGCCTCCACAGGTGCCGCTATCGCCGGTGATGCCGGCGGCCTGGCCGGTCTCGCGAGCCTGCTGCTTGCTCATTCCCACCACGAGTGCGCCGACGCCCTTCGGGCCGATCACGGTCGCGGGAACGGCGGTGAGGCTCGCGCTCGGCGCAGGAGCAAAGCCCGTCGAATGCGTAGCCGAAGCCCCCGGCGCCGCTGGAGAGTTCGGACCTGCGCAGGCTGTCACTGACAGTGCAAGCAGAACCACGCCCCCCACAACGACGCTCTTACCGAACCGCACGCCGCAGGCCTCCTCAGCTCAGGGTTTCCGTCGGACTCCTGGACGACACAGCGCCGTCCAGGCACGCTCAAGACTAGGCCCAGCGCACGCTCGGCCGGCTCAGCGAACCGCTCCAGCAACCGGGCCGAGGGCCCGCCGCCACTGGTTTTCCGCCCACCCCGGCTCGATGCTAGACTCGACGCCGCCGCAAGGCACTGGGGCTATGGCGCAGTTGGTAGCGCGTCTCGTTCGCAATGAGAAGGTCAGGGGTTCGAATCCCCTTAGCTCCACCACCGATTCCCTTCCCGTCCGGCACCGCCTCTTGGTGATCATCTCATCGGGTGGTGCCCGGCCATTCCGAGACTCCCTCGACCACCGATATCCTGGTCGGCTCTGCGGCGTCAGCCTCAGCGCGAACACCCCTGACGGCCCCAATGGAGGAGCGACATGACCGACAACCCCCGCCATGACGGCGACCTCGACCCCACGCTGGTCAGCGAGATCGTCGACCGCGGACTACGCGTGCGCCGCGCCGACGGCAGCCGCAAGCAGGTGGACGCCTGGCATGGTGCGGTCAGCCGCGGCTTCCTCGGCAACGAGGACTCCGATGCACGGCGTGAGTCGTTCTTCGAGCGCAGCGTCGGCAACCGCATGGTTGGAATCTACGATCCCGAGGCGGCCCAGCCGGAGACACCGGTCGCCACGCTGGCGGCCTGGGGTGCCGAACTCACCGTTCCCGGCGGCAGCCTTGCCAGTTATGCGATCAGCGCGGTCACGGTGGCGCCGACCCACCGACGTCGCGGCCTGCTACGCAGTCTGCTCAGCGGCGAACTCCGCTCCGCTGCTCGCGACGGCTTCCCGATCGCCTCGCTGACCGTCAGCGAGTCCAGCATCTACGGCCGCTTCGGTTTCGCGCCGGCCGCCCTGGCCGCCGACGTCGAGATCGACGTCCGCCGAGCCGGCTGGATCGGGCCCGAACCCGGCGGTCGGATCGACTTCGTCAGCCGCGAGCACGGGCGCAGGATCGCGCCGACACTGCATGATCGGGTGCGCGCGACTCGACCGGGCGAGGTATCCCACCCCGCCCGAAACTGGGATGTCCTGTTCGGCACCATGCCGGACGCCGAGAAGCCGGAGTCGGTGCGCGTCCTGCAGTACCGCTCCCCTGACGGCGAGGTGGACGGTCTGGCGGTCTACACCGTGACGGAGAACCCCACCCAGTTCGCGGCATCCACGGTGAACCTGCTCCGGCTGATCGCCGCGACCGACGACGCCTACGCCGCGCTGTGGAAGTTCCTGCTCTCACTCGATCTGATCGGCACGATTCGCGCCGACGATCTCAGCATCGACGAGCCGCTGTGGTGGATGGTCGCCAACCGCCGCGCGGCCCAGGTCTCGATCCGCGATCACCACTACTTGCGAGTGCTCGACGTCCCGACCTGCCTGGCGGCACGCCGCTACGAGCATGCCGACAGCATCGTCTTGGACGTTCATGACCCCGTCGGGATCGCCGGTGGACGATTCTTGGTGCACACCAATCAGGCCGGAGAGGCGACCGTACGCGCGGACGCGTCGGACGCGGGAGCTCACAGCGTCCATCTCGGAGTTGCCGAACTGTCCGCTCTGCTGCTCGGCGACGTCTCGGCCATCACGCTCGCGCACGCCGGACGCCTGCGCAGCGATGACCCCGCGCGCGTCGCGCGATTCTTCGGCTCCACCGCGGATGCTCGGCTGAGCTTCTGGTACTGAGAGCAGCTGGGGCCGCTCGCCTGCCCGCCGTCCGCGCATTCTCGGTGCCGGTCAACGCCGAAGCACGACCACGAACCACGATCCGATCCTTCGTGCCGAAACCACCGAGAAACCCTCGCCGTGCACCAGCAAGGGTGGCCGGTTCGGCAGCGGAGCGGTCAGGTCGCGGACACCATCGACCCAGATGAGGTCGTGCGCATCGCCCAGCGCGCCCGCGACAGCGGCTCTGCTGGGCACCCCCGGCCACAACTGGCGCGAACCCCGTCGCACCACCGCCCCGACATTTCGGGCTGCCAGATCGGGACGCGCCACGACCAAGACAGCTGACAGGCGTCCGCCGACCAGCAGACGCCCGTCGGGGTGCTGAGCCAGTTCCGAATCCACCGCCGCCAGCACGACAGGAGTGAGGCGGTCGTGGCCGTCCGAGGCCCGGATCCGAAGCTGCGTCGGCACGCTGCAGACGACGACACCCCCCAGCAGCACGGCAACGAGAGCAGCGGCTGCGCCCCGTCCATGTGGGTAGCTCCGGCGCGCTGCCGCGACGATGCCGAGCCCGGCCAATAGCGCCAACGGCACCAGGGCCGGCTCGAAGTAACGCGGACGCAGCAGGCCCGGATGCCAACACACCACAATCAAGCTCAGCGCGGTGGGGAGCGTGACCCACCACGCCGCCATCACTGCGAGTTCGCGTTCGCCCGAGTTCTCCCCCCGGACGGCGGCAGCAAGACCGACCACGGCCAGCACCAGAGTCGCGGCCGCGAGTACCCAATGACCCGGCTCGACTTCCACCGCCTGGACCAGGGTCGCCAGTTGATCGACGGCGCCGGTCGAGCCGATCTCTTGCGGACCGGTGCCGTGGCGAGCGGCTGCCTCAGCAGGGACGGCAGCAAGCACGCCGGCCACGACGAAGCCAGCGAACAGCCCGAAAAGCTGCCTCTTGGTCCGTCCACGCGCTGTGATGAGCGCCCCGGCCTGGCTCGGCCACTGGAACGCCCCAAACAGGCTCGTCACCACTGCAGCGGCCAAAGCGAGCGGGTAGCAGATCAGCGCGGCCACGGGCGTCGGCGGCCAGCGGTGGTAACTCCAGGCCAGCCAGGACACAGCCACCAGCAGTCCGAGAAGCGCGTACGGTCGGGCTTCCTGCGCGAAGCGCCCGAAACCCGGCATCGCGATCAGAACCAGCCCTGCGGCGACGGCAGAACGCCAGCCCGTCCGACGAGTCATCAGCCAATAGAGCACGCCGACGGTCGCGCCGGCGGCCAGCGCCGACATCATCCGTGCCCCCACCAGGGCCGGGACGAAGAAGACCAGCCGCAGCCAGAGCTTCAGCACGATGTAGTACGGCACCAACGGCGCGTCCGCACCGTGTGCCAGGGCGAGCAGGCCGTCCCAGGGTCGTTGCACCGCCAAGATGGTCGCAGCTTCGTCGATCCATGGCATTGGACGGCCGAGGTCAATCGCCGACACGAGAGTCGCGACCGCCGTCGCCGCGAGGGCTCCACCGACGCGTGCCCGTCGAGCCTGCCTCGTTCCTCCGGCCCTAGCAGCTGAGGGTGCGGCGTCCACCGCGTTCACATCGCGAGCCTAGGTCGGACCGAGAAACAAGCCGCAGCCCAGGAAGTGACATCTTGGTGAACTCTGGAGCGCAGCGCCGTGGGCGACTCAGCCCGGGGTCAATGCAACCGGCGCCGACTCCTCAGCAGACAAAGTCCGCGTACCCGCGGCCTTCTCGACCACCACTGCCCCGACGACGCCGAGAGCCAGGAAGCCCGCGGCCACCCAGACCGCAGCTGAGGCCGACTGCCGGAACGCGACGGTGAGCGCGTCGGCGACCTGCGGCCCCAGAGCCCCGAAGTAGCCGTCGGCGCCTCGGTCACGGATCATCGCGATCACCGAGCCGGCCGTGCCGGTCATGTAGTCGACCATGGTCTGTCGATCGTCAGCGCTGATGGAGGCGAAAGCGGCCAACTGCGCCGGAACCGTGACCGCGAAGGACAGCGCCAGGACGGTCCCGGAGACCGCGCCGCCCAACGCCGCGCCCACCTGACGGACGGTGCTCTGCGCGCCCGCGGCGGCACCGGACTGCTCCACCGGGACGTCCCGCAGCACGGTCGACGTCAGCTGCGCAGAAGCCAAACCGAGTCCCAGGCCGTAGCCGGCCAGAACGGCGGTGAGCGTCCACAACGGTGCCGCTGCGGCCACCACAACTGCAGCAGTGACCGCGGACAGAAGTTCGAGCACGAGCCCGATGGTGACCACCCGCGGCGGGCCGAGGCGACTGGCCACCGAGCGCGCTGCTGCTCCGGAAACGAACGCACCGAAGGCCATCGCCGCCAACACCAGCCCGGCCTGCATGACGGTCAGCTGCAAGGCGAAAACCAAGAAGAGCGGCAGCACGAAGAGCAGTGCGAACTCTCCAGCCGAAACCACCGTCGCCGTCACAGCGCCCCACGAGAACGCCGCAAGCCTGAAAAGCGAAAGATCGAGGAGCACCGTTCGTCCGTGCTGGGAGCGCGAGCGTTCGATGAGGACGAATGCGATCAGAGCGCACCCACCGATCACGAGCGCGGGCAACACGGGTGAGAACGGCCCGGGCAGCATCAAGGTCTGACCGAAGAGCATCATGTCCTGCCGCGGAAACACCCAACCGAGCGCGGGTCCTTCCACGAGCCCGAAGACGAACAGACCCAGGCCACAGGCGCTGGTGAGCAGCCCGGGATAGTCGAAGGAACCGTCGGTCTCGTCACTGGAGGTCTCGGGCAGGAAGCGCAACGCCAGCGGAATGATCACCGCAGCCACCGGCAGGTTGACCAAGAAGACCCACCGCCACGACAGTGCCGTGGTCAGCCACCCGCCCAGGAGCGGGCCGATGGCGGCCGCAGCAGCCATCACCGCCCCCCACAGCCCGAACGCCATCGAACGATCACGACCGCGGAAAACGGCGTTGAGACTGGACACGGTCGATGGCAGCACCATCGCCCCGGCCACCCCCTGCACCAGCCGGGCGGCGATCACCTCATGGGGTTGCATCGCGCCCGCAGCCGCAAAGCTCGCCACCGCGAACAGCACCACTCCGGCCACGAAAAGCCGACGGCGCCCCAGGCGATCCCCCAATCGACCCGACGTCAGCAGCAGCGCGGCCAGGATCACCGCATACGAGGTGGTCACCCACTGGGCTTGGTCCAAGGCCATCCCCAGGTCGTCGACCATCGCCGGAAGAGCAACACCGACGATCGTGCCGTCGAGCACGATCATGGCCAAGCCGGCAGCCAGGGCGGCGAAGCCCCACCACCGGGTGTCACGCTGTTGTGCGGTCATCGTTCCCTCTTCGACCGGGCCTGGAACAGCCGAGAGCCGGTGACCAGGTGGACAGCCCATCGGGCCATGGGCCGCCCACCCGAAGCCTCGGCCTGGACGACTCTCAGCCCAGCTTGCCGATCATGAAACCGGCCAGGGTCTTGTTCGGTCGCGACTCGGTTCCGTGCTCGCCGTGGAACTTCGCCGTGCCGTCGATCCCGCACAGGCTCAGAATGCGCGCCGGGCCGCCGGGATGCCGGTTGATCCACTGCGTGAGGTCGTAGACCTTGCCGTCGATCGCCGACCAGCACGACGATGCTGACGCGTGCTGCTTGACCTGCGCCATGGTGTAGACCTTCGGGCCGGCCGGTGACGGCGTGGCGCTCGGTGTCGCGCTGGTCGAGGCCGCACCCGAAAGGGTGCCGATCTCGAAGGTCGCCAGCTTCTTGTTCGGCAGGCTCTGACTTGCGTGCTGACCGCGGAAGGCCGCCGTCCCGTCGGTTCCGCACAGGCCCAGGATCGGCTGCGGGCCGCCCGGGTGCTGGTTGATCCAGTTGGTCACGTCGTAGACCTTGCCGTCGACAGCGGTCCAGCAGGATGACGCCGAGGCATGCTGCTGCACATCGGCCATGGTGAACGAGGTGGCCGACGCCGACGCGGTCGGGGTGGCAGCAGCGGACGGGTTGTCGGAGGCCGCGATCTGGTCGGCCCAGACTGCGGTTGCGCCGGTATGACCGACGAGCACCGTCATCACCAGGACGGCGACAGCCAGCAGGCTGCCGATCGCGCCGGTGACAGTCGCGGCGATCGACTTCGTCCCGGCTACTGCCGCACGGCGCTGCAGCCAGAACCACACCGCACCGACGATGAAAGTGACGATGGCCAGCGGAACCAGGATGTTGGCCAGCTGCTCATGTTCCTGTGGCAGACCGACGCGGGCAGCCAGGGCCTCGCCCGACTCCTTGGCGACCACGGCCGCCACCGCACCGCCGGCGAGAGCGGCCATGGTGAGCCACCCATAGGGCTTGCGCCACTTGGGCACGAAGTAGATGACGATCAAGGCGATGGCCGACAACGGCAGCAGCATCACCACGGCGTGGTCGATCAGGGGGTGAACCGGAAGGCCACCGATGGTGTCGAACAGACCGGATTCCAGGGGCGCAAACAAGGACATGCTTGAACCCTAAATCGAGCCTGTCCGCTTCCGAATCAAGCCAAGATCAAATCTTCGTCAAACCCGCGTCCGGGGTTACGCGCTGCGCATCAATGAGTAGCGCCACGCCCCTGCTCCCGCTCACCCAGGCGGCACCACGCCATGATCGCCGCGGTGACCAGCACGAAGCCGAACCCGAAGTCCTCAATCGGAATATCGAACGGAAAGCGCACGCCGCTGAAGTGCTGGGGCGAGTACAAAACGATGGGATCGACCAGCTTGGTCAACCAGCCGTCGACCAGCACCTGGAAGAAGAAGACGATGGCCATGGTGAGCCAGTACTGCAGGCGAGTGAACACCCCACTGCGCACCCACGCCAACTCAGCCACCACGAGCAGTATCACGGCGGTGACCGTGGCGACGGTGTACTCCGGCAGCACCGGAAGCTCAGACATGATCGTCCTCTCGCTGGCCGGATCGAGCCGTCGCCTCCTGGCCGGAACCAGTGGGTCGCAGCCGGTCCAGCACGGTGCCCACGGCCTCATAGGTCAGCAGGCCGCAGATCGGAATCACCACGAAGAAGACGACCTCCTCGACCGGAACCCCCGCCGGAAGCACCCAACCGGTGGTGTGCGCCGGGCTGAACCACCACTGTCCACGACTGACGGCCCAGGCATCCCAGCAGTAGAAGACCGTGACCACACCGGCCAGCACCACGAGCAGCCGTCGCCAGCGGCGGTACACCCGCGCACCCAGCACGAACTCCAGCGGCAGCGTGATCAGCACGCAGGCCGCCATCAGCAGCAGGTACTCCCCCGCCATCTCCGGGCCTCAGCTCGCCGCCGGGGCCAGCCGCGGGCCGCTCGACGGGCGCACGGGACGCAGCAGCGATCCCGCCGCCGTCGCCGCCTTGCGGAGCGTCGGCACCCGGGCCCGCCCGGAAAACACGTCGTAGTCGCGGGCCTCGATCCGTTCCAGGATCTGCGAGTACAACACGAGCGCCGTGTTCACGCAGCGTGCTGAGGCCGGCGGAAGCATCTCGACACCCTCTCGGGCCTGGTCGTAGAGCGCCCGATTGCGGACGATCTGGGAGGCCATGAACTGCCTCCAGGGTTCGTCCACACGGCGCCGAAACGGATCGGCACCGAACCGCAGCAGCTCGTCTGCGGGCAGGTACACCCGACCCCGGTCGAGGTCTTCACCGATATCGCGCAAGAAGTTGGTCACCTGGAAGGCCAGGCCGAGGGCGCGCGCCGGTTGGCGCGCCTGCGGGGTGAGCGGCTGCAGAACGGGAAGCATCATCTCGCCGATCACCGCGGCCGAGCCCTCCATGTAGCCGCACAGCGCCTCCCAGTCGGTATAGGAACTCACCGTCAGATCGCTGGTCATGGCCGAGAAGAAGCGCTCGAAGCACTCGTTCTCAATCCCGGTCTCCGCCACCGACGCCGCGATGGCCGCCAGCCGCGGATCATCGCTGGGACGCTCCAGCGCCGCGAAGAAGGTCGCCTGGAAGCTCGCCAGCCGCTCGGCGGTCTCCGCCACGCGGTCGGTGGTCGCACCCTCGGCGTCAACAATGTCGTCGGCGAGACGACACAGCGCGTAGACCGCATAGACGTGGCGCCGCTGTGCCCGGGGCAGAAGCAACGCGCCCCAGTAGTAGGTCGTCCCATATTGCCTGGTCAACCGCGCGCACTCGGCATACCCGCGCTCCAGCATCAGCGAAGACGCCGGCACCGATCGTGGGCTCATCATCGCTCCCCGATGTAGTCGTTGACGCGCTGTGCGGCCAGCTCGCCG
This sequence comes from Propionicimonas sp., assembly GCA_036788135.1. Taxonomy (GTDB): domain Bacteria; phylum Actinomycetota; class Actinomycetes; order Propionibacteriales; family Propionibacteriaceae; genus Propionicimonas. The sequence goes on from DAIQNZ010000006.1 coordinate 166,857, forward strand.
CTGATCAGCACCATTGGAACCCCCACCCCCGGGGTCGTCCCCGAGCCGGCGAAGAAGACGCCCGGAGCGCGCGGCTCCCGGTTCGCCGGACGAAATGGCCCGGTCTGACCGAAGGTGTGCGCCAGGCTGAACGGCGTCCCCATCGCCATGCCCTGCTCGGCCCACTCCAACGGCGTCACCATCCGCTCGACGACGATGTCGTCGGGGTAGCCCTTCTCCGCGAGGAAACCGGCCAGTCGCTCGCGCATCGGGCCGCGCTCCTGGCGCCAGTCGATCGCCGCCCCCAGATGCGGAACCGGCTCCAGCACATAGAGCACACTGTGTCCCTCCGGCGCCATCTCGGGCGCGTCCAGGCTCGGAACGGTGACCAGCCGCGACGGGTCGCTCATCAACTCTTTACGCTTGATCAGCTGATCGAAGGACTCGTCCCAGGCGTTTCCGAAATGGATGTTGTGATGGGACACCCCGTCCGGCCGGCCGCGAACACCGACATGCCACACGACCGCGGACGGCGAGTAGCGAGCCCGCGTCAGTACGCGCGGCGGGCTGAGCTCCGGCAGGAGCCGGGCGTAAGCCGTCGGCAGATCGAGGGTGATGATCACCGCGTCAGCCGGAATGGGTTCGCCCCCCGCGACCACTCCGGTGACCCGGCCGGACGAGGCTCGAAGCACCTTCTCTACGGTGGTTCCGTACCGGATCTCGGCACCCGCGTCGGCGAGCGCACCGGCCAGCGCCGCGGGCACGGCACGCATGCCACCTTCAGGGAAGTAGACCCCTGACACACAGTCCATGTAGGTGATGACGGCGTAGATCGCCAAGGCCTGCGAGGGCGCCAGACCGGCGTACATCGCCTGAAAGGTGAACAGCTGCACCAGTCGCGGATCCCGGAGCTGGCGGCGGACGGCGCGTTCCAGCCGTCCGAAACCACCCAGCCGGACCAGTTTCGCGGCGGCGTCCGGACGCGCCAGCAGGTCCAGCGGGGAGTCGAAGTTCCGTTCGATGAAGTGTGGAACCTCGGTCTGGTTGAGCTCCTCCAACCAGCGCACAAAGCCCGGGAAGGCCGCGGCGTCTCGATCCATCCCTCGTCGGCGCAGTTCGGCAACCTGGGCGGACACCCCGGTGCGCACCAGCAGCTCGGAGCCGTCGGAGTAGAGGGCCCGATAGGCCGGATCGAGGCGACGCAGCGGGAGAAGCTCGGCGCGTTCCCGCCCCAGCCGAGCGAAAGCGCGGTCCAACAGGTGCGGAAGAGTCAGCACGGTCGGCCCGGTGTCGAAGGTGAACCCGGACGCCGTGAAGACACCGTTGCGTCCACCCGGCAGGTCCTCAGCCTCGACGATCACGACGCGATGACCATCGGCGATCAGCTGTGAGGCGGCCGACAGTCCGGCGAGGCCGGCGCCGACCACGACGACCGTGCTCACCTGTCCCGCCAAGCCATGCGCCGCACCAGCTCGTGCAGCCCGAGGGCAGCCTCGGCAGCGATGGACGGGTCCTCGGCCGCAGAGCTGGCCGTCTCGACGGCCGCGGCGATCATCGCCTCGACCTCGTCGATCACGCCGCTGCGGAAGAGCTCCGCCTGCAGGTCGGCGAGCTGACGGGCGCTGGCCCGTCCGCGAGCAGCCCGATCAAGCAGGCGCCGGTGGCGCGGCCCGAAACGCTCGTCGGCCAGCGCCAACAGCACCGTGGGCTTGCCGGCGACCAGGTCGTCACCGACCGGTTTGCCGGTCTGACGCGGATCGCCGATCACGCCCAGAATGTCGTCGCGCAATGCGAACGCCTCACCCGCGGCGATCCCATAGCGCTCCAGGGCGGCCAGCGTCTGCGGCCCCGCGCCCGCGGCGATCGCGCCCAGCTGCAAGGGACGGGTCACCGTGTAGGCGCCCGACTTGGCCCGGGCCACCGCTCGCGCATGCTCGAGGTCGCGGCGTCCGTTCGCTGCGCCCACCAAGTCGCGGCCTTGGCCGACCATCAGCTCCACAGTCAGCGTTCGCCAGAGCTCCTGCATGGGCAGCGGCAGCTGACCCACCAGAAGTCCGGCTTCGCTGTGCGCCAGGTCGCCGGCCAGGATCGCGATGTTCTCGCCGTAGCGTTGCGCATCGCCCTGCCCACCGAGCTCGCGATGCTGCTGCCGGGCGGCAGCATGCACCGACGGACGTCCACGGCGGGTGTCGGAGGCGTCCATCACGTCGTCATGGATCAGCGCGAAGACGTGCAGCAACTCCAAAGCGACGCAGGACTGGACCAACTCGTCGCGACCCCGGCCACTGGCAGACCCACCGCCGGCAACCCAGCCCCAGTACGCCATTCGCGGACGGAAGAACTTTCCGCCCGCTGCCACCATGCCGCCGAGCAGGTCAAGCACCGAGGCAGTATCCAGTTCATCGGAGTCTCGACGGGCCACCAGGTCGAGGCGACGCCAACTCAGTGCCAGGCTGTCCAGGTTCTGCTGCAGCAGGGCCTCGACCGCTCCGATCGTCGCGGCTTCGCCGGCCCACAGCGCCTGCGGGGTGCGGGCATGTGCCCGCGGGCTTCCCATTGTCATCGTCATGCGGCACGCATCCTCTCCAGTCGCTCGGCCAGCAACGGCACTTGGGCGACACACCAGGGGCTGAGCAGCGCGGGCGCGCTCGCGCACAACCGCACCAATTCGGTCCAGGGCAACCAGGTGAACTCGGCGATCTCGCCGGGATCGGGCTGCACAGGCTGACTCACCTGGGCGATCCAGACCGGGCAGAACTCGTTCTCGACCACGCCGGACGCGTCGACCGCCCGATACCCGAAATCGGGCAGGATCAGCTGCGGCTGCTCGATCGCCACGCCCAGTTCGTCGCGCACCCGACGCCGAACCGCGTCCAGCGGTTGTTCCCCGGGGTGGGGATGGCCGCAGCACGAGTTCGTCCAGACCCCCGGCCAGGCCGTCTTGACCAACGACCGCCGGGTCATCAGAACCCGCCCTTCGGCATCAAAGAGGTAGCTGGAGAAGGCCAGATGGCGCGGCGTGTGCTCGTGGTGCACGACGGCGCGCGGCGCCGTTCCGCACGGCTGGTCGTCCTCATCGAGCAGGACGACGAGATCGGTGTTCGTCATCGCCGACCTCCGGTACGGGCGAAGGCGGGCTGCAGGGCACCGCGACGCACCCGGACGGCGACAGCCGCACCGGCGACGACCACGGCGGCCAGTACCGCAGCCACGCCCACCACCGCCGACTCCGGCGCCACCAACAGTCGGCCTACCGCGATCCAGCTCAAACCCCACGCCATTGCCGCCGCGATCGCGACCCGTCCGCCCAGAATCAGGGCCAACACCACGCCGAGCGCAGCGCCAACGGCGAGCACGGCCACCGCCGACAGCTCGGGCAGCACCCCCGACACCGGCAGGCCCGCGGCGACCAGTGCTGCGGTCACATTGGCCAAGGTGGCGACGCTGCTCCAGCCCAGGTAGAGCCCGAAGGTGCCGTCCACCAGGAGCGCCTCGATGGCGCTGGCCGGAGGCTCCGCGCTGAGTCGACGCAGCAACAGCCCCAGGACGACCACCAGTGCGGCGATCACCGCGACACTCGCCCAGATCAACCCGGCCTGCACCACGAGCAGCCATGCGCCGTTGAGGGCCATGGAAGCGGCTGCCAGCGGGGCGATCCCCGCCACGCGCGCCGTCCGTGCTGCCGGGAAGAACTGCCAGACCGTGTACGCGAACAGCCCCAGGTAGATCACCGACCAGATCGAGAAAGCCGGAGTCGCCGGCGCGATCAGGGTCGCGGTCGCGGCCAAGCTGCCGCCGATACTGCGTTCGACGGGGGTTCCGATCAGCCCGAAACCGAACAAGGTGCCGAGCAGCATCAGCGCCGCTCCTCCTGCCACCGTCCACCGGCGAGCACTTCCAGCCATCATTGCCTCCCAAAAGGTTAGACATCAGCGTTGCAAACTGGAACACATCTGGCCAGAGGATCGGTGCCAACCTTAGACAGAATGCGTAGGCGCGGGTTCGGCAACCCCTGGTGGCCCCTACCATGGACCCACCATGGTCACGATCAAGAGGGCCGCCGAGCTCACCGGGGTCTCCGAATACACGCTGCGCGCCTGGGAACGGCGCTACGGCCTGCTCGGCCCGGCGCGCGCGTCCTCTGGTTATCGCCAGTACGGACCGGACGACTTGCGGCTGATCCACGCCATGAAGGGCCTCGTCGACGATGGCTGGGCACCACGAGAGGCCGCAGCCGAGGTCACTCGGCGCCAGGCTCTCGGCAGTCTCGACGACCCGTACCGGGAACTCATCGCCGCAGCAGGCTCGCTCGACCCACGACGCGTCGCGGCCGAACTTGACGCGCAGTTCTCGGCCGCGCCGTTCGAAGCCGTGGTCGATCATTGGCTGCTGCCAGCGCTGGATCGGCTGGGGTCATCGTGGGAGGCAGGCACCATCTCGGTGGCGTCGGAGCACCTGGTGGCCAACCAGGTGATGCGCCGCCTGGCCGCGGCCTATGACCACGCCGAGCCGGTGACCAGCGATCGCCCCGTCCTGATCGGGGCGCCGCCGGGCGTCGACCACCAAATCGGCATCCTCGCCTTCGCCGTGGCCTGCCGACACAGCGGCCTTCCGACCATCTTCTTGGGCGCCCAGGTTCCGCTGGAGGCATGGATCGACGCCGCCGAGCGATCCACGGCGCGTGCGGCCGTCACGACCGTGCCCCGTCGTCGGGATGCCGCCAAAGCTGCTCAGGTCGTCCAAACCCTGGCCCTCGACGGGGTGCCGACCTGGCTGGGCGGCCGGTACCAGCACGTGGTCGGCGGCGACGCTCGTCTGTTGGGCCACAGCATCGCGGACGGGGCCGCCGCGCTGGCCGCGGCTCTCGCGGAACCGCAAGACCTGCGACCAGGTCAGCCGACGTCTTGCGAACCGATCTCGCCGGTCTCCTCGGCGCTGTCAGCAGCCACGGTCAACGGGTCGGCGGTGACTGGCGCAGCACCGCTGCCCGCCACCGGGGACGAAAGGTCAATGGTGCGAACGGTGCGCGGTGCCAACGGGGCCGACACGTAGGTCGGTCGCGTGATCGGAATCGGATCCCACAAGGAGCCGACCTGCTGGATCGGGATGCTGAGTTCAATCGCGTGACCGTGCGAGGCCGCGTCCATCTCACTCAGCGACAACGCGACCGTCTCTTCGACCACGCCGCCGCGGATCTCTTGGGCCCGTCGGGCGAAATCAGCCCGCATGGCCCGCACGCTGAACCGCGCCACCACCAGGAAGGCCGAGATCAGCACGAACGGAATGAGCACACCCCACCACGCGCCGATCCCGAAGGCGGCCAGGCCGGCGACGATGATCTGCGCGATCAGGAGGAAGATCAGCACCCGACGACGCCGCTGGGCGGCCTGCTCATCGAGCAAGGCCAGCTCGCGCAGCTTGGCCCGCCGAATCAGCGGAGTGGACACGTCAGCGGCACCCGGATCCGCTTCGGCCAGGGAAGCGCCGGATCGGACGATCGTGACAGCACCGGTGAACGGGATCGCCGGGTCGATATCGTCGACCACTTCACCGCGATGGCGCAGGAAGTAGGGCACCAGATAGATCAGCCACGCCGCGGCGATCGCGGCGAAGACCAGTCCGGTGAAACCCATGGTCGAAACGCTACGGTGCCGCCGGCCCTGTCTGGCCGACCATGCCCGGAGTGTCGAGGATTACCCCTGACCAGAGCGGTGAAGGTAGTCCGAAAGCACGGAGGATCCCGCCCGTTCGCTGGTCAGGACGAAGACATCGTGATCGCGCCATTCGCCGTTGACGTGCATATAACGCTCGCGGCGTCCCTCCCGTTCGAAGCCCAGCTTGCGCACCACGGCCAGCGAGTTGCTGTTCTCCGGACGAATCGCGATCTCGACCCGATGCAGGCCGATGGCGAAGCAGTAGTCGGTTGCCAAGGCGACCGCGGTCGGGATGATGCCGCGGCCGGCCCACTGCGGATCCACCCAGTAGCCGACTTGTGCCCAGCCGGCCGACCCGCGGGTGATGCCGGAGACGGTCACTTGGCCGACAAAGCGTGATCGCTGGCCCGGGGGCGCATACTCCACCGCCCACGGCAGCACCTGTCCCTGCTTCGCACGCCGGGTGAGCATTCGCACCAGGGCGCTGAACGTGAGCGCATCTTCTGGGGACTCCGGCGGACGGGTCGAGTCCCAGCGCCGGAACCACAACGGCGACTGGCTGCGGATGCGCGTCCACTCGGCTTCGTCGCTGCGGCGCAACGGGCGCAGGGTGACCGGAGGGTGGGCCAGTCGCACCGGCCAGGCACGAGCCGCCATCACCGGTTCAATCCAGAATCCAGCAGACCACACCGCTGCCGGCAGGCAGGACGCCGACACCGCCAGGGATCAAGGCGACGGCATTCGCATCACACAGTTCCGCCGCACCTTGGTCACCGACGAACGGCAGCGGCCGAACCTCGTCCTCGGTGCAGTGCGCCAAGACCATCTGTGTGTGGACCGGGTGGCTGTGGAACGCGACGCTCAGCTGCGCATCGACCAACTCGGGCTCGGTGATCTCCTGCCCCCCGAGACGTTCGACCAGCGGGCGCCCGAACAGTCCATAGGCCAGATAGGCCGGCACCGGCCGCAGCGGCAACACCACCAGCGGCGTGCGATCGGGTCCCACCAGGCCGAATCCGAGCGGTCCGGCGAAGCCGTCGACGTGTGCGATGTCGAATGCCCCCAGTCCGCCGATACCCGCCATGAGGTCAGCGGTGAGGTCGGCGACCAGGATCACCATGTCGGCGCGAACGAGTTGCTCGTTGACCACCCCGGCCACGATCTGTGGATCGGGCGTGATGATGCCGGAAACGAACACCTGGGCGCCGTCGTCGCGCAGGCTGGCAGCCAGCAAAGTGGTGGTCGAGTCATAGCGCTGGGTCAGGGTGGTGAGCGGACGTCCAGGCTCAACCAGGCCAGTTCCGGCTGTCACCAGCACGACCCGCGGACGAGGACGGGCAAGAACCTTGTCGTTGCCCACCTCCGCGATCAGACCCAGGGCCCGAGGGGTGAGCGCAGCGCCGCGATCCAGCAGACGGTCACCGTCGGCCACCCGGGATCCGGCCAGCCACAGGTTCTGTTGGGGCCGCACTTCCCCACGGAACTCCACCGCGCCGTCACCGGCCAGACCGTCGGCAACAGCGAGCACGGCGTCGGCGCCTTCGGGCACCGGCGCCCCCGCGGCAACCCGGACCGCAGTACCGGCGGCCAGCGGAAGGCCCCGAGGATCGCCCGCCGCCACGGTGCCGACGATCGGCAGGACTACCGGATGCTGCTGGCTGGCTCCGACCAGGTTTGAGGCCCGAACCGCCCACCCGTCGACGGTCGCGGCGGTGAAGATCGGCAGGTCGAGATCCGAGGTCAACGTCTCACACAAGGTCAGCCCGTTGGCCTCCATCAGCCCGATCCCGAAGGGCCGCAACTCGGTGACCAATGACAGCAGGTAGTCGCGGTGCTCGTCGATGCCGCGCAGCCCGTTCAGGTCGACGCCCGGAGCACCGGGCAGGTACTCCAGCACCGGTGCCGCGACCGCCTGCGGCCTGGGCTCGACGGCTGCCGGCTCGGGGACGTTCTTGGCACGCGAGAACAGAGGCATGCGCTTACCATAAGTCAATGAAACCCGGCTTCGGCGAAGGCCAGCCGACGCGCTGGCAAGGCCAGGAAAGCAAAGCGGAGCTGCGGGCACGGCTGCAGGCGGCGCGGGCGATGCGTCCGGCCGATCCGGCTGCCACCGCGGTCCGCACCGAGCGAGCGTTGGCGCTGTCGGGCGAAGCCGAGGTGGTGGCGGCCTATGTCGCTCGCAGCGGCGAACCGGATACCGCCGCCTTGATCGAGCACCTGCATCAGTCAGGCGTCCGGGTGCTGCTGCCGGTGCTCACCCGCTCTCCGGATTGGGCGTGGTACACCGGTCCGGATGCACTTCGGCCTGGCCCCTTCGGGATTCCGCAGCCGACCAGCCGTCCACTCGGCCCGGCCGCGCTGGACCGCGCTGAGTGGATCTGGCTGCCAGGGCTGGCCGGAACCCCGCGGGGCGAACGCCTGGGCACCGGCGGCGGCTGGTACGACCGCGCCCTCAGCACCGCGGGGCGTGGGGCTCGGCGCGGGCTGCTGCTTTTCGATGACGAGGTGCTGCCCGACATCCCAGTCGATCCGTGGGATCAGCCGGTGGAGTTTCTGGTGACCGAAGCCCGCCAGACGGTGTGCCGTCCGGAATAGTGGACTGCTGATTCGGAGTTGTGAAGATGGCTCGCTACGATGCCCAGGCGAGAGAAACGCTCCAGGAAGTGATTCATGCCCACCTATCAGTACCGCTGCACCGCTTGTGATCGGGAACTCGAGGTCGTGCAGAAGTTCACAGACGATCCGCTGACGATCTGCCCCGAGTGCTCGGGAGCACTGCGCAAGGTGTACAACGCGGTGGGCGTCGTCTTCAAAGGTTCGGGCTTCTACGCAACGGACAACCGCACCAAGGGCAAGACCAATGCCGCCAAGGCAGAGGCTCCCAAGGCGGCCGCGAAGACCGAGTCGAGCACCTCTTCGTCCACAGGGGCGAGTTCCGCGGCCTGAGGCTGTGGAAACTGACAGCGGAACCGGCGAACTGCCGACACTGTGGGCGTGCAAACGCCCCGAGTGATCCTTTCCGTCCTGCGCGCCTTCCGCTGGCATCGCCGCTGGTTTGCAGCCATCTTCGCAGCCATCGCTGTGGCGGCCGGAGCCAACACCCTCACTGCCCACTCGTCCGGCTCGGTGCCGGTCGTGGTGCTCACCCGATCCTTGCCTGGCGGCAGCGTCCTCGCCGGCGGAGACCTGTCCGTCGCCTGGCTGCCGCCCGCTGCGGCCCCCGAGGGAGCCTTCAGCGCGACCTCAGAGCTGATCGGCAAGGAACTCCTCGGCGCGGCCACCGCACGCACGCCGGTGACCGGCGCGGATCTTCTCACCCATAACGCGGCCGTCGCCGCTGGCAAGGTTGCCTTGCCGGTGAAGTTCGGCGAAACGACCGATACCCGCCTGCTGGCGGTGGGCAGCCACATTGACGTCCTCGGGTCGGCGGGCAGTGGCCAGGCCTTCGCCACCGTCGCCGGGGACATCCGCGTCGTGGCCATGCCGGACGCCGCGGCGAGTGGGGCATTCACCAGTGCGGCGCCGCAACTGGTAATGGTGGAGGTGGATCCCAGCCAAGCCGCGGCCATCGCCACGGCTGCGGCCGCCGGGTCCCTGAGCTACGCGCTGCGCTAGCTCGGCACGCATAACGCCTGACCAGAGGAGAAAAATATGAAGGGCTTTCGCGACTTTCTGATGCGCGGAAATCTGATCGAGGTGGCCGTCGCATTCATCATCGGTGTTGCCTTCAGCTCGGTCACGACCTCGTTCACCAAGCTGGTGATGGACATCATCGCCAAGGTCATCGGCGGCCAGCCCGACTTCAGTGCGGTCAACATCGCCGGCGTGAACGTGGGCGTCTTCATCACCGCGGTGATCTCGTTCGTCATCACGGCCGCCGTGGTCTACTTCGGCATCGTCACGCCTTACGAGACGATCAAGAAGCACCTGATCAAGCCGAAGCCGGCCAACGAAGAGCCGGCGCCCACCTCAGAACAACTGCTGGCCGAGATCCGCGACCTTCTCAAAGCCGAACGCAGCTGATCCAGGCCTCAGTGCACGTGGTGCGGAGGCACTTCGCGCATCAGCCGCTGTTCATCGGCATTGAGTCTGCGCCGAGCCGAGGGCGGGCGCGTCTCCAAGGTTTGCACCCCGAGTCGCTGCCGCAACCCGGTGAGCGCCGCGTGGAACTGCGCGGGGCCACAGCCCTCGCGAAGCGCGGCGGGCACCGGGTGCGGCCACGGCCGCTCTGCGGCGATGACCGATGCGGCGTGGGCGGCGATGCGGTCGCGGGTCCACCCGGCCGCGGCGAGCAGGTCAACCAGTTCGGCTGCTTCGGGCCCGTCCGTGGCGGCGAAGCCAAGATCCTCGCCGACCAGAGCGAACGCGAGGCCTGCCTGCCAACGACCGCTCATCGGTAGTACCCGGGCTCACCAAGATCGTCCAGGCTGACGGTGGCCGAGACCACGCTCGGCTGATCGAAGTACCACTCCCCCCGGACGCGCAACGCGTCCGCGCCGCGAAGCGACGGCACCACCGGCACCAGCCGGTCGAAATCGCTGACCAGCTTGTAGTGCCGCGGATCGAGGGAAATCTCCGGGATGGGGGCCACGGCGGTCAGCCGCCCGTCCGCGCCGAGCTCGAAGACGTCTGAGCGCAGCAGCATCAGCTCGTTGGTCGTCTTGACCGGGAGGAATCGATCCCTGGGCACAACGATCGCGGTGGCGCCGGTAAAGACCTCGATGGCAGCACCCATCGCACTTTCGAGTTGAATCACCGCCGTCGAGGCTGGGTCTGCCGGATCGACGGTCTTCTCGTTACGGATCAACGGCAGCCCGAGGACGCCGTTGCGCGCGCGCAGCACCTCGCGCACCTGTACCAGATCCATCCACAGGTTGTTGGTGTGGAAGAAGGGGTGTCGGTGCTCGTCGGTGAAATAGTCCATCTCGTCCGGCGCCGTTTGGGCGGTGTCGCGCAGAATCAGCTGACCGTCCAAGACCCGGATCGCCAAGTGCCCACCCTTACGGTCGTTGGCCGTCCGCGGGCACAGCTCGGCAGCATAGGGCGCACCCGAGGCTGCGAACCACCCGGCCAGCCGGGCATCTGGCGCGGCACCGAGGTTGTCGCCGTTGGCGACCGACGCGTACCGGAAGCCGGCATCGATCAGCGCATCGAGGACACCACTGCCGAGCAGGGCCGGGTAGAGGTCGCCGTGCCCGGGTGGACACCATTCGAGCGTCGGGTCGGCAGGCCACACGACCGGGTTGAGGTCGTCGCGGCGAATCTTGGGTTCGGCATTCTGCAAGAAGTCCAGCGGCAGCCCGTCGACCTGAAGCCCCGCAACGTCGCCCAGTTGCTCAAGCGTGTCTTGCCGAGTGCGGAAGCTATTCATGAACAGGACCGGCAGCCGCGCATCATAGGCCTTGCGAGCATGCTGCACCTGAGTCGCGATCAGATCGAGGAAGCTTCGCCCGTCACGGACGGTGAGTAACGTCTTGGCCCGATCCAGCCCCATGGACGTCCCCAGCCCACCGTTGAGCTTGATGATCACGGTCTTCTGCAGGGCTGCCCGCGCCTCGTCCTCGCTGACCTCGACATCGGCTAGTCGCGGCACCTCCAGCAACGGCCGGATGGTGTCCTCGCGGATCAGGCCGGTGGCGCCGTCAGCGCACAGCCGCCAGTAGTGACAGAAGTTGTCGATGGCCGGTGCACTCACACCGGCCTGGCGCATCTTCGCAATGCAGCGATCGAGGGCGTCTTCGCTCATACCGCGATGCTAGGGCACCGAAAGCTCAACTCAGGACCGCAACCACGGTGCCGCATCGGCCTGTCAGGAGCCCGGAACACAAAGAGAGAGTGACGCACCTCGAAGGGCTTGAAGCCGTCTACCCACCCCCAGGAGACAACATCGAGTGCGTCACTCTCAGTGCTTGAGGCTACCCTAAGTAAGTCTGCTCTGCCAAGTGAAAGACGCCCTGGCAGGCAGGTTCACAGGTTATACACAGCCGCCCCTGCGCGACAGGCCTCGCCGACTCGGGGCGGTAGGCTGTCGAGGCCCCGTTGGGGCATGGCCCCATAGCTCAGGGGATAGAGCAGAGGTTTCCTAAACCTTGTGTCGCAAGTTCGAATCTTGCTGGGGTCGCCGTAGATGCGAATCGAGCCGCTCCGCCCGCGGAGGCTGAGACCAGCGACCGTCAGCCCAAGCACTTCTCGGCAAGATCATGTTGAGCGGTGTCGCCCCGCACCTCCCGAGCCTTCGCTTTCTCGTTCTCGGTCGCGCTGGGAGCTGTCGTGTCGAAGTAGGCGAACGGCGGATAGGCGTCGTATCCGGAACCCTTCTTCACCGATCGACGAACCACAACCGCCCACCAGCCATTTCCGTAGGCGACCATCTGCCCCTCGGGATACCGGACGGCGTCACCAACGTTTCCGACGCGCTCGAGATAGGAAAGCAGACTGCGCGACACCGGCTGACAGGTCAGTTCGTCGGTGGGAATGAGGTTCGGATCGGGCCCGTCGGAGAGCGTCCGGCTCGGTGATGCGCTGGGAATGGCGGTTGCAGCAGGGTGTCCGCCATTGGGCAGATCCTTCGAACTCAGTGCAATCCCGCATCCGGAAAGGCTCAATGCCGCCGAAATGCCAGTGATGAGAACAAGCCGAGGCGCTTTCATGCAGATCACGATAATCCGCGCGGGCGACCGATAGTCGTCCGCGCGTCCACCAGATCACAATCGAATCAACACATCAAATGCTCACGGCCGGGCTAGCAGCTCACCGAAGCGCCGCGGATTGGGTGAGTTGCTGCCGCTGGGGCGGGTTCGCTCCGACGCGTCCGACGGTGATCGCTGCGCATGCAATCGCCCGATCAACGGCGGAGACGATGTCAGCCCACTCGGCACGCTCAAGTCTGGCGCGGGCCGCGGCACCACCGAGCATGCCGGCGTCGAGCAGGCCGGAGATCAAGCCGGCCATGAACGAGTCCCCCGCGCCGACCGTGTCGACGACGGTCACCTGCCGAGCCGGGACTTCGTGCAGCTCGCCGCCGAAGAGCACCGACACCGGCCCGCCGCCACGAGTCGCCACACACAGCCGAGGCCCACCGCGGCTCCAGCGAGCCAAGACTTCCGCGACGGCCACACCCGGGTACAGCCACCCAAGGTCTTCATCGGAGGCCTTCACGACGTCGGCTAACCCGACCATCTCCTCAACGATCCTGAGCGCCGCCCGATGATCGCCCATCAGGCTCGGCCGCACGTTCGGGTCGTACGACACCGTTGAGGACGCCCGAGCGGCCTGCACAATCCGACGCACAACCTCGGCACCAGGCGACAGAGTCGCCGCGATCGAACCGGTGTGGACGTGCGAACCCGGTGTCAGCGCAGTCGCCGGGTCAACCTGCCATTCCACGGAGAACTCGTAGCTGGCCACCCCTGCCGAATCCAGCTGCGCGGTAGCGATCGAGGTGTGCTGCGCGGCCATGCTTGCCGAGTCGAGCCGGACTCCCTCACCCATGAGCTGGTCGGCGATCCGCTGCCCTCGTTCATCGGTGCCGATATGGGTCACCAGCGCCGTGCCGTGCCCTAGCCTCGCCAACCCGACCGCGACATTCGCTGGGCTCCCGCCCACGTGCTCGGTCCTCTCTCCCGTCGGGGTGACGACGATGTCGATGAGAGCCTCTCCGAGCACGGTCACCACGGTCACGAAGGTTGCCCCCCGCCAAGGTTCTGGCCCGTTCCGCGAACCACGGCTCGGACGTCTGCTGCGGCGTGACGCGTGGCAACCGCGAGCGCTCCTGCGGGTGTGGGAAGAGCGACACCGAAGTTGGCTCCGAAGGTGGCCACTTCCAGCACCGGCCCGTCGACAATGACGCGCAGGTCCGCACCGCGCGGCATCGCCCAGTCACCGCCCTCACTGACCTGGAAGACAATGTCCGATGGGGTGCACCTGATGGTCGCGATGGGCTGCCCGCCGCGACTGATCACCAACTCGTCTTCAGCGGCGGGATGCCACCCGATGTCGAGTGCCTGGGGGGCCTCTCCAAGTGGCTGATAGTAACGCTCGATGTCGGGATGTGGCGTTGCCACCAGCACATCGCCGCGAAGGCTGAGCACGTGTGGAACGCTGTGCGCACCCGCCCAACCGGCCTCGTGATCCTCGACTCCGCGCATCCAGAACGACAGGCACGGACGCTGTTCGGCATCGACGAACAGTGACGGTGCGTAGTAGCTCGGCCCATAGGTGAGCCGCCCCCAGGTGTCAGCCTGGAACCGTCCGTCCGCATAGGATCCGAGCGCGTAGGCCGCGTAATGCAGGTTGTCCGCGTCCCAGACCGATGACACCATCGCGTGCCGATCGCCGATCGCGAATATCTGCGGGCACTCCCATAACGCGCCCGTCCACACGGGGTCGATCTCCCGGGTGGACCGCGACAACGCGACGCCGTCATATCGCCAGGTCGCCAGCTGGTCATCGGACACATAGGTCAGGGCCATCGCGGTTCCGTCGCGGTCACCGGCGCCGACGAACATGCGCCACTGATTCCCCTCGCGACGCACGAACGGATCTCGGAAGGCGATCAGGTCCAGCCCTTCCGGCGCGAGTGCGACCACCGGCCCTTTCTCCCAACCGATCCACTCGGGGTCGGTGGGCGTCGCCGTCCGGATCCGCCCGATCCCGAAGTCAGGGGCGTTGGTCGCGGTGTAGAGCACGCGCGCTCGCCCCTCCTCATCAACCGCAAGCGAGCCCGTCCAGATGCCGTCGTCGCCGCCGCCGGGCGCCAGGGCCACTGGCAACTCGCGCAGCGAGAACAGATCCTCACCTCTGGCATGACCCCAGTGACAGTTCGGCTGCCACACCAATGAGTCGGGCACGAACTGGAAGAACACGTCATAGCCGCCATCACGCCAGGTGATCCCGTGGGGATCGTTGATCCAGCCCTCGGTGGCGGTCAGGTGAAACTCCGGGCGCATGTCAGTTCTGTCCTGCGTCGAAGCGGGCTCGGATGTCTTGCGCGATTCTCACGTTCTGGCTCTCCCACTGGTCGACTTCGGCCTGCCGTTCGGCCCGAACCTGGTCGCGACGGTCGACGAAGTCCTCCATCCGCCGTCGGGCGGCTTCTCGGGCAGCACGCTGTTCTTCGGTGAGTTCGGGCAACGGCGCCGTGATGATCCGATCGACAGGGCGCAGCGGAAGCCGGTCGGCAACCGCCGGAACGGTCAGTCGGGGTGACGGCAGGGTCTGGTACCAGTAGGCGGTGGACGACCACTCATCAGACAGATGGTTGGCGTGCCCGTGTTCGAACGTCACCTTGATGCGCTTGGAGAAGCGAATCGGATCGGCGATGTGGAAACGGTAGCTGTGGTGGAAGCCCGGCACATCTTCTTCATGGACGATCGTGCCGTTGAACAGGTAGGCGTTGTGCTGCATGCCCCACGCATGCCCGAAGTAGTCCTCCATGCCGGTCCCATGAAGACTGGGCGGCCAGGTGTCGTCGTCGATGAAGATCATGTCGTCACCCTCACCCCACCACGAGCCTTGGAAGTGCCGCACGGCGAGCGTGCAACCGACGTAGTGACCCTCACTTTCGGTTTCCAAGGCGACGTAGTTGTCACGACCGTCGAGATTGGGCAGGGTCGTCTCGATGCTGTTGGCCTGAAGATCCGGCGCCCACCCGACATTGGGCAGCGAGCGCCGCCAGTGGGCATGGAAATAGAGAGTGTCGTCAGGGAGTGGTTCGCGCACCAGTTCGTAGTCGATATAGAAGTACTGGAGGTAGGGGACGTCGTTCTGGTTCTCCACCACGATCCGCGCACGGGAGCCGAAGGGCATCCGGAAGTAGCTGTTGAAGGCTGCACTGCCTCCGAAGGTGTGCAGCTCCGGCTCCTTGGCCGACACCGACAGCGGCAACGACTCGAAGGATCCAGACAGCGAGTTCATCAGCCCAAAGAAGTCACCCAGTGGGGCGATCACGCTGGGAGTGGTCTGGTCATCCCAGTAGATCTTGAGCAGGACCTTGCGGTAGTAGTCGGGGTCGACAACCTCCCAGCTGACGCCGAGGGCGTTGTGAATCTCGAGCATCGGCACGCCCACCGTTGCGGGGTCGATCTGACCTGGGCCGGGCTGAATCCGGCAGGACTGCGTCATCCAGATGTGAGTGATATAGCCCGGGCCGCGCAGATCAGCCAGGGTGCGTTCCTCACCCGGCATGACGATCCAGTTGTCGCGATTGCGCCCGGTCTGGTCAAAGCTGGACGCGCGTGCGGACCGGGCGTCGCGCCGGCGAGTCAGCTCTGCGAGCATCCCCGCGGGACTGCTGCTGTTCTGGGCCATGGCTGCCTTCCTTCAACGATGAGAGGGAGGACGCAACATCGAAACGTTTGCGTCTCGCAGAGAGTAGCGCCCCTCCAGCCCATCGAGCAAGATGCTCCGAAACGCCTGGTCATCGGGATATAGGCGACGAGCAGTCCGTTCATGTACGATTTGCGCAATATCCTGATCTCCGAAGCCGAGGTGCATCGTGGCGACGATGGTTGATGTAGCCAGAGTGGCGGGAGTGTCGACGTCCACGGTTTCGCACGTGCTCAACGGCACCCGCAACGTGGAGCCGGCCACGCGACGCCGCGTTCTCGCCGCGATCGAAGACACGGGATACCGCCGCGACACGCTCGCTCGCGCCATGCGCCGATCCCGCACCGACAGCATCGGACTCATCGTCTCCGACGCCGGGGAGCCGGCGTTCGCCGAGATGGTCCACGGCGTCGAGCAGGCAGCAGCCGAGAACAATCTGACCCTGCTGCTGGCCAACTCCGCCGAGGATGCCGATCGCGAGCAACGGGCGATCACCACCTTGATGGACCGGCGGGTGGATGGCCTCATTCTGGCCTGCTCCGCAAACACCGACATCTCCTCGATCGGAGCGCTCGACCAAGAGCGCGCCCCCGTCGTGCTCCTCGATCGCCTTCATCGAACGCTGCCCTTCGACCAAGTGGGAACCGACAACCGCGAATCGATGCGGGCCCTCGTGAATCACCTAGTCAAACAAGGACACTCCCGATTCGCGGTGATCGCAGGCGACACCCGGGTTCCGACGCTGGCCGAACGACTGGAGGGCTTCCACGACGGGATCAGGGACGGTCAGCTGACGCTCGATCAGCAGGTCGTGTGTGCCGGCGTCGACGACTCCGCCATGCTGAGCCAGCTGGCTGCCGCGATCACCCCGGGCGCCGCCTCTGCGGTGATCGCGTGCAGTACCCCGCTTGCAGTGCTCGGACTGAATGCGCTCCAGTCCGCAGGCCGAGCCGTACCAGAGCAGATCGCGTTCGCCACCTTCGACGGCTTCAGCAATCCCGACCTCTTCCAGCCCCGGATCACCACGGTGCGTCAGCCGGCGTACGAGATGGGCATGACGGCGGTTCAGCTGCTGCTGGCGCGACTATCTGCACCCGACTCCGGCCCGCGCACAGTGCGACTCCACCAGGCGATCGAGCTTCGAGACTCGACCGAAGGCCACACCTTCACCAAAGCGTGACCTCAGCGACCTTGACAACCATGGAGACCCCGCCTAACTTGAGACAAACGTTTCCCGCAAACGTTTCGATGGTTGGAGCTTCTGACCACCGCCTCAGACAGATCGGACCGCCTTCGGGCGGATCACATCAAAGGAGATGGCACATGCGATCCCTCATTCCGCGCCACCCACACAGGCAGCTGCTCGCCGCCACGGCGCTCATTGCCTCAACAGCACTGGCATTGTCGGCCTGCGCCACCCCGACCACGGGCAGCTCCTCCGCGAGCAGCGGAGCCAAGACCGAGATCACGCTGTCGATGCAGAACCCCGACGTGAAGACCGCCGACCCTGCGACCTGGGCCATCGTCCAGGCGTTCGAAGCCGAGAACCCTGACATCACGGTGACGGTGAGCGGCGAAGCCGTGGCCGAACACCTCCAGAAGCTGTCCATCGCCGCCCAGAGCGACACCCTTCCTGACATCTTCTGGGTGTACAAAGCCAACGCAGAGGAGATGCTGCAGGCCGGCAAGCTGCTCGATCTCAAGCCCACTCTCGACGAGCTGGGCATCACCAACGTCCTGTCCACGAGCACGGTGGACAACTTCACCGCGGACGGCAAGATCTACGGGGTCCCGTATCAGGAACTCCTGACCGGGTTGTGGGTGAACAAGAAGATCCTCGCCGACAACGGACTTGAGATGCCCACCACCTTCGACGATCTGGTGAACGTCGCGAAGACCCTTCACGCGAAGGGCATCACCACGATCTCCAACGGCGCCAACCAGTCGGCCTTCAGCGTGTGGAGCTTCCTGGTGTGGCTGGATCGGTTCGGGTACGAAGACAAGCTGTCCGGCCTGCTGGACGGCTCGGTGAGCTACAACAACGCCGACTTCCAGCGGATGTACGAACACATCGCCGAGCTGCGGGACGCGGGGGCTTTCCCTTCGAATGTGTCTACCCAGACCTATCAGCAAGCGGTCAGCCAGTTCACCAACGGCAAGGCGGCCATGCTGGATGCCGGAGTCTGGGCTTCCAGCGCGATCCAGGAGTCGAAGGTCGCTGCGAACATCGGCTTCTGGCAAGGCGCACAGTTCTCAGACGGCGTCGGTAACCAGAACATCATCATGAATGTCGCCTCAGCCCCGCTCGTGGTGAGCGCCAAAGCCGGCGCCGACGCGAACAAGCTCGCGGCAATCAAGAAGTTTCTTGCCTTCTACTACGGCGACAAGGGCCAGCAGATCCTCGTCGACAACGGCCAGCCGCCCGTGACCACCTACCAGGCCAAGGTCGACCAGACCAAGCAGAGCGTGCTGAAAGTGGCCCTGGACGCGGCGTCCGCACAAGGTGTGAGCAGCCCGAAGTCGCAACCGGACCTGTTGGTGCCGACGCAGGTGGCCAACGCGATGTACGACAGCATCTACGGAGTCATCCAGAACCAGCTCCAGCCCAAGCAAGCACTCGACTTGGTCCAGAAAGCCCTCGACGAGAATCGCTGAGATCGCGTCCTCAGGGGCGGCCCCTGCCCCTGAGGACCTTCCCTCCTCGACCGACCTCACAGAAAGCGCCCGATGAACTGGATCAGCTCGAAATCCAAGATCCTGTTGATGCTCGCGCCCGCCGTCATTCTGTTCACCCTGTTCATGGCCTACCCCGTGGCCTACTCTGCGGCCTTCAGCCTCACCAGGTTCCAGGGTTTCGGGACGCCGCGCTGGACCGGATTGGACAACTACGCGCGGTTGCTCAGTGACCAGTTCTTCTGGCAAGCACTCAGTAACACCGTCATCATCCTCGTCGTCAGCCTTGCGGTGCTCATCCCCGGGTCCTTCGCGCTGGCGCTCCTGCTTCGGCGCCGCATCGCCGGTAGCGGCGTGCTCAAGGCTCTGGTCTTCGGACCCGCCATCATCGCCCCCATCCTGGTAGGCCTCATCTGGGTCTTCATCCTCGACCCCAAGATCGGCCTGCTCAACCGGCTCCTGGCCGAGGCCGGCGTGCCTGCAGTCACCTGGATCGGCGGCGACACCTTGACGCCCTATTCCGTCGCGATCGTGTTCATCTGGAGCAGCCTGGGCTTTGCCATGACGATCTTCTACGCCGGGCTGCAGACATTGCCCACCGACGTCATGGAGGCCAGTGCTCTCGACGGAGCAACCGGCTGGCAGCAGCCCCGTTACGTGACGATCCCGATGCTGCGCGGCACCTTCGCGATCGTGACGATCCTGCTGATCACCAACGTGTTCAAGATCTTCGAGCTGGTCTACGTCCTCACCGGCGGCGGCCCCGTCCATCGATCCGAGACCCTGGTCAGCTACATGTACTACGTCACCTTCACCAACCAGCAGTACGGGTACGGCATGGCACTGGCCGTCGTCATCACCATCCTCGGAGCTTTGGTCTCAGCCGGTTACCTGATGCTCGCCAATCGGAAGGGAGCTTCACGATGACCATCGCCGTCGAGAGCCTCAAGCCGGCCGCCGCCACCGGGTCGCGCGGACGACCGAGCCCCGAACGCCGCAAACAGCGCAGAACCCTGCTGCTGCTCGCCGCGATCGCCTACCTGATCACGTTCCTGCTCGTCCTGCCGATTCTGTGGATCGTTCTGCTGTCCTTCCAGCCGAGCGCGAACATCCTCAACGACCCGCTCGCGCTCGGTCAGCTCAGCTTCACGAACTACCTCAACGCTCTCCAGTCACTCCCCCTGCTTCGGATGTACGGCAACACGTTGCTGATCGCCGTCGCATCGGTGGCCCTCGGGACGGTGGTGTCGTTCATGTCAGCGTTCGCGCTCACCCGGATGGTGTTTCGGCGGCGTCGGCTCCAGTCTGCGGTCAAGTTCTATCTCCTCGCCGGCCTGGCCGTGCCCGTCTACATCCTGCTGTTCCCGGTGTATCGCCTCGACCTCGCGCTCGGACTGTTCGGAACCTACGGCGCGCTGATCCTGCCCTACGCCGCGGTCTCGATCCCCTTCAACACCTTGCTGATGACCGGTTTCCTCGCCGACTTCCCGACGGAGATCGAGGAGGCGGCGATCATCGACGGCGCCGGACTGTGGCGCCTGTGCGTCTCGGTGGTGCTGCCCATCATGCGGCCGGTCATCGCCACGATCCTGATCTTCAACATCGTCTACGTCTTCAACGAGTTCCCGTTCGCGTCGATCCTGATCAACGACCCGAACCTGGTGACCGTGTCTCTTGCGGTGTCGAGGTTCCAGGGGCAGTTCACCGTGGACTACGGCGGCATGATGGCGTCTGCGACGATGGTGCTCATCCCTCAGCTGGTGATCTACGCCTTCTTCCAGCGCCAGATCATCGCCGGCATGACCGCTGGAGCGGTGAAGGGGTAGCCCCGGCAGCTCGACACCACAGGGAGCCCGATTGGGTGAAAGGCTCCCGACCACCACGCTCAGATGCTCCCTTCGGCCCAGGCCAAAGGGAGCATCTGTCACAAGCTCTCGCGGTAGATCACCGCCGAGCGTGAGAGAACTCAGGGTGTCGCCACGAAGGACATGTCTCCACCGGTCAGATCCTGAAGCTGGGCAGCGGTGCCCGACCACAGAACCTTCGTCGCACTCGTGCTCCCGTCGAGCACATGGCGTACCGCGATATTCGACGAGAGCTGGTTGGTCGCAAGGAAGTTCCGTGACCCACCCTTGAGCAGGACGATCGTCGGCGTCGCGCCGGAGGGCACGATCTCACTCGCAGGCACGTCGAAGGAGAAGGAGTTCGCGACCACGGCGTTGTCGTTGCCGTTGAGCTGGATCATCCCGAACAGGTCGTCGTTGACTGCCGGTCCTCCGTCGCCGAATCTGCGGCGGAAGGAGTTACCCGAGATCAGTTGCGCGTCACATGCCGTCTCGTGGACGATCATGCCCGAGAAGTTGCTGACGAACTTGTTGCCGGTAATGGTGGCCCGGTTGACGTTCTTCATCTGAATTCGTGCGCCCCACAGGAGGCTGTTCCCCGTGATGAGGCAGTCGTCATTGTTCTCGATGAAGATCGAGTGCCCTGCCCAGGGAGTAATCAGGTAGTTGTTGGTGATCTTGCCGACGATGGAGCCATTCGACATCGTGATGCCGTTGCCACACTCACAGATGAAGTTGTTGGTGAAGTTGTAGGCGTCAGCGTTCCTCACGACGACGGCATTGGCGAGGTACACCATTCCCATGCCCTCGATCCGCAGGGAATCGGTGTCGTACTGCACCTTGATCCCCGTCTTCCCGTTACCAGGAAGGTACGGCTTGGTGCTGCTGACGCCGTCGATGCAGAAGTCCTGAAAGACGATGGCATTGAGCCGTCCATTGGTGCCCGGATCAGTGGCGCGATCGACAAGGAAACCGACTTGATCGTCGTTCGCGATCTGCACGTGACTCGAGCCCGGCAGAGTCTCGACCCACGCCGAGTGGTCGGTACCGTCGCGGACCGCCTCGGACATGAACCCGTGACCGGAGCCCTTGATGGTCAGAAACCCGATATCGATGTTGACCGTCGTCTGCAGCGTGTAGTGGCCGGGCGGGATGTAGATGACCGCGCCGGGGCGTGTCGTCGCAGTGGTCTGGCTCGACTTCACGTCGGCGATGATCTCGTTCATCACCTGGCCGATGTCGGTGTAGGCAGAGACGGACGCACCGGTCCAGGTCGTCACGTCGTAAACGGTAGATGCCATTGGTTCTGCTTTCTCTTCGGTCAGAGCAACCCGACGATGCCGTCGTAGGCAACCGGGGTTGGATCGGTTCGGTCGGAGGCGCTCGCGGGCACCAGGCCCACGTCGCCGAAGCCCGTGACCTGGGCCGCCACCAGGGACGCCGCCAGGACTTGCAGCACCCGACGACGCGAGATGGGACGAGCCGGGGTTCCGGCTGCTTGCGCAAACGTTTCGCTGCTTATCATGTCGAGACAGTACCTTGCAAAATCGACATCTCGCAAGGACTTTCGCTCGTTTTCGGCCCTCATGAAGCAAACGTTTCGTTGCGCGAGATCGTCGTCGTCGGCAGGCGTGACGAACACCCCGGCAACGTGCCGCAGGCGTCCGACGGCGCCGGCTCGATCTCACCGCCGGCGACGAACCCCCCAGAACCACACTGCCCCGCGCCGCCTTTCCGTCGCTGCCTGGCGAGACACGACCGACGAAGTCGAGCCAATCGTGCTCGACTGGTGACCAGGCATAGGGGGAAGGAGTCCCGCCGATGACCGCCGCTGCGCGCGACGCACAACTGGCAGACAAGTCGAATGCGGTCTGCCGCATGGGCTCGATGATGCTGACGTCAGGAACCGGCTCGTACCGGGTGAAGGCGGCCATGGGCCGGGTCGCCCAGGCCCTCGGCATCGAACAGCTAGAAGCCCAGGTGAGCCTGACCGAGATCGTGGCGACCACCCGCGAAGGCAGCGCGTTCCGCACTCAGGTGGTCGAGGTGCCCGTGCCGGTGGTCAACGCCGACCGCATCGGCGCCTTGATGCGGCTCTCACTTCGGGCCGCCCCCGGCCTGACCGCAGCACAGCTGCATCGCCAACTGGACCACGTCGAACGGCGCCCCGATCGCTATCACGCCGTCGCCATCATCACCGGGGCGGCGCTGGCCTGCGCGGCATTCGCCTTCCTGAACAACGGACGCTGGCAGGAATGTCTGGCCGCTGGAGTCGCCGCAGCGGTCGGCAAGGGCCTGCAAGTGGGGCTGCGACGGTTTCGGCTCAACCAACTGGCTGTCGTGGCTTTGGCATCGGTCGCCGCCTGCCTGGTCTACCTGCTCGGCGCCGAGCTCCTGCGCCTGGCCCTGCCGGCTCAGGCCGTCCCGCTGCATGAGGCTGCTTTCACCTCGGCGATCCTCTTCCTTGTCCCCGGCTTTCCGTTGATCACCGCCGCGCTGGATCTGGCCCGCTTCGACTTCACCTCCGGGGTGTCGCGGCTGCTCTACGCCTCGCTGGTGACGTTGGCGGCCGCCCTCGGTGCCTGGCTGGTCGCCGGCGCTTTCGGCCTCACTCCAGCAGAGATCCCCGAACCCGCGCTGTCCGGCTGGGGATTGGCGCTCGCGCGCGTGGTCGCCAGCGCGGTCGGCGTCCTCGGCTTCGCGGTCACCTTCAACACCCCACCACGAGTCGCGGCCTGGGCCGCCGGAATCGGCACCGTGGCGAACCTGGCCCGGCTGAGCGTCGTCGACGTCGGTGGGAACGCCCTGCTGTGCGCCATGGGGGCCACCATCATCGTGGGTCTGCTCGCCGGATGGGCCAGTCAGCGCATCCTGGCGCCGCGGATCAGCCTGTCGGTGCCCGCCGTGCTGATCATGATTCCCGGGGCGAGCACCTTCCGGGCGCTGGTGGCGGCGATCAACCGCGACCCGGTGGACGCCATGACCAATGCCACCGCCAGCCTCGGCATCCTGCTGGCGCTGGCTACCGGCCTGGCGATCGCGCGCATGCTGACCGATCCAGCATGGATCGCTGCGAACCCGCGCTGGACCGAGATGCCGTCCACCCCGGCCCAGCGACGGCTGCGCGGCCACTGACCCGCGTTCGCGCCGTCGGACCGCTCGGTCCCTTCAGGCCGAGGCCGCCCGGTCCAACCCGGCGCGCAAGTCCGCGACCAGATCGGAGGGATCCTCCACGCCGATGCTCAGCCGAAGCAGACCTGGCGTGATCCCCGCGGCACGCTGAACCTCTGCGGGCATGGCCGCATGCGTCATGGTCGCCGGATGGGAGATCAGCGACTCCACCCCACCGAGGCTCTCGGCAAGAGTGAAGGTGCTCAAACCGTCCACCAGCGCCTCCACCGCGTCCCGGTCGGCGACCTCGAAGCTGATGATGGCCCCGAATCCGTTCTGCTGTCGGCAGGCCAACTCATGCTGCGGATGCTCGCTCAGCCCGGGGTAGTGCACCGCACCGACCGCGGGGTGGGACCGCAGCAGCTCCACCACCGCGGACGCCCCGCGCTGGGCAGCGTCAAACCGCAGATGAAGTGTCCTGAGACCGCGCAGGGCAAGGAACGAGTCGAACGCACCCCCGGTGACGCCCAAAGTGTTGGCCCACCAGCACAGCTGCTCAACCACGGACGGGTCGGCTGCCGCCACGATGCCCGCCACCACATCGGAGTGCCCGTTGAGGTACTTGGTCGCGGAGTGGACGACGACATCGGCGCCCAGGGCGATCGGCCGCTGGATCACCGGACTGGCGAAGGTGTTGTCGGCCGCGACCAGCGCGCCGGCGGCGTGCGCAAGCTCGGCGACCGCTGCAATATCGGTCAACCGCAGCAGCGGATTCGATGGACTCTCCACCCACACCAGGTCGACCTCGTCGGTGAGCGCCGCGCGCACAGCGTCCAGGTCGGTGAAGTCGACCAAGCGCAGCCGCAACCGACCGGTGCGCTCCAGAGCCGTGAAGAGCCGCCACGACCCGCCATAGCAGTCGTCCGGTGCCAACACGGTGCCGCCGGCCGGCAGCACGGCGTGCAGCACCGTCGTGATGGCACCCATCCCCGACGCGGTCACGCAGGCGCCCGCAGCGCCCTCCAGGTCGGCCACCGCCTGGGCGAAGAGGTCGCGGGTGGGGTTTCCTGAGCGGCTGTAGTCATAGGCGCCGCGCTGCTCCAGCCCCGCGAAGGAGTACGACGTGCTCAGGTGTAGCGGTGGGGTGACCGCGCGGTGCGCGGCGTCGGTGTCGATCCCGGCGCGCACCGTGCGGGTGATCAGCTGTTGCGGTCGACAGTCCGCGATGTCGTCGCTGTCAGATCGGCTGGCGGGCTCAGTGGTGGAGGTCATGATGGTGGTCCTTGCTCGGGAGTTGTGGTGGCGGCTCTCCGCTGACGACCCCGGCGTCCGGTCATTTCGGACGGCTCAGCCCACCAGAGGAGGGGCGAGTCTCGGGTCGCTCAGCGGCTGAGCATTCGCGCGCGCACGACCATGATGGTCGGCATCTGCAACGCGAAGGACATGGAGCCAAGGCTAGCAGGACCGTCCCAGCGGGCGAGCAGCCACTTCCCACCGGTCGGACGCCGGCCTACCGCACCGCGCTGCGGGGAGGCGTCGACGTCCGGCGAACCGATCCGCGCGGCACCTGCAGGCACGCGGCGTGCGCGAGCGCGAGGCGTCCGGCCGATCACCGACGCGGAAGCGCTGCGTCCAGCGCAGCCGCAAGGTCGGCAATCAGGTCGGCAGGATCTTCCAGGCCGACAGCCAGCCGCAGGTGACCGTAGTCGCGGAAGTGCGCCGGGTAGTGCTCTGCTCCCCCGCGTCCGTGCGGTCCGACATGGACGATCAGCGACTCGTCGTGGCCCAGCGAGACCGCAGATGTGATCACCTTCAACTCCGCGACGAAACGGTTCTGCAGTGCAGTGTCGCCCGCCAGCGCGAACGCCAGCACCCCGCCGAAACCCCGGTCGCCGAACTGCCGCACGGCCAGCTCGTGGTCGGGATGCGAGGCCAGTCCGGGGTAGGCGACGAAGGCGACGCGATCGTCAGACTCCAGGAACTCAGCGACCTTCTGCGCGGAGCTGACGTGCTGGCGCAGCCGCAGCGGCAGTGTCACCGAGCCGCGCAGGATCATCCAGGCATTGAACGGTGAGATCACCGCCCCGAGGTCGGCCAGGGAGTCGGAGCGAATCTCGCCGATCAGGTCGGCGCCGCCGATGATCGCCCCACCCATGGCGTCGCCGTGGCCATTGATGTACTTGGTCAGCGAGTGGATCACCACGTCGGCGCCGTCGGTCAGCGGACGATACAGCGACGGCGGGGTGAAGGTGTTGTCGACCACCAACAGCAGGCCATGCCCGTGCGCGATCTCGGCGAGCGCAGCGATGTCGGCCACCTTGGTGGTGGGGTTGGCGATGGTCTCGGTATGGATCAGCCGCGTGTTCGGGCGGATCGCTGCGCGTACCTGATCCAGATCGGAGACGTCCACGAAGGTCGCCTCGATGCCATAGCGCTGCGGCAGCAGGTCGGTGAACAGCCGCCAGACCGCCTCGTAGGTGACGTCGGAGACGACGATGTGATCGCCACTACGCAGTCGGGAGAAGAAGACCGCGTGCAGCGCGGCGACGCCGCTGGCCACCACGATGGCCGCCTCGCCACCTTCGAGGGCGGCGAGCTTCTCCTCCAGCGCCTGCTGATTTGCCCCGGTGGTGCGGGTGTAGAGCAGCTGGGTGGGGTTCGACCAGTCGACCGTGGTCGCGTCGTCGGGCAGCAGGTAGGAGTTGGCCATCACCAGCGGACGGCGAACCGCACCGGTGCCGGCGTCGGGAGCATTCCCGCCATGGACGGCCCAGGTCGCCTCGGCGAGCGTGCGCGGGTCGTGCTTGTCCGGACGGGTCATCATTCTCCTCGCTGGTTGATTCTGCCGACGGCCTGTCGTGCGCGGGTGAGCAGTGCTGCCCATCATGGCCGATGGGCGCTGCGCATCGCCGCGATCACCGTCCGCCTCAGACCTTGGACGCTAGTCGACTCGTGGATACACTAGCATTCAGCACCTGCGGGCCCTCAACAACAGCGCCTCGCGTCCGAAAGGAAGACCGTGTCCGATCACGCCACCCGGCGCTACGAGTCCATCCTCGAACTGCTCCCGAGCGCCGAGAACCCCACTCCCCTG
Organism: Propionicimonas sp.; assembly: GCA_036788135.1. GTDB lineage: Bacteria > Actinomycetota > Actinomycetes > Propionibacteriales > Propionibacteriaceae > Propionicimonas. The sequence continues at coordinate 193,538 of DAIQNZ010000006.1, forward strand.
GTACGGCTGCGGCACACCGGCTTCCAACACGCACGGATCTACGCGAAGTTGGAGTGGTACAACCCCTTCGGCGCGGTCAAGGACCGCGTGGCCGCCAACCTGATCGCCGACGCGGAACAGCGCGGTGAAGCCTTGGAGAATCTGGTGGAGCCGACCTCGGGCAATACCGGCATCGGACTGGCCATGGTCGCGAACGCCCGCGGCTACGGCTTCTCCGCGACGCTGTCTCGAGCCATCCCGCTGGAGAAGCGGACCGCTCTTCGTCTGTTCGGCACCGATCTGGTTGAACTGGACGACGACCTGTGCCCGATGCCGGGCCAGCCTGAAGGTGCCATGTCGAAGGCGGCCGAGCTGGGCTCGCGTCCAGGCTGGACTGAGCTCAATCAGTACGCGAACCCGGCCAACCCCGAGGCGCATTACCGCACCACCGGCCCGGAGATCTGGCGGCAGACCGGCGGCACGGTCACTCATTTCGTGGCGTCATTGGGCACCTGCGGCACCATCACCGGCACCGGCCGCTACCTGAAGGAGCAGAACCCCGGCGTGCAGGTGATCGGCGTGCACCCCGGTGACGGCCACGACATTCCCGGCGTCCGCAGCCGGCGCGCACTGGCGGTCACCGACTTCTTCCGTCCCGACGAATACAACGCCGTGATCGAAGTCTCCGACGCCGATGCCTACGACCGCTGCCGCACACTGCATCAGTCGGAGAGCATCATCGCCGGGCCGAGCAGCGGGCTAGCACTGGCCGGCGCACTCCAGGCCATTCCGGACGAGCCAGGGGTGGTCGCAGTGGTGATCTTCCCCGATAACGCCTACAAGTACCTGACGTCGTTCCGGCGACACCTGCCCGACCTGTTCCCGCCAGAGGAGCCCGCCAAGCCGGCCAACCCGTTCGCCCAGCACCTCGAGAACGCCTTCGCCCTCGCCCAGGACGGACCCGACGTCATCGAGGTCGACGAAGCAGAGCGCCTGCTCGATCAGGGCGTCACCCTGATCGACGTCCGCAACCCCGACGAGATCGTCAGGACGCGCATCGCCGGCAGCCTCGCCCTGCCGCTGCCAGACCTGTCGGCCGGGAGCACCATTGGGCTACCGGACGACCTGGACGCACCGCTGGTGACCATCTGCGCGGCCGGTACCCGGTCGCTCTATGCGCTGTTGCTGCTCAAGGCACGCGGCTATCGCAATGTGAAGAGCGTCGCCGGCGGGATGAACGCGTGGCTGTCGGCCGGGTTGCCCGCCGCCTGATCCGGGAGCGACTCAGCTGGCGGTCAGCAGGCTCTTCACCTGGGAAGCCGTCGGCACCCGTCCGGAGAGGACGACCTGGTCGTCGACCACCAGGCCGGGCGTCCGCATGATGCCGTACCCGGCGATGTCGGCGTAGTCGGTGACCTTCTCGAAGGTCGCCTCGATACCGAGTTCGGAGACCGCCTGCCGGGCGGCCTTCTCCAGGTTGACGCAGTTGGCGCAGCCCGAGCCGAGGATCTTGATGTGCATGCTGGGTCCTTTCACAGAATCGCGTTGAAGAGATAACCGACGGCGATGATGCCGACAGCGGTGACGCCGGCGAAGACGGCGATGAGGCGCGGCTTGAGCACCCGGCGGAGCAGAATCATCTCCGGCAGGCTCAAGGCGACGGTGGCCATCATGAAGGCCAGCAGCGTGCCCATCGGCAGCCCCTTGGAGTAGAGCGCATCGACCAGCGGAAGCACGCCCGCGGCGTTGGAGTACAGCGGGACCCCGATGACCACAGCGAGCAGCACGCCGAAGGGATTGTCCGGGCCGGCGTAGGTCGCAAAGAAGTCCGCCGGGGCCCAACCGTGAATCAGCGCACCGAGCCCGATGCCGGCCAACAGATACGGCCAGATCTTGCGCAGGATGGAGGCGACTTCCTCCCGCCCCATCGCAAGTCGGTCGTCCCAGGTCAGGCCTGCGGCAGAGTCGATCACTTGGCCGCGCAGCCGAGTCTCGTAGACGAACGACTCGACCTGGCCTTCCAGGCGCAGCCGGCCGATGATCATGCCGGCCACGATCGCGATCACCAGGCCCGAGCCCACGTAGAGCAGCGTCGGCCCAATGCCGAACAGCCCGAGCAGCAGCGCGATCGCCACCTCGTTGATCAGCGGGCTGGCGATCAGGAAGCTCATCGTCACACCCAAGGGCACGCCCGCAGCGACGAAGCCGATGAACGCCGGCACCGCGCTGCAGGAGCAGAACGGCGTCACCACGCCGAGGCCGGCGGCCAGCACATTGCCGATCCCCTCGCGCTTGCCGCCGAGCAGGGCGCGGGTGCGCTCGATGCTCATGAAGCTGCGCAGCACCGTCACCAGGAAGATGATCCCGGTGAGCAGCAGGCCGATCTTGATCGTGTCGTAGCAGAAGAAGTGGATGATCGAGCCCCACCCGGCGGTCAGATCCCAGCCCAGGACGGTGCCGTAGAGCCAGGTCCAGAAGATCTCGTTGACGGCGTAAGCCGCGGCCCACGCCACAGCGGCCAGTCCCAGCAGCACCCACCGACGCGCAGCCTGCTGTCGAGCGGTGGCGGTCGGCGCGCTCACCGGCTCGCCCCGGCCAGAGCCGGTTCCGGGTCGACGGCGCAGCCGCAGGCCCGGCTTCCGGGCACCGGCAAGGCAGCGTGCAAGCGGTCGAGGGCGTCATCGGTGAGGCGGTAGTCGATCCAGCGTCCGCGACGAGTTCCCACGATCAGGCCGGCTTCACGCAGCACCTTGAGGTGATAGCTGAGCAGATTGGCCGGAATCTCCGGTTCTGTGCGGAACTGGCACACGCACCGCGTGTCGTCGGCTGACAGCTGGCCGATGAGTTGCCAACGAATCGGATCGGCCACCGCGGACAGCAGCCCCGTCGATACTTCAACCCGATTTGATTCAGCCATGGTTGAAGTGTACGCCTAACTAGACCTCAGCAAGCAAGTCCGCGAGCAGAGCCTCCACGCGCCGGCGAATCTCGTCGCGAATCGGCCGCACCGCCTCGATCCCCTGACCGGCCGGATCGTCCAGCACCCAGTCCTCATAGCGCTTACCGGGATAGAACGGGCAGGCATCGCCGCATCCCATGGTGATCACCACATCAGAGGACTGCACCGCGACCGGGCTGAGCACCTTCGGCTGCTCACTGGAGATGTCGATGCCCTCCTCGGCCATGGCTTGGATCGCCACGGGGTTGATCATCGCCGCCGGCGCGGATCCCGCCGACCTCACCTCGACCGCATCACCGGCGAGGTGACGCAGATAGCCGGCGGCCATCTGGGAGCGCCCGGCGTTGTGCACGCAGACGAACAGCACCGTCGGCTTGCCATCATTGATTTCGGTCACGGCGAGTCTCACTTCCCCTAGGTCGTTACCTCAGCTACTATTGACTCAATAGTGATGGAGGTAATCGCCGATGTCAACGCCACTCCTCGCCTTCCGTGCCCGGGCCTACGCCGCGCTCGGCGACACCACCCGCCTGGCCATCATCGATCTGCTGGCCGCCACCGACCTGCCGTCCGGCGCCGTCGCCGGCCAGCTGGATATCCCGACGAATCTCCTAGCCCATCACCTGCGCATCCTCGAAGCTGCCGAGCTCATCGTCCGGCGTCGCTCCGAGGGCGACGGCCGGCGCAGCTACCTCCAGCGGACGGCAGCCTCCTACGAGTTGATCGGCGCCCCGGCGACGCCGTTGCCGCGTCGGGTGGCCTTCGTCTGCTCGGCGAACTCGGCGCGCTCGCAGCTGGCCGAGCGCTATTGGCGCTCGATCAGCAGCATCCCGGCCACCTCTGCCGGTACTCACCCGGCCGCACGGGTGCACCCCCGCGCCGTCGCCACAGCCCACCGGCACGGTCTTGACCTCACCGACGCCACGCCCCGGCTCCTGCAGGAGACCCTGACCGATGACGATCTGATCATCACCGTGTGCGATCGGGCCTATGAGGAGACACCGAACGCCGCGCTGCACTGGTCGGTGCCCGACCCCGTGCGGCACGACGCCGCAGACAGCTTCGAGCAGGCGTTCGGCGAGATCGCCCGCCGAGTCGATCTGCTCGCGCATCACACGCTGTCGTGAGCACTCACCCGCCCAGCTCCGAACATGACGATGCCGGACGCCCTCACGGCGTCCGGCATCGTCACTGAACCTCAGTCAAGCAGATCCGCGTACAGCGGGGTCGACAGGTAACGCTCACCCCACGACGGGATCACCACCACGATGGTCTTGCCCTCGTTGGCCGGATCGTTGGCCAACTCGGCCGCGGCCCGCAGCGCCGCACCGGACGAAATGCCGACCAGCAGGCCCTCCTCCTTGGCGGCCCGGCGCGCCCAGTCCAGGGCATCGTCGGAGGTGACCTTGATGATCCGGTCGATCAGCGACACGTCCAGGATCTCGGGGATGAAGCCCGGGGAGATGCCCTGGATCTTGTGCGGACCCTTTGGCTCACCGGACAGCACCGCAGACTCGGCCGCCTCGACCGCGACGATCTGCACGCCCGGCTTACGCTCCTTGAGCACCTGGCCGACGCCGGTGATGGTGCCGCCGGTGCCCACACCGGAGACGAAGAAGTCCACGGCGCCGTCAGTATCGGCCCAGATCTCTTCGGCGGTGGTCTTCTTGTGGATCTCAACGTTCGCCGGGTTGGTGAACTGGCTGGCCAGAACCGCACCCGGGGTGTTCTCGACGATCTCCTTGGCCTTCGCATTCGCCCCAGGCACGCCGTCGGCGGCCGGAGTCAGCACGAGCTCCGCCCCGAAGGCCCGCAGCAGAGCCCGGCGCTCCTTGGAGAACGACTCCGGCAGGGTGATGATCACCTTGTAGCCGCGTGCGGCGCCCACCCAGGCCAGCGCGATGCCGGTATTGCCCGAGGTGCCCTCGACGATCGTTCCACCCGGCTTCAGCGAACCGTCAGCCTCTGCGGCGTCGATGATGGAGACGCCGATGCGGTCCTTCACCGAGGCAGCCGGGTTGAAGTACTCCAGCTTGGCCAGCACAGTGGCCTTACTGTCGCCGTAGAGCCGGTTGATCTTCACCAGCGGTGTGCGACCGATGAGCTTGGTCGCGTCTTCGTAGTACGCCATATCGCTTTCTTCTTCCTTGTCGTTCGCGTTGCTGCGACGTTCACGCGGCCGGCCGGCTGGCCAGCTCATCCAGAGCGCCAAGTACTTCGTTCTTGCGTGCTGCTCCCACGATTCGGTGTCGCACAACACCGTCCGCATCCAGTACCAGCACCGTTGGGGTTCGGGTGATTCCGAACTCATCGACCAGATCCAGTCTGGCCTCCGCATTCAGGTCGATGTGGGCGATACCGGGACGTTCGGCCGAAACATCGGACAGGATCCGGTGCGTCGCTCGGCACGGCGCGCAGACGGTCGCCGAGAACTGCACGAAGGTCGCCTCACTGCCCAGGTCTCCACCCAGTCGGCCGGCATCCAGACGTTCGGTCGCCCCCTGGGCAGCACGCGCCCGGCCATCGGTGATCCGCCGGTAGCCCCCGAAGCCGAGGGCGACCAGCACCGCCGCAATCACAACCCACAATCCGGTCATCATGAACTCCTCAGGCCGCGACCGGCTTGGCCGTCAGACGCTTGGCCAGCAGGTAGACCTCGCAGCCGAGGCAGAAGTCGAAGACGGCGTTGAGCAACGCGGCCACCAGCGCGAAACCGACGGCCACGTAGTACAACACCCCCACCGAGAAGCTGGCGCCAGCCAGTCCGACCAGGGCGAAGACCAGGCCGACGGTCTGCGCGAAGCGCGGCGGACGGGCGTCCTCCAGCTCGGCCGGCGGCTGCAGCCGGGGACGGACGAAGCGCCGGTAGATCCAGCCATAGGGCTGGTACTTCAGGCCGAGCAGAGAACCCGCCGCGAAGACGGCGAGCTGCAGGACCAGCAGCGGCAGCCCGGCTACGGGGCCGAGTACGACGGCCACAGCGAGCACCACCGAGGTGATGACAGCGCCGAAACGAGGGCCGCGCGGGTCGATCAGCTCGACCTGCGGAGCTGAAGCAGTTGTGGTCATGGGAGTTGTCCTTGCGTGGTTGGGTGAGTGGCTGCTGTTGGCCTCCGGGCAGATCGACACGATCACCAGCTCGGGCACGTCAGACAGCCGATTGGTCGTGAGCGCAATCAGCGGCGACAACACATTCGCGGACACAGCACACTCGGCGTGCGAGCGGTGTATACATTCGCGGACATATGGCTACTGTAGCACCCAGCAACCCGGAACGGCACTCGGATCAGCATCAGCACGCATCTGCGTTCAATGGGTACGCCGGCAACACCGGGAGCTCACAGCACCGGCGCACCACCTCCGGCGCGCACGCGGACGACCCCCCGGCCGCAGACGAAACGCCGCAGCCCCGGGGCCACGCCGACATCACACCCCAAGACGCCCGCGAACTCGGCGCCAAGCCGGGAGCGCCGGAGGCGACCAGGCTCAGCCCAGGGCGCGCAGCCGCAGCTGGCGACTGCGATCCAGATGCTCCTTCATCGCCTCACCGGCGGCCTCCGCGTCACCGGCCTCGATAGCTTGAAGAACCTCGCCATGGTCGTGCGCCGTCGCGGTCAGATCGTCCGCCGGCCCGGGCGGGCCTTGATCGTAAATCCGCAGCTGCGCAGACCAGCGGTTCAGGGTCGCAGCGATCGTGCTGTTGTGCGCTGCCTGCCACAGGGCCAGATGCCAGTCGGAGTTGGCCTCGTGCGCAGCGCGCTCATCTCCGGCCGCCGCTGCCGAAAGGGCCCCCTGATGGCTGGCCCGCAGTCGAGCCAGGTCGAGATCGGTGTGGCGCTTGGCGGCCGTCGCTGCCGCGACAGCCTCCAAGGCGATGCGGGCCTCGTAGATCTCCATCACGTCGTCCGCCGTACCGGTGCGCACCCGGAAGCCGTTGTCGACGCGCTCGATCAGTCCGTCCTGCTGCAGGGCCACCAATGCCTCACGGACGGGGGTGCGGGAGACGCCATAACGAGTGGCCAGAGAGGTCTCGAGCAGACGCTGCCCGATCGGGAACTCACCGTTGAGAATGTCCTCTCGGATCCGCAGGTACTGGTCGGTCGTCAGCGAACCAGAAGAACGGTGATCCGTCATCGCGAGCTCCCTTCATTGCGGTCGCCTGCGATTCTCTCACGTCCTTCCGCTCTCGGGGACACCGACGCGTCCACCGCCAGCCCAGCGCGCACAGGCGCCCACAGGCGACGACGCAGCAGGTGCACCCGCCGCACGGCGGGCGCACCCCAGGGATATCAGTTCGCTGCGCGCAACGCCTCGATGACCGGGCTGGTCGGGTGCCCGATCAGCCGCGACAGGTCGCCCGTGGTGATCTCCAGCTCCCCGGCGGCGATCGCCACATCCACGCCCACGGCGAAGCCGGCCATGCCCGGATCCACGCCGAAGGAAGTGAGCGCGGCAATCTTCTCCTCGGCGCTGACCTGACGCACCGCGACCGGCCGTCCGAGAACCTCGGTCAGGTCGGCTGCGAGGTCGTCGTAGGTCCAGGCGACGTCGCCGCCCAGGGTGTAGGTGCGGCCGACCTCGTCGCCGGCGAGCACGACTGCGGCGGCTTCAGCGAAATCACTGCGTGACGCACTCGACACTCGGCCGGCGCCGGTTGCGGTAAGCAGTTCGCCGGTACGTGCGGCGGCGTCCCGGTCCGGCAGGAAGTTCTCGTGGTACCAGCCGTTGCGCAGCACGACCACCCCCAGCCCGGAGGCGGCCAGCACCTCCTCGGTCGCCTTGTGCTCGGGTGCGACCGGGTTGATCGAGGCGTCGGCATTGGGCGCGGACGTGTACACGATCCGGGAGACGCCGGCGGTCTTGGCAGCCTCGATGACGGCCTGATGCTGGGCCGCACGTCGGCCGAACTCGGTGCCCGAGACCAGCAGCAGCGAGGTGACGCCGGCCAGCGCTGCCGGGTCGGGGTTGTTGTAGTCGAAGGAACGCACCGCGACGCCGTGCGAGGCGACCTCGCCTGCGGCCTCCGGACGCCGGGCGAGACCGACGATCTGCGAGGCGGGCACGCCGCGGTTCAACAGGTGCTCGACGGCGAAGCGGCCCAGGTGGCCGGTGACTCCGGTGACGGCGAGGGTCATGATGTCTCCTGATGGCTTAGTTGCTTACTCTTGGTTAGCACTATACTCCGGTTAGGAACTCTGTAGGGGAGCTGCCATGGAACCTCCGTTCGACGCGTTCAGCCCAGTGTGTCCGTCGCGCTCGGTGGTCGACGACGTCACTGCTCGTTGGCCGGCATTGGTGCTGATCTCGCTGTTGGCCAACCCTCGTCGTTTCGCCGAGACCGCGCGAGCGGTCGGCGGCATCAGCGACCGGATGCTCTCACGCACCTTGGCCACCCTCACCAGGGACGGGCTCGTGCTCCGCACTGACCACGGCGAGCAGCACGTGGAGTATCAGCTCACACCTGCCGGCACCCGCATCGCGACCGCATTGCGCAGTGTCGTCGACGCGGTCTACGCCGCGATGCCTGACGTCCTCGCGGCTCGCGCTGCCCACGAGTCACCCATAGACCTGCTGACCAGCGCCACCTAGAACCAGGCCGAACCCAAGACCCCACCGAGGCCCTGACGGTCGGCCGCTGCGGCAACCGCAGCCAACCTCGGGGTGAACGCCTGCAGCGCGATCTGGGCGGTCACCTCGTCGCGAAGCGCAACCAGGCTGGCCGCACGGACGGCATCAACATCGGCAGCAACGTCGTCGACCAAGGCCACGATCCGGCGGCTGATCTGCGGCTGCCCAGCCCCGCTCAGCATGATCTCGATCAGGGCGAGGCCGACGACGTCGTCCCACGTCGGTGAAGGCAGCAGCACCTCCCCGTCGCCGGCGCGCAGCAGCCGCGGGCCGAGTTCCAGACCGGCGGCCGCCCGCAGCACGCCTTCGATCTCGTCCAGACTCCGAACTGCCGTGGTGGGGTCATTGACGGCCGGCGAGAGCGCGCGGATAGCGATGTCGACCAAGAGCCGCGGTGCATAGAGCGGGTCGTACCGCAGCGAGCGTTCCTGCTCAATCACGACGGCCCGAGCAGCGGCCGCGATCACCCTGGGCGGGAGCGCGTCGGCACCCTCGACCCGCACCAGCGGTGCTCCAGCGCTGACGGCATCGCCGACGCGCGGGAGCGCGGTCAGTCTCACGCCACAGCGGTCCGCGATCCGCAGCAGTCGAGCGGCGTCCACGGCGACAGCCTGGCCGGACCTCGGGCTGCGGACGACCAGACTCGATCGCCGATCCACGCCGGCTTCCTGATCGGTCGGCGTCGCCCCCCGCGGTACCCGCAGCTGCCGCGGCAGCTGCCGGCGAGCGGTTCGCCCCAGTGCCGACAGCACCGCGTCCACGCGCACCCGGCCGCCGACCGACTGCAGCAGCGCGATGAACGCCCCCAGGCTGACGAACAGCAGGAGAACCGCGACCGAGACGGTGAACAGCGGAGTGAACTCGGACTGGCCCAGCGATCCGACGTCCAGCAGGCTGACGAAGCTGAACGCGATGGTGCCGAGAAAGATGGCCAGGATGTACTGGGTCGATCGCGCCCGCAGGAAGTACGAGACTGTGCGCGGCGAGTACTGGCTGGAGCCGAACTGCAGCAGCAGCACCACGAACGAGAAGATGAAGCCGGTGAAGGTGACCATGCCGCCGCCGATCGCCGCGAGCAACTGCACTGCCGATGATGCGGCGATCTCCGGCGGAGCCCCGGGTGTGGTCAGCCGCAGCAGATCATCGAGCTCAGCAACCGCATCATGCAGCAAGACCCCGGCAAGGACGCCGACGACGGGGATGACCCAGAAGGCGCGCTCCCACCACAGCCGGAGGCGCACCATGCTCAGCCTTCTCATCTCGTCCCCCGTTCTCGCGGCTCGCCGAGGCTCAGTCTGGCAGCCGCAGCGACTCCAGAGGCCGAAAGCGCCGCGTCACAGGCTCGAGTCTTCGATCGGGACCCGGAACACGCGGACTGCCGCGCGCTCAAAGGCCTCCAGATCGACCATGTGGTGTTCCCCGACGATCCGCCGTCCGTCGGCTTCCACCCGCACGTCGGCCCCCGGACGAATCCCCGCCGCGATCAGCCGGGCCAGCAGAGCAGGATCAGCATCGGCGATACGGGCCACCCGATAGCGGCCCGCGCTCACCGCGGCGACCATCGCGCTGGCGGGCTGGCGCGCCCACCGTCCATCAGCGTCGGGGATCGGGTCACCGTGGGGATCAGTGACCGGATGGCCCAGCAGCGCGTCGATGCGCTCCAAGAACCGTTCGCTCACAGCATGCTCCAGATGCTCGGCCTCGCCGTGCACCTCCTCGGGCTGGTAGTGCAGCGTCTGGGCAAGAAACGCCTCGATCAGTCGATGCCGGCGCACCATCGCGATGGCAAGACGGCGACCCAGACCGGTCAGCGCAGCGCGCCGGTAGGGTTCGTAGTCGACCAGCCCCTGATCAGCCAGTCGCCGCAGGGTCGCCGACACATTCGCCCTCGTCGTGGAGAACCGCTCGGCAAGGCCGGTGGTGGTAATCGGGGCCTCGCCCCACTCCTCCGCGCTCCAGATGACCTTCAGGTAGTCCTGTGCCACCGGACTGAGGTCCTCGACCTCCATCAACCCGCTCCGATCATCGTGAGCCAGATCAGCGCCAGGTTCAGCGCCACGATCAGGGTAACGACGATCCACGCCACCATCTGCAGCACCCGATGATTTGCCAGCCCGCCCATCAGCGCCCCCCGGCTGGTGAGGATGACCAACGGGATCACTGCGAAGGGGATGCCGAAACTCAGCACCACCTGGCTGAGAACCAGCGCCCAGGTCGGGTTCACGCCGATCCCCAGAATCACCAAAGCGGGGATGAGGGTGATCGCCCGCCGCACCAGGATCGGGACGCGCACCTTGAGCAGCCCGGCCATGATCGAGGCACCGGCGTAGCACCCCACCGAGGTCGAGGCCAGGCCGGACGCGAGCAGGCCGACGGCGAACAGGCCGGCGACGACCGGGCCCATCGCGGCAGCGATCGCAGCATGAGCGCCCTCGATGGAGTCGGTGCCGGCACCCTGCAGTCCGGCGGCAGCCAGGAGGAGCATGGCGATGTTGACCGTTCCGGCGATGAGCATCGAAACAATGACGTCCCAGCGGGTCGCCCGCACCATTCGATACACCCCGGCGGCTCCGTCGGCGAGTCGATCACGCGCCAGCGCGGAGTGGACGTAGATGGCGTGCGGCATCACGGTGGCACCGAGCATGCTCGCGGCCAACAAGACCGAGCCGGCCCCGTCAAAGCGCGGCACCAATCCGGCAATCGCATCCGGCCAGGAGACCGGCGTCACGAACAGGCCGGCCGTGAAGCCGATGGTGATGATGAGCAACAGGCCCATCACCACGAACTCGAAGTGCCGCTGGCCGCGGCGGCTCTGCACCGCCAGCAACACCATGGACACGACACCGACGATCACTCCACCGACCAGCAAGGGCAAACCACAAAGGATCTGGAGTGCGATCGCTCCACCGATCACCTCAGCGAGATCGGTCGCCAGGGCAACGACCTCGGCCTGCAGCCAAAATGCCCGACGGGGCCAGCGCCGCAGGCGCTCCCCCAGCAACTCCGGCAGACTGCGTCCGGTCACCAGGCCGATCTTGGCCGACAGGTACTGCACCAGCATCGCCGCCGCGTTGCCCAGGGCAAGCACCCAGACCAGTAGATAGCCGTAACGCGAACCCGCGGTCAGGTTGGCGGCCACATTGCCGGGGTCCACATAGGCGATCGCAGCAACGAAGGCCGGGCCCCACAGCCACGACAGTCGACGCGGTCGCCCCAGGCGCTCGCGGTGCTGGACGTCCACCACCTCAGTCATCAAAGTTAACTTAGCTTAACTTTTGCGTCTAGTCGGGCCTTGACCTGGATTTGATCCTGACTTGAAGCGCCCACGAGCCTGCGCAACCCACGATGGTTCAGAGCCGCTCCGCCCCTCACGGTTCGCGAACGACCCGACGTCATCCGGACCGGCGGACCGGCAGCATCGAAAGGTTCACATGAAAACTCTCACCTCAGCCCTCGCGCTGGCGATCCTGGTGCCCCTCGCATTCACGTTCGCCTTCACCGCAGGCACCTCCCCCAGCGCAGCGTCCGCGCCGCAGCAGGTCGCCGTCAACGCAGCGACCGTCTCAGCCGACGCCCTGTCGGTCAAGAAGTACTCCTTCGCCACCGTCAAGAAGCATCACACCCGGTCGAGCTGCTGGACGGTCATCAGCCACAACGTCTACAACCTGACCGCGTGGATCAACAAGCACCCCGGCGGCGCCAAGCGCATCCTGTCCATCTGCGGCAAGGACGGTACGAAGGCCTTCCGCGCACAGCACGGCACGTCGGGCAGCCCCAACAGGATCCTCAAGCGTTACAAGATCGGCGTCCTGGCCTGATCATCGCAATGGCCGGCGCCCCCAGGGGTCGCCGGCCGTTGCCATGTTCCTAGCGAGCAGGAGTCAGCGGGGATCGGTCTGCGACGGCGGCAGCTCCGGAGTGGGAACCGACGTCGGTGTGGCCGTCTCCGGGGCGGATTCGGCAGACCACGGACTGACCGGAAGCTCCCTGGCCGGCGGCAGATCCGCCGACCACGGCGATGCAGGCAGCTGAGGCTCAGCGCTGCCGAGGGCAGGGTCGTCACCCGCGGCCACCACAGCAGACCCGCTCGCCTCGTCCTCGGCGGCTGCCGGCTCCCCGTGCTGAGCATTCGCGGCGACGTCCGGACCGGCCGAACCGACCGCCGGCAGGACGTGGCTGCGAGCGACCTGCGCGAACCACTGCCCGCTCGCCTTGGGGATTCGGTTGAGCTTCTCGTCCACCCGAACGATGCCGAAGCGCTTGTCGTAGCCGAAGGCCCACTCGAAGTTGTCCATCAACGACCACACGAAGTAGCCCTGAAGGTCGACCCCCTCTTCGATCGCGTGGTGAGCTGCCAGCAGGTGTCGGCGCAGGTAGTCGCATCGGTCGGCGGTGTCATCGACAAAGCCATCATCGTCCGGCCGATCGGCGAACGCCGCGCCGTTCTCGGTAACCACCAGGCTGGCTCCTGCAGGACCGGTGTAGTCGTCCTGGAGGCGCTTCAGCAATCGATGCAGGCCACTCGGCTCAACCTCCCAGCCCATCTCGGTCACGGGCAGCTCTCGCATCACATGGACGCTGTCGGGAGCGGTGATGTGCGGGCTGGGATGCGCGGAGTCGGGCTGTCCGGCGGCAAACACGTTGGTGGTGTAGTAGTTCACCCCGAGCACGTCGATCGGAGTGCTGATCACGTCGAGATCACCGTCGTGCACGAGATCCTCCGGCCAGACGTCGGCCAGGTCTGCGACGACATCGGCCGGATAGCGGCCCTTGAACACCGCATCAGCGAAGAAGCGATTCGCGGTGCCATCGATGCGTCGAGCGACATCGATGTCCTGCGGATCGGTGGTGGCCGGCATCGCCGGAGTGAAGTTCATAGTGATGCCCAGCCGCGCGGTCGCGTCCGCCTCGCGCAGCACCTGGACGGCCAGCCCGTGCGCGAGCATGAGATGGTGCGCCGCCCGAATCGACGCCGCCCGGTCGGTCAGGCCGGGAGCGTGATGGCCGGCCGCGTAGCCCAGGAAGGCTGAGCACCAGGGCTCGTTGAGCGTCGTCCAGGTTCGAATACGGTCACCCAGCCGCGCGTGAACCACCTGGGTGTACTCGGCGAAGCGATAGGCCGTTTCGCGATTTGTCCAGCCCCCCGGCAGATAGGCCGGCAGATCCCAGTGATACAGGGTGAGCCACGGCGCGATGTCGTGGGCCAGCAGTTCGTCCACCAAGCGGGAGTAGAAGTCCAACCCGGCCGTGTTCACCCCGGCGGGAGTGATGACCCGCGGCCAGGCAATGGAGAACCGGTAGCTGTTGAGACCCAAGTCGGCCATCAACTGCACATCGTCGCTGACGCGGTGATAGTGATCACACGCGGTGGTGGCATCTTCGCCGCGAGCGATCGCTCCGGGCTGGCGGCAGAAGACATCCCAAATGGAGTCGACCTTGCCGTCTTCTGCAGCGGCACCTTCGATCTGGAACGCCGCCGTGGCTGCACCGAACACGAAGCCGTCGGGAAATTGCACGCTCATCTCGCCTGCTCCAATCTCGCCGGGGGCTGGCTGGGGTCGGGCGACCGTCCGGCGGGTGGCTCTCTGGGAGGCCCCATTGCCCCATCAGCGAACTGCGACAGAGGCTAGCATTCCGACCCGGGCACGGGGCAGGCGGTGCGCACGAATCCGGATTGTTAGCTCGGATCGCGCCAGAAACTCACTCGGTGGGCTTAGTTTCCTCAACAGGAGGAGTGGGCTGAGCCGCGGGCGCGGCCGGAGGCTCGACGGCCTCGGTCTTGCCGGCCGAGGTCTCCTCCTTGAACTCACGGATCGCCTTACCGGCGTTCTTGCCGATATTGGCCAGCTTCGTGCCGCCGAACAGCACGAGAACCACCACAGCGATGATGACCCATTCCCATCCGCTGGGCATCCCGATTGCCAAGATCATGACCTGCTCCTCTTGCTCCGGCTGGGCGACTCGTTCGGCGATCAGTGGTGGCGCCACCAGCTGTGACCAGCCCTTCACCGCGTCGGACGCTGGTGAAGTCTCTCACGTGCGTCGCCACTGAACACCAACGGTAGCCTCCCTGAACCAGGGCGTGTCCAGCGGCCCGCGGCCCGCCTCCAGGTTCGACACGGGGTTGAGGAATTCAACCACCGTGAGGATGCAATTCGGCGGCAGCGGTTTACGATGCCTCGGGGGGTACGGAAAGGAAGCGGCGATGGCGGAGCCTGCGAAGGTGCAGCCGGCGGGCGCAGGAAACGCTCGCGTAACCCGCCCCTGCCCGCCGACGACGCAGGCCGGGCAGCGACGATGACTGGCGAGCCATTTGATGACTTCCAGCGCCTGGACGCGCTGGCGCCGATCAGCGCACCGGTGACGGCGGCTCCGGAAGGTGGCTGGCTCTCGCTGTGGCAGCTTCGCCACACGGTGGCCACCGTGGCCGTTCTTCCTGGGTTGATCGCGATCAACTACTTGCTGGCCGGCGCAACAGCCCAACCGCTACCGGTGGCGCTGGCCACGGCAGTGGCCCTCGCTCAGGCCGTCGTGGCAGCGAGCTTCGTTCCGCAGCGCTCGAAGACCGCGATCATCACCTGCGGTGCGATCCCACCAGCGACGCTGGTGGCGGCCTCCGTTCTGCTCAGCGAACTGCCGACCTCAGCAGCCTTCGGGTTCTTGGCGGTCGCCCTCGCGGCGACCGGAGTGGCCTTCCGCTTCTTCGCCACAACCTGCCGCCTGTGAGCTTCGGCTCACCCGAAGCGCAACTCCTGCCCGGACGCATCGACGGCTCGAATCGAGAACCGCTCCGCGGTCAAGTCCGCGTCCAGCGTCGCGCTCGCCCCGGCCTTCGACCAGGTGATCACCAGATGATCGTCCGTGGTCGCGGCGACCTGGCAATCGGCGTCGAAGCCGAACGCAGCGAACTGGGTGCGGAAGCGGATCAGCTCCAGCTGTGACTGCACCACCGGCTTGCCCAGCCCGGCAGCGATGTCCTCGGCGCAGAGATTGGTGCGGTTGATCTCCTTGTGACCACCCTCCCCAGCTCGGGCGACGGCGTCGTGGTCGTTCACTCCCGCGAACAGATCGAGGTACCAAATCTGCGGCTTTCCCGGCAGGAAGAGCTGGATCGCTCGCGCGAGCAGCAGCCGCGCATCGGACTCACCCAAGGCGCTGTAGTAGGTGGCGTTGACCTGGTAATAGACATTCTTGGCTCCGTGCAGGTCCTTCACGTACCCCCCGCGCGCGACGATCGTGTCGATCAAGCCAGCGATACGCTCCTCGCTGAGCAGCCCCTTCAGATCCAGAAGCGGGATCCCGTCATGGCAGCCGAGCATGTTGACGGTGCGGATGTCGTGTTCGAGGAGCTCGCCGATCCACTGCTTGAGGCTGCTGGCGTCACGGCTCTCGAGAGCGTCGATGATCAGACCGGGAGCGAAGAAGTCGTAGGTGAGGTATCCCAGATCGCTGAGCTTGCGGTGAATGCCCTCGGCGTAGCTGGCGTGGATCTCGGGCAACAGAATCAACCCGCGCTGGTCGGCCAGCCCCTTGACTCGGGCCAACACGTCCCAGGTATCGGGGTCGTTGAGGAAGTTGCGTGCACCAGGCCGCTTGGGCGCGTACGCGAAGGCGTCCAAGCGCACGATTCTGGCCCCATAGCCGGCGAGTTTGTCCAAGGTGTCGGCATAGAAGTCCCACACCGCCTCGGACTCGATGTTGAGGTCCATCTGGCCGAGATAGCGCCGCCGGGACTCAGCCAGCTCGATCGCGGACGCACGGACGTCGTCGTCGAAGCCATCGAAGTCCGCCTCGCCTGGTCGGCCGCCGGACGCGATCACCGCGTTCAGCCGTTGGGCGAGCAGCTCGGCCGCGTGGTACTGCAGGCCGATCTCGGCAATCAGATCCTCCGGCTCGAAGACCGGATAGCGCACCTGCTGATAGAAGGTGTTCCAGTAGGGGTGCTCGCTGCCGTCAGGGAAGCGCACCATCAGGATCGGCAGCCCCGGCTTGCGGAAGAACATCTCGGCGATGAGCGCGGGGTCAGGCTGGATGTACCCCTGCGGGGTCAACTCACCATGCCCCTGCCAGAAGCGGTTCCAGTCGATGAAGAAGTCACGGTACGCCGAGCTGTCACCCTTGGCGACGAGATCGGCGAACTGCGGCGAGAGCACCGAGGCGTGGTTCAGGATGAAGTCGAGCTTCAACGCCACCTGGGCGTCCGCGATCCGCTTCAGATCCTGCGGCGTGGCGAACCAGCGGTTCAGCTCGTAGTCGATGACCGAGAATCCCCGGTCGAGATCTGTGTTGAACAGACTCGGCAACACGTAGGTGGTGTCAAAGGCACCGGCCGCGGGACCCTCGAAGAAGTCGGCGACCTCGCGCAGCGTCCCACCCAGGCTGTCCGGGTAGAGGTTGAGCAGCGCACCCGCGGCAGGCAGATCGGCCCCCATCTGGTGAAGGTAACCGGCATAGTCGAGCAGCTCGCCCGACTTCGACACGATGATCTTGGCCGAGTGGGCTGCGGCATGCAGCTTCGCCTGCTCAAGCTCGAGCACCATGGTGGTGAAGGACGAGTCCACCCCGCCATCGCGCGCACGCGACCGCCGATGCGCGAGGGTCTCCT
Source organism: Propionicimonas sp. (assembly GCA_036788135.1). Lineage (GTDB taxonomy): Bacteria > Actinomycetota > Actinomycetes > Propionibacteriales > Propionibacteriaceae > Propionicimonas. The sequence continues at coordinate 210,709 of DAIQNZ010000006.1, forward strand.
CTGGCGTGCTGTTGAGCAGGATCGGCACATCGACGCCGTGCAGCCAGGGCGAGTTGCCGTGCGTCCACTCCACGACGACGACCTGAAGGTCGCCGACGTCGACCTCGTCGTACCAAATCTGATCGGCGCTGCGGCCCATCCGCTTCAGTGTCAGGCTCGGCGCCCCGGCGTGGAAGGCGGCCAAGATGGCGTTGAGCTCGTCGAAGTCCTGCTCCGCCGGGCTGCCCAGATACTCGGCCAGTGCCGCCCGGCCCGCGGCAAGGTAGGTCTTCATCCAACGGTGCGCCGCGACACGGCTGGGATCGCTGTCCTCGCCGTCACGCTGAAGATCCGACAGCATCGAGCGGACGGTCGGCTCGTACTCCCCGGCGGCCGCCAGGCCCTTGAGCCCGCCGGCGCGAAAGACGCGCAGCCGCTCCGCATCGTTGGCTGACGGAACACGGCGCGGATAGTTGTCGCCGGACAGGACGTAGGCGCCGACTCCGGACTCGTTGAGAGCGTAGGCGAGCAGCGATCCGATCTCGGACTTGCCTACTCCCGAGCCGCCATGCACGGAGACGACGACCCGATGATGGTGATCCTCAACCAGAGCAGGCTCGATCAGCTCCCACAGCCGCGGAAAGATGGCGCGCGCCTTCGCGATGTGGCCGTCGTTGATCTCCACCTTGTCGCCCGGCATGTCTCCGGTACGCAACCGTCCAGGATCGATCTGTTCGGGGAACGCAGCCATCGCAGGACCTCCTTGTTCTGACCTCAGGGTAACCGGGACCGGCGAGGTAAAACGATTATCCATCGTGGACGGCCCCGCGCGCCAATGCCCTCAGCAGCGGCTGACCGGCACCCGGAACGCGGTGGCAGCACTACCCACAGCACGCCGCGAACCGCAGCGGTCGGGATGTCGATTCGGGCCGCGGTCCGGCCGGAAGTCGTCCGCCGCCGACCCACAGCGACCCACCGGTCGCGCATCGCCTGCGAGAACACGGGTCACCGAATACCCTTGTCAGCTGCCTGTCGGCGGCGAGGCTCGGTGCGGACATAGAACAGGTCCCTGCCCGGGGGGATGGGGCAGGGACCTGTGCTCAAGTATAGGCGGCGCGGTCCGCAGGTGTCACTCCTGCGGGGGACACGCCGATCAGGAGGTGGCTGCGGACTCCGCGATCAGCTTCTCCATGTCCAGATCCTTCACCTGCTGGACGACGCTCTCGAAGGAACTCTTGTTGAGCGCCCCGGGCTGACGGAAGACCAGGTAGCCGTCCCGGAAGGCCATCAGGGTCGGGATCGAGGTGATCTCCAGGCCGCCGGCCAAGGCCTGCTCCGCGTCGGTGTCGACCTTGGCGAATACGGCGTCGGGGTGGACCTCGGAGACCTGCTCAAAGACCGGCGCAAACATGCGGCACGGACCGCACCAGGTCGCCCAGAAGTCGACGAAGACGATGCCGTTGTCCTTGATCGTGTCGCCGAAGTTCTCCGCGGTGACATTGATGGTTGCCATGGGTTTCCTCACGTCTTGGGTACTCAGGTGAAACAGGCTTCGGCCGGGCGGTATTCCCTCAGTCGAGCGCGATGAAGATATGGTCGGCCACCGCCGGCGACAGCAGCGCGCGTCCGGTGGCCGATTCAACCTCCAGGCGCCCTGCCCGGAACTGGGCCTGAACCGGAGCCCCCGGCAGCATTCCCGCATCGGCCAGCCGTGCCAACACCTCGGGCTGGGCCTGGATGCCTTCGCTGATCCGCATCACGCGCACCTCATGCACGCCGCCGGACGCCAGCTTGGCCGCCAGCACTTGGGTGCCATCGAGAAACCGCTCCTCGGGCACCGACGCCCCCAGCTCATCCAGGCCAGGGATCGGATTGCCGTACGGCGAGCGGGTGGGCACACCCAGCACAGTGACCAGTCGCCGTTCGACGTCGGTCGAAATCACATGCTCCCAACGGCAGGCCTCGTCGTGGACCAGCGCCCAGTCCAGACCGATGACGTCTGTCAACAGCCGCTCCGCCAGGCGGTGGCGCCGCATCACCTCGGCCGCGCGCGCACGGCCGGCCCGGCTCAACTCGAGCCGGCGGTCCGAATGCACCCGCACGAGGCCATCGCGCTCCATCCGAGCGACGGTCTCCGAAACGGTCGGACCGCTCTGCTTGAGCCGTTCGGCGATCCGGGCCCGCAGCGGCGGAATGCCCTCTTCCTCCAGCTCGAAAATCGTGCGGAGGTACATCTCAGTGGTATCGATCAGGTCGCCCACCGCGCCTCCTCTCGCCGTGGGGTCAGACTATAGCCATGGACTCCTCTGAGGGCCGGGTCGTCACGATCTCGTCGGCGCGCCTCCCGCGCTGGCTGGCGGGCTTTGCCGAGCGCCACGGCGCGCCTGAGATACGCCTAACCGCAGACGACATCGAACTGCAGAGTCCGGACGGGGCCGGCGCACGGCTCTTGCTGCCCTGGGGCTCCCTCCCGGACGAGGGCGATCCGATCGCTCAGCTACTCGATCACCTGACCCGGCCACGTCGAATCGCTGCGCTGATCGTCCGGCGTCGCGCCCATGCCGTCGGCATCTTCGACAACACGCAGCTGGTCACCGGGCGTCACGACAGCCACTACGTCCAAGCACGCACCAAAGCAGGCGGGTGGTCACAACAGCGATATGCACGACGGCGGGCGAACCAGGCCGACAAGGCGTACGCGGCGGCCGCAGCCGATGCTGTTGCGTTGTTGTTGCCGACAGGCAGGTTCCAGGGTCTGGCCACCGGCGGGGATCAAGCAGCAGTGGCGGTGGTGCTCAGCGACCGAAGACTGACCGGACTGACCGAACTGCCCCGTCGCGATATCGCCGGGGTGCCCGACCCGAATGCAGGCGTCCTGCGCGCCTTCGGGTCACGGCTGGACGAGGTGAGCATCGTGCTCAACGCTCGCGCGTAGAGCCCCTCAGCGCCGAGCGATGACGACAGCAGCCGCAGCAACGGCCACGACGCCCACGCCACTGAGCAGCCAGATGATGCGCGAGTTGTCGACCGCCGTGTCCGGAGCATCGTCGATCGAGCTGTCGGAATCGTCGCTGGCCTGCGACGTCGGCTTCGCGGTGGCCTTGGACGAAGCCTTCGTCGTCGCCGGAGCGGTCGGAGAGGGGCTGGGTGCGGCCTCGGCCACCACAGCGGACAGTCCGATCACCAATGCTGCTCCGACCGCAACCGCGGCCAGCGCCCGACGCAAAGCCATCATCATGGGGCGAGCCTACCGACCGTGACCTAATCGGTGCGCATCGCTGCGTTCTGCGGAATGCCGCTGCGGTGGCGAGAGCACCGCGCCCCTGCCCAAACCGGACGCGGAAGACTAGGTTTGCGCCCATGAGCACCCTGAAGCTCTGGGCCATCGGAATCGATGAGGTGCGCAGGATCTCCGGCGCCGATCAGGCCACCGCCGAGCGGCTGCGACGCGTAGCCGACGAGCGCTTCGCCGTCTCCCAGCCACGCCGGCCCGGACTGCTCGGCAAGCTCGGCCCGCTGATGCGCGGCGGCGGCGACCCGGCAGCGCCCCGCCCCGGCTCGCCCACCGCGGCCGACGTGGACGATTTGCTCGCCGGTCGGTTCATCGATCCCCCACGCCTGGATCGCGCGTGGCTGCTGTTGGAGCTGTGGCTCGACACGCTGTCCTTGGGAACCGATCAGTGGAGCGTCGGACCCGGCGGCCTCGACGATTTCGATTTCGACCTGGCACGCGCCCAGGCACCGGGGCGCTGCGGGCTGACGGAGCTGTTCAAGGCGTCACTCGGCCTCTCGCTCACCCGACCGCCGGGGTTGGCCGCGGGGTGGGTGCCCGGACGCCACGCCGACACGATGAATCGGGCGTGGCAGCCGGCGATCGCCGAGCTCAGCGCTGAACACGCCGAACTCGCCACCGCCATCGGCGGCTGGCTCGGACACTTCACGACGTGGCGGGATCAAGCCGTCTCGTCCGGTCGGCCCGAGCCCGATCTGGTGGCCGTCTTCCGGTCCTGAACGCCGAACGGCGCCCCGATCACAGATCGAGGCGCCGACGGACAGCCAGCGGCTACTTGATCAAGCCCGCCAGGACACCCTGGCCGAAGTAGACCAGGAAAGCCACCGCCACCACGTACAACAGCGGGTGCACCTCCTTGGCCTTGCCCTTGACAATCTTCAGCAGCGCGTAGGCGATGAAGCCCGCACCGATGCCGGAGGTGATCGAGTAAGCGAAGGGCATCATCACCACGGTCAGGAAGGCCGGAATGCCGATCTCCGGGTCCTCCCAATCGATGTGTACGACCTGCGACATCATCAAGAACCCGACGAAGAACAGTGCCGGCGTGGCAGCCTCCGACGGCACCATGTTGACCAGCGGCGCCAGGAAGATGCTCAGCAGGAAGGCCAAACCGGTCACCACCGACGCGATGCCGGTGCGTGCACCGTCACCGACGCCGGAAGCCGACTCGATGTAGGACGTGTTCGACGACACCGAACCGACGCCACCGGCGATCGCAGCGATGGAGTCCACGACCAGGATCTCCTGGGTGCGAGGCGGGTTGCCGTCCTCCTCCAGCAGATTGCCCTCCGCGCCGACGGCCACGATCGTTCCCATGGTGTCGAAGAAGTCGCTCAGCAGCAACGAGAAGACCAACAGCACCAGGCCGAGCACGGCCGAAGGACCGGCCGCCGAGGTGAAGGCACCGAACATGTCGACTCGGCCGAGCAGGCTGAGGTCGGGAGCCTGGAAAGCCGACAGCTGCGGAACGTTCAGCATCCATCCGGTCGGGTTGGTGATCGCACCGGAAGCGTCCTTGGCCGGACCGATCTTGAGCACCGACTCGACCACGACCGCAACAGCGGTGGCCCCCACGATGGCGATGAGCATCGCGCCCTTCACCTTGCGGATGTACAAGATCACCAGAAGCAGCAGGCCGATCAGGAAGGTCGCGATCGGCCAGCCGACCAGGCTGCCGTTGACGCCCAGCTGCACCGGGGTGCCCGAGCCGGTCCGCACGACGCCGGAATCCACCAGACCGATGAACGCGATGAACAAGCCGATACCGACAGAGATCGCCGCTCGCAGAGACCGCGGAACGGCGTTGAAAACGGCCTTTCGGAAGCCGGTGAGCACCAGGATCAGGATCAGGATGCCTTCCCAGACGATCAGGCCCATCGCCTGCGGCCAGGTGATCTGCTTGATGATCGTGTAGGCAACCAGGGCGTTCAGCCCCAGGCCGGTAGCCAGGGCCAACGGGAATCGCGCGTAGACGCCCATCAGGATCGTGGTCAGACCAGCGATCAGCGCGGTGGCGGCGGCCACTGCGGCCATCGAGTGCACCACAGCGCCGTCAGCGGTGATCGGCTGACCGGTGATCAGGTTGCCATTCACGTCGGCCTGGGTGCCGATGATGATCGGGTTCAGAACGATGATGTAGGCCATCGTGAAGAACGTGACCAGACCGCCGCGGATTTCGCGGCCGTAGGTGGATCCACGTTTGGTGAGCTCGAACCAGGAGTCCAAGCCCTTATTGGGAGAGGGAGACGGGGCTACCGTCGAAGAGCCAGCGTTCGCCATGGCCGAATGGTAGGGCCACCCGATTTCGCTCTAGGGTGCTGTCCGTGACGCAGAACAGCGGCGAGCACCGACCTCTCCTCGTGCAGGCACCGGTTCGCGCGCTTGATCCCGACGGCTTGGCCGTTGTGACCTCGGGGACGGCGGCTTTCGCGCTGGGTGCGATCGTCTGCTGGCTGTGGCAGGCGGACCTGCTGGCGACCGGACGGCTGTGGTACCTCTACGTAGCGATCACCGGGACGGTGTTCGGGCTGATCGGGATCGGCGTCGGGCTGATCCGTCGTCGCGGTCGTGGCGAGGTCGGCGCGGCCAGGTCAGTCGAACAGGCCGAAGTCGACGCTGACGGTGTCCCAGACGGGCACTGACAGATCCACCCCGCGGCTAGGCTCGCTCACGTCGGAGTGACCGCCACAGCCGTGATCCCGGCTCACCACCGCCCCGTCACTGGGCGACAGCTCATTGGCACACACCCCGAACAGACGACCCAGGCTTCCCTGAATACCCACGAAGAAGCCGCAGGTCGAGCATTCGCCCGGGGCCTGCGTTGCCATTGCGGTCTCGGGGCCGCCGGGGCCAGCGAGCCAACGCTCCGCCGCCTCATCCCGTCCGACCGGGGACAGCACTCGTTCGCGGCCAAGCCCGAGCTCGGCCACGACCGCACGAATCTGGCTGGCTTCGGCAGGATCGACCTCAGCTGCAGCCTCGCCGCCGGTGTAACCCGGCTCGAGGCGAACGTCATCGGCCGGCGTGGGTGCGATGACGCCCGGGGTGAGGTCCTTCGGCCCGACGCGGTCCGACCAGGGCACCCATTGCGGCGCCAGAAGGGCGCCCTCGCCGGGAACCAAGGTCACTTCACAGACGGTCACCACGCGGGCCCGTGAGGCGCGTGCCACGGTGACCGACCAGCGCCAGCCCGGGTAGCCGGGGTGATCGCAGGCGAAAAGGTGGGTGGCAACCCGAACGTCCTCCGCGAAGACACCCAGGTGCTCGCCGACCTCGAGCACACCCGCACGTGCGACGGCGGCGTGGTGAGCAAGCTCGACGGCCTCGGCGCAGGCGCGATCCAGTTCAACAGTTGCGACGCTCACGCTCACAGCTCCAGTTCGTCGGCAACAGCACGCAAGACGGCGGCGGTCTTCCCCGCCACTCGAGAATCCGGGTAGCGGCCGCGGCGGTAGCCGTTGCCCAGCCCGTCCAACATCTTGATCAGGTCCTCGACGATGATCGCCATCTCGTCGGCCGGCTTGCGGGCGGCCTTCGACAGCGACGGCGGCGGATCGAGCAGCCGCACGGACAGGGCCTGTTCGCCCTTCTTCCCGGCCACGACGCCGAACTCCACCTTCTGGCCACGTCGCAGGCTCGTGACGCCATCCGGCAGCGCGGACGCGCGAACGTAGACGTCTTCGCCGCCGTCGTCCTTGGAGAGGAAGCCGAAACCCTTCTCCGCGTCGTAGTAACGCACCTTGCCGATAGGCATGATTCTCACTCCTGCGCAGTGTCGTCCGATTCACCATCGGTTCGATTCAGCCTAGCTGACGGCGGCGAGTCGGGCACGTCGGGCGGCCCGCGTACGATGCAGTCATGGCCAGTTGGACCGACGGACCTGAGTACGCCCCGTCCGCGCGCCCGTCCGCCTTTGTCGAACCCGTCGCAGCGCCACTGGCCGAAGCGGCAGCAGCGCCGCAACAGCCTGACGTCGTGCCGGACGGCGAACCGTCGTTCGTCCCGCCGCAGGAGCCGGCCCCGGACCTGCGTGAGCTGGTGCCGTCCGCGGCGCCGGGACGCAATCCGACGGTCGCCTTCACCTCGACCTCAACTCCGCTGACCGCGATCCAGCCCCAGGCCGAACGCCGCCCGGACGAGCCCTTCCAGGCCCCGGGTCCGCCGCTGAACGGCTATCTGCCCACCCAGCCGGTCGTCCAGTCGGACGCGCAGGTGAACCCCGCCCCATTCGCTGCTCCCGGCACCCCGCAGTGGTTCGCACCGCCGCCCGGCCAGCCCATCGTTCCCGCTCCGGCGCCGATCAACATCGCCGAGATCTGGCGAGCGACCACCAACTGGGTCATGATCCCGCTGCTGGTCGCAATGTTCGTGCCGGTGGTCTCCCCCGTCGCTTTCCTGGTCGCCTGGATTTGCACCGTCCAGATCCGCTACCGGCGGGTCGCGGTGCGCCGCGCCTGGCTGATCGCCGTGACCGTGATCGTCGCGATGGCGGTGATCACCACCTTGGCCGACCCGACTCTGCCCTTGCTGGACCAGTTGGGACTCGGCAGCACCATCGCGGCTTGGGTGCTGGCCTTCGTCACCCCGGGCATCGTGGGCGCTGCGCTGCGCAACCATGAACAGCCGGATCGGTACTGATCGACGATGAGCCAGCCGCCCCTCGACCCGGCCCGGCCGGAGTTCACCCCGCCACCACCGCCGTCGTTCGTCCCCCCGCCGGCCGTCGTGCCGCCGCCGTCGTTCGCCCCACCACCGCAGCCGCAACAACGCGCCGCCGCTCGACCGCGGCCTGCGGGTACCGGCCGCCGCGTGATCGCAGGCCTTGTCGCAGCTGTGGCCGCCACCGCCGTTGTGGCTACCGCCCTGCTCAGCCCTGGGCTGGTTCAGCAGTCGAGCGTGCCCGCCGCCCCCAATGCGATCACCACCGTGACCCCGCAGCCACAGTCGTCCGACGCATCGAAGCTGACCTCCGGCGGCGACATCGGCCGCCCGATCGCGTTCCGGACCTCATGGGGCAGTGGCCGGGTCACCGTCACGTCGGTCACCTGGGCTGAGGGCGGCGCGATGCGGCCCGTCGAAGGGCAGCGCTATCTGATCGCCGAGCTTCGGGTGCAGTGCGACCACGGCAGCGTGGCCGTCGGACCGCTGAGTTTCGTCGTGTCACAGGACCCGGCTGTTGAAGCCAGCTATGGAGCGCAGCCGGGCGAACAGCTGGCCGCAGTGGTGATCTCCGCCGGCCACGAGGTCACCGGACGGATCACCTTCAGCGTCGCACCCCAGGCGACCACGATCGCCTTGATCAACGAGCAGTCGGTTCCGATCGCGAGAGTGAGCATTCCGCAACCATGAGTGAGCCATTCCGCACGCGCAGCTTTCTGCCGGTGCCGGCGGCCGAACGTCAGATTCGCCGCCGCAGGGCCGCCCGGGTGGTGGTACTTCACGATGACGCCGTCCTCCTACTGGCCGACACCGACCCCGGCCTGCCCGGGACCCGCTGGTGGGTCACTCCCGGCGGCGGCATCGACCCGGGAGAGAGCGCGCTGGAGGCCGCCGTCCGCGAACTGGGCGAGGAACTCGGCGTGCAGGTCGCCACCGATCAACTGCTCGGCCCGGTGGCTGTGCGCGAAGTGGTCCACGGGTACTCAGATCAGATCCTGTGCCAACACGAACAGTTCTTCGTCTTTCGCTCGCAAGAGCGCTTCACGCCCAGCCAGGAGGGTTTGACCGCGGACGAACAGGTCACGCTGGCCGGCTGGGCCTGGCTCCGGATCGACACCCTGCACGCCGAGACCGATCCGGTGTGGCCCCAGAACCTTGCCACCGTGGCCGGGCTGGCCGACCGTCCAGAGCAGTGGCCGATCGAGCTCGGCGAAATGGAGGAGTCGACGGTCCCGGTAGAGTAAGGCCGTGCCGAAACCGTCTGTTGCCACGGCCGCCAATCAACCCGTAGACAATCGGTACCTTGAGCGCTTCTTGTGGCTGTCCATCCTGACAGCCGTGCTCACCGTCGGCATCAAGGGCGTCGCGGCGTGGATCACCAACTCCGTCGGCCTGTGGTCTGACGCCCTGGAATCGACGGTGAACCTGGTCGCCGCGATCGTGGCGATGTGGGCGATCCGGCTGTCGGCGAAACCGGCCGATCACAATCACGATTTCGGTCACGGCAAGGCTGAGTACATGTCGGCCGCGGTCGAGGGGACCTTGATCTTCGTCGCTGCGGCGGCGATCATCGTCGGCGCGATCGGACGACTGCTCAACCCGGTCGAACCAGAACAGCTCGGCATCGGCCTCGCGCTCTCGACGGTGGCAAGCCTGCTCAACCTTGGCACCGGCCTGCTGCTGCTGCGAGCCGGCAAGCAGCACCGCTCGATCACGCTGGAAGCCGACGGCAAGCACCTGCTCACCGACGTGTGGACGTCAGTCGGCGTGCTGGTGGCGATCGGATTGGTCGCCGTGACTGGCTGGACGATCCTCGACCCGATCATCGCGATCGCGGTCGGCGTGAACATCCTTTTCACCGGCTACGTTCTGGTGCGTCGCTCGGTTGTTGGGCTGCTCGACGGTGCGCTGCCCGAGGACGAGATCGAGGTCGTCATCAAAGCCGTCCACGAGGCCTGCAAGGACGCTCGGGTGGAGATCACCGAGTTGCGCACCCGTGAGTCCGGACGGCAGCGGTTCGTCTATGTGACCGTCACCGTGCCCGGTGATTGGACGGTGCGTCGGTCGCACGATGTCGCAGACGAGATCGAGGCAGCCGTCGACCAAGCGTTCCCGGGGACGACCACTTTCGTGCACATCGAACCCTCGCCGGAGGACGTCGAGCAGTAGCCGGCGCTCAGACCTGTGGGACGGGTCGGTGCCGCGTCTCCTCGTCGATGAGGGTGCGCCAGGAGCGCACCAAGCCCTCGTCCACGTAGGCCTTGAAGGACCCACCCGGGCGGGCCGCCGAGGAAATCTGGAAAGCCCGAACCCCGGCGCGCGCCAGCCACGGAACGTGTTCGGCTTTGAGACCACCACCGGCCATCATCACGCTGGCCGCCCACGGGTCGCGATGGGCACGATCCAGCAGGTCGTTGAGTCCGTGTTCGACGCCACGGGCTGAGCCGGCGGTCAACACCTGATCGAGCCGTGGCAGCCGTGCCAGCGCAGCCCACGCCCGATCAGGCTCAAGGCAGGTGTCGACCGCGCGGTGGAAGGTCCAGGCCCACGGCCCCTCCCCCAGCAGCTCAGTGATCAGCGGAACGTCCACTTCGCCGTGGCCGTTGAGGAAGCCCAACACCATGCCATCCGCGCCGGCCTCGAGGTAGCTCTGCATCAATCCGCGCAAGCGGACGGCTTCACCACCGTCGGTGCTGTAGCCGGCACGCAGGCGCACCATCACCCGGATCTCCACCGACGTCACCCGCCGGACATCGGAGACCAACTGGGGCGTCGCAGACATGCCGCCGTCCTCGAGGGTGCCGCATACCTGCACGCGGTCGGCACCGCCGGCCTCGGCGCGCTGCGCATCGGCCGGTTGCAGGGCCACCACTTCGAGCAGTCCGCTCATACGGCAATTCTGATCTGCGGACGCGCCACGCGCCGTCCGACACGCTGCGCGTGCGAGCAGCGGCTAGTCGGCAACAGCTTCGGCCACGGTCACCGAATACGCCTCGGAGTCGACACCGCCCCGCGGCATCCCTCCTGCAGCCACCATCATCAGGGCCGCGGAGACTGCGACGGCCACGAACACCCAGCCGAAGGCGAAGATCACAGAGGAAGGGTCCTGGACGCCGCCTCTGGCTGCGACCAGGTTGTTCGCGATCGCGCCGTAGATGGCCACCCCCACCGCGCTGCCCACCGAGCGGGCCAGCACATTGCTCCCGGTGACCAAACCGCGCTCGTTCCAATCGACCGAGGCCTGCGCCGCGATCAGCGACGGTGCCGCCGTCCATCCCAGGCCGAAACCGATCACGAAGGAGGCGGCTGCCACCGTCCATTGGTTCGGCCAGGGAGCGGTCAGCGCCAGACACACCGCGCCTACCGTCGCGATGGTGCTGCCGAGCAGCACGGTCGTTCGGTAGCCGCGGGTGAGGTACAGCCGGCCGGCTAGCGCTGCGGCCAACGGCCAGCCGAGCGTCAGGGCCGCCACCGCGACGCCGGAGATCAGCGGCATCACATTGAGCGAGCCTTCCAGGAAGGTCGGCACGAAGCTGGTCACGCCGGTCATCAAGGCACCGATGCCCAAGGAGACCAGCGTCGTGGTCATGATCAGCGGACGAGAGAAGATCCGCAGGTCGAGCACCGGCTCGCTCGCGCGGCGTTCAGCCCAGGGGAAGGCCACCAGGGCGGCGATCCCCACGCCGAAGCTCAGCACGCTCCGCCAGGACAGCCACGCCCACGCATTGCCGCCCTCCAGCAAAGCCAGGATGACAGCGGTGAGCCCGACGGTGAGCAGCCCGGCCCCGAGGTAGTCGATGTGGTGCTCGCGTCGCTCGATCTGCTCGTCGTACTTGCGCCACAGCGCCCAGCCCGCGATCAGGCACAGCGGAATGTTGACCCAGAAGATCCACCGCCAGGAAAAGAACTGCGAGAAGACGCCGCCAAGAGCCGGTCCAACCACGGACGACACCGCCCACACGCTGGCGATGTAGCCCTGTACCAGGGCCCGCTCGGCCACGCTGTAAATGTCACCGATGATGGTCATCGACATCGGAGCAATCGCTCCGGCACCCAGGCCTTGGATCACCCGGAACACGATCAGCGCGGTCATGTTCCAGGCCAGGCCCGCTGCGACCGAACCCACGCCGAACAGCGCGACGCCGACGAGAATCACCGGCTTTCGTCCAATGGTGTCGGCGAGCTTGGAGTAGATCGGGACGGACACCGCCTGCGCCAGCAGGTAGACCGAGAACAGCCAGGGGAACTGATCCCACTGGCCGAGGTCGGCCACCACCGATGGCACCGCCGTCGCCAGGATGGTCGCGTCGATGGCAATCAGGCCGGTCGCCAACATCAAAGCCATCAACACGGCCCCACGCTCCGATCGGAAGCCGACCGTCGTCCCTGTGTCACTACTCACCTGGTCAGCAACGCTCGCCGACCTGCTGCGCATTCCCGCGTCCATTCCCTGCTCGACTAGCCCCCTCGCACCGAGGCGAACCCTCGATGACGGACGGGCCCGGACGGTGCGGGGGTGCGTCAGCGAACCGGCGCGCACCAGAACGCAGCGGGCCGGCCACCCGAAGGTGACCGGCCCGCTGTCGTGGAACGGATCAGAAATCCATGCCGCCCATGCCGCCGTCGCCGGCCGGCATGGCCGGAGCCTTCTCCGGCTTGTCGGCGATGACCGCTTCGGTGGTCAAGAACAGCGCCGCGATCGAGGCCGCGTTCTGCAGCGCAGAGCGGGTGACCTTCGCCGGGTCGATGATGCCCGACTCGACCATCTTGACGTACTCGCCGGTGGCCGCGTTGAGGCCCTCGCCCGCAGGCAGGTTGGCGACCTTCTCAGCCACGACGCCGCCTTCGAGGCCGGCATTGATGGCGATCTGCTTCAGCGGAGCCGAGCAGGCGGTGAACACGATCTGCGCACCGGTCGCCTCGTCGCCGACCAGCGACTCGACAGCGGCCTTGGCCGCGGCGGACGCCTGCAGCAGCGCGACGCCGCCGCCGGGGACGATGCCCTCCTCGACCGCAGCCTTGGCATTGCGGACGGCGTCCTCAATGCGATGCTTGCGCTCCTTCAGCTCGACCTCGGTGGCCGCGCCGACCTTGATCACGGCAACGCCGCCGGCCAGCTTGGCCAGCCGCTCCTGCAGCTTCTCGCGGTCGTAGTCGGAGTCGGAGTTCTCGATCTCGCGACGGATCTGGGCAACCCGGCCCTGGATCTGCTCGGCCTCGCCGGCACCATCGATGATCGTGGTCTCGTCCTTGGTCACCTTGACCGAGCGGGCCCGTCCGAGCAGCTCGAGCGTGACCGCGTCCAGCTTCAGGCCGACCTCCTCGGAGATCACCTGGCCGCCGGTCAGGATCGCGATGTCACCCAGCATCGCCTTGCGGCGGTCGCCGAAGCCCGGTGCCTTCACGGCGACGGACTTGAAGGTGCCCTTGATCTTGTTGACGATCAGGCCGGCCAGCGCCTCGCCGTCCACGTCCTCGGCGATCACCAGCAGCGGCTTGCCGGAGGAGACGACCTTCTCCAGCAGCGGCAGCAGGTCACGCAGGTTCGAGACCTTCGAGTTGACGATCAGGATGTACGGGTCGTCGAGGACGGCCTCCATCCGCTCGGCGTCGGTGACGAAGTACGGCGAGATGAAGCCCTTGTCGAACCGCATGCCCTCGGTGAGCTCCAGGTCGAGGCCGAAGGTGTTCGACTCCTCGACGGTGATCACGCCTTCCTTGCCGACCTTGTCCATCGCCTCGGCGATGATGTCGCCGACGGTGGTGTCAGCGGCGGAGATCGACGCGGTGGCCGCGATCTGCTCGCGGGTCTCGATCTCGATCGACTGGGCGGCCAGCTGCTCGATGATCGCGGCGACGGCCTTCTCGATGCCCTTCTTCAGGCCCATCGGGTTGGCGCCGGCGGTCACATTGCGCAGGCCCTCGCGCACCATCGCCTGAGCGATCACGGTGGCGGTGGTGGTGCCGTCACCGGCAACGTCGTCGGTCTTCTTGGCGACCTCTTTGACCAGCTCAGCGCCGATCTTCTCGTACGGGTCGTCGAGCTCGATCTCCTTGGCGATGGACACACCATCGTTGGTGATCGTGGGGGCGCCCCACTTCTTCTCCAGGACCACATTGCGGCCCTTCGGGCCGAGGGTCACGCGGACGGCGTCGGCAAGGGTGTTCATGCCCCGCTCCAGACCGCGTCGAGCCTCGACGTTGAACTCAATCAGCTTCGCCATGTCTGTTCGGCATTCCTTTGGCGTCTCGGGGGGCCGGAGCCCCACGGTGAACTCTGTAGTCAGATCGATGCCCGCGACGGACGATCAAGGTTGATCTCATCGACTCAGACGATGGCACTCCTAAAGCTAGAGTGCTAACCACATGTTTAGCACTCGCACACCCCGAGTGCAAACGTCTGGAGCACTCTCAGCACCGCTACTGCGGCCGCTCGCGGGCGAGAACGCCGGCGGCCAGCGGCCGCTCGCCACTCGCGAAATAGGACGATCAGGCCGAGGTCCAGGCGATCCCGACATCGGATCGCATCGGATGATCCTCGGGAATATGAGCCAGCTCGACCGCACCGCGCAAGCCGTCACCGAGCGCCTCGGTGGGCTCGAAGCCGGGCCAGCGCGCATCGAGCGCCGCGCAGCAGGCCGCGGCCACCGGCGCAGCCCGGAGCACTCCGCCAGTCAAACAAATCGGGGGATGAGGCTGATCGCTGAGGCCGACCCGGGTGGCTGCCGCGATCGCGCTGGTCGCCAACTCCCGTCCGGCATCTCGACAGATGTCGGCTGCGACGTCGTCGGTCGAGGCCAGGACGGTCACCTGCTCGGCCAGCGCCGCAATCTCGGCGACGCGGTTGGGACTGGTCTGAATCAAGATGTACGCCTGGGTGAGATCGGGGTAGACCTGCCGGGCAAGATCGGTCAGGACCGTCGCCCGTCCGCGGCCGTCGAAGTCACGCATCGCGGCGTCGAGCGCAGCGCGGCCGATCCAGTAGCCGCTGCCGGCGTCGCCAATGATGTTGCCCCACCCGTCAACCCGCGCAGCACCGCGTGGGCCGACTCCGAGGATCACCGAACCCGTGCCCGCGGCGACGACGACACCATGTTGAGTGCCGCGCGCCCCGAGATAGCAGGTGATCGAGTCATGGGCGAGGATGACTTTGCCCCGCCCGATTCCGCCACACAGACCGGCGAGGATCGCCGGATCGGACTCGGCCTCGGTCAGCCCGGTGCTGCCGACGGCCAGCACCCACCGCTCAGGACGGCGTTCCTCAAGCACGCCCAGGGCCACTGTGGCCAGCTGCGGCATGATCTCGACATTGGTGCGCAGCCCCGGCAGAGAGGTGCGCTGCCCTTCGACCTCGACTTTGATACCGGTCTGCCCAGCATCGATGGCGATCACCAGCGGGCTCGGTTCCATCCTGATTTCCTTCTGCCGGACCGGACGGTGGGTGGGTGCTTCGCGCACCCACCCACCGTGGTGTCTGGATGATGGTGGCATGCCCGGACGTCATGCCCATCCGGTGTGCACTACTTGGTCAGCGGACCGAGGGTCTTGTCGTTGGCGTAGACCTGCGCGGCATTGTCCTTGGTGACGATCACCGGCGGGATCAGGTACGACGGCACGACCTTGACACCGTTGTTGTAGCTCTTGGTGTCGTTGACCTCAGGGGTCTGACCCTTCTGCAGCGCCTGAACCATCTTGATCGACTGAGCAACCAGCAGGTTGGTGTCCTTGAAGATGGTCGAGTACTGCTGGCCGGCCATGATCGACTTCACCGACTCCACCTCGGAGTCCTGACCGGTCACGACCGGGAGATCCTTGCCCGCGTCCTTCACCGAGGTCATCGCCGCGCGAGCCAGGGTGTCGTTCGGGGACAGGATGCCGTCGAGGTCGGCCTTCTGGTAGAAGCCGGACAGGATGGTGTCGAACCGCTTCTGCGCGTTCTCGGCCTTCCAGCCCTGGGTGACGACCTGCTCGAAGCTGGTCTGCTTGCTCAGCACGGTCAGGGTGCCGTCATCGATCTTGGGCTGCAGCACGCTCATCGCACCGTCGAAGAAGACCTTGGCGTTCGAGTCGTCCGGCGAACCGGCAATCAGCTCGATGTTCCACTTGGACTTGTTGCCCTTGCGAGCCTTCAGACCGTCGAGGAGGGCCTGGCCTTGAAGCTGACCGACCTTGTAGTTGTCGAATGCCACGTAGTAGTCGACGTCGGGGGTGTTGGTGAGCAGGCGGTCGTAAGCGATCACCGTGATGCCGGCCTGCTTGGCGGCAGCCAGCTGCGTGCCCAGCTGCGAGCCGTCGATGGCGCCGACGATCAGGACCTTGGCACCCTTCTCGATCATTGCCTGAATCTGGTTCTGCTGCTCGGTCACGCCACCGTTGGCGAACTGAACGCTCGGGGTGAAGCCGGCATTCTTCAGGCCGTCGTTGAACAGACCCTCAGCCAGCACCCAGTTCTCAGACGTCTTCTGGGGCAGGGCCACACCGATCACGGCGTCGCTGGCGAAACCTGCAGCCCCGGATGCCGCGGTGGACGATTCGGTACGACCGCCACCACACCCGGTGAGAGCCAGAGCCCCCGCAGCCGCGAGTACCACCGCGGCCTTCGTGAACTTCTTCATCTCTACCTCTTTCTGATTCCCGGAAGCCGCCCTGGCTTCCGGTCCCCCTGTCGCCTCCGCGCGACAGGCAGCTTGTTGGACGCTGACGCAACGGTCAGCGCAGATCTCCGGGGTTGGCCAGCACCTCACGCTCGGGGGTGGTTTCCGGAACGGCGGACGCTTCTGCGTCCTTGGCTCGATTGCGGCCGAAGAACAGTCCGGTGATCGAGAATCGCCCCTGTGACTTCTGCCACACGTCCAGGGCGACGGCGGCCAGCAGCACCAAGCCCTTGATCATCTGGGTCACGTCGGAACCGACACTCATCAACTGCAGGCCGTTGTTCAGCACGGCCATCACCAGGCCACCGATGATCGAACCGATCACGGTCCCGACGCCGCCGGAGACGGCGGCACCGCCGATGAAGACGGCCGCGATGGCGTCCAGCTCCCAGCCGACGCCGTCGAACGGGCCGGAGGCGGTCGAGCGGCCGACGAACATCATTCCGGCGAAGGCCGCGAGGATCGACATGTTCGTCATCACCAGGAAGTAGGTGCGCTTGGTGTTGACGCCGGACAGCTCAGCTGCCAGCCGATTGCCACCGACGGCGTAGATGTGACGCCCGGTCACGGTGCGCTGGGTGATGTAGCTGTACAGGATGACCAAGGCGACCAGAATCAGACCGGGAACCGGGAACGACGAGCCGGGGCGTCCGGTGCCGAACATCCAGGTGAACCAGCCGATGACCAGCGCAAGCAGGATGATCCGGATCACGGTGACCCACATCGGCGGAACCTCGGCGTTGACCTTGACCAGCGCGCGGCGCTGGCTGAGCTGCAGCCAGACCAAGACGACGATGGCGATGATTCCCAACAGCAAGGTGGAGTTGTTCATCCCGGTGTTGGGACCCCACTCCGGCAGATAGCCGGCGCCCAGGAACTGGAAGTCCTTAGGCACGGGGACGGTCAGCGACTTGCCCACCCACTGGTTGGCGCCGCGGAAGAACATGTAACCGGCCAGGGTGACGATGAAGCCGGGGATACCCATGTAGGCCACCCAGAAGCCCTGCCACGCACCACAGATGGCGCCGATCACGAGGCCGAGCAGGATGCCGGCCCACCACGGGATACCCACGTCGCGCATCGCGATGGCCACCACGATGCCGACGAAGGCTGCGACCGAGCCGACGGCCAGATCGATATGGCCGATAACGATCACCATGACCATGCCGATGGCCAGCACCAGGATGTAGCTGTTGCCGTTGAGCAGGTTCATCAGGTTGGTCGGGGTGACCACCAGGCCACCCGTCTGCCAGTTGAAGAAGAGGGCCAGCGCCACCAGCACGAACAACATGCCGAACTGGCGAAGGCCACCGCCGAAGAGTTGCTTCAATCCGTTCATTTCGTTCTCGTCTTGTCTCGACCGTCAGGCCGCAGTCGTGGTGTTGGTGGGGAGCAGCGTCATCAGTCGCATCAAGCTCTCCTGGGTCGCTT
Source organism: Propionicimonas sp. (assembly GCA_036788135.1). Classification (GTDB taxonomy): domain Bacteria; phylum Actinomycetota; class Actinomycetes; order Propionibacteriales; family Propionibacteriaceae; genus Propionicimonas. Next base: position 228,724 of record DAIQNZ010000006.1, read on the forward strand.
CTCCGCGAGACAGGCAGCCGGTGATCGCGCCATTGCTGACCGTGTAGATCCGGTCGCAGGTCCCGAGCAACTCAGGCAGCTCGGAGGAGATCATCATGATCGCCTTGCCTGCGTCGGCAAGGGCATTCATGATCGCGTACATCTCGTACTTGGCCCCGACGTCGATGCCGCGGGTGGGCTCGTCGAGGATCAGCACCTCCGGCTCGGTGAACAGCCATTTGGCCACCACAACCTTCTGCTGGTTGCCGCCCGACAGCTTGATCACGCCCTCGTTCACCGTCGGCGTCTTGATCCGCAGCTCCTTGCGATACTTCTCAGCTGCGACGAACTCCGCATTGCGATCAACAACACCATGCGGCGAGATCTGCTCGAGCTCAGCCGACACCACGGTGGTACGGATGTCGTCGAGCAGGTTGAGTCCGAGCACCTTGCGATCCTCGGTGACGTAGGCCAGGCCGAGTTTGATCGCCTGTTGCACGTTCTTCGGCACAATCTCTTTGCCGTCGAGGAAGATCTGTCCGGCCTCGTAGATGCCGTAGGAGCGCCCGAAGATCGAGCGAGCCAGCTCGGTGCGTCCGCCGCCCATGAGCCCGGCGAAACCGACGATCTCTCCCCGCCTGATGTTGAAGTTCGAGCCCTTGCAGACCAAGCGATCAGGCACCTCCGGGTGGCGGACTGTCCAGTTGCGCACCTCGAACATGACCTCGCCGATCTTCGGCGTGTGCTCGGGATAACGCGAGGTCAGCTCTCGCCCGACCATGCCGCGGATCAGCCGGTCCTCGTCCACACGCTCGCCCGGCGCCACCTCGATGGTCTCGACGCTGCGACCGTCGCGGATGATCGTGATCGAGTCGGCGATCGCGGCAATCTCGTTCAGCTTGTGGCTGATCATGATGCAGGTGATGCCGTGGCCCTTGAACTCACGGATCAGGTCGAGCAGGTGCGCCGAGTCACTCTCGTTGAGTGCTGCCGTCGGCTCATCGAGGATGAGCAGCTTGACGTCCTTGCTGATCGCCTTGGCGATCTCGACCAACTGCTGCTTGCCGACGCCGATGTTCTTGATCTGAGAGTCAGGCTCGTCATGGAGCCCGACGCGCTGCATCAACTCGCGTGCCCGCTGCCGGGTGGCGATCCAGTCGATCGAACCCAGCGAGCCGCGAACCTCGTTACCGAGGAACATGTTCTCTGCGATCGACAGTTCCGGAATCAACGCGAGCTCCTGATGGATGATCACGATGCCCGCGTGCTCACTGTCACGAATGTTGGCGAACCTGGCCAGCTGGCCGTCGTAATGGATCTCGCCGGTGTAGCTGCCGTAGGGATGCACTCCCGACAGCACCTTCATCAGAGTCGACTTGCCGGCTCCGTTCTCTCCACAGATCGCATGGATCTCCCCTCGTCGCACTCGCAGCGTTACGCCGTCGAGTGCCTTAACTCCCGGAAACTCCTTGGAGATGTTGGTCATCTCCAAGATCAGATCGGGACCGCTCATCCGTGTTGCCTCCTCGCGCACGGTGCTGATCACCTCGCGGCGAGCGTAGGTTCGCTGGCGCGCCAATGTCAACGATGGCGGACGTCCCCACAACGCCAAACAAGACCGCTATAGGCCTTTCACAAGGACGTTCGTTGCACCGATAACAGTACGGTAACGAGCGCGTGGCGCGATTTGTCTATCGTTGACATTGCCCCGTGTATGCTGGCGCCATGGTCGAAGGTCCACACATTCACCAGCGGGCCACCCTGGTCGATGTGGCGCGTCTGGCCGACGTCAGCGCGCGGACGGTCTCTCGGGTCTATACCCGACCCGAGACGGTCTCAGCCGCCACCCGGCAGAAGGTGCTGACCGCTGCTGAGCGGCTCCATTTCAAGCCGAACGTGATCGCGCGTGATCTGCGCACCGGCGGCCAATCACGCACCATCGCGTTCGCCACTGTCGAGATGACCAACCCCTTCTACGTCCACGTGGCCGCGGGGATTCAAAACGAACTGGCCCTGCACGGCTTCACGATGGTGCTGGTCAGCGCCGACAGCCCGGCCAAGGAGCGGGAGAACATCGAGACGCTGGTCTCGCAGCGCGTGCGTGGGGTGATCTTCGTGCCCATCGGCACAGATCACTCCTACCTCGAAGGTGAGCGACACCTCGGACTCTCGCTGGTCGCCGTCGACCGCCCGGCACGCAACCTTCTGGCCGACTCCGTCGTGCTGGCGAACCGGCACGGCGGCTACCTCGCCACCCGCTCACTGATCGAGCACGGCCACCGCCGCATCGCTTACGTCAGCAACCCGCGCAACGTCTACTCCCAGCAGGAGCGGATCGCGGGCTATCGCCAGGCGATGGCCGAGTACGGGCTGGAGACCCGACCCGAATGGGATCGCGGTTCGGACGACCCCGAGTTGCCGATCGAACAGCTCGTCGCTGATCTGCTGACCATGCCGGAGCCACCGACTGCCATCGTGGCCGGGAACAACCGCGCCACCATCGCTAGCATCCACGCGCTGCGCAAGGCAGCCGTCGACGCCGCCCTGGTCGGCTTCGACGAGCTTGACCTCGCTGACGTGTTCGGCATCTCGGTCATCGCCCACGACCCCCGAGAACTCGGACGCATCGCCGCTCGGCGAGCATTGGAACGTCTGGAAGACCCCACCGGAATGACGACCCAGATCGAAGTCCCGGTCACTTACCTGGCGCGAGGATCCGGCGAAAAGCCGCCGACCTCATAGCGGGGACGCGATCAGCGCCGCTCAGCACGGCGGTCGCGGCGCGTGACGCGCCGATCAGCCCCGCAGATTCACGCCCAGGCGGCGTGCCGTGCGCTCCTTCTGGCGGCTTTCGCGCATTCGGCGCAGCCGCTTGACCAGCAGCGGGTCATGAGCCAAGGCCTCCGGCGAGTCGATCAGCGCATTCAGTAGCTGGTAGTAGCGGGTCGGCGACATGTCGAATCGCTCGCGAATCTCGGCCTCTTTCGAACCCGGCAACGACCACCAGTTCTTTTCGAACTCCAACAGAGCAGCCTGCTGCTCGCTCAGGCCCGTTGCGGTGATCGGCATCGGAGAAGACATGTCCTCAGCGTACCCCGCGAACCACATGGATGTCATTCGTCTGTTCAACACGCCGCAGCGACCCTTGACAAGCCGGGGCGCCGCCGTCCATCGGCGCGGCGGAAGGGCCGTACGAGGCCGTCGGCGACTGACCTGTCGACCCGATGCTGGGGCTAGACTCAACGACGGCCACCGTGCCAACCCAACGCTGTCGATCAGTGAGGATTCCAGATGCTGCGGTTGCAGGGAGCGGTTCAGCGCTACGCCTGGGGCACCACCGATGCCATTCCCCACCTCCTGGGCCGCGCGGCCGATGGGGAACCCGTGGCTGAGTACTGGCTGGGAGCTCACCCCGTCGCCCCTTCTCGGGCCGACGGCGTCGCGCTCAATGAGCTGCTCGCTGAGCGCCCCGAAGCTCTCGGCGCCGCCAGCAGGGAACGTTTCGGTGACCAGCTTCCTTATCTGGTGAAGGTGCTCTCGGCGCGGCACGCGTTGAGTCTGCAGGCGCATCCGTCCCGCGAGCAGGCCGAGGAGGGCTTCGCCCGCGAAGAGGCGGCCGGCGTTGCGCCGGACGCTCCCGAGCGGACCTATCGCGACTCCTGGCCCAAGCCGGAGATCTTGATCGCGCTGGACGAGTTCCACACCCTGAGCGGCTTTCGCGACCCGCGCGCTACCGAGGCGCTCTTCGCCGGCCTCGGCGTCGCCGACGACCTGGCCAGCGTCATCGGACCGCTCACCGAACGCCGCGGCGCCGCCGCGCTGGAAGAGGTCTTCCTCGACGTGCTCAGCCTCGATGGCGAGCGCGCTCAGCTGTCCGAACTGGTGTGCGCCGCCGCCATGCAGCACAAGGACGATCCCGGCGAACTCGGCGACTTCGCCCGCACCGTGATCGAGCTGGACGAAGTCTTCCCCTCCGATCCCGGCATTCTGGCCGCGCTGCTGATGAACCGCGTCGTGCTGCAGCCCGGCGAGGCGGTCTTCGTCCCTGCCGGTCACATGCACGCCCACCTGCGCGGCACCGGCGTCGAGGTGATGGCGAACTCCGACAATGTCATTCGCGGCGGTCTCACCCCCAAGCACGTTGACGTCGGCGAACTGATCAAGGTGGTGGATTTCAACGCCTCCGAGCCTGAGATCACCCGACCGCAGCGGATCGCCGCCGGCGTGGACCACTACCCCACCGGTTGCCCCGAGTTCGACGTGTGGCGGCTCACAGCGTCTGACGCACCCGTCGAACTGCCCGGCGACGGCTCGGCGCGAGTGCTGCTGGTGGTCTCCGGCGACGTCAGCCTGGCCGGAGCCGATGGGCCGCTGGCCCTGGGCAAGGGTGGAGCAGCGTTCCTCGACGCCGGCGAAACCGACGTGACCGTGTCCGGGAAGGGCGTGGCCTTCCTGACCGCAGCCGGAGTGCGGTGACACCGGCCGCCCTGCACGCTCTGCTGGTTGCGGTCGCAGCCGCGCGTCGGCCGGTGGTGCTGATCGACGGTGGCGCCGGCGCCGGCAAATCCACCTTGGCTGCCCAGATGATCGACGCTTGGCCCGGAGCTGAGCCGGCCGTGGTGATCTGCACCGACACCATCTGCCCCGGCTGGGACGGACTCGCAGCCGCGGCAGCGGCGGTCCCGACGCTCATTCGCGGTGGAGAGGTGACGTCGTGGGATTGGGAAGCCGATCGGCCCGGCGGACCGCTGGCGGTCGATCCGCGATGTCCACTGATCATCGAAGGATGCGGCGCGATCACTGCCGCGAGCAGCGAACTGGCGACGCTGCGGGTGTGGGTCGAAACTCCCCAGGACCGCCGCCGCGAGCGCGCACTGGCCCGCGACGGCGAGATCTTCGCGCCGCACTGGCAGCAATGGGCCGACCAGGAAGCCGAACACTGGCGCCGGGACCGCCCCCGGGAGCTTGCCGACGTGGTGATCGACGGCTGAGGACACGAGCTCCGCAGGCTCGGAGATCGGGCCACCGGTGGTTTCCGGTTCTAGCTGGCCGAAACCCCTGAGGCCGCGATGTCGGCAGGCTTTCGCAGGAACACCAACCCGTTGGCCCGATCGAACTCGAGATATCCCGCCGCGTGGTACTGACCCAGATTGCGCTCGCTGGCCGCTCCGGTGAACAGCACCAGCCACGCGGTCGCGGGCGGCGCCTGCCGCTCGATATGACGCAGCAGCAGGCCACCCCACCCTTCGCCCTGACGATCGGGAGCCACCATCAACCGTCCGATCTGCCAGGTGTCGCCGTCCGTGAAGCCGCGCACGGCCCCGATCAAACGCCCGCCGTCACGCAGCACCCACGCCTGCGGCATCCAGGACCGCACCGATTCCAGCGGCTCGCTCAGGGCCGGAATGTCCCACAGCTGATTGCTGACGGCCTCGCCCACCCAGCAGCAGCGCTGAAGGACCAGGACTTCGGCGGCATCGTCCGGCGTCGCGGGCCGGAGCTCGGGTTGGGTCATGCCCGGCATGCTAGTGCGCGACGCGGGGCCGACCTGCGCCGCGCGCTGCTCTTTGGCACAATGGGCCGCCGGAGCTCACGCTCCATGCCTCCGTAGCTCAGTTGGTAGAGCGCCCGCCTTGTAAGCGGATGGTCGCGGGTTCGAATCCTGTCGGAGGCTCCACCGCCGACCTAGAGCTCCACGCCGGTCGCGTCCGGCTCCCCCAGCGACAACATCAACCGATTCGCCCAGTTGAAGAACGCCGCGGCATGGATCAGGTCACTGACCGCCTGATCGTCCCAACCCAGAGCCCGCAGCGCCTGCACGTTGCCCGCGTCGAACCCGATCGGCGTCCGCGCCAAGGCGGTCACGGCGTCGACCACCACCCGATGCTCCGCGGTCAGGTCGGCAACCACCCCGTCGGCCAGCAGTCGCTCGACGTCCTGCGGGTCGTCAAGAAAGTGGGTGGCGAAGCGTGCATGCACGGAGGCGCAGAAGATGCAGCCGTTGAACCGCGACGTCGCAGCGGCAGCAAACTCCCGCTCACCGCGCGGCAGACCAGCCTGCGGGTTGTAGAAGATGTCGTTGTCGGTGAGGGTACGAGCCTTCAGGATCTCTGGATCGTGCGCCAACAGGCGGAAGTACGGCGAGCGCGCTCGCCCGGCATCGATCAAGGCGGCCTGCTGAATCGACGACAGCGCCTCGGCCTCGACCGGCTCGAGCCACGGCTGCCACCCGATGTTCGCCTGGGTGAACCGGGACGGCGCAACGACCTCGGGTCGAAGAACATGATCGTGGCTCATCGCTGATCTCCTTCGAGAACGTTCAGGCCGTGAACGACCCGGAGCTGATAGGTGAGGAACGCGACCAGCTGCGAGAGGGTGACCACCTCAGGCGTCGACCAGCCGGCGTCGAGAAGCGCGGCGAGCGCCTGCGGCGAGGACTCCCGCGGACGGAACACCAGCAGATGCGCGTGCTCGAGTGCGCTGGTCAACCGCGATCCGAGGACGGCGGCCGCGGCCGACTCGATGGCGAACGCGCTGCCTGGCTGATCCTCTGCGCGCAGGTCGGCGGTCGCCGGGAAGCGCCCGTAAGGCCCGGAGGCGGCGGCGTACTCGGCCTGCTGATCGATCAGCACAGCCAACTCGGTGCCGCCGGCGTCGACGAGGAGCTCGCGGTAGTGCTGCCGGGCAGCCGGGACGCCATGCAGTGCAGCCACGAAGCTCGCCACAGCCAGGCGCTCGCGCTGGGTCACGCCAGTCTGATCGGCGCTGACGAACAGCGCCCGGTAGCTGGCCTGGGAGTTCTCCCGTGCCTGCGGTCGCGCCCGCCGGGCGGCGTCAACGGCGGACCCGTTCACGACCCCGGCCAGCGCGTCGATGATGTCGCTGGTCATCGCGCCCCCGCCCGGGCCGAGACGCCGCCGGACAGCCAGCCCACCCTCGGAGCGACCTCGGTGGCGATCAGCTCCAACGAACGCAGCGTCGCCTCGTGGCCGGGGTCGATGCTGTGCACCTGGAAGGCGATCTCGGTGGCCTGGGGCAGGATCGGGTCGGCCTGCAGAACGGAGATGACCTGCTCGGCCGTGCCGATGATGCTGTCGGTGCGCCGAGCCCAGGTGCGCGCGTCATCGGCGGCCACGACGAAGGAGCCACCGGTTCCCGGCCGCACCCGCGCCTGATCCCACGCCGCCTGCAGATACTGCTCCGCTTGCGCCTGAGTGTCGGTGACCACCAGCGTGCGTGACGCCAGAATCCGTGGTTCCACCCCTGCCGGCAACGCGGCGCGATAGGCGTCGAGGATGGGTTGCTGCACCGCCGCAAGCGGCAGATCCGGCTGATCGGCCGGGCGCGGCTGCGTCCGGGAGATCATCAGACCGTGTCCGGCGCGGCCGGCCCGCGTTCCACCGAAGGACGAGAACGTCGCCTGCCAGACCCGGTCCAGCAGGGCGCCGCCGTCGGGGTAGAGGTGATTTTCCTGGTGCCCGAGAGCCTCACCGCCCAGGGCAGCGAGCACGCGCGCGACCGCGGCGTCATAGACCTGGGCGCGCTCGCTGGGCGCAACCTGGAAGGCGGCCAGCGATGCATCGGTGGCGCCGGAGCCCAACCCGAGCTCGAGGCGGCCGCCGGAAAGCAGGTCAGTCACGATCGCGTCCTCCGCGACTCGGACGGGGTTGTCCAGCGGCAGGGTGACCACGCCGGTCCCCAGGCGGATCCTGCTGGTCGTGGCCGCCAGATGCGACAGCAGCACGAACGGCGAGGGCAGGCCGCCCTCATCGGCATGGAAGTGATGCTGAGCCACCCAGACGGTGTCGAAACCCAGCCGCTCGGCATGCCGGGCCTGTTCGACGGCGAAGCGGTAACGGTCACGAGGCGGCGCCTGCTCAAGCAGACGGGTGAAGAAGCCGAGCTTCGGCGAAGGCATCCTGATTCCTAACATTATTGACGAAAAGATCCACCCCCATCAGAGCCTTTTTCTCGCGTCGTGTCCACTCACGTATACATGTGCGTCCAGCATGCGAGAAGAATTCCCGTCTCCCGACGATTCCCTGCTAGCGTTCCTCACGTCGAACAGATCGACGCCGGCCAGATGCGCCGACACGTGCCCACCGAAAGCGACCCTGATGAGCAGCTTGACCAGCGGCCTCCCCCGCCCTGCGATGCACCCTGCCGTCATGCGCTGTCGTCGAATGCCTTGCCAGGGCTGCAATCGGCTGATGGCCTGACGTCAGGGGCCTCCCCCGCAGTCCTGCTCCGCCACCTGCGAAGGTGGCACCCCAGCCCCAGCACGTCTGTGCCCACGGGGGCGGCCCTGACCTCAGCGCCGATGGTGGAATCCATCTTCGAATGAGAAGTCGTTGCGCTTTCCGCCTGTATTCCACGAATATCCCCATGCCTTTTTAGGAGTTTCCCATGACCTTGCCCAGCGGCATCGATATTGCCGCGCCCGAAAACCCCAACGATCGCCGCGCAGCATTTCATGCACTGCTGCACGCAGAGCCGGGCCACCGCTTCCTCACCAGCGCCTGGCAGCACCCGGTCGGCGAGGAGTACGAGCCTGAACGGTTCGCGGCCGCCACCGTCGACTTCAACCGCACCTGGGACTGGGACTGGGTGAAGATCAACCCCCGTGCCGTCTACTACGCCGAGGCTTGGGGCTCGATCTACGACCCGGACGACTATCACGGGGTCGTCCCGCGCCTGGTCAGGCCAGCAGTCGCTTCGGTGGCCGATCTCGCGAGGATCCGTCCGCTCGACCCGCAGCACAACGCAGTCTTCGCCGAACACCTGGCCTCGGCGCGGCTGATCCGGGCCGCGCTCGCCGATCGGGCCATCGTGCAGACGGTCTTCTCACCGCTGTCGGTGTTGCTGCAGCTAGCCGGACTGCCGCTCTACCCGGGGGTCCCGGTGGCGGGATCGACGACGCCGTTCACCTTCGAGGATCTCGTCCGCAGCGACCCGGACGGCGTCCGCGTGGCTCTGACGGCAATCGCGCAGAGCCTTGCCGACTACGTCCGCGCGTTGCTCGCTCCGCTGGAACAGGGCGGCGCGGGCCTGGACGGCATCTTCTACGCCGTGACCGGCACCGCATCGGCGGGGTACTTCGACCAGCGCGCTTTCGCCGAACACTCTCGACCCCACGACCTCACCGTGCTGGCGGCAGCAGCTGCCGGCGCCACCATCCTCCACACCTGCGGTCCGCACGCCCATCCGGAGTGGTTCACCGACTACCCGATCAGCGCCCTGCATTGGGACCAGTTCCAACCAGGCAATCCACCGTTGGAGACCTCGATCGGGGCCACCGCCGTGGGCGGGGTCAACAACCAGCTGTTCGCACCCGGCAGCGATCTCACCCAGGTCCAGGCCCAACTCCAGACCGCCCTCACCGCGGACCTCGATCGACCCTTCCTGCTGGCTCCCAGCTGCACCATCCCCACCCCCGCAGACCCCGCATCGCTTCGGCGACTGCGCGACGCCTCCTAACCACCACGACGCCCACGCCTGACTATTCGAGAGGAAATTCCCATGAAGCTTCATCCGCCCCGGCGCCGCCTCGGTGCAGGCCTGCTAGCCGCCGGTTCCGTGATCGGTCTGGTCGGCTGCTCTAACGCCAGTGCCGCCGCGCCGTCGTCGGACACGATCACCTTCGGCGTCTCGGCCGCGATCACCGGCCAGTACGCGCAATACGGGCAGCAGTTCAAGGAGGGCTTCGAACTTGCCCTCGATCAGGTCAACGCCGCCGGGGGTGTCAACGGGAAGAAGGTGGCGCTGCATTACGAAGACTCGCAGTCAGACCCCAAGCAGTCAGTGACGGTGGCCCAGAAGTTCGTCAGCGACCCGTCGGTGATCCTGGTCTTCGGCGACTACTCCTCAGCAGCCTCGATCCCGGCCTCGCCGATCTACTCGGCAGGAAAGCTCGTGCAGTACGGCTTCAACAACTCCAACCCGGACTTCACGGCAAAGGGCACTCAGTACCAGTGGTCCAGCTCGATCACGACCAGCGCGAGCTACACCTGGCAGGCCGACTACATCAAGTCCCAGGGCGTGAAGTCGGTCGGCGTCACCTACCTCAACACCGCCGACTGGGGCATTCCGGCCTTCAACGCCTTCAAAGCCGAGGCCGACAAGATCGGGCTCACCATCACTGATGCAGAAGGAGTCCTCGATACCTCGGACGACTACCGTCCGTCGTTGACCAAGGCCACCGCGGCCAAGCCGGACGCCTTCGCCCACATCGGGTACGGACCGGACGCGGCCAAGATCGTCACCCAGCTGCGAGCCATCGGCTACAAGGGCACCTTCTACGGCGGCCAGGACGAACAGTCCTTCAACGCCACCCCGGATGCCACCGGCTCGATCAACGGCGCGGAGTTCCTGCAGACCAGCAGCAAGCCGGAGGTGCAGGCCTTCGTGAAGGCATTCCTGGCCAAGTACCCGAACGAGACCGCGGTCACCGGATTCGAGGCCGGCGCGTACGACGCCTTGAACGTTGCGGTCGCCGCAGTCAAGGCCGGAGGGGCAACCCGTGAGGGGGCGCTTGCCGGCTTCCAGCAGATCAAGGACGTGCCCAGCGTCGTCTACGGAAAGATCACTTTCGATCAGAGCACGCGCCGGGTGGCATCGCCCAGCCTGACCCCGACCATCCTGCAGGGTGGCAAGTGGGTCGAGTACAAGGGCTGATTCGGCGAACGCAGTAATCCCATGCTCGACACATTGATCGCCGGCCTGCTCCGAGGGAACGTCTACGCCCTCGGAGCGGTCGGCATCTCCCTGGTCTTCGGCGTCATGAACGTCGTCAACTTCGCCCAATTCTCGTTCTTCGGCTTGGGCGCCATGCTGGCGTGGTTCTTCATCACCCAGCTCGGCTGGCCATTCTGGACCGCGCTGCTCGCGGTGGTGGTGATCTGTGCCGCGCTCGGGCTGGTGATCAACATCACCGTCGTCAAGCCGCTGGCGCAGTTCCTGCCGCTCGCCGCGATGCTGTCCACCTACGCGGTCTCACAGATCCTCGACAATGCTTCCCAGCTCGCGTTCACCGCACAGTTCCGGGTCTTCCCCAAGGTGCTGCCGACGTCCAACTTCCAGGTCGGGAACATGAGCTTCGGGACGTCCGACCTGGTGATGCTGGGCTTCACCGCCGTGACCATGCTGGCGATGGCCGCCTTCTTGAAGTACGGCAAGATCGGACAGGCCATTCGGGCGACCGCCCAAGACCGCGAGGCTGCGGTGCAGATGGGTATCCCGGTCGGCCTGGTGCAACACCTGGCCTTCGTCATCGCCTCGGCCCTAGGTGGCGTGGCCGGCGTGTTCATCGCGCTGTATGTCGGCATCGCCAACCCCAGTTCCGGCCTCAACGTCGGCATGACCGCCTTCGTCGCCGCCACCCTCGGCGGCCTGGGCTCCCTGGTCGGCGCCGTCGTGGGCGGCTTCGTCTTGGGCATCCTCGAAGCCGGCGGCATCTACTTCTTCGGGGACAGCGCCCGCGAGATCATCGTCTTCGTCGTCCTGATCGCCGTGCTGATTCTGCGCCCGGGCGGCCTGCTGGGAAAGGTGCCGCTGATCTCGTCCGAGCCACTGACCGGCACCTTCCTCGGTAAGGGACGCCCGCAGGCGATCCCCCGCTGGGTGTGGCCGGCGGCCTTCGTCGTCGGCGCCGTACTGATCCCGCTGTTCGGGGGCGACTACCTGCTGATCACCGGCACCCAGGTCTTGATCTACGCGATCATCGCAGCCGGCTTCACCGTCACCGCGGGGCAAGCAGGCATCTTGGCGCTGGGACAGGCCGGACCGATCGCCATCGGCGCCTACACCTCGGCGCTACTCACCGTCTTGCTGCCATTCAGCTTCTGGACGGCGCTGCCCATCGCCGGCCTCAGCGCCGCGGTGATCAGCTCGATCCTGTCCTCGCCGATCTGGGGAGTGAAGGGGCACTACATCTCGATCGCCACCTTGGGCGTCGGCACGGTGATCGTGGCGGTGATCCGGCTGGTGCTGCCGCAAGGCATCTACGGCATCCCCGGCCCGATGTGGGGCGAGGTCTCCCTGGCCACTCCGCTGGGCTTCTACCTGATCGACTTCGCGATCTTGGTGATCACCTTGCTCGTGATGGCGAGAATTCGACGCTCACATGTGGGACGAGTGATCTCGGCGGTCGGTGCGGACGATGTCGCGGCGCTGGCCTCAGGCGTCCGGGTTCGCGACTACAAGGCCCTGGCCTTCGCGATCTCGGCGTTCTTCGCCGGCATCGGTGGATCCCTGCTGGCCCATCAGTACACCTACATCGACCCGACGATCTTCACCATGCTGATGTCGCTGCTGGTGGTGACCATCGTGATCATGGGCGGGGTCAGCCTGCCCTACGGCGCCGTAGTCGGATCGATCGTCCTGATCGGCGCCATGGAGTTGCTGCGGTTCACCCCCGAGCTGCGCATCATCGTCTATGGCCTGGTGCTGATCCTGGTGGTGCGGTTCCGTCCGGGCGGGATCCTGGTGAGGAACGCATGAGCCAGGCACTGCTGAACGTCGTCGACCTCGAACGCCACTTCGACGGGCTGAAGGCCGTGGACGGCATCTGTTTCACCGTCGCGCCCGGCGAGGTGGTCTCGATCATCGGGCCGAACGGCTCGGGCAAGACCACCACGCTCAACCTGGTCACCGGGACGATCCCGGCGCACGGCGGGACGATCACGCTCGACGGGGTCCGAATCAATCACGCCGACACTGCTCGGATCGCCGAGCAGGGCATCGCCCGGACCTTCCAGAACGGACGCGTGTTCGCCACCTTGTCGGTCGCGGACAACATCGAGGTCGGGCTGCACTCCACGCTGACGGCGAGTCGGCCCTTCCGCCATCTGTCACACCTGTTTCTGCTGCGCTGGATCCCGCTGCTCGCCGAACTGCTCATCGCGATCGTCGGCACGCCGTCCGCGCGCAGGGAGCGACGCCGGATCGAGGCGACCATCGAAACCGAGATTCATCGTTTCGAGGCCCGCCTGGGGCCGCGCCGTGACGACCCGGCCTACTCGCTGAGCTACGCCAATCGTCGCCGCACCGAGATCGCGCGGGCCCTGGCCCTGCAGCCCAAGCTGCTCGTGCTGGATGAACCCACAGCCGGAATGAACCAGTCGGAAACCGCCGAAGTGCTCGACCAGTTGCTCGCACTGAAGGCGGAGGGGCAGACGATCCTGCTGGTCGAGCACAAACTCGATCTAGTGATGACCGTCTCCGACCGGGTCATCGTCATGGACGGCGGACGGATCATCGCCGCCGGCTCACCCCAGGCCGTCCGCAACAATCCCGCGGTGATCGAGGCCTATCTCGGCCGCCGCCGCGGACTAGGAGGAGACCAGTGAGCGCACTGCTGGACGTCGATGATGTGCACGTCTATTACGGAAGTTTCCACGCCCTTCGCGGCAACACGATCAGCGTCGGCGCCGGAGAGATCGTCTCTCTGCTTGGCGGCAACGCCAGCGGCAAATCGACCACGATGAAGACCATCCTCGGGCTGGTCCCGGTGCGTTCGGGCGCGGTCCGTCTGGACGGAGCCGACGTCACCCGCGCCGCGACCAGCCACCGGATCCGGGCCGGCATCGCTTCGGTGCCCGAGGCACGGCGGGTCTTCCCCCAACTCACGGTCGACGAGAACCTGCTCGCCGGCGCTTTCACCCGCACCGACAAGGCCGGCGTCGCCGAGGATCTGGAGCGGATGCGTGACCACTTCCCTCGGCTGGCCGAGCGCCGACGCCAAGAGGCCGGGACGCTGTCCGGCGGCGAGCAGCAGATGCTGGCCTTCGCCAGAGCGCTGATGAGCCGGCCGAAGCTGATCTGCATGGACGAGCCCACGATGGGGCTTTCGCCCAAGCTGGTCGATCAGGTGCTCGACGAGATCGTCCGGATCAACACCGAGCTGGGAGTTGCCGTGCTCTTCGTCGAGCAGCAAGCCGAGCTGGCCTTGTCGATCGCCTCGCGCGGCTACGTCCTGGCCACCGGCGAGATCGTGCTGCAGGGCACCTCGCGGGAGCTCTTGGACAATCCGGAGATCCAGGAGGCCTACCTGGGCAAGGGGCTGCGCGGATAGTCGCCGGCAGCTGCTGCCGCTGGTTCAGTGGGAGGAGGTCGCCTTGGCGCGCTGTTGCCGGACGGCGCTGATGACCACGAACACCAGCAGCGCCACCGACAGCCACAGCAGGTACTTGCCGTAGGCGTCCATCGCGGCAACCGCGGGCTCCCCGATCCAGACGCCCACAGCCAGCAGCGCCGCGTTGACGACGGCGGAGGTGAGGATGGAGATGGTGAGGAACTTCCGCAGACTGGTTCCCGCCTCGCCGAGCACCGCGACGATCACGCCACGGCCGGGCACGAACGGGATCAGCGAGAGCATCAGCGCGAGGGTGTCGTACTTGCGGGCGAATCGCTCGGCCCACTCGTTGATCTTGCGTGCGCGCTCCGAGCGGCCAGACCAGACCTCGATCACATTGCGTCCCCACAAGTGCCCGGCCCACCAGTAGATCCAGTCGAACTTGATCAAGCCGAACGTTCCGAGCACGTAGACCAGCGGCCACCACGGGTCGCCGACACTGGCCCTGGCACCGACGATCACCATGCCCGACCAGGAACCGAGAGAAGCCAGAATGTGCGGATCGAGCGCCAGCAAGGTGGGCCGCACGATCAGCATCACCACGCCGTAGACGGTGACCACGCCCAGCCACACCAGGCAGGCCAGGTCGGCCCGCGTCGGCTTATGACGCCAGGGCAGGGACGCGTCGTCCCACCATTCAGGGGTCGGAGCCTCCACGGCGTCCGGGGAAGCGGATTCCGGCTCGGTCACGCGCTGAGCCTACCCGGCAGAGCACGGTCCCGGGCATGGGTGGCAATGCTGCCTGGTGGAACGCCTGGCCGTAGCGGCCTTGTCATGTCATGATGGCTCTTGGTCGCACTGAGGCGGCCATTTTCCACTACGGATCGTCGGGCACGTACCTGCCCGTGGAAAGGACTACTTGGCATGGCCACAGTTAGTTTCAAGCAAGCCACCCGTGTCTACCCGGGTTCGGATCGCCCCGCCGTTGATTCTCTCGATCTTGAGATCGGTGATGGCGAGTTCATGGTCCTGGTCGGACCGTCCGGTTGCGGTAAGTCCACCTCGCTGCGCATGCTCGCCGGCCTGGAGGAAGTCAACAACGGCCAGATCTTCATCGGTGACCGCGACGTCACCGAACTGCCGCCGAAGGACCGCGACATCGCGATGGTCTTCCAGAACTACGCGCTGTACCCGCACATGACCGTCGCCGACAACATGGGCTTCG
>DAIQNZ010000007.1:0-109707 GCA_036788135.1 Propionicimonas sp.
ACCCAAGCCTACGACCCGCCCTCCCGGCCGCCTCTTGACAGAGGGGAGCCATGAGAGTGACGTTCGGCCTGGTGGGGTCGGGAGCCCAACTGATCTTCCGGCGGGGAGTGATCCTCGGCGTCGTGCTCGCTCCTGAACGCGCCCACCTGCACGTCCTCTTGCCCGATCCCTGACCAGAACCCACCGGCAGCACCCATCTGAAGTACGTCCGTCCCCACGGCTCCCGATCATCTGGTTCCTTCCCGAGACGTCCCCTTCCGTTCGAAGTGCACGCAATGTACCGTGGCTGAGTGGCGATGACGTCGATGGGGATCGTGCGGGCGGCGGGGGCTGCCAACATGGTTGCTTACCTGTCGACGTGTGGTCATTCGCGGGCTGATGAGTACCTGTCGGAGCACGGGCAGGCGACGGTGACGTGGCGGGGGATCGGCGCTGACGGGAAGCTGGTGGAACGGCAGTTGGACGCCGACCAGTTCGCCCGGTTCATGGCCGGTCTGGACCCGGTCACCGGGGAGTCGCGGTGGGCGCAGGCCGTGGAGCCGGAGCATGTGGCGGTGGTCGACTTTCTGGTGAACGGGCCGAAGGAGTGGAGCATCCTGGCCGTTCTCGACCCGGTCGTGCGGGCGGCGCTGCTGCGGGGCCAAGTGAACGCGGAGCGGGCGGTGCTGCGGTATCTGTGGGAGAACGGCACGGTGCAGGTAAAGCAGGCCGGCCAGGTAGTGCGGGTCCGGGTGGAACGGATCGAGATCGCCTCAGTGCAGCACTTCTCGTCGAGGGCCGCGGATCCACACTTCCACCGGCACATGGAGATCTCCGCCCGGGTGTGGGCGGCCGGGAAGTGGCGAGCGCTCGACACCCTGGGCGCGCGGAACCTGAACGTTGCGGTGCAGGCGATCTTCCAGCGTGAGCAGCTCAGGGAGCTGCGGCCGGTTCTTGAGGGGCTGGGTTACCGGGTGGACGAGCAGGGTCAGATCCGGCTGTTGCGGCCGGTGGTGGAGGCGATGAGCAGGCGCTCGGCGCAGTTGGAGCGGAACCTGGCCCGGATCGAGGCCGAGTGGCGGGCTGAGCATCCCGGCCAGGAGCCGACCGCCCGGCTGGCGCGGTTGTGGGATGTGCAGGCGTGGGAGCGGCAGCGGCCGTACAAGGCTGAGGCGGGGGTGCTGGATGACGAGTTGGCGGTGTGGGCGGCCCGCATCCGGGAGGTGCTCGCCGAGCACCACATCAGGTTGCCCGAACCCGCCTTGGTGGCGCTGGACGATCGTGTGTCTGTGGCTCGGCTGGACCGGGATGTGCTCGCGGCGGAGTTGGTGGAGGCGCAGGGGTTGAAGCGGTCAGCGTGGTCACGGGCTGACCTGGAGGCGGCCGCGATCCTGGCCGTCGAGGGCCGCGTCCACGGCGATCCGGCCGCAATCGATGAGGCCGCCGCTGATGTTGCGGCCCGGGCGTTGGCGCTGTCGCAGTTGTTGCCGGGAGTGGCTGGCGGGGTGCCGTCGGCGGCGGTGAAGTGGTTCACCTCGGTGGGAGTGATCGCCCGGGAGAACGAGCTCCGCGCAGGCCTGGCGGTGCTCGCCTCAGCGGACCGGCTGTCGGTGGTGGAGGGCGCTGCCGGGGTGGGGAAGACCACCAGCCTGACCGAGCACGTCGCGGCTGCGTCGGCTGCGGGCCAGCGGGTGTCGGTGGTGGCGCCGACCGGGGCGGCGGCGAACGTGGCCGCCAGCCAGGTGGCCGGGGTGGAGTCGTCGACGATCGACCGGTTCCTGATGCGCTACGGCTGGGACAAGAACCCGGCGGGCGGCTGGGAATGGGGCGAACCCAAGTCGCCGGCCGACGCGCTGCCGGCGGGTGGCCGGCTGGTGGTCGACGAGGCCGGGATGGTCAGCCAGGACGCCGCCCGGGCCCTGGTGATGACCGCGATCAGGCACGGCTGGCAGCTGCGCATCCAAGGGGACTCGTTCCAGTTCGGCGCGGTCGGTGTCGGCGGCGTCATGGAACTCGCCAAACAAGCCGCTGATCCGGGACGGGTGTGGCTGTTGGATGACGCCAACGATGTGCACCGGTTCCGGCTGCCCGACGGCGAGAAGGACCAGGCCTACGCGGCGCACAGCGTCGCCCTACGCACCGGGGCTGATCCCGAACAGTCCGCCCGGACCGTGATCGAACACGCCCAGGTGTACAGCTCGGACGCCGAACGTGCCGCGGTGGTTGCGGCCAGCTGGGCTGGGCGTGCCCACGCCGGTACCGGTCTGGTGATCGCCGGGACGAACGAGCAGGTCCAACTGCTCAACGGGCTGATCCGCGACCAGCTCGCCGCGGCCGGGACCATCAAGGGTCGGTCGATCACGACCGCCCCGTCCGGGGGCCGTTGGGCGTCGGAGACGATCAGCGGCGGGGATGTGGTCGCTACCCGGGTGAACGCGGCCGGGACCGACGGGGCCAGGTATGCGAACCGGGAACGCTGGCGCGTCCGTGCCGTCGACGCCGATGGAGGACTGGGTCTGGTCAGCCTCGACGGTGCCCGGGCCGTGCACCTGGACGCGCAGGCGGCCCGTCGGCATGTCCAGCTGGCCTACGCGGTGACCGGCTACGGCGCGCAAGGGCTCACCGTGGACGAAGCTGTCCAGCTGGTCGATGAAGGCACCGACCGGCCCGGCTTCTATGTCGGTGCGACCCGGGGCCGGTACACCAACCAGACCGCCCTGGTCGCCGAGAACGCCGACCCCGACCTCGCCCGCCGCCAGATCGAGGACATCCTCGCCCAGCCTGGCGCCGACACCGGCTGGCGAGCAGCAGACCTCCACGCCAAGGCTGACCGGGAACGCATGGGCGACCTCGTCGACATGCACAGCCGCCACGTGCCGCTGATCGGTGGGGGCCCGGTCGCCGAGGCTGCCGAGCAGATCGCCCGGGACGCAGACTGGCCGGACGAGGTTCGCGATCCCCACCTGTACGACAAGGCACTGGCCTACATCGACGAACTCCAGCAGAAGCGGGCGCTCGAAGCCGCCCAGCAGGAGGCGAACCTGGAGCAGCTGCGCGGCAGGCTCGCCAAGTCCCTCGACGACACCCGGCAGGCAGCGCAGCGGGTGGCCGGTGCTGCGGAGCGGGTCCGGGAGGCTGAGCAGGCCACCCGGGCCGCCCAGGAAGCCGTACAGGTCGCCGAGGAGCGGGCCCGGCACGCGAACCCGTTCAACCGAAGCGGCCGCGAGCGGGACCTCGCCGCCGCCCGCCACACGCTGTGGGACGCCCGGCAGGCCGAGACCGGCCAGCGGGCGCGTCACGCCGAAGCCACCCAGAGCGCCCAACGCCGGCAGGAAGCCGCCCGCCGGATGAGCGACGAGGTCAGAATCGCCGAAGGCCAACTCGGCTGGCTGCGAGACGACCGGCACCAGCTCAGCCTCAAGATGATGCCCCTGCCCGGGGTGGAGTACCAGCAGACCTACAGTCGCGCCGACCTCGAAGCGCTCCGGGACGGCTGGCTCGCCGAGCCTCAGCCCCGCGAGACGGCCGACCCGGCCCGGGCGATCATCGACCTCATCAACGACGAGCGCCAACTCGCCGACCTCACCACGCCCAGCCAGTGGCACACCCTCGCCGACGCCACCAACCCCGACGACCTCGTCTGGCACGACAGTGACAAGCGCTGGCTGTGGGGTCTGCGGCGACCACTACTCAGCTGGCTCGGCCAACAAGCGGACCGCCTCGCCGGCAACGCCCAATGGCACGACGGCGCCGAGGCCCTCACCAGCCGCTGGGCCACCATCGAGCAGGACGCCGAGACCCGCCATGCCCAGCTCAAGCCCCGGCCGCCCGCTCAGATGCGCATCGATCCCCATCGCGAACCCCCACGACTCAGCCCACCCGGACCCGACCTCAGCCCCGGCTGGTGATCCTCTCTGGACGAGTCGTCCGCCTCGATGGCGTCAGGTCTCTGGCCTCGCTCGGCCGCGGTAGTGAACGAGTCACAACGCTACCGTTTTCGGTATAGTTGTGGCATGGCCGCAAAGGTGAAGTACCGGGAGATCGTGCGGGAACTCGCGCTCGATCGGTACGGGTATGTCACCACCAAGGATGCCGTGATCGCGGGCGTCCCCGCGATCGAGCTGCCCAAGCTCGCTGCTCGAGGGGGGCTGCAGAACGTGGCCTACGGCTTGTATCGGGTACCTGACGTTCCGGTGACGGCGCTCGACCAATTCGCGGAGGCCCTGCTGCGAGCGGGTGATGGTGCCTACCTGCACGGCGAGTCGGTGCTGGCTCTGCTCGGGCTGGCGGACGTCAACCCGAGGCGGATCAAGGTCGCCATCCCCAGGCGTGCCCGGTCGAAGCTGCCCTCTTTCATCGAGCTGACCCGGGTGGCCGGTGGCCTGCCGACGACCCTCTACGAGGCCCTGCCTGCCCAGCCGATTGCCGACGCGATCCTGGAGTGCCGCGGACGAATCGAGACCGAACGCCTCCTGGAGGCGGCGAGGCAGGCGCGCGCCGAGGGTTTGCTCACTACGACCGAGTGGCAGCGGGTGTGGAAGGAGCTTCAGTCGTGAGCTACTCGGATCCCCCGGCGAGCGTGCGTTCGCTGGAGCAGCGCATCCGCAACCTCGAAGGTGACGACGGTCTGGCGCTTCGTCGCCGCGTCGGGATGGCGCTGGTCGTGGTGGGCCAGATGCTCCCGGAAGGCGCAATCAAGGGTGGGAGTGCGATGGCGCTGCGCTACGGCAGCGGAACCCGCTTCACCCGGGATCTGGACGCCGCGAGGGTGCAGTCACTGGCCCGATTCCGCAGCGACTTCGAGGAGTCCTTGGCGACGGGCTGGGCAGGGTTCACCGGACGGCTGATCGAGAAGGCGGCGCCCCGCCCGGCTGGTGTGCCGACCGCCTACGTGATGCAGCCCTTCGACGTGAGGCTCGACTACCGGGGTCGCTCGTGGTGCACGGTCGCCTTCGAACTCGGCCACAACGAACTCGGCGACGCCGACGAACCCGAGTACCAGCTTGCCCCCGATCTCGCCCGCCTGTTCACCGAAGTCGGGCTTCCAGCGCCCGAACCGGTGCCCGTGATGCGCGCCGATCACCAGATCGCACAGAAGCTCCACGCCGCGTCCGAGGATGGCAGCGAGCGTGCGCGCGATCTGGTCGACCTCCAACTCCTCGATCACGGCGAGGAGTTGGACCTGGCCCAGGTCGCCTCGACCTGCACGCGCCTGTTCGAGTACCGACACCGGCAGGAATGGCCGCCGACCATCGTCACCAGGAACCAGTGGGACACCCTCTACGAAGAAGCTGCCGACGGCCTGGACGTGCTCGCCGACGTCGACGAGGCGGTTGGCTGGACCAACGAGTTCATCCAGCGCATCGATGCGGCGCGCAGATAGCGCCGTCCATCGCGTGTCGATTTCGGCGGTTTGGCGGCCCTCACCGCAGCGCCGCAGGGTACTCGTCCGAGAACGCTCCGCGGGCATACGGGCTCGGGTTGGCTCCCCTCAGGGAGGGCCCTTGTTGCACGCATGTTGCACGAGAAAACCCGCCCCAACTATTTTACCTAGTCAGAACGGGTTTCACTTGGGGTGAGTAACGGGACTCGAACCCGCGACATCCTGGACCACAACCAGGTGCTCTACCAGCTGAGCTATACCCACCATTGCCGGACGGTCGCCCGTCGCGGCCCGCTTAGCTTAGCTGGTTGAGGCGATGAGTTGAAATCAATCAGCCGTCGGTGTCGGGCGGTGTCCGGTGAGGATGCCTTGGTGCTTGGCCGCGATCTCCCGCAGGGCGTCGGTGCTGGGTCCGGGAGGCGCGACGAACACGGCCTCGCGGTAGTAACGCAGCTCCTCGATCGACTCCTGGATGTCGGCGAGGGCGCGGTGATTGCCGTTCTTCGCGGGCGTGTTGTAGTAGGCCCGCGGGAACCACCGATGGGCGAGTTCCTTGATGCTGGAGACGTCGACATTGCGGTAGTGCACGTAGCCCTCAAGGGTCGGCATGTCCCGGGCCAGGAAGGTGCGGTCGGTGCCGATGGTGTTGCCGGCCAACGGCGCCTTGCGAGGTTCGCGGACGTACTCGCGGATGTAACCCAGGACGCGTTCCTCGGCTTCGGCCATCTCCATGCCGCCGTCGAGCAGCGGAAGCAGGCCGGACTTGGAGTGCATATCGCGGACGAAGTCGTTCATCTGTTCGAGCGCGGCCGCCGAGGGCTTGATCACCACCTGGATGCCGTCACCGAGAACATTGAGTTCGCCGTCGGTGACCAGTGCTGCGACCTCGACCAAGGCATCGGCCTTGAGATCCAGACCGGTCATCTCGCAATCGATCCAGACCAGGTGTTCACTCACGGCTTCGATTTTAGGGGCATCGGGGCGTGCCTGGTGCCACTGTGGCCGGGCCGGCTCGTGTTTGACGCAGGCGTTGGCGTCGCGAGAGGGCCGGGCGTGCGGACTCCCGACCCTCTCGCACCCGGTGCCTAGACCAGCCGGCGCAGTTCCAGGTAGTGCGCCGCGCGCTGGTTTCGCAGTTCCTCAATGTGGCGTTCCAGGGCGACGTGATCGACGCGCCGCGCGGAGGCCCGCTCGCGGCGCGCCTGAGCCCGGGCGGCTGAGGTTCGTGCAAAAACGAGCAGGTTGAGCCCCACCCAGCGCGCCGCGTAGGCCGGCGCGAGGGCGAGTATTGGTGGATGGTTGGAATGATTGGTAAAGGCGTAGTTGCTCAACGGAGTCTCTTTTCGGGCAGGGTGACATTCCGCCCTGAGGCGGCTGGAAAATGGTGTGGATAATCCACGCTTCGTCGCTAAGTGTGTCGGTGGACGTCACGCAGCGAGGGGCGGAAAGCTGAGGGAAAACCCCTGGTGAAGCGCTGATCAGGTCAGGCGTTACGCATGCCGCGTCCGCCGAGCTGGCCACGGAAGCTGCGCGTGCGATCGCCGCGCTGATCAGCGCGTGTGCAGATCATCAACATGGCCCTCCTTTCGCTTCGGCGTGTCAACGAAAAATACCATAACCATTCTGCTGCGACGATGCAACTTCGGCGGTGATGTTTATCGAGCCGGTGCGCAATATCGCGGAGGTGGCCCCGAGGTGGGGCCCGAAGCTCATGTCGCGCTGTGCGATCACCGCCGTTGCGCGGCTTCGGGCTACGATTCTGGCTGTCGGTTCGACCAGCCCCCGTAGCTCAGTGGATAGAGCAGCGGCCTTCTAATCCGTCGGTCCCAGGTTCGAGTCCTGGCGGGGGCGCTCGGAGGTACCTCCACGCCGCTAGACTCCGGCCACGCGACGGATCCCTGGGTGGTGTTAATCATGGCCGTGACCAATGGCCAGATCTCGTTTTGGTGGCAGCAGCTCGGACTGCCTGAGCAACGCCCGTCCCTTCCCGGCTCGCTGGACGCCGATGTGTGCATCGTCGGTGGAGGCTTCACCGGGTTATGGACGGCCTACTACCTGAAGAAGGCGCAACCGGACGCCCGGGTGGTGGTCCTGGAGCAGCGATTCGCCGGCTTCGGAGCGTCCGGACGCAATGGCGGCTGGTGTGTGAACTCCATCACCGGCGACCGGGAGCAGTACCTGCACAGCCACGGGCGAGAAGCGGTGATCGGCTTCCAGCAGGCGATGAACGACACCGTCGACGAGGTGATTCGGGTCGCTGAAGCCGAAGGGATCGCTGCCGACATCGTCAAGGGCGGCGAGTTCACCGTCGCCTACACCCCGGCGCAGGCCGCGCGGATGCGCGCCTTCTACGACAGTGAAGCCGCCTGGCCGGTGACCGACATCGAGCTACTGGACGCCGGGGCCGCGCGGGAGCGGATCGCCGTTGACGGAGCCTTGGGTGCCACCTGGCAGCCGCACTGCGCCAAGCTGCATCCGGCCAAGCTCGTCCGAGGACTGGCCGGAGTCGTCGAGCGCCTCGGGGTGAGCATCTACGAGAACACCGCGGTGACCGAGATCGCCCCCGGGCGGGTCACCACCGACTTCGGGGTGGTGCGGGCGCCGGCCGTGGTCCGCGCGACCGAAGGCTTCACCGCCAATCTGCGCGGCGAGCATCGCACCTGGTTGCCGATGAACTCCTCGATGATCGTCACCGAACCACTCCCGGCCGCTGCCTGGGACGAGATCGGCTGGTCGGGCGGGGAAACCCTGGGTGACTACGCCAACGTTTACATGTACGCGCAGCGCACGGCCGATGACCGGATCGCGTTCGGCGGTCGCGGGGTGCCGTACCGCTTCGGTTCACGAGTCGACACCGACGGCGCCACCCAGGAGCGCACGATCGAGGCGCTCACTGCGCTGCTGCGGCGATTCTTCCCTGCGGCGTCCGGGGTCGGTATCGATCATGCCTGGGCCGGCGTGCTGGGCGTCCCGAGGGACTGGGCAGCCACCATCGGTCTCGACCGGTCGACCGGGCTCGGCTGGGCGGGTGGCTATGTGGGCACCGGCGTGGCGACCACGAACCTGTCGGGGCGCACGCTGGCCGATCTGATCCTGCACCGCGACACTGCGTTGACCCGGCTGCCCTGGGTCGGACGCACCGTGCGCAAGTGGGAGCCGGAGCCGTTGCGCTGGCTTGGCGTTCAGGCGATCTATGCGGCCTACCGGGCCGCCGACCGCCAGGAGGAGGGCGGACGGCCCACCACGGCTCCCATCGCCAAGGTGGCCGACCTGATCTCTGGGCACTGAACCCGTCCGGCAGGGCGATAACCGACGAAGGAGAAGCCGTGACCCGTGCGATCAAGGCGACCGCAGCAGCGGCGACGCTGGGCAGCGCTCAGCCCAAAGCCACCACGATCACGCCAGGTCAGACCGAGGCCGAACTGGAGCTGTGGGCCGATGGTGATGGAGCGTCCACCGGTTTCTGGGAGTGCACGGCCGGGACGTTCAGGTCCGCCCGTGAGGGCTACGCCGAGGTGTGCCAGATCGTCAGCGGACGAGTGACGATTCACACCGACGGCGCCGACTCGTTCGAGCTGGTGGCCGGTGACACCGTTGTGCTTCCCGACGGTTGGCACGGCTCGTGGGAGATCCACGAGCCGGTGCGCAAGCTGTACGTGATCATTCCGTCCGCCTCGGCATAGCCGGCGGACCATCGTCAGTTAGCCGATCCGGAAACCGGTGCGCAGCTGCGTGCGCGGATCCGAACTCGGACCGATGCGCAGCTCGAACGCTCCGGGCTCGCAGACCCGCACGCCGGCGGCGTTGACCAAAGTGCAGGCCGCAGCCGGGAAGGACACCTCGACCTCTGCGGTCGCCCCAGGCGCAATCTCGACCTGGGTGAAGGCCTTGAGTTCCTGGTCGGCCCAGGTCGCGCTGGTCACCAGATCGCTGACGTAGGCCTGCACGGTCTCGTGCGCCGTGCGCTCCCCGACGTTGCGCAACCGGACGGTGGCCCGGACGGTATCGGCCGCAGTCAGCTCGGCTTCGGCCAACTCCACAGCCTCGTAGTCGACGCGGGTGTAGCTCAGGCCCTCACCGAAAACGAACTGCGGGCGCTGGGTCAGGTCGGCGTAGCGATCGCCATGCTGGCCGCGGATCTGGTTGTAGTAGACCGGCTGCTGGCCGACATGCCGAGGAATCGACAGCGGGAGCCGTCCGCGCGGCTCGATGGCGCCGAAGATCAGCTCGGCGATGGCCTGTCCGCCGCGCATGCCCGGGTTGAACGCCTCGATCAGTGCGGACGCGTCGAGCGCGGCCGCCGGCAACACGCTCGGCTTGCCCTGCACCAGCACGACGACCATGGGCGTGCCGGTGGCGGCGACGGCCTCCAGCAGCGCCTGTTGGCCGCCCTGCAGCTCCAAGGTCGCGGTCGAGCATCCCTCGCCGGTCAGCGCCACCGAGTCACCGACCACCACCACGGCCAGGTCGGCCTTCTGTGCGGCGGCGACGGCTTCAGCGATCATCGCCGGGTCGGGCTCGGCGGCGACGAAGATCGGCGGACGCGGCTGCCCGTCGGGGAAGAAGGCACCCTCGGGGTCCGGAGTGAGGTGGCCGATGTCGGCGCCCCGGGCGTGCAGCACCGTCCAGCCGTCGGGAGCGAGCTGGGTGAAGCCGTCCAACACGGTCTGGGTGCACTCACGCGGGTGCCCGTCCGGCATCCAGGAGACCTGTCCGGAGTCGCCGGCCCAGTCGCCGAGCATCGCCTGTGGATCGTCCGCGTTCGGGCCGATGACGGCGATGGTCCCCGCGGCGGCGTCGGGGGCGAACGGCAGCACGCCGTCGTTGCTGAGCAAGATCAGCGAGCGGCGGGCGACCTCGAGATTGAGCGCCGCGTGTGCCGGACTGCCGATGACCGATTGACGCTCCAGATTCGGGTGGCGCGGGTTCTCGAATAGGCCCAGGCGGAACTTCAGGCGCAGGATGCGACGCACCGAGGCGTCGAGCTCGGCCTCGGTGATCAGGCCGCGTTCGAGGGCGCCGAGTGCGCCTTCGAAGAAGGTGGGGGTGGTCATCACCACGTCGTTGCCGGCCTTGACCGCGACCGTCGCAGCCTCGACGATGTCGGCGCAGACCTGCTGCTCCCAGACCATGCGTCCGACATTGTCCCAGTCGGTGACCAGCAGGCCGCGGTAGCCCCACTCGCCCTTGAGGACGTCGTTGATCAGCCACTTGTTGGCGGTGATCGGCACCCCGTCGATCGACTGGTAGCCGAGCATGAAGGTGCCCGACCCTTCGCGCGCGGCGCGCTCGAAGGGCGGCAAGAACCAGGAGCGCAGCTTGCGCTGGCTGAGGTCGGCTTCGCTGGCGTCGCGGCCGCCCTGGGTCTCGGAGTAGCCGGCGAAGTGCTTGGCGCAGGCGAGGACGGAGTCGGGATCGTCGAGGCCCTCGCCCTGATAGCCGCGGATCATCGCCGCACCGAGCTCACCGATCAGATGTGGATCCTCACCGAAGGTCTCGTTCACCCGGCCCCAACGCAGGTCGCGGGTGATGCACAGCACCGGCGAGAAGGTCCAGTGCATGCCGGTTGCGGCCATTTCGACGGCAGTCACTCGACCGCATTGCTCGACCAGTTCCGGCGACCAGCTACCGGCCATCGCCAGCTGGGTGCCGAAGATCGTCGCGCCCGGCCAGAAGGAGTGACCGTGGATGCCGTCGTCGGCCACCAGCAGCGGAATCCCCAGCCGGGTGTCGGCTGCCAGCGCGTGCGCCTGGGCCATCAGTTCCGGCGAGGTGTGCAGGATGCTGCCGGCGAGACGATCGGTGATGGCATCGTCCAGATCGCCACGCGCATCGAGCATCAGCATCTGGCCGATCTTCTCTTGCACGGTCATTCGGCCGAGCAGGTCGTCGACGCGGGTCTCGACATCGGCTTGGGGATTCAGGTACACAGCAGTGGTCATCGTTGGCCTAGTGGGTCAGTCGTTGCGGAGGGCGCCGACGGCAGCAGTCAGGCCCGCAGCGAGGATATCGACATCGGTGAGGGCAGTGAGCCAGTCCGCTCCGCGGTCGCGCCAATCGGCGGCCATAGCCACATCCGAACAGTGCAGGCCGACGGGTAGGTCGACCGCATGGGCGCGCTCGATGATCGAGCTCAGCAGCTCGGCGACAGCGGGATCGGTTCGGTAGGTCGCCCGCCCGAAGCCGCACGACAGTGCGAGATCGTTCGGCCCGATGTAGAGCGCGTCGACGCCCGGCGTGGCCATGATCGCGTCGAGGTTCGCCACCGCGTCCGCGGTCTCGACCATCAGCACGCACAGCGCCTGCTGATCAGCCTCGGTCGGCTGCAGGATCGGGCGTGCCGACCACAGCGGGCCCCAGGAGCGGATGCCGTGGGGAGGGAAGCGGCAGGCCTGTGCCGCGGCGAAGGCGTCGTCGGCGGTATCGATCATCGGGACGACGACCCCGCTGGCGCCGGCGTCGAGAGCACGCATGATCTGGCCGGGGTCGTTCCAGCGAACCCGCACCAGCGGCATCCGGCCGACGACGCGCATGGCCGAGAGCACCGGCGGCAGCGTGGCGACATCGGCATAGCCGTGCTGCGCGTCCACGCAGACAACGTCGAGATCGGCGGCCGCAACCAGTTCTGCCACCAGCGGGTCGGCGCTGACCGACCAGCCACCGACGGCGGCACCGCCGGCCTGCCAGCACTGTCGCAGCCGGGTGCTGTCGGGAACTACCGCGTTCATCGCGCCATCACCTCGTCCAGGAAAGCGACTTGCCTGAGGAAGTGCCGTGGACCGCCGCCGCCGTGGTCACCGAAGGGATAGGCCTCGATCCGCGCCGGGCCAGCCCACGCGTTGTGCGCGGCGAAGACGGTCGTTGGCAGGCAGACCGAGTCCATCAGCCCGACCGAGAACAGCGCCGGCGCCGTGGCGCGCGCGGCGAAGCTCACCGCGTCCACGTAGCTGAGAGTGGTGAAGACCTGCTCGACCCGATCGGTGTGGACGCTGAGATAGCGACGCACCTCGGCGTAGGGGTCTTCGTCGCTGTGCTCGACGCTGTAGCGCCAGTGGCAGCCGAACGGCACGTCGGGCAAGACGGCCCGCAGCCCGTCGACCAGGCCGGCCACCGCGATCGCCAAGCCGCCGCCTTGGCTGACCCCGGTGACGGCGACCGGATCGAAGCCCGGCAGTTCGCGGACGGTGTCGACCAGCCGCACCGCATCGGTGATGACGCGGCGGTAGTAATACTGTTCGGGATCCTCCAGCCCACGGGTGGCGAAGCCGGGGGAGGACGCGCCGTGGCCGACCGGATCGGGAGTCTCGCCGCCGGCACCCCACCAGCCGCCCTGGCCGCGGGTGTCCATGAAGACGTAGGCGTAGCCGGCGCTGATCCAGGCCAGATGCTCGTGGGGGAGGCCGCGTCCGCCGCCGTAGCCGTTGAAGCCGACCACCGTCGGAACATCGCCTTCCGCGCCCAGCGGACGCAGCAGCCAGGCGGCGATCGGCTGTCCGTCGAAGCCGGAGTACCGCAGATCGCTCACCTCGACGCCCCGCCACGACGGCTCGGCTGTCAGGCTGGGTGAGGTCGCGGCCGAGCGAGCCTGGTGAATGGTGTTCTGCCAAAACGTGTCGAAATCCGCAGGTTCGGCAAGTGACGCCCGATACTCGAAGAGCTCGGGCAGTGGACGATCGACGAGCGCCATGGGTCCCCTTTCAACCGGCAGCGGGCAACTCATTGGGTGACTTGTCCTCTGACGAGTTAGAGACTAGCATCTGAGCGACGGGGGCAGCCCCGCTGACGCCAAGGAGTTACTGATGGCACTTGCCCTGTCGAGCCGCACAAAGGTGAGCGAGGACTTGGCGATCCTGCTGGCCGAGCCACTCGCCCGCGGTGAACTCGCCGCCGGTGAGCCGATCGCCTCCGAGGTGGAACTGGCCGAGACCTACGGAGTGAGCCGTCCGGTGGCCCGGGAAGCCGTGCAGATGCTCGCGCTGGCCGGGATGCTGCTGGTTCAGCACGGCAAGCGCACCACGGTGCGTCCCGAGCGGGAGTGGAATGTGCTGTCGCCGTCGGTGCAGGCAGCCTTCGAGCGCGCCGGCCGTGGCGACGAACTGCGGCGGCAGCTTTACGAGGTGCGCCTGGTGCTGGAAAGTGCCTGCGCCGGGCTGGCCGCCGAGCACGCCGACGACGCCGGCCGCGCCGACGTCTCCGAACTGATCGACCGCACCGTCGAGATCGCGCAGGCGCGTGGACCGCTGGACCGCTTCCTCGACGTCGACCACGCCTTCCACGGGCTGATCTACTCGCTGACCGGCAATCTGCCGCTGAGCCAGATCTCCCGAGACGTCCAGGGCTACCTGGCCAGCTCCTGGCAGTCGTCGAAGCTCACCGAGACCGACATGGCCGAATCCGCCCAGCAGCATGTGGCGATCGGCAAAGCCATTCTGAAGCGGGACTCTGAGGGCGCCCGAAAGGCGATGGACGCACACATCCGCTGGGCCGCCACCATCGAGCGCGTCGACACCGGCCCGGCGGAGTCGTGACGACGCCCGTCAGCGCCGTGGTGACCGGTGCCGGCTCCGGCATCGGGCGGGCCATCGCCGAGCGCCTGCACGCCGATGGCTGGGCTGTGGCTCTGGTCGATCGTGATCAGCCGGCCGTGCAGGCCGTCGCGGCCGGCCTGGGCGACGGTGCGGCCTGGGTGAGTGGCGATGTGACCGATCGGCGAACCCATCAGCGCGCCGCGGAAAGCGCCGTGGCGCTCGGACCGCTGGCCGGCTGGGTGAACTGCGCCGGCGTGACCCGTCCGTGTGGGTTGCCGCAGCTGACCCAGGGGGAAGCGGCGGCCACCATCGACGTGAACCTGTACGGCACCTTGTGGGGCACTCAGGCGGCGGTCGGGCACTGGCTGGCCGCAGGCACCGGGGGAGCGCTGGTCAACATCTCGTCGGTCCACGGACGCCGCGCCTACCCCGATCATGCCGTCTACGAGATGACCAAAGCGGCCATCGAAGCGCTGACCCGCAATGTCGGGGTCAGCCACGCTGCCGACGGGATCCGAGCCAAC
This sequence comes from Propionicimonas sp., assembly GCA_036788135.1. GTDB lineage: Bacteria > Actinomycetota > Actinomycetes > Propionibacteriales > Propionibacteriaceae > Propionicimonas. Next base: position 14,415 of record DAIQNZ010000007.1, read on the forward strand.
GCGGTCGCGCCCGGAGGCGTGCGGACGCCGGCCCTCGAGGAGTCCTTAGCCTCGGCGCTCGATCCGGCGGCGGCCATGGCCGAGCTGACCGACTTCATTCCGGCAGGACGGCTGGCCGAGGCGGCCGAGGTGGCCGCAGTGGTGGCCTTCCTGCTGTCTGACCAGGCCGGCTACATCAGCGGCCAGACCGTGGTGGTCGACGGGGCGATGACCGCACACATCGGCTTTCGGGCCGATGCCGAGGCGAAGCGACCGACATGACTAGCGGCCCGCTCCGGAGCGCGGCCTGGTTCGACGGCGATGACGAAGTCGCCGTGCTGCACCGCGTGGCCGCCGGCATCACCGCCGCTGATCGTGGCCGTCCGGTGATCGGCATCGCCGACACCACCTCATCGTTGAATCCCTGCCAGGCAGGCTTCGTCGACCTCATCGGCGAACTCGAACGAGGCATCCGCGAAGCCGGCGGGCTGCCGCTGCGCTTCCCGGTGATGTCGCTCGGCGAAGACCTGATGAAGCCGTCGGCGATGCTCTACCGCAATCTGGTGGCGATGGAGCTGGAAGAGCAGGTGCGAGCGCACCCCCTCGACGGCGTGGTCTACCTGGTGAACTGCGACAAGACCGTCCCGGCCGCGCTGATGGCGGCAGCGACGACGCGTCTGCCGGCCCTGTTGCTGTTCGGTGGGTCGCGGCGCGCCCCGCTGTTCGGTGGACGGCGCCTGGGATCGGGCACTGATCTGTGGCGTGCCTTGGAAGAGCGTCGGGCTGGGCGGCTCGGCGCGGCCGAGTGGCAGGGGCTGGAGAACACGCTGGGCTGTGCCGGCGGCGGCTCCTGCAACACGATGGGCACCGCCTCGACGATGAGCTTGATGACCGAGGCGCTCGGGATGGCGTTGCCCGGATCGACCGGCTGCCAGACCGGCAGCGTCGAGCTGGCCGAGATCGCCTACCGCACCGGAGCGGCGATCGTCGACACCGTCCTGCGGCCCGGTCCGAGCGCCGATGAGGTGATGACCCCCAGCGCCTTCGCCAATGCCGCCCGGGCGCTGGCCGCCGTCGGCGGGTCGACGAACGCCGTGATTCACCTGGCCGCGGTCGCCGGCCGCCTGGGCCGCCGGCTGGAGCTCGCCGAGCTGGATCGACTGTGGCGCGACGTCCCGCTGCTCGCCGACGTCGAGCCGTGCGGAGCGGGGTTGGCGCAGGACTTCCACGACAGCGGCGGCCTGGCCGCGCTGGCTGCGGTGATGCTCCCGGCGGGTCTGCTGGACGGGGAGGTGGTGCTGGCCGACGGCCGTAGCCTGCAGCAGGCCGCCGACGACTACGACGCCACCGGCAGCGGCGTCGTCCGTCCGCTCGACGATCCGGTGCTGCCGGCGCCGACGTTGGTCGCCGTCCGGGGGTCGCTGGCTCCCGACGGCGCCGTGGTGAAGACGGCCGCTGCCGATCCGGCGTTGTGGCAGCACACCGGCAGAGCCGTGGTCTTCGACGACTACGCCGACATGCGGGCGCGGCTGGACGATCCCGACCTGGATGTGACGGCCGATGACGTGCTGGTGGTGCGCGGTTGCGGACCAGCAGGCGTGCCCGGCATGCCCGAATGGGGCATGGCGCCGATCCCGGCGCGGCTGGTGGCAGCCGGCGTGCGTGACATGGTCCGGGTCAGCGACGGACGGATGAGCGGCACCAGCTTCGGCACCGTGGTGCTGCACGTCGCCCCCGAGGCGGCTGTGGGCGGGCCGCTGGCCTTGGTCGAGGACGGCGACCTGATCGCTTTGGACGTGGCGGCCCGCTCTTTGGACCTGCTGGTCGCTCCCGAAGAGCTGGCGCGGCGCGCCGCCGCTTGGCAGCCGAAGCCGTCGGCACATGTACGCGGTTGGCCTCGGCTCTATCAAGACCATGTCAGCCAAGCTCCCGACGGCTGCGACCTCGACTTTCTCACCAGCCCGCCCGGCGATGATCGCCGCTTTGTGCCCCCGGTGGTGGGGCGCTCATGAACACAACACCCAGCACGAAGGGACTCCATCAATGACTGCCGCACAGCTTCGAGGCGTCTTGCCCGTTTTGCAGACCCCCTTCGGCGAGCACGGCGAGCTGGATCTCGACACCGTCGCGTCCGAGATCGACTGGGTGCTCGACCAGGGCGTCGCCGGTGTGACGACCGGCATGGTTTCCGAACTGCTTCGCCTCACTGAGTCCGAGCGTTCGGCCTTGTCGGAGGTGGTTGTCGGCCAGGCGCGGCGGCGCGGTGCCCTGAGCGTGATCAGCTGCGGCTCGGAGAGCACCAGGACCTCGATCCAGATGGCCAAGCATGCTGCGGACGCCGGGGCCGACGCGGTGATGGTCAATCCGCCGCTGACCGCCGTGCTGGACGCGGCCGAGCTTCTCGGCCACTTCTCCGCCGTGATCGACGCCATCGACATCCCGCTGGTCGTCCAGGACGCCAGTGGCTACGTCGGCCGACCGCTGAGCCTCGGGTTGCAGTTGCAGCTGCTCGAGCGCTTCCCCGATCAGGTCTACTTCAAGCCCGAGGCCAGCCCGATCGGGCAGCGGCTGTCGAAGCTGCGCGATCTGACTGAGGGCCGGGCACGGATTCTGGAAGGCACCGGCGGCGCCGCACTGCTCGACAGCTACCGCCGCGGCATCGTCGGCACCATGCCGGGGGCCGAGGTCTGCTGGGCCGTGCAGCGGCTGTGGGAGTTGCTCGAAGTCGGAGACTGGACGCCGGCCTACCGGCTGTCCGGCATCCTGAACGTCATGGTCGGAATGCAGCCCTCTTTGGACGCCTTCGTCGCGGTCGAGAAGCACCTGCTGCAGCGTCAGGGCGTGTTCGGTTCGACCGCGGTGCGCACGCCCGCTGGTTTCGTGCTCGATGCGGAGACCGCCTCAGAGATCGATCGGCTCTTCGACCAGCTGGTGGCAGAGGTCGGTGCGGCGGTCGCGTCGTGACGCGTTGGGGCGCGCTCCCGGTCGACCCGGCCGCGATGCACTGCTCATTGCCGGCTGCGCTGGCCGACGTGTTGCGGGTCGAGGCTGCCGCGGTGCCGGGCGCCACCGCACTGCTGGGAGAGCATCCGGTGTGGTCAGCTGCCCACGGTGGGCTGATCTGGGTTGATATCGACGCCGGGCTGGTGCAGCTGACCACCGTCGAGGGGCTGACCACGACGGTGTTCTCGTCTGCGGGAGCTGTCGGTGCTGCGCTCCCGACGGCCGACGGCGCGTTGATCGTGCTGGCGTCCGAAGGAGTCCTCAAACTCACCGCCGGCGCTGAGCCTGTCGTGTTGGCCGATCCGCCCGGGTCGGGTTTCCGCTTCAACGACGCTGCCCTCGACCCGTCCGGACGGGTGTGGGCAGGCGTCCTGCCCACGAACACCGTCGAAGACGGCTTCGCCGAACAGGGTGAACTGTGGCGGTTGGATGACGACGGCCACTGGGAGATCGTGCTGACCGAGATGGGTTGCCCCAACGGCATCGCCTGGTCGCTCGACGGACGCACCATGCTGTTCTGCGAGTCCGACAGCCGGCGGCTCGCTGTCGCCGACTATGACCCGCACACCGGAGTGGCCACGGATTGGCGCGTCGCCTGGCAGTTCGACGGCCCGGGGGATTGGGTGCCAGACGGTGTGGAATGGCTGGCCGACGGCCGGCTGTGGATCGCCTTCTGGGGGCTCTCGACCGCCGTCCGCTTCGCCGCCGACGGACGCCCCGAGTTGGCCATCGGCACCGCTGATGAGCGGGCCACCAGCATGACCGTCGATCCGCGCGGTGAACTGTGGGTCACCTCGGCCGCGGGGCTGGCACGGGTGTCTTCGCTGAGCTGAGGTTGACGGCGGTCTTCCCGCCATAGTGACGAAAAAGGGTTCGCCCCGGTATCGCGGAGGATGCGGTACCGGGGCGAACCGGCGTTGTCAGCGGTCCCACAGACCTCCGCCGAACAGCAGTTCGTCGGTGTGACCCCAGACTTCCTGGGCGTAGTCCATGCCCGCCTGGGTCGGACGGACGTCGCCGAGCACGCTCGGCCACGGATCGTCGCCGGTCTTGGTGGTGGGGTCGGGGGAGAAGTGGTCGGTGGCCAGAGCGTCCAGCGCTGCCGGGTCGTGGAGGTCGGGCAGTGTGATCGGCGTGGAGCCGTTCAAGGCGGAGCGGTAGGCCAGCGCACCGACAAGGGCCATCTGCACGCCCTTGTAGACGTCGAAGTAGGGCTGCTTGCCGGTCCGAATCGCCTGGGCGAACTCGTAGTTCATGAAGAAGTCGCCGCCGCCATGTCCGGTGGCACGCGCCTCAGCGGAGAAGGCGGGGAACTCGGGTTCGTAGCTGAGCTCGGTGGGCACGCCCTCCGGCTTCTCGAACGGCTCACGGCGGACCCGCAGGTGCTCTTCGAGCGGCCCGCGTCCGTTCTCCATCAGGCCGCGGTTGCCGACGATGCGCACGTAGTTGCCGTGGCCACGCAGGTCGTACTGCAGCAGCTTCACCAGCGCGCCGTTGTCCATCTCGAGCACGATCATGCTGGCGGTGTCGCAGCGGCGAACGGTGAGTGCCTTGTTCGCATCGTCGGGGTCGTGGGCGATGACGAAGCCGGTGACCTTCACCGGGACCGTGTCGGTGATGTACATCACCGGTGCCAGCGAGTGCGAGCAGTAGTAGGTCACCGGGATCCAGTTGCGCCAGTGATCGGGGCCCATGGCGATCGAGTTGAACAGGTGGGCCGAGATCGGATGGATGTACTCGCCTTCGCCGTAGCGGAAGGCGCCGATGGCGCCCTCGGAGTACAGCCGGCGCATCTCCTGGTTGTAGGCCATGAACGGGTAGTTGTCGGCGAACATGTAGATCAGCCCCGACTCCTCGACCGCGCGGATGAGCTCGGCGCCCTGGGCCGGGGTGAAGCTGGCTGCGGTCTCGCTCATCACGTGCTTGCCTGCGCGCAACGCTTTGACCGCGAAGTCAGCGTGCTCATGGAAGTAGTTCGCCAGGACCACGGCATCCATGTCGTGGGTGAGGAACTCGTCGAAGTCGGTGTAGGTGGCGACCTGGTGCTTCTCACCGAACTCGACCAGACGCTCCTCCCAGGTGTCGCAGAGGGCGACCAGTTCCATGCCGACCACTGGCGTGGACTGCTGGATGAAGGTCTGGCCGCGGCCGAGGCCGACGACGCCGACCCTGATCGTGCTGGGTGCGCTCATGTTGGACTAGCTCCTCGTTGGTGTTGGGTTGTTCGTCTGGGTGGGAGCGCCGAGATGTGCGAGCACGGTCTCGGCGAGGGTCTCGAGGCTGCCGGAGCCGGCAGGGGTCTGATTCACGGTGTAGCCGCCGCGGGCATAGGAGGCCCGATCCGGCAGATAGAAGGCGCCGGCGCCGTTGGTCAGGTTGGCTACCAGGACCGGCCGCGGGCTCAGTGCCGCCCGCAGGGTGCTCGCCAGCCAGGAGTAGGCCTCGCCGGGGTGAGCGACGATCACCGCCTCACCGAGCTGCCACAGCCATACGGGGTAGTCCAGGACGTCCTCCGCTCCGGCCGAGGCCTGCGCGACCAGTGCGGCGCGGGCCTGTCGTTCGGCCATGACGTGCGCGGGCAGGTCGGTGCCGACGATGGTGGCCTCGGCGCGGCGCGGCAACCGCAGGTCGATCCGTTCGACGAGGATGTCGCGTCGCGGTGCGACCGGCTGCTCGGTCCACACTCCCAGCGGGGCGCCCGACTCGACCACCCGTTCGAAGGTGAGTCGATGATCGGCCGGCGGCATCAGTTCAAGGGCGGCGAGCACGCTGTGCGCCAGTGAACGTCCAGCGCGATCTGCGTCGGCTGCGTCGGCGCGATACTGCCGTGCCGGCGCCAGCTCGCCGGATGCTCCTTGCAGGAAACAGACGATGGCCTGGGGATACTGTTCCTCGACCACCGCGCGCAGCGCGCCGACATAGTCGGGGGAGATCAAGCGGTTGCCCCAGCCGAGCACGGTCGGGTGACAGGCGTAGGACACCAGAATGGCTCGGACGCCGGTGGTGTCACTCACCCTGCCCACCATGACGGTGGAGTCGGCTTCGAGGTCAGGGTCGTAACCGACGACGGCCCGGCCATCGAGAAGCTGGTCGCGATTCACCGCGAGCGAGCTGCGTCCCAGACCCCACGACAACACGGCCTCGCCGGCGTCAGCCAGGGCGGCGAGGGCCGCTTCAGTGGCGCGCAGGCGGATCAGTTCCAGATGGTCGTCAGCCAGGCTGCGCTCTGCGGGAATGGCCGCCACCGGGCAGGGGGCCTGCGCGGAGTGGGTGTGCGTGGAGTGCAGCAGGAGCTGGTCGGGGCCGACGCCGCAGGCCTGTTGAATGCTCTCGCGGACCTGGTGCTCGGCGGCAGGGTCGGTCCACTCGCAGACGTCGAGGCTGACAATCAGCAGCCGCTGGTCACCGGAGATGATGGCCAGCGCGGTAGCGGTCAGCGGACGGTGCACGCCTGAGGCTGTGGTGTCAGTGGCGGCCCCCCACAGCTTCCACCGCGCCGTCAGCGGGGGAGTGATATCGGCTCGGGCCACACCGATAGATGCGTGAAAATCGCCGATCAGCGCGCTCATCGTCCTCCCTCACTTCCGGCATCCAATTTACGGGTGAACTTGTCAGAGGACAAGTCTCTGACTCAGTTGACAGCTGGTGACCGGATGGCTAGTGTCTGCGTCACTACCCTCCCGCACAACTGGAAGGAACCGCGGCCTTATCCGCGGTAAGGAGGTTCGGAGCAGTGAGCCCGCAGTCATTCACGAGCGCCAGGCGAGCAGTCTGGTTTGGTCCGAAAGCCCACCGGCGACTCGTCGCCGCCATAGCGGGAGCCGCATTGCTCGCGCTGTCGGCATGTTCAGGTGAGGCGACACCGGCCGCTCCCAGCGCATCCAGCGAGCCGCCGAAGGTCTTCACCGTCGGCACCAGCGCCTCGATCAGCACTCTCGACCCGAACAAGGCCGTCGATCAGGCTCAGCTCCAGATCCTCAACCTCATCGGCGGCACGCTGACCGTCTTCAACCAGGACTACTCCGACGTCACGCCAGGCCTGGCCACGTCGTGGAAGGTCAGCGACGACGGCCTGACCTACACCTTCGAGATCGCACCGGGGCTGAAGTTCTCCGATGGCTCGGATCTCACCGCCAAGGACGTTGCGGCCACCCTGGACTGGGTGATCAACGACAAGAGCTCGTGGAATGCCGGCATGGTGGCCCACTGGAAGAGCGCCAAGCAGACCGGTCCTTCCCAGGTGGTGCTGACGCTCAAGACCCGGCAGCCGTCCGCCCTGTCGCTGCTCGCCGACCCCGAGATCGGCACGATCATGCCGGCCGGCAAGCTGGGCAACGAGAAGTTCTACGTCAAGCCGATCTCGGCCGGGCCGTACATGCTGAAGTCCTTCGATCCGACCAACGGCAATGCGGCGCTGGTGCTCAACCCGAACTGGACCGGTGCCAAGCCGGCCGTCCCGGAGATCGACTTCAAGTACATCCAGGACTCCAACACGCGCGGCGTGCAGCTCAAGGGCGGCGCCATCGATCTGGCAGAGAACATCCCGGCCAACACGCTCACCCAGTTCAACGGTGACGTCGCCGGACAGGTCACGGCGGCCTTCGGCGGGAACTTCCTGATCCCCAACGACAAGAACGGCATTCTCACCGACTCGCGCATCCGCCGGGCCGTGTCGATGGCGATCGACCGGCAACAGATCAGTGACGTGATCTGGGCCAGCCAGGCCAAGCCGCTGTACCAGTTCTGGCCGAACACCTCCAAGCTGTCGCACCCCGTGCTCGCCGAGGGCGTCGACATCGACGGCGCCAAGCAGTTGCTCGTCGGTACCAAGTGCGAGAACGGCTGTGAACTGAAGTTCGCCTTCATGGCCGGTCAGCAGAGCACCGAGGATCTGGCCGCCCTGCTCACCGCGGATCTGGCCAAGATCGGCATCACCTTCACGCCGGTGCACGTCGAGGGCGGCGAGATGGGCACGATGCAAAGTGACTTCTCGTTCACCTTCATCAGCTCCGGCCTGTACGACTACGTCGACCGCGCCGACATCCTGCTGGCCCAGGGCCTGCAGTCCGACGGTGGCACCAACGCCCTGTTCTCCGGCTACTCCTCCCCGCAGATGGACGCGCTGATTGCCAAGGCGATCTCGGCCACCGGCGAAGAGCGAATCAGCCTGATGCAGCAGATCAACGAGCTGTTCGCTCAGGACATGCCGCTGATCCCGTTGGTCGACTGGGCCTTCGTGAATGCCAAGAACGTTGCCGCCAGCCAGTGGGTCACTTTCGAGCCGACCGGGTGGCTGCGCGTGGCCACCGTGGGCTAGTGAGCTCGCTCAGCATGGTGCCGACCGGCGTCGAGGAATCCTCGGCGCCGGCCGGCCGCGAGGACGACCTCGCCCGCGCCGATCGGCGCAGCCGTCAGCGAGGGATGATGCGGGCGCTGCTTCAGCGCCTGGCGCAGACGGCGTTCGTGCTGGCGGTGGTGGTCACGATCACCTTCAGCCTGTTGCATGCCATCCCCGGTGACCCGGCGCGCCTGATCCTCGGCAAGCTGGCCACTCCCGACTCGGTTGCCACTCTGCGTCACGAGATGGGTCTGGACCTGCCGCTGACCACCCAGTTCTGGAACCTCGTCGTGGGGATCTTCCACGGCGACCTGGGCACCTCGCTGGTTTCCCAGACCCAGACGGTAACCGAGCTGATCCTGCCAGCCTTCGCGAACTCGCTCGGCGTGGTCGCGGTCGCGCTGCTGATCTCGCTGGCGATCGGTCTTCCGGTCGGCATCATCACCGGCATCCGCCGCAACGACGCCTTCGATCGGGCGCTGCAGGCGCTGATGGTGATCTTGCTGTCGACCCCGCCGTTCATGTTCGGCATGCTGCTGCTCCTGCTCGCGCTGCGCACCAAGATTGCGCCGGCCGGCGGCTGGAACACCACGCCGTTCGACTCACTGAAGTACATCTGGCTGCCCGCGTTCGCGCTGTCGATCGCGCTGGCGCCGGTGATCGCCCGTTCTTTGCGGCAGTCCATCAGGGAGACTTTCGCCCAGGACTTCGTCGAGGCGGCCATCGCGCGCGGGCTGTCCCGGCGGCGGGTGATCATGCGTCACGTGCTGCCGAACAGCCTGCTGCCGATCGTCGGCCTGATCGGTTACAGCCTGGGCGGCCTCATCGGTGGCGCCGCCGTGGTCGAAGTGGTCTTCAACATTCCGGGCATCGGCTCGCGGATGATGGCCGCCGTCGGCTCTCGGGACTTCCCGGTCGTGCAGGGCATCGCGTTGATCTCGGCCGTGGCCGTGATTGCGTTCAATGCCTTGGCCGACCTCGCCTACTGGGTCATCGACCCCCGAACACGAACGGCTTCATCGTGACCGCCACGACTCTAGCTCCGTCCACCACGCCGGGAGAGCCGCGCCGGCGGCATTGGCTGCGGCTGCCGCACTGGCGTTTCGCCCAGCATCGTCCCCGTGGCGCCCTTGCCCTCGGGTTGGGCCTGATCGCCCTGATCGTGCTGGCCTGCATCGTGATCCCCATGATCTCGCCCTACTCGGCGACCGCCATCGCCGGGGCACCACTGTCGCCGCCGTCGTGGGCGCACCCGTTCGGCACCGACACCGTCGGTCGCGACGTCTTCGTCCGAACCTGGCTGGGCGGTCGCAACGACCTGATGATGGTGGTTCTGGTGGTCGTGGCGTCGTCCATCATCGGGACGCTGGTCGGCGTGGTCGCAGCGATGAGCTCGAACGTCACCGACACCATCTTGATGCGGGTCACCGACGCCATCATCTCCTTCCCCGGCATGATCATCGTGATGGCCATCGCCCTGGTCTTCTCCGACATGGGCGAGGTCGGACCCTTTCCGCGTGGGGCACTGCCTGCGGTGATCGCGATCGTGGTGATCAACTGGGCCTCGTACACCCGCTTGGTGCGCGGCGAGGCGCTGAGCTTGCGCTCGCGCGACTTCATCACGGCTGCAAGTCTGTTGGGCTACTCCAAGAGCCGCATCATCGCCCGGCACCTGTTGCCGAACCTGGCCACCACCGTGGTGGCCTACATGGTCGTCGACGCGATCGTCGCCGTCGTCACGATCGCCGGCATGCCGTTCATCGGTGCCGGAATCCAGCCGCCGGCGCCGGAATGGGGCTCGCTGATGCTGGCCGGCTCGACCGTGCTGTACACCGCATGGTGGGTGACGGTGATGCCCGGTGTGGTCGTCACCGTCTACGGCATCGCGCTGTCGCTGATCGCCGATTCCTTGCTGGCCGAGGTCGATGGAGGAGCCCGATGACCGACCTGCTCACCGTCTCCGGGCTCGGCGTCGAGATCGCCGGCCTGCCGGTGTTGTCCGACGTCAGCCTGTCGCTGAGTTCCCATGGCGTGCTCGGGTTGGTCGGTGAGACCGGCTCGGGCAAGTCGCTGACCTGCCGCGCCCTGATGGGCTTGCTGTCGCGCATCGGCGGGTCGATCGTGGCCGGATCGATCGAGTTCGACGGCTCTGCCCTGACTGACCTGGACGAGCGCGGCTGGTCGCGGGTGCGCGGCACCCAGATCGGCTTCGTCCCGCAGGCCTCACTCAATGCGCTCGATCCGGTGATGACCGTCGGCTCGCAGCTGCGCGAGGCCGTCCACCATCTCGACCCCGGCGCCCAGGTGGGGCCGCGCAGCATCGAGCTGCTCGAGATGGTTCGGCTCCCCGACCCGAAGGGGGCGCTCAAGCGCTACCCGCACGAGCTGTCCGGCGGCATGCGTCAGCGGGTGATGATTGCCTTGGCCCTGGCCGGACGGCCGCGGCTGCTGCTGGCCGATGAGCCGACGACGGCGCTGGATGTCACCGTGCAGAAGGCCATCCTCGAGGTCTTCTCCGACCTGCGCTCGTCCACGGGGATGAGCCTGCTGCTGGTCACCCACGATCTCGGTGTGGTCGCCGATGCAGCAGACACCGTCGCGGTCATGTACGGCGGAACAGTGGTGGAGTCCGGTCCGACTGCGGACGTGATGCACTCCCCGCAGCACCCCTACACCGCGGCCCTGCTCGGTGCCCGTCCGACGGCGAGGGCCGAAGGTGACCGCTTGGTGACCATTCCCGGTGTGCCCGCCGTACCCGGGCAGTGGCCGAGCGGCTGTCGGTTCGCGCCGCGCTGCTCTCATGCCCATGAGCTGTGCCGCACCGAACAGCCGGCACTGCTGCCGGTGTCAATCGGCCGGACGAGCGCCTGCCACGGCTGGCAGGACCACGACGAGGAGGCGGCTGCCCATGTCTGAGCTGTTGTTGGACGTCGACAACGCTGAGTTCCGCTACAGCAAGGGCGCCCGGCCCGCCGCCAGCGGTATCAATCTGCAGGTCGGCCCGGGCGATGCCGTCGGGATCGTGGGCGAGAGCGGCAGTGGCAAGACCACGGTCGGCCGCGGCTTGGTCGGCTCGCTGAACCCGACTGCGGGTGCAGTTCGGGTGCAGGGGCGCGCGTGGCGCGGCATCAGCCGCCGCGACCCGCTGCGCCGGGTCGTTCAGATGGTCTTCCAGGATCCGTACGCTTCACTGAATCCGATGCTCAGCGCCGTCCAGACGGTGGCAGAGGTCTTTCGGGTCTGGGAGCGGGTCTCGACGTCTGAGGCGATCACCAAGGCCGAAGGGGTGCTGGCTGAGGTTGGCCTGGCCGGCGAGGTGATTCGGCGACGTCCGTCCGGGCTGTCGGGCGGACAGCGCCAGCGGGTGGGGATCGCTCGCGCCCTGGCTTGCTCGCCCGGGGTGCTGGTGGCAGACGAGCCCACATCGGCCTTGGACGTTTCGGTGCAGGCCAACGTGCTGAACCTGTTGCGCGATCTGCGAGCCAGCCGCGGCCTGGCCTTGGTACTGATCTCGCACGACTTGTCGGTGGTGGACTACCTCACCGATCACGCCCTGGTGATGCACAACGGCGTCGTCGTCGAACAAGGCGACACCCACGAGCTGCTGACCGCACCGCAGCACGAGTACACCCGATCGCTGATCGACTCCATCCCGGGTCGCGCGCTGGCCTGAGGGGCGCACGACGGGTCTCAAGAGGACCCTAAACAGCCATGGGAGTTCACAGCCGGGGCAAAGGTCGGCTCACAAGCAAGCCACAGACGCACAAGCGACCGTTGGTGGTGGAAAGACCAGCTGCGCAATCGAGGTGCGAACGATGACTGAACGACCTGCTGTGAACAAGGCCCGCCGGACGGTGGCAGGAATCCTTGCCGGGGCGACCGTCGCCGCCGGGGCTCTGACCGGGGTGATGCTCGGATTGAACTCGGCGGCGTCGTCTGCCGCGAGTTCTGACGACGAGTCCGCAACCGCGCCGGTCGACAACTCGTCGAGCCAGAATGACCAGTCGTCCGGCCAGACCGGTGGCTCGGCCGCCAACCGTCCCGGCTTCGGCAATGCCGGCAAGGTGCAGACGGGTTCTGGCTCGTCGCACAGCTCGACGCGAGGCTCCTGAGCGGGGCGATTCACAGTTTTACAAAGACTTGAGGTTCGTCTGAGGCGCCGATAGTGAGGCTCAAGGCACGCTCATAGGTAGGCACAGGAATGTGATTCCTAAGCTGTGGCCCACGCTGCAGTTCCCCGACCTGAGGAGTGCGACCAATGAGCCCTTCGGCCCTCGCCAAGACCCGACTCACCATCGGCGCCCTGATGGCTACCGGCACGCTGGCCACCGGTGCAATCGCCTTTTCGCTGGCGATCGCGCCCGGCAGTGCAGCAGAAGCAGACGACAGCCAGAACCAACTCGCCACCGATTCGCCGCAGGCATCTCCGAGCGCTCGTCACAAGAAGAACGACGACAAGAACGAAGCGACCAAAGAAGCCACCAAGAAGGCGAGCACTCGTCAGCCCACCACCCGGACGGTCAGCCGTCCGCGTCCAGTCACCAAGCCCACGAAGAAACCGGTGGTCAAGCCGCCGGCCGCACCGAAGCCGGCACCGGCTCCGACCCACAGCAAGTCGAAAGGATCCTGATCGTCATGACCGCCACCGAGGTGAGCGTCGAGCCGCTCGACACCACCGACCCCACAGCGGTGGTCGGGGCGGGCTTTCGCGCCATCGGGACGACCAACGAGATCCTGGTCACGTCCCCGGGGGTGCTCGACGATGCGCTCGACATCGCGCTGGCCCACCTGGACGCGGTCGACCTGGCATGTTCACGGTTTCGCCCGGACTCCGAGGTGAGCGTGATGGCGGCTCGTGCCGAACACGCTGATGCGGTCTACTACGCCTCGCCGCTGTTCATCGACTACCTCCAGGCGGCCCGACACGCAGCAGAACTGACCGACGGACTGGTCGACTTCACCGTCGGGCGGGCGGTGATGGCTTCCGGTTATGACACTGACATGGACGAGGTTCGCCAGCGGCTGACCTATCACCGCTCAGGCCCGGCCGAGGTGCCGGGCTGGCAGCGGGTGAGCGTCGGATCGCTCGGACGGGTCAGCGTTCCCCGCGGTGCCGTGATCGACTTCGGTGCCACCGCCAAGGCGCATGCCGCCGATCAGATCGCCCGTCTGCTGGTGGGACGTCTCCCGGGTGGGTTCCTGGTGAATCTGGGCGGCGACATCGCCACTGCCGGTCCCGCGCCACAGGGTGGTTGGCATATCGGCATTGAGGGTGCCGACGGTGCGGTACGCCAGTCGATCGCCATCACCGATCAAGCCGTCACCACCTCGTCCACCCAGTTGCGCACCTGGAAGACCGACTCCGGGCCGGCGCATCACATCATTGATCCGCGCACCGGGGAGACCGCCGAGGCGGTGTGGGGCCAGGTGACCTGTGTGGCCACCACCGCGCTCGAGGCCAACACCGCCTCGACGGCCTCCCTGGTGCTCGGACGAGAGGCCCCGGCCTGGCTGGAGGCGCAGGGTATCCCGGCTCGTCTGGAACGTCTGGACGGATCGGCAGTCTTCACCGGCTCCTGGCCGGTACCTGAACAGAATCAAGAGGAGCTGTGATGACCGGATCGGTGCTGTGGTACCTGTCCCGAGCCACGGGTGTGGTGAGCGTGGTGCTGCTGACGATCGTGGTCGTCATGGGAGTGATCACCGCGGGGCGGCGTCGTCCCAAGGGCGGCAGCGCGACCGTCACCATGGGCGTCCATCGCTGGCTGTCGCTGGGGATGCTCGTCTTCTTGGCCGCGCACATCGTGACGGCCATCGTCGACGGCTATGTGAATATCGGCTGGCTGGCGGTCGTGGTGCCGTTCGTTTCGGAGTACCAGCCGGTGCTGGTCGGCTTCGGTGCTATCGCGATCGACCTGCTGCTGGTGGTGATGGTCACCAGCTACCTGCGTCATCGGATTCCCGAACGTTGGTGGCGGGGCGTGCACTGGGCCAGCTACGCGATGTGGGCCGTCGCGATCGTGCACGGCTTCACCTTCGGTACCGCCGACCAGCCGGTGCTGCGACTGATCACCTTGGCCTGCGGGGTGATCGGTGGGCTGTTTGCCAGTTGGCGGGTGGCCGTGAACTTCGCCGACCGGGAACGCCGGACGCAGATCAGTGCACAGGAGTGGTCATGAGCGACATCGTCGAACTGTTGGAAGCCGCCGGACTGACCGGACGCGGCGGTGCCGCTTTCAGCACCGCCATCAAGGTCAAGGCCGCCCGCGACAACGGCGCCCGGCTGATCGTCAACATCTGCGACGGTGAGCTGGGGGCCGCCAAGGACGGCTGGGTGGTCGAGAACCATCTGCCCGAACTGCTGGAGGGCGTCGATCTGGTCGCCGGCGGCCGCCGCAAAGCGCACACCGTGTTCGCGACCCACCGCGGCTCGCGGGCGGCTCAGCTGCTGGCCAACGCCGGCCTGCCGGTGCTGGAGGCGCCTGACCGCTACGTGTCGTCGGAAGAGACCTCGCTGATCTCGCTGGCGCACGGCGGCGATGCCCGTCCGCTGGCCAAGCGGGCGCCGTATGTCTTCGGTGGCCGCGACAGCCGGGGCCGTAAGATCCGTCCGACCGTGGTGCTGAACGCGGAAACCCTGTGGCGGGTCTCGCAGATCAGCCGTCAGGGTGCGCAGTGGTTCCGCTCGTTCGGGACCACCGCCGAGCCGGGTCCGCGCCTGGTCGCCGTCGGGGGCTACGTCACCAAGGGCGGGGTCTTCGAGACCGAGGCCGGCGTGCGACTGACCACCATCCTCGACCAGGCCGGCGGCCTGCTGCCCGAAGTGGAGTTCCTCGGCGTCGGCGGTCTGGGCGGCGTGCTGCTGACCGCGGAGGAGGTGCGGTCGGCTACCTGGGACGGCGCGAGCATGAAGCGCTTCGGTGGCGGCATGGGTCCGGGACTGTTCACGGTCTGGAGCCCGCACGACTGCCCGGTCGACATGGCCAGCCGAATGATCGCCTACGGCGCCGGCGAGTCCGCCGGTCAGTGCGGGCCGTGCATGTTCGGGCTGCCGGCGTTGTCTCGCGATTGGCAGGCCTTCACCACCGATCCGAATCGGGACACCCACTGGCAGCTGATTCGTCGGCTGGGCCAGTTCGGTGGTCGCGGTGCCTGCCATCACCCTGACGGTGTCTCGCGCTTCGCCCAGTCGGCGCTGCGGGTGTTGGGAGCCGAGCTCTCCCGTCACGCCGAAGGTTCGTGCTCGAAACTGGGAGGACGCAGCTATGCCCGCCTCGGCTAAGCCCGCTCGCATCGCCGTCGACCGGGTGCTGTGCACCGGCCACGGGATTTGCGCGCAGACACTGCCCAAGACCGTCGCGCTGGACGAATGGGGTTACCCCATTCTGGTGGAGGATCATACCGATCCGGACGCGGCGGCACTGGCGGTGAAGCTCTGCCCGGCGCGGGCGTTGTATCTGCGCTGACGGGCTGCGCCGCATTGGCGCTGATGGCCGGCGTCGGGACGCGAGGGACTGAGCTTGTACCGTTCTGACGTGCAGTCTTCTTCACCACAGCTGTGGGCCGAGCTGGTGCTGCGTCGCTACGCCGGCCAGACCAACCGCCTCCTCGCCGGACGTCGGTTCTGGCTGACAGCTCCCGATGCGCGGGGTGAGGCGCTGGCCGCAGCGTTGGCGGCCGTCGGCGCGCGGGTGGTCGATGACGACGCGGTCGACGCGGTCTTCGGCGCCGACGCGCTGGACGCCTGGTTCATCGACGTGCCGCGGTCCTCTGCCGGCGAGCGCATCGACTTCGCCCGAGCGCACATGCCCATCGTCGCCGAGTTGGCCGGACGCCTGGCCGAGCGCGGGCTGCTGACCGGACGTCGGGTGGGCATCTGCCTGGTGCTGGAGCCGAAGACGGCCGTGCTGGCACTGGCGCTGGCCGCAGCCGGCGCGCAGGTGAGCGTGTTCGGCCATCCGGAAGAGACCGATGTTGCCGTCGCAGCGGAACTGGCGGCGCGGGGCGTGCGCGTCTTCGCCGATCCGGACCCCGAGCGGGAACCGGCCTTGGTCGAGCAGTTCCTCGACCAGCACCTGCACCTGCTCATCGACGACGGCTCGCGACTGATCCGCGCCTTGCTGGCGCGTCCGTCGGCGCAGCGGGAGTTGATCGGCGCAGCGGAGGAGACCACCAGCGGCCTGCGTCCGCTGCGAGCGCTCGGGTCGACGGTGACGTTCCCCGTCGTTGCGGTGAACGATGCCGGCTCCAAGCTCTTCTTCGACAATGCTCACGGCACCGGACAGTCGTGTCTGATGACGATCCTGGACCTGCTCGATCCCGGGCGTTCTGGTTGGGGGCTGGTCGGACGCCGGGTCGCGGTCGCCGGCTTCGGGCCGGTCGGTGAGGGCTTTGCGCGGCACGTCCGGGCATTGGGCGGTGAGGTCGTGGTCGCCGACCTCGACCCGGTGGCGCGGCTGCGGGCGCGCTTCGCCGGCTACGCCACCGGCGACCTGGTCACTCTCGCCGCCGATGCCGATCTCGTCGTTTCGGCCACCGGGCATCCGCACACCATCACCGTCGAAGTGATGCGTGCGGCCAGGGCCGGTGCGGCGGTGGCCGTCGCCGGAGGCGTCGAGGACGAGGTCGACTGGCGGGCGGCATTGGCCGACGGCGCTGGCTTCGAGCCGGTGGCCGACCGCGTCGAGCGGCTGGTGTTCGCTGACGGCCACGCGGTCGTGCTGCTGGATCGTGGCGGCTGCATCAACTGCACCGCGGGGGAGGGCAACCCGATCGAGATCATGGATCTGTCCTTCGGCGTCCAGCTCGCCGCAGTCGAGACGCTGCTCACCACCGCGCTGCCCGCCGGCGTCCAGCCGTTGCCGAACGCCGCCGATCGCCTGGTCTGCGAACTAGGGTTGTCCAGCTCGTTCGGGGAGGTGTGATGACGATCACGGTGTACAGCGCCGGAGTGGTGGTGCCGGTGACGGCGCCGGCGGTGAGCAATGGCGCGATCGCGGTCCGCGACGGCCGGATCATCCACCTGGGCACCCGGGACTGGGTGCTGAAGATGCTGGCCGACGCGTCCGGCGTTGTCGAGGTGCGGTGGCCCGGCGTTCTGGTCCCGGGCCTGGTGAACGCCCACACCCACCTGCAGTACACCCACATGGATCAGGTCGGACGCCGGCAGTATCACGGCTTCGACGACTGGGGCGATGCCTTCGACCTGGCCTACCACGCCGGTGCTCACGATTGGCGCGGATCCGCAGCCCACGGGGCCGAGCTGTCGCTCGCCGCCGGCGTCACCGGGCTGGCGGACGTGGTCACCGACCTGGAGGCGGTCAGCGCACTGCACGATCACGGCCTGCGCGGCGCCGCGTACTGGGAGGTCTACGGCTGGGTCAATGAACGTTGGCGTCGCGAAGGCTTGGCCCGGATCGAGGCCGAACTGGAGCAGGTGCCGAGCACCCCGGCGGTGGGACTGTCGCCGCACGCCCCCTATTCGCTGGACACCGAGCCGTTGCTGGATCTGCCCGACCTGGCGCGCCGACGCGGTGCCCGCCTGCACATTCATCTGGGTGAGTCGACCGTCGAGCAGTTGCTCGCAGAGGATCCGCAGGACGACAGTTGGCGCACCGTCGACACCGAGAGCTATCGGGCACTGCGCCGCGACGGTTTCGCCGCCAGTGCCACCGACTTCGTCGATCAACTCGGCGTACTGGGCCCGGACTGCCATATCGCCCATGGGGTCTACCTCAATGAGCACGATCGGGCCGTCCTGCGAGCGCGAATGACGGCGGTCGCACTGTGCCCGCGCTCAAACCGGGTCATCGGTCTCGACGACCCGCCGGTCGCCGCCTACCTCAGCGAGGGGAACCCGATCGCGGTCGGAACCGACTCGCTGGCTTCGTCGCCGTCGCTGGATCTGCTGGCCGACGTGGCCGTCTTGTACGACATCGCGCGTGCTCAGGGTTACCACGGTCGGGACCTGGCCCACCGGTTGCTGCATGCGGCCACCTTGGGTGGGGCGGTCGCGCTCGGCATCGCGACTGGTGCTGACCGGGTGGGGCAGTTGCAGGTCGGTTCGCTGGCCGACCTGGCCTTCGTTGACGTTCCTGCCGACGAGGGGGTTGCGGCCGCGATTGAGAACGTGGTCCGCCATGGTTCGGGTCGGGTGGCGGCCACCCTTGTCGGGGGCGAGCTGCGCTGGTCGGGACCGGCCTGGAGCGCCCTGCACGACTCCGCGGGAGTGTGAGAGCTGCGTCCGTCCAACTGCTGACCGCGTTTTGCTCAACCGCGGGCTGGGATCTACGCTGCATCCGCGTGTATCCGCGCCATCCTTGGTGCGGTTTCGCATGATCTGGGCCTTGTTGAACGAAAGGAACGCGCCGACCATGTCTCGGTTCTCATCTCGTCTCGTCACCGTTGCCGCTGTCGCGGCTCTCACGGTTGGGCTGGCGGCGTGTTCGTCTCCGGCGAGCGCTCCGTCCGCCAGCGGCTCGGCTTCGGCGTCCAGCGTCGACGTCAAGCAGCTCACGGTGACCCCCGGCAAGCTGACGATCGCCACCGGCAAGCCCGCCTACAGCCCCTGGGTTGAGGACGACAAGCCGGAGAGCGGCAAGGGCTTCGAGGCGGCGGTCGCCTACGCGGTGGCCGAGAAGCTCGGCTTCACCAAGGACGAGGTCGTCTGGACCCGCACCACCTTCGATGAGGCCATTGCGCCGGGGCCGAAGGACTGGGACTTCAACCTGCAGCAGTTCTCGATCACTGACAAGCGCAAGAAGGCTGTCGACTTCTCCAGCCCGTACTACACGACGACGCAGGCGGTGTTGACCTACAAGGGCTCGCCCGTCGCCGGAGCGACCAGCATCGCTGACCTGAAGAGCGCCAAGATCGGCGTCGCCGTCGGCACCACCAGCCAGACCGCCGTGACCAACCTGATTGCGCCGACGTCCGAGCCGAGCGTCTACAACAACAACGACGATGCCGTGCAAGCGCTGAAGACCAAGCAGATCGACGCCCTGGTCATCGACCTGCCGACCGCGCTGTACCTGTCGGCCGCAGTCATCGACAACGGCGTGATCGTCGGGCAGTTGGCTGACAACACCGGCGGTGATCAGTTCGGTCTGGTGCTTGCCAAGGGTTCTGCGCTGACCGCGCCGGTGACGGCGGCTGTCGACGCGCTGCGCGCGGACGGCACTTTGACCGCGCTCGAGAAGCAGTGGCTTTCCGAGTCGATCAAGGTTCCCGTTCTTTCCTGAGCACGGATGTCACCCAGCCTGCCTGACGGGGGGAGGGACGCCCTTCCCCCCGTCAGCGATCTTGAGCTTGAGCGTCGCGGCATCCGGCGACGACAGACCGTCCGCTCGACCCTGATCAGCCTTGGCAGCACGCTGGTCTTCGCCGTGGCAATGTGGCTTGTCCTGGTGAACTCTCCAGGTTGGGAGGTCACCACAGACACCTTCTTCAACCCGCAGTACTTTGTGGAGGCACTCCCCAAGGTGCTTGAGGGCCTGGTCACCAACCTGCAGATCCTTGGCGTGTCGGTGATCGGTGTTGCGGTCTTCGCGGTGATTTTGGCCAGCATGCGAAGCCTGCGCGGGCCGGTCCTGTTCCCGCTCCGCTTCCTCGCTGCGGCATACACCGACTTCTTTCGCGGGATCCCGGTGCTGATCGTGCTCTACCTGATCGGCTTCGGCGTTCCTGCGCTGGGTTTCACCACCGGCATCATTCCCAAGGCCGTTCTCGGCACCATCGCCTTGGTGCTCACCTACTCGGCCTATGTGGCAGAGGTCCTGCGAGCCGGCATGGAGGCGGTGCATCCTTCGCAGCGGCTCGCGGCGCGCTCGCTGGGTCTGAGCCACTATGGCTCGCTTCGCCTGGTGGTCTTGCCACAAGCCATCCGCAAGGTCACGCCCGCGCTCATGAACGATTTCGTCTCGATGCAGAAGGATGTCGGGTTGGTGTCGGTCCTGGGGGCCACCGACGCCGTTCGCCAGGCGCAGATTCTGGTGGCGGATAGCTACAACTTCACGCCCTATGTGGTGGCGGGGCTTGTCTTCGTCGCCTTGAGCTGGCCGTTCATCCGGCTTACCGATTGGCTCACCGCCCGTCAACAGAAGCGCGAGCAGATCGGGGGTCTGGTCTGATGAGCGAGCCCGTCTTGGACATGCGCGGCATCGTCAAGGTCTACGGCGAGAACCCGGTGCTGCGCGGCGTCGATCTGACCGTCCACCGGCACGAGGTCGTGGTGCTGATCGGCGCCTCGGGCTCGGGCAAGTCCACGCTGCTGAAGACGGTGAACCTGCTGGAGCGGATCGACGACGGTCAGATCTTCCTGTCGGGAACCGACATCAGCGATCCCCGGATCAAAGCCGACGCCGTCCGCGCCCGAATCGGCGTGGTCTTTCAGCACTACAACCTGTTCCCGCATCTGAGCGTGCTGGACAACGTGACGTTGGCGCTGCGCAAGGTTCACGGCGTCGGCAAGGCGGAGGCCGCCGAGCGTGGCCGGACGGTGCTGGCTCGCATCGGCCTGGCCGATCGCGCCGACTCCTACCCCGATCGGCTCTCCGGCGGCCAGCAGCAGCGGGTCGCCATCGCGCGGGCGATCGCGACCGATCCCGAACTGCTGTTGCTCGATGAGATCACCAGCGCACTCGACCCGATGCTGGTCGGCGAGGTGCTCGACCTGGTCGGGGAGCTGAAGGCGGCCGGATCGACGATCGTGATGGCCACCCACGAGATGGACTTCGCTCGTCGGGTGGCAGATCGGGTGGTCTTTCTCGCCGGCGGGCGGGTTGTCGAAGAGGGTCCGGCGGTGGAGGTCCTCACCGCTCCCCGGGAGCCGGAGACGATCGAGTTCCTCAGTCGCACCATGCGCTGACTGGCGTCAGCTCCAGCCCAGGGTGAGAGTGACTTCGACCATGCTGCCGAGGGTGATCGCCTCGCTCGTGCGGACGGCTGCCCGCAGTGGCAGCAGGTAGCAGCCGTCCTTGGGGAACAACGCGGTCCGAAATGGTGTGTCGCCGATCACGGCTTCGACCGGAATCGCGCCCCAGCCGTAGGTCAACGCCGGTGACAGGTCGGCGATCACCTCGCCTTGGGTTGCGGGGATCCGCGCGTAGAAGAAGGGCGCCGGCCCGCGCCATTCGATGACCTCCGCGCTGAAACGCAGTTCGACGGGGCCGAGCTCATTGCCGCTGCTCATGGGTGCCTTCGCGTGGGGGAATCGCTGACTTCAGTACAGGTGGGGGCGAATCCGCGCGTCAAGGTCACGAGGCGGTCGAGCGACCCGGTTCGGGTCGACGTCGTCGACGAGCGCCGTGGGCAGTTCGTCTCGACGAAAGCTCAAGGCGAAACGGTGCAGGGTGCCGATCAGGCCGGGTCGGGCGATCGCGGCACCGCCGTTCGCGGGCGCGAGGCGGACAGTCTTGCCGAGGCCGTGGGAGATCGTCATGATTCGACCGTAGAGTCATAAGCGGACGTTATGCTTCCGGATTGATCTCGATGATCTGAATGGCCGTGCGAGGAGGGGAGATGTCAGCGCAGACCAGTCCCACGGCGCGTGCGCTGCTGGTGCTCGAGCTCTTGCAGAACCACCCCGGAACCACCGCGTCGGAGCTGGCCGAAGCGCTGGGCGTGACCGAACGGGCCGCTCGGCGCTACGTCGGCATTCTGCGCGAGGCCGAGATCCCGGTGCAGTCCAGCCGCGGACGCTACGGCGGCTACGCGCTGGGACGCGGCGTCCGGCTCCCGCCGTTGGTGTTCTCCTCGACCGAGGCATTGGGCGTCGTGATGGCGGTGCTCGAAGGTCACCACGACGCCGCCGACGCGGCCGATCCGGTCGGTAATGCGCTGCGCAAGATCATGCGGGCTCTACCGGAGGCGGTCGCCGCTCAGGCAGAGCTCCTTCGGCAGACGGCTCGTCCGGTGCGCAGCCAGCCCGCGGTTTCGCCCGACCCGGGGATCACCGCCGAGCTGGTCGCCGCCAGTGCCGGGCGCCGGGTCGTCCGGCTGGACTACCGCACCCCGGACGGCGCCCAGTGGTCCACGCGGGTCGAGCCGTGGGCCGTGCTGGTCCGAGAAGGACGCTGGTATCTGTTGTGTCGGCGGGTGAGCACCGCGGCGATGCGCACCTACCGGGTCGATCGGATTCGAGCGGTCGAGGTGCTGGCCGACTCCTACGAGGTGCCCGCAGAAATCGACCCGGCTGCCGAACTGGAACGCAACTTCGCCGCCGGTTATCCCTTCCCGGTGGAGGTGGTGATCGAGGCTCCGATCGCTCAGCTTGACGGGCTCTCGCGAACAGTCGGCGAACTCACCGCGATCGACGACACCCGCACCCGTCTGGTGGCGACCACCGGTGACCCGCCGTACTACGCCGAGATTCTGGCCGGGATCCCGCATCCCTTCCAGGTGATCGGCGGGCCCGAGATCGCCGAGGCGGTCGTGGCGCTGGGCTCGCGACTGGTGTCGGCCGGATCCGCTGCGGCCGCCCCGGCGGCTCCTGTGCCTTGTGAGATGCCGGTCGACCCCGAAATCATGGAGCCATGAGCCAAGACGTCTCGGAGTTCTCCTTCCTCGCGGCAGACGCCGCTGTCGTCGGACGGAGCGCGCCACTGCCGCCGGTCGAACGGGTCTGGCTGAACGACCAGGTCAGCGCCCTGCGCTGGGGTGAGGGGTCGGCGACCATCGTGTTGTTGCACGGGGTCGCGCTCAATGCCCACACCTGGGACGCCACCGTCCTGTCCTGGCCGCAGTCGGCGTCGTTCCTGGCGCTGGACCTTCCCGGGCATGGCGACTCTCCGTGGCGCGCCGACGGCCGCTACAGCCCCTCGGTGCTCGCCGAGACTCTCGCCGCAGCGCTGGCAGCTGCCAGCGAGCGGGGATGGCTCGAAGCTACGCCGACGATCGTCGGGCATTCGCTGGGCGGGCTGGCGGCCATTGAGGCGATCGGTGTCGGTGCGATGGCCCTTCGACGTCTGGTGCTGGTCGACATTCTCCCGCTGCCGGTTTCGGCGGCGCGCACCGTGGCGGATTTCCTCAACGGCCCGGCGTGGTTCGCCAGCCGCGAAGAGATCGTCGAGCGTGCCTTGGCCTTCGGCCTGGGCGGCGAACGCGCCGCCGTTGAGCGTGGCGTCTTCCTGAACACTCGGCTGGACGCGGACGGCCGGGTGATCTGGAAGCATCACTTCGGTCAGCTTGGCGGAAGCGGTCTGCAGGTGCCCGATCCGGAGCAGGTTTGGCCGGTGATCGAGCGTTCGCCGGTCCCGATCGATCTGGTGGCGGCGAGCCAGTCCTTCATCGACCCAGCCTTGGCCGAGCGTTTTGTGCGCTCCCGCCCCGACGGGCGCCTGCGACGCTTGGCCGGCGGCCACAATCTCCAGGAGGACAACCCGCGTCAGCTCGCCGCGACGCTCGCCGAGTTGATCGGGTAGACCGGCGAAAGTAATCCGGCCGATCGCCGGCTACCCGGCGTTGCTGACGTCGACCTCGGCCAAGTCCGAGCGCAGCGAGCGGCTGGACGCCACTGCGATCACGGCAGCCGAAACGCCGAAGGCCGCAATCGTGGCGAAGCCCGCCTGATGGCCGGACTGGTCGATCAGGTAACCGCCAACGCTGGAGCCGATCGAGGCGCCGATCCCGATGCCGGTTCCCATCCAGGCCAGGCCCTCGGTCAGGCGCTGGGTCGGCACCAGCTGGCCGATCAAGGTGTTGCCGTTGATCAAGGTGGGCGCGACCGTCGCGCCCAGCAGGAAGCCCAGGACGGCCAACAACACCACATTGTTCGACAGCGTCAGGCCGATCGTGGTCACGCACAAGGCGAGCACCCCGAAGACGAAACGCTTGGCCACCGTGGACGGCCAGCTCCGCGAGCCGTAGTAGAAGCCCGCCGCGGCCGAGGCCACCGAGAAAACGCCCAGCACTGCGCCGGACGCGATCCGCATGCCCCAGTCGGTGGTCGCGGCAACCACACTGACATCGGTGGCGCCGAACACCGCACCGATCAGCAGATTGACCAGGACCACGGCGCCGACGCCGGGGATGACCACGGCCAGGCGTGGTCGCGGACGCTCGGTGTGTGCGGTCCGCGGCGGCACCGGTGGCTCGGTCGCGCGTTGGGAGTAGAACAGCTGTGCGCCGATCAGCGACAGCACGATCGGCGCGACCAAGCCGGCGACGGGGTGTACCCCCGTGGCCAGGGCGGTGGCCGCGACCGGGCCGATCACGTAGGTGATCTCGTCCAGCGTCGACTCCAGTGAGAACGCGGTGTGCAGCTGCTCAGGATCGTCCAAGACGTGATTCCACCGGGCTCGCACTAAGGCGCCGGGGGAGCCGCCGGTGGCTCCGCTGACGATCACCGGAAGGAACAGCGTCCACGCCGGCAGCTGCCACAGCGCTAGCAGGACGGTGATCCCCAAAGTGATTGCCGACACCACGGCGGCCGGGTACATCACTCGGCGTTGCCCGTAGCGGTCCACCAGGTTCGACAGCACCGCCGTGCCCAGGGCCCAGGCGGTGGCGTTGGCGGCGACCAGTGCTCCGGCGAGGCCGTAGCTGCCGTAGAGCGCAGAAACCATCAGCACCAGGCCGATGCCCATCATCGCTCCACCAGAGCGGGCCAGCATGCCCGCAGCGCAGAACTTCAGCGCGCCCGGAATGGTCAGAATCTCTTGATAACGGCGCACCGATCGATTCTTCCACGTCGGCCTGGCAACCGCCTCATCGAGATCGGCATGACGAAGCGGCGGCTAGGTGGTCCTTGCCGTGGAGAAGCGGCTCGCGCGTCGATGGACCCGGTGCTCGGGTCGCCGCTGCAGCGGTCGCTGCGTCGGCGGGTCGGCGTGGCTGTAGAACAGCCTCTTCGCGAACTCGATCAGGATCAGGTAGGCCGCGACCATCAGCACCAAAGCCACGTAGTAGGTCGGCGGCAGGGCGGTGAATCCCAGCAGCGGCGCCAGGCCGCTGAGCGGAAGCGCCACCCCGATCACGAGGACGCCGAGCACGCTGGCCATCAGCGGCACGCTGGCACGGCTGCGCCAGAAGGGCACCTGGCGAGTGCGGATCGCGAACACGATCAGGGTCTGGGTGGCCAGCGACTCGATGAACCATCCGGTGCGGAACTCGGCCGGCCCGGCGTGCAGCATGCCGAGCATGACCGCGAAGGTCAAGAAGTCGAAGATCGAGGAGATCGGTCCGAAGAAGAGCATGAATCGCCGGATGAACCCCAAATCCCAGTGCGAGGGGCGCCGCAGTTGCTCTTCGTCCACCCGGTCGGTCGGGATGGTGAGCTGGCTGGCGTCATAGAGCAGGTTGTTCAGCAGGATCTGGCTGGGCAGCATCGGTAGGAAGCTCAGGATCGCCGAAGCGCCCGCGGCCGAGAACATGTTGCCGAAGTTGGACGAGGTGCCCATCATCACGTATTTGATGGTGTTGGCGAAGATCCGCCTGCCGCCGTGAATGCCGTCGGCCAGCACGTCGAGGTTCTTGTCCAGCAGGATCACGTCGGCGGCGTCCTTGGCCACATCGGCCCCGGTATCGACCGAGATTCCGACATCGGCCGAATGCAGGGCGAGGGCGTCGTTCACGCCGTCGCCGAGGAAGGCCACGGCGTGACCACGATGTCGTAGCAGCCGGACGAGGCGCGCCTTCTGCTCCGGCGTGACCCGGGCGAAGATCGTGGCCTCCTGAGCGGCGGACGCCAGGGCGCTGTCGTCCATGGCCTCGATCTGGACGCCGGTGAGGGTGCGCCCGGACGGCATGCCCAGCTGAGTACACACCGTCTCGGCCACCAATGGGTTGTCTCCGGTGGCTACCTTCACCGCGACACCAAGGCTGGCGAGTCGGGCCACCGCCGCCGCTGCGTCCGGCTTGGGCTGGTCGGCGAAGGTGATCAGGCCCACAAGATCGAGATCGGCCTCGTCCGCCGCGGTGATGGTGGTCAGTCCGTCGGCGTCACGGGCTGCGACGGCGATGACCCGATGACCATCGCGGAACAGCCCGTCGAGCACCTCTTGGACGTGCGCGGCGCGGGTGCCTCGGCAACGGCTCAGGACGGCCTCGGGCGCGCCTTTGGCGATGATTCGTCGCCGAGGACCGTCATCGACCAGGACGCTGGTGAGCTGGCGGACGTGATCGAAAGGCACCTCCGCGAGGCGTCGGACGGCGCCGATGTCGGCAGCAGGTTGGTCGGCGTCGGCAAAAAGGGCCTGATCGAGCTCATTCCCGCCGGCGATCGAGCCGTCGGCTCCGAACTCGACGCTGCTGGCGAGCATGGCGGCCCGGCGCACGTCGGGGTCGTCGGTTCCGTCCGGATCGAGCGATCGTTGGAAGGTGATGTGCCCTTCGGTCAAGGTGCCGGTCTTGTCGGTGACCAGGAGATCGACGTCACCGAGATCTTCGATGCAGACCATGCGCTTGACCAGGACCTTGACCTTCGCCAGCGCGCGCGACCCGCTGGCCAGGCTGGTACTCACCACGGCCGGCAGCAGCTGCGGCGTGATACCGACGGCGATCGCCAAGGCGAACATCGCCGCCTCCAGCAGGCCGCGGCCCAGCACCAGGTTGGTGATCAGGATCAGCGTGGTCAGTACCAGGGCGACGCGCATCAGCAGCAGGGAGAAGCCGCGCAGACCCTGCTGGAAGTCGGTCTCGGGCTGAGCCTCGCCCAGACTGTGGGCGATTCGTCCGAACGCCGTGTCGGCGCCGGTCGCCACCACGACGCCCTCGCCGGAGCCGGCCGTCACCACGGTGCCCATCAGGGCGCAGTTGGGGAGATCGGCGATGGTACGTTCTCCGATCACCGGCTCGGTGCTCTTCTCCACCGACACCGACTCACCGCTGATCATCGACTCGTCGCACTCCAGCGCATGGCTGGTCAGCAGCCGCACGTCGGCGGGCACGATCTGCCCCATTTGCAGGCGGACGACGTCGCCAGGCACCAAGGCGGTGACATCGACCTCGGCGACCGTGCCGGCGCGGACCACGACGGTGGTGTGGCGAATCCGGTCATGCAGCGAGGCCGCCGTCCGTTCGGCCCGAAACTCGTTGGCGAAGCCCAGCCCGACGCTGGCCAGGAGGATCACCGCGATGATGCCGGCATCGGTGCCATCGCCGAGGATCGCCGAGATCGCCGCTGTGGCGGCGAGCAGCAGCATCAGCGGACTGTTCACCTGGCGCGCCAAGACGCGTAAGGCGCTGGCGTGATGTTGCCGGATCGCATTCGGCCCCCAGCGCCGGCGCGCTGCCGCGAGGTGGTCGGCGCTGAGCCCCCGGTCGCTGCTGGCCAGAAGCCGCAGGGTGTCGTCCGCCGTGGTGCCGGCGGCGTCGGTCAGCGTGATGCTGATGGCGGTCCGTTCGGTACCGGGGTCATGCGATTGCTTCCCGGTCATCGGTCCACTCCTCATCGTCAGTATGCCGCGCAGGCCTGTGAGGACTCTGAGCGACCTGAGACAGGTCTTCTCCGCGGTGAAACCGATCCTTAACGGTGCGCTAACAACCGAGGGCTAGACCTGGTGATAGACGCGACCGGGCTGCCCCATTGGCCCAGAAAGGAGCGCCATGATCGCGACCCAGACGGTCAACGGGCACAGCTACCAGTTCGACTCGCTGGTAGAAGTGCTCGCCAAGGCGACCCCGCGACGATCCGGCGATGAGCTTGCCGGCTGCGCAGCCGGTTCGGAGGCTGAGCGAGCCGCAGCGCAGCGCGCCTTGGCCGAGATCGAGTTGCGACGCTTCCTCAACGAGACGGTCATTCCCTACGAGAGCGATGAGGTCACCCGGCTGATCCTCGACACGCACTCGCCCGAGTCGTTCGCCCGAATCTCCCACCTCACCGTGGGCGGCCTGCGGGACTGGCTGCTGGAAGCGGCCGCCCGCCCGGACGCCGGCAGTCTGCTGGCATCGGTCGGGCCTGGACTCACGCCGGAGATGGTCGCTGCGGTGAGCAAGATCATGCGCAATCAAGACCTGATCGCGGTAGCTAAGGCGTGTCGGGTGGTCACCGGTTTCCGCACCACCATCGGCCTGCCCGGGCGCCTGGCGACCCGGCTGCAGCCCAACCATCCCACCGATGATCTGCGCGGTGTCGCCGCCTCGATCGTGGACGGGCTGCTGCTCGGCCAAGGTGATGCCGTGGTTGGGATCAACCCCGCTGGCGACGCGCCCCAGACCAGCGCCGATCTGCTCCGGCTGCTTGACGACATCCGCCGGCGCTACGAGATCCCCATGCAGTCCTGCGTGCTCACCCACATCAGCACCACCATCGGGCTGATCGAGGCCGGTGCGCCGGTCGACCTCGTCTTTCAATCGATCGGCGGTAGCCAGGGAACCAATGCCGCCTTCGGGGTCGACATCGCAATGCTGCGCGAAGGCATGCAAGCCGGCTTGTCGTTGGGGCGCGGCTCGGTGGGGAACAACGTCATGTACTTCGAGACCGGGCAGGGATCCTCGCTCAGTGCCGGAGCCAACATCGGCACCGGCGGACGTGCGGTGGATCAGCAGACGCTCGAGGCACGTGCCTACGGCCTGGCTCGGGAGTTCCGTCCCTTGCTGGTCAACACCGTGGTGGGCTTCATCGGCCCGGAGTACCTCTACGACGGCAAGCAGATCATTCGCGCCGGGCTGGAGGATCACTTCTGCGGCAAACTGCTCGGCGTGCCGATGGGCGTGGACGTCTGCTACACCAACCACGCCGAAGCCGACTTCGACGACATGGACACCTTGCTCACCCTGCTCGCCGCGGCGGGGGTCAACTTCGTCATCACCGTTCCCGGGGCCGACGACATCATGCTGGGCTACCAGTCGCTGGCCTATCACGACGCCTTGGTGATCAGAAATGCCCTCGGGCTGAAACCGGCACCGGAGTTCGAGAGCTGGCTGAAAGCCCAGGGGATCGCCGACGCCTACGGGACGGTCCGCGGACTGGAGCTGGGGTCGTCTCGGCTGCGCGCTTTGGCAGGAGCATCATGATGAGTCCGATCGTTCCCAGCCCCGCCCACAGCGCCGACCCCTGGGCGCCGTTGCGAGCCAGCACCCAGGCGCGGATCGGTCTGGGCCGGGCCGGCATGAGCCTGCCGACCGCGGCTGTGCTGGACCTTCAGGTCGCGCTCGCTGCGGCGCGCGACGCCGTCCATGTGCCGCTGGACGTGGACAGCCTGCTGCCAGGTCTCGACGAACTGGGGCTGGGCGCCCCTGTCGTGCTGGCGAGTCGGGCTGGTGACCGTGGCACCTATCTGCGCCGTCCCGACCTCGGACGGCGACCCGCATCGCTTGCCGGGCTTCCCGCCGGTGGCTGGGATGTCGGTTTCGTCATCGCCGACGGCCTGTCGTCGAAGGCCGTGGCCGATCACGCCGTACCGATGATGCACGCGCTCGTGGCGGCGCTCGACCCGGGGTTGAGCGCCGCGCCCCCGGTGGTGGTGACTCAAGCCCGGGTGGCGATCGCCGACGAGATCGCCGAGGCGATGGGCCTGACGACCGTGCTGGTCCTGATCGGGGAGCGGCCCGGACTGTCGGTGGCCGACAGTCTCGGGATCTATCTCACCCATCTGCCACGCCCCGGCCGCACGGACGCAGAACGTAACTGCATCTCCAACATCCATCCGCCCGAAGGCCTTGGCTATGCCATCGCGGCCCGCACCGCCGTCGGCCTGCTGCGCGGCGCTCGCGAGCTGGGCCGCTCCGGTGTCGACCTGAAGGACACCGCTTCCGCCGAACTGGTTTGAGTGGCGCGGCCCGCCAGGACGCGAGGGCCGCGCCACTCAAACCGCACCGGCGATCTCAGCCGCGCCGGCCGTAGGCCAGGGCGGGCTCGGAGGTGGCGATCTGAATGAGCCGGTTGTACTTCGCGACTCGCTCGCCGCGGGCCGGCGCGCCGGTCTTGATCTGACCACAACCGGTGGCAACGGCCAGATCGGCGATGAAGGTGTCGGGAGTCTCGCCGGAGCGATGCGAAACCATCTGTCCGTAGCCGGCATCGTGGCAGATCCGCATGGCTTCGAGAGTTTCGCTGACGGTGCCGATCTGGTTGACCTTGATCAACGCGGCGTTGGCGATGCCGTCCTTGATGGCTGCGGTGATGATCGCCGGGTTGGTGCAGAAGTTGTCGTCACCGACCAGCTGGATGCGTCCTCCCAGCTCCGCGGTCAGGCGCTTCCAGCCCTCCGGATCCTGTTCACCCAGGCCGTCCTCGATGCTCCAGATCGGGAACCGCTCGACCATCTCGGCGTAGCGGGCGATCATCTCGTCGCTGGAGAGCCGGACACCGTTGACCGTGTAGCCACCGTCGCTGAAGAACTCCGAGGCGGCCGGGTCCAGCGCGATGCCGACGCCGGACGTGCCGGTGGAGTAGCCGGCATCACCGATCGCGGCGACGATCAGCTCAAGAACGTCCTCCGGGGCGGCCAGATCGGGGGCGAAGCCACCCTCGTCGCCCAATCCGGCGGCATGGCCGCCGGCGATCAGACGCTTGCGCAGCGCTTGGTAAACCTCGGCGCCCGCCCGGACGGCCTCGGCCACGGACGGGGCACCCAGCGGGCAGATCATGAACTCCTGGAAGTCCAGCGGGTTCGGCGCGTGCGCGCCGCCGTTGAGGACGTTGAAACACGGAACCGGGAGCCGTTGGGCCTGGCCGAAACCAGGCAGCCAGCGGTAGAGCGGCAGCTGGGCTGAGGCGGCGAGCGCTCGGGCCAGGGCCATCGACGTGCCGATGATGGCGTTCGCGCCGAGCCGGGCCTTGTTCGGCGTGCCGTCGAGGGCGCGCATGGCCGCATCGACCTCGGCCAGATCGCTCCAGGTCCGACCGGTGAGAGCCTGGTTGATCTCGGTGTTGACATTGGAGACTGCGGTGGTCACGCCCGCGCCGCCGAAGCGTGCCGGGTCGCCGTCGCGCAACTCGACGGCCTCTCGGGTCCCGGTGGACGCACCCGAAGGCACTCCCGCCTCAGCCACGGTTCCATCCGCTAGCCGGACGGTGACCGCCAGCGTCGGACGTCCTCGGGAATCCAGAATCTCGATCGCCTCGACCTGTGTGATCTCGAAAGCCATCTCGGCCCCTTTCGCATACTGCGGGCTCCCTCGTGGAGTCCCGTCCAGAGCGAGTGGCTCGGCGCGGTCTGGGGTACTGCCCTACCTGCGTCCACGGCAGAGCCGCTCGCGAAGTAGGGACTGTTGGTCGTTGTCACGACGGTTCGGTTCAGGCGAGCCCCACCACCTGTCGGTTCCAGGCTACCCAACGCCGCCGGCCGCTGCGGCGATCTCGGGGAGCAGGCGCGTCGCGTTGGTTCGGTGCGGGTCGCCGAGACGACCCACACCGACCGGTTCAGCGCAGTTCCGCGCTTTCGCTCAGGCCGCCGTTGAGTGCGTACTCCTCCTCCGGCGACAGCACCAGGCGATGCCTGCCCCAGATCGCGAACGCAATCAGCGCCAGTCCGTACAGCACCACCACGGAGTAGATCGCGATGGTGTAGGCGGGGTTGAGCAGGACACCGATGAAGATCGCCAGCGAGACCACGCCGGCGACGAGCGCCCCAGGAATCCCGAACGGACTCACGTGCGGTCGCTTCGCGCCCGGATGAGCGACTCGCAGAATCACGAAGGACGTCATCTGCAGCAGATAGGACAACACAGCTCCCCACACGGCGATGTTCAGGACCACCGAGCCGGCTGCCGCGCTGCCGTACTGCACCACCCACAGTGAGCAGAATCCGATGATCGCCCCGATGATCAGCGCGACATACGGTGTCTGGCGGGCGCCGGTCAGCGACAAGACCTTGGGGTAGTAGCCAGCCCGCGAGAGCGAGTACATGTTGCGTCCGTAGGCGAACATGATGCCCTGCACGCTGGCGAGCAGCCCGACGAGGGCGAAAGCCGACAGGATTGCCGCGGCCTGGTCGCCGATGATCGCCCGGAAGCCGGCCAGAAGCGGTTCGGTGGAGGGGCCGATAGCGGTCGATCCCATCACCGCGGGGTTGAGGACGACCACGATGGCTGCGGTGATCAGCAGAGTAATCAGGCCGCCGCGTCCGGCGCGCGGAATGTCCCGCTCGGGGTTGTGCGCCTCTTCGGCTGCCAGCGGCAGCTCTTCGATGCCGAGGAACAGCCACATCGCGAACGGCATCGCGAACAGGACCGCACCCGGGCCGAACGGAAGGAACACCGAGCCGCCGGGCGCGACAGCGATATCGAACAGGCTGGCGAAGTTCACCTTTCCGGAGAACGCGGCCATTACGGCGAACAGCACCAGGATGCCGATTGAAATGAACGACACCACGATCGCGAACTTGAACGAGACCTGCGCCCCGGCCGCATTGAGCGCGACGAAGATGGCATACAGGGCCAACCACCACACCCACACCAGGCCGGCATCGGCCAGGCTGAAACCGGTGAGCTGGGCGACGATCGAGTCGGCGTACTGCGCGGAGAAGTAGATCACCACGGCTGCAGTCATCACGTATTCGATGGTCTCGGCCAGCCCGGTGATGAAGCCGCCCCATGGCCCGAGCGCGGCCCGAGCGAAGGAGTAGGCGCCGCCGGTGTGCGGCATGGCTGCGGCCATCTCCGAGATCGACTCGATCATCAGTACGTACATGGCGATCACGATCGCCGTCGCCACCAGGAATCCCCCCCAGCCTGCGGCGGCGATGCCGCCGTTCCAGCCGGAGAAGTCGCCGGAGATGACCGCGGCCACGCCAATGCCCCAGATTCCCCAGAACCCGGCGGTGCGCTTGAGCTTGCGCTTGTCGAAGTAGCCGTCCTCAGGGCGTTGGTAGGTGACGCCGGCGACGGCGACCGGTTCCTCTTCGGCAACCGCACTCATGGTGGCCTTCCTCTCTCACATGTCCCTGCGTGCGAACGCAAAAAAGACGCCGCAGATCGGCGTCGATGGCCCTGACGCTAGGCGGCCGCGATGTGATCTGGACGCCTGTCCGAGGCGCTTTACCGCCTTGTTACCTGGCGGGCCACAGTCGTAACACGACGCCGTGACTACCGGGCGGTCGAGCACTGTTCCCGGCCTTCTGCACGGTTGCAGCCACGGCCAGCACCGCCTGCGCTAACGTCGGGCCGAACGTCCACGCGACGCCGCAGGAAAGGGGAGTCCATGCCCGCCGTCGACCTGAGTCGCTGCCAGCTGGGCGTGGCGACTGCCGCCACCCAGATCGAGGGCGGCGATCTGGACACCAACTGGCACCGTTGGGCTGCCGCAGGGCGGATCGCCGACGGCTCCGGTCCCGCGCGGGCCGCCGACCATTACCGCAGGGTCGACGAAGACATCGCCCTTCTCGCCGAGCTGGGCGTGCGGCACTACCGGATGGGCATCGAATGGGCCCGCGTAGAGCCGACGCCAGGTCATTTCGACGCTGAGGCGATCGCGCATTACCGCGACGAGGTGGCGGCGCTGCGAGCCGCCGGCATCACGCCGCTGGTCACGCTCCACCATTTCAACCTTCCGGGATGGTGGGTGGATCGTGGTGGCTGGCTTGGTCCTGAACCGGTCGCCGTCTTCACCCGCTTCGTGCGCCGGATGGTTGCCGAGCTTTCCGAGTGGGTGACCGAGTGG
The DNA here is from genome assembly GCA_036788135.1 of Propionicimonas sp. Classification (GTDB taxonomy): domain Bacteria; phylum Actinomycetota; class Actinomycetes; order Propionibacteriales; family Propionibacteriaceae; genus Propionicimonas. The sequence continues at coordinate 48,275 of DAIQNZ010000007.1, forward strand.
ATTCCGATCAACGAGCCGAATGTGTACGCCACCGAGGGCTATCTGTGGGGGAACTGGCCGCCAGGGGAGCGGTCACCACGCCGGACGGTCGCGGTCATGCAGGTGCTGGCCGAGGCGCATATCGCCGCCTACCTGGTGATCCATGCGCTTCAGCCGCAGGCATGCGTCGGCACAGCCAGCCATGTGCGTGCCTTCGCGCCGGCCAACCGGCGCAATCCGCTGCATCGTGGTGCGTCCTGGGCCGCCGAGCGACTCTTTCAGCGATCGCTGTTGAAAGCGATGAGTACCGGCGTCTTCGAGCCGCCGTTCCGGCGCCCGGCGGGGGTGACCCCCGGGCGCTATTACGACTTCCAAGGCATCAACTACTACGCGCGCAGCACGGTGCGCAGCCTGGGTGACGGGGTCGCCGCCGGTGCGCCGGTCAACGATCTAGGGTGGGAGATCTATCCGGCCGGGCTGATCGAGTGCTGTCAGTGGATCCACGACGCCTACCCCGGGCCGCTCTACATCACCGAGAACGGCACCTGCGACAACACCGACAGCTTCCGCGCGCGCTACCTCTACGACCATTTCGTCGAGATCGCGGCCAGCTGCCTGCCGATCGAGCGCTACTACCACTGGTGCTTCACCGACAACTGGGAGTGGGCCGAGGGCGAGGCCGCCCGCTTCGGTCTGGTGCACCTCGACTACGCCACCCAGACTCGGACCATCAAGCAGTCAGGGCGCTTCTTCGCCGACGTGGTCGCCAATGCCGGGGTAACTCAGGCGGCCTTCGACCGTTGGGTGGCGGGCCAGCACTACCCGATCAACGCTGCACCAGACACCGACCACCACCGTCGCTGAGCGCCTCGGTGCGGCAACCGCCGGGCGCAATAGCTGCCATGGTCGCGGGAGGCCAGTCAGCTTAGGCTGCCGACATCACCCCCGCATCGTGGAGTTGCCATGGCTACACCGACTGGTCGTGTTCGTGCCGCTGAGCCGGGTCGTGGTGGGACGGCTGTCGGTCCCCGTCGCCATATTCTGCTGGCGGCCGCCACGGCCTTGGCGATGCTCGCTCCCGCATCGTGTGCCTCCGCTCAGGCGGAGTCGAGTCCGGCTGCCAGCTCGCCGCGAGTGACCACGGTGGTGACCGGCCTCGATATTCCCTGGGACGTCACCTGGATCGGCTCCACCATGCTCTACAACGAGCGCCCTGGACGCGTCTGGAGCCTGCGGCCCGGTGGAGTGCCGGTGCGGGTCAGCTTGCCGCTGCCGCGAATCTTCCACGGCTCAGAGGCCGGCTTGCTCGGCATGGTCGCTGATCCGCATGCCGGCGACAACCGCCTCTTCTACACCTGTCAGTCCGTGGCACGCGCGGACGGTTCTGCCTCCGACGTCCAGGTCTGGAAGTGGCGCCTGGTCAACGACGCCAGGGCGGTCAAGGTGGCCGTCCTGGTGAAAGGCATTCCGATTGGCTATGGACGGCATAACGGTTGCCGGTTGCGTTTCCGCTCCGACCACATGCTGTACATCGGGACCGGTGATGCTGCCCGCGGCACCAATCCCCAGAACCTGAAGTCCTTGGGTGGAAAGGTCCTGCGGGTACGCAGCGACGGCAGCATTCCGCGCTCGAACCCCTTCTACGGCAAAGGCGGCAACGCTCGCTACGTCTGGAACTACGGCCACCGCAATGTGCAGGGGCTGGCGTTGCGGCCGGGCACCAACCAGCTGTGGACAGCCGAGCATGGTCCCGATCGCGACGATGAGGTCAACCTCGTGCTCAAGGGTCGCAACTACGGCTGGTCGCCGACCCCGGGTTACAACGAGAGCCGCCCGATGACTGATACCAAGAGATTCCCGAAGGCGGTCGCCGCCCGATGGCGCTCGGGGTACCCGACGGTGGCCACCAGCGGCGCCACGTTCCTGTCAGGCGGCCAATGGGGTGTCTGGAACGGCGTGCTGGCGATTGCCGAACTGAAGGGGTCGGGCATCCTGCTCTTCGGAGTCGCTGCGGGTGATCGGCTCACCCGGGTCGACCGGATCGCCACCGGCTATGGACGCATCCGCACGGTCGCCCAGGGCCCCGACGGCGCGCTCTACTTCACCACCTCCAACGGCACCTCAGATGCGATCTACCGGCTGGCGTTGAGCTGACAGCTGCGACCCGCCTTGGGCGCGTCGGACCAGTAGACTCCGCCCGAAGGGGGTAGCGATGCCGAAGATCGTTGACTACGGTCAGCGGCGCTCCGAGATCGTCGAGGCGTTGTTGGAGTTGATCGCGCAAGAGGGAATGGGTGCGGCCACCTCCCGATCCCTGGCGAACCACCTGAACGTGTCGAATGGCGCCCTGTGGCGTTACTTCAAGGACAAGGACGACCTGCTCGCCGCCACTTATGCGCGGGTGCTGGAGAAGTCCGACCAGCGCGTCGTCGATGCCGTCGCCGGGCGAACCGGCGTCGAGGCCGTGCTGGCGATGATGGACACTTTCTTCCCGCTGACGCCGGAAACTCAGGATGAGGCCAAGGTCGTGCTGGCCTTCTGGGGCGTGGCGGCGATGAACCCGGCACACACCCTGATCGGCAGTCCCGAGATGGACAAGTGGGTCGACATCTTTGCCGAACTGCTCCAGGCTGCGGTCAAGGCCGGCGAACTCGGCCCGCAGACCCCGGTGGATGCGCTCGCCAATGTGCTGATCAGCGTGGCCACCAACGCCCAGGTGAACTACGTCTTCCGGGGCGAGGACGGCGCGGGTCGCGCTACCGAGATCCGCCAGCTGATCGACGCGTTCCGCGCCTGAGCTACTCGCCGCGGAGGTCCGGCAAGCCGAAACACGACCGATACATAGGCGAAACCGTTTGTGTACAGATGTTCATTAACGTCTCTCTTGAGATCGAGATCCGACGACGCATCCGATCCAGCACCGTACTGAGAGAGAGGCAGACATGTCGGACACCGAGATCTCCTTCCTGTATCTGAGCGAGCCCGACGCGATTGCGGCGGGCGTCACCGAGATGGCTCCCTGTGTTGAGGCCATGGACGAAACCCTGCAGCTTCTGCAGAAGGGCGACTACCGCATGGCCGGCAGTGAAGGGAACTCCCACGGCGCAATGATGCTGTTCCCCGAAGCGTCGGAGTTTCCCAATATGCCCACCGACGGCGTCGACCGCCGTTTCATGGCGATGCCGGCCTACCTCGGCGGCAGCTTCGATAACGCGGGTGTGAAGTGGTACGGCTCGAACATCGACAATCGCGAGAAGGGCCAGCCGCGCTCGATCCTCACCTTCATCCTCAACGACAAGGACACCGGCGCGCCGAAGATGTTCATGTCGGCCAACCTGCTCAGTGCCTACCGCACGGGCGCCGTCCCCGGCGTCGGGGCGAAGTACTTGGCCAAGGAAGACGCCGAGGTGGTGGCCATCATCGGTCCCGGCGTGATGGGCAAGACCGGGTTGGAGGCCTACAACGCGGTGCGTCCGATCACGAAGGCTCAGGTGTACGGCCGCCGTCGGGTCACCAGCGAAGCCTTCAAGCAGTGGGCGGCCGAGCGCCTGCCGCACATCGAGATCGTGATCTGCGACAGCATGGAAGAGGCCGTCCGCGGAGCCGACATCGTCCACTCCGGAGTGTCCGGCGAGGTGAACCCAGCCACCTACCCGCATGTATTGACCGAGTGGCTCAAGCCCGGTGCCTTCATCTGTGCGGTGGCCAACCTGAAGCTGGACGACGAACTGCTGACCGCACCGGAGACCGGCCTGTACATCGACAACGTCGGCATGTACTGGGACTGGCAGTCCGAGTTCGGCTACCCCGCCTACGAAACCACCACCGGCATCATCGGCACCCGCTTCGTCGACATGATCCACGACAAGCTGATCCCCGCAGACAAGGTCATCAACATCGGCGACGTTCCGCTGGGCCGCAAGCCTGGACGTACCAGCGACGATCAGTTCATCGTCTTCAGCGTCGGTGGCATGCCGATCGAGGACGTCGCCTGGGGGACCATCGTCTACCGCAACGCCCTCGAGCGCGGCATCGGGGTGAAGCTCCCGCTGTGGAGCACTCCGGTGATGGCCTGATCCGACAGACCCTGGACGGGCGCTGGGCGGTGCACTGAGCGCAGCGCCCGTCCGGCTTCACACGCCCCTGAGAAAGGCACCCAAGCCCATGAGCAAAGTTGTCATTATCGGTGGCGGCATCATCGCCGCGACCACCGCCTACGCCCTGTTGCAGAAGGGTGAGACCGACATCACGATCCTGGAGCGTGACACCGTCGGTTCGGGCGGCACCGGCAAGACCGCCGGCATCATCCGCTGCCACTACGGCGTCTCCTCGATCTGCGCGCTGGCGCTGTTCAGCCTGGACTTCTTCGAGAACGCCAAGGAACTGATCGGCACCGACATCGAGTTCCAGCAGGTCGGGTACCTGGTCGGAATCGGCGAGGAGAACCTGGTCCCGTTCCGAGCCAGTTTGGCCAACCAGCGGTCGCTGGGGGTCGAAACCGAGGAGATCACCCCAGCCCAGGCCCAGGAGCTGTGGCCGACCGCCCAGGTGGACGACTACGCCACCTTCTGCCTGGAGAAGCGCGGTGGTTACGGCGACGGCTATGCCACCGTCCAAGGCCTGGCCGCCTATCTGCGCACCCAGGGCGTGGTCATCCGTCAAGGTGCGAAGGTCGCCGCGATCGAGACCTCCGAAGGTCGCGCCGACGGTGTGAAGCTCGTCGACGGCGAGATCGTTCCGGCCGACGTCGTCGTCGTGGCGGCCGGTGCCTGGTCGGTGCCGCTGCTGCAGCCGCTCGGGATCGATCTGCCGATCACCCCGCAGTGGGTGCAGGAGGTCATGATCGACCCCGGCATGGAACTCGGCGCTCCACCGGTATTCTCCGACCTGGTCAGCATGCAGTACGTCCACCTGCGCAATGGCGAGATGCTGTTCGGCAACAGCGACGGGCGGGCGATCAGCCCGATCGCTGATCCGGACGTCTACCCCAGCCACGCCACCAACGAAGCAATCGAGATCACCGCGGAGAAGGCTCTGCACCGCTTCCCCGGACTCGCCAACCCGGGAGTCTCCACGACCACCACCGGCTGCGTCGACTCCACGCCTGACAACAACCCGATCATCTCCGCCACCGGGTACGCAGGTCTGTATGTGGCCGCAGGAATGTCCGGCCACGGCTTCAAGATCTCGCCCGGGGTGGGTCAGCTGATGGCTGACATCATCGTCGAAGGCGAAAGCACGATCCCGAATGTGACGGCGTCGGACTTCCGGCTCAGCCGTTTCGCTGAGGGTGAGCTCCTGCTCAGCCCTTACCCATACGTCGGTGCCGTCGGCATTCGCTGACAACGGCGCGGCTCAGCGTCGCTGACGACACGGACCAGTCGGGACGGCGGCGGCATCCCCCGCCGCCGCCGTCCCCCCACCGGGCTCAGCGCCCGACCAGTGAGAGGAGGTGCCGAGAGTGAAGATCTTGCTGCTGATCGCCGCGATCATTGCCACCGTCGTTGCGATCGCACTCTTCGTGCGTGGCGCGCTCACAATCGTGCGGACGATCATGAGCGGCACTGCCAGCCCGGACCGGCTCGGGCCGGTGGGTCCGCGGCTCGCCGCCGCTGTCACCGAAGTGCTCAGTCACCGCCGCTTCCGCGCCCGTCGGCTGGTGTCGGCCGCGCACTGGGTGGTGATGGTCTCGTTCGTTCTGCTGGTGCCCACCCTGGCGATGGCCTATGTGCAGATCGTCCAGCCGACCGCTGAGTTGCCGCTGATCGGCGGCTGGGTGGTGTGGCAGTGGCTGTTGGAACTCTTCTCGGTCGGCGGTCTGATCGCGATCGCTGTCCTCTTCGCGGTGCGATTGGGCCACCCCAGCGACCCGGACGACGCGGACCGCGCCCGCGACTGGCGTAGTCGCTTCTTCGGTTCGACGCGCTGGCAGGCGTTCTTCGTCGAGGCCGTGATCGCCGGGGTGCTGATCTGCGTACTGGCGATGCACAGCCTGACCTCTGCGCTGCTCGCCCGCTCCCCACAAACCGCTGCCGAGGGTGGATGGGTCCACTTTCCGCTGACCTACGGCTTCGGTCGGCTGTTCTGGGACGCTTCCCCGGCAGCACTGGAGACCGGCATTGCCGTCTTCGCCACGGCGAAGATCCTGATCTCGATGGCGTGGCTGGCCGTGGTCGGCCTTGGCACGACGATGAGCGTGGCCTGGCACCGCTTCCTCGGTGCGGTCAACGTCTACGCCCGCCGCGAGCTCGACGGACGACCGGCGCTCGGCGCGGCCGCCCCGATGCTCGTCGACGGCAAGCCCTTCGACATTCGTGAACTCGACGACCTGAGCGAGGACGCGGTCTTCGGTGTCGGCAGCATCGATCAGTTCGGCTGGAAGTCGCTGCTCGACTTCGCCTCCTGCTCCGAATGTGGTCGCTGCCAGGATCTGTGCCCCGCCTGGAACACCGGAAAGCCGCTGTCGCCCAAGCTGTTCACCATCGCATTGCGCGATCAGGCCGCTGCCGCAGCGCACAGTCTGGACGTCTTCGCCGCGCTGCGGTCCTCCGGGGCCGCCGGGTCCTCCGAGCGGCCCGGGCGTGATGCCGCGCTGGTGCCGGAGGTGATCAGTCCCGACGTGTTATGGAGTTGCACCACCTGCGGAGCGTGCGTGGATCAGTGTCCGGTCGACATCGAGCATGTCGACCACATCATCGACCTTCGTCGCCACCAGGTGATGGTGGAGTCGGAGTTCCCCGATGAGTTCGCGGGCCTGTTCAGCAACCTGGACGGCAAGGGCAACCCGTGGGGGCTGCCACCGCGGGAGCGGCTCGGCTGGGCCGCGGGCCTGGAGTTCCCGGTGCCGGTGCTCGGCGTCGACGTCACCAACGCCGACGAGGTCGATCATCTGTTGTGGGTCGGCTGCGCCGGGGCATACGACGAGAAGGGCAAGAAGACCACGCGTGCGGTCGCCGAGCTGCTGCACCTGGCCGGTGTGAAGTTCGCCGTCCTGGGGCAGTCGGAGACCTGTTGCGGTGACGCGGCTCGACGTGCCGGCAACGAGGCCACCTATCAAGGCCTTGCGGTGCAGAACATCGAGACCTTCGCCGAGTATGGCGTGAACAAGATCGTGGTCACCTGCGCCCACTGTCTGAACTCCTTGGGCCGTGAGTACGGCCAGCTCGGCGGCGGGTACCAGGTCGAGCATCACACGGTCGTGCTCAACCGGCTGATCCGCGAAGGTCGGCTGAACGTGGTTGCCCCGCCGGAGGCGGAGCGCACGCCGATCACCTATCACGACCCCTGCTACCTGGGACGCCACAACGGCGAATATGACGCCCCGCGCGCGTTGCTGGCCTCGCTCCAGGAGGCGGAGCTGGTGGAGATGGATCACCATGGCGCCGAAAGCATGTGCTGTGGTGGCGGCGGCGCGCGAATGTGGGCAGAAGAGTCGCTGGGGACGCGGATCAGCGCCAGCCGGTTGGATGAGGCCGAAGCGGTGGGTGCCGCCACCGTGGCCACGGCCTGCCCCTTCTGTTCGATCATGCTCGGCGACGCCGCTGCGGGTCGTACCGATGCCCCTGCGGTCACCGATGTGGCCCACCTCGTCCTGGCCGGCGTGAAGCGCGGCCTCGATCACCCGACAAAGAGCAGCAGAACGGAGTCCTGAGATGAGGATCCTCACCTGTGTGAAGTACGTGCCCGACGCCGGCGACGACGTCGGCTTCGACGACGACCTGACGCTGACCCGCACCGGTGGGTCGAGCAAGCTGTCCGAACTGGACGAGTATGCCGTCGAGCAGGCGTTGCGGCTGCGGTCCGAGCTCGACGGCGTGACCGTCACCGTGCTCAGCGTCGGACCGACCGAAGCAGAGACTGCCCTGCGGAAGGCACTCCAGATGGGGGCGGACGAGGCGGTTCTGGTCAGTGACCCGGTCATTGCGGGCAGCGATGTGTTCGGCACGGCTGCGGTGTTGGCCGCTGCGGCGCGCACGCTGGACGGGGTCGGCCTGATCTTGTGCGGCATGAGCTCGACCGATGCCGGCCTCGGCGTGGTGCCGGCGCTGCTGGCCGATGAGCTGGGCTGGCCGTTGCTGAGCAACGCGGCCGTGTTGGCCGTGGAGGCCGGCACGGCACGGATCAGTCGCGTCGACGAGACCGGATCACGGGTGGTCGAGGCGGAAGTGCCGGCGGTGGTGAGCGTGACCGATCAGTCCGGCGAACCCCGCTATCCGTCCTTCAAGGATGTGCTGGCCGCCAAGAAGAAGACCGTGACCGAACTCACCGTGGCCGACCTCGGGATCGACCCGTCGAGCGTGGGCGCCGGCGCGGCGCGGGTCGAGGTCCTGGGGGTGGCCCGCAACCCTGAGCGCGAAGTCGGCAGGGTGATTGTCGACGTGGACGGCAGCAGTGTGGACGAGATCGTGGCCTTCCTTGCCACGGCAACCAATTGAGGAGCTGACAATGAGCGGAACTGTTCTGGTGCTGGCGACCGGCTCCGACGACACCCTGGACGCCGCCTCTGCGGAGCTGCTGACCGTCGCGGGACGAATCGGCCGCCCGGTGGCCGTGGTCCTCGGCGCGGCCGGTGAAGGCCTGCTCGCCGGCCTGGCTTCCTTCGGTGCGGCCGAGACGCACGTGGTCAGCTGCTCCGCGTTCGAGCGCAGCCTGGTGGTGGCGCAAGCCGCCGCCATCGCCGATCGGGCCCGGGCCGTCGGGGCGGACGTCGTGCTGGTGCCGGCCGGGATGGAGGGCAGTGAGGTGGCGGCCCTTGTCGCAGCCGCGTTGACGGCCGGTCTGATCACCGACGCGGTCGCCGTGCGTCGCGAGGGCGAGGGCTTGCGCGCCGAGAAGGTGGTGTGGGCGGGGAAGTTCACCGTCACGGCCCAGATCACGACGCCGGTGGCTGTGCTGACGCTCAAACCCAACAGCTGTGTCGCGGAACCGTCTGCGGTGGAGTCGGTGGTCCGCGAGGTCGGGTTCGACTTCGTCTCTGCGGTGCCGACCGCCCAGGTGGTGGCAGCGGAGCCCGTTGCGGCATCGCAGCGACCCAAGCTGGTCGAGGCCGCGGTTGTCGTCTCCGGGGGCCGCGGCACCGATGGTGATTTCGCGCCGGTGGAGGCCTTGGCCGATGCTCTGGGCGGTGCCGTGGGTGCTTCGCGTGCTGCCGTCGATGCCGGCTTCGTTCCGCAGAGCCTGCAGGTCGGACAGACCGGCAAGACGGTCTCGCCAGAGCTCTACGTTGCATTGGGCATCTCCGGTGCGATCCAGCACATCGCCGGTATGCGCACCGCGCGCCGGATTCTCGCCGTGAACAGCGATCCGGAGGCGCCGATTCATCGACTGGCCGATCTCAGCGTTGTGGGTGATCTGAAGTCGATCGTTCCTGCGGTGGTGGCTCGGCTCAACTAGCCGCTGCGGACTATTGTGGCGCCCTATTGACTCGTTGGGGTGCGGCATTAAGTGGCGCCGATTCTCGATCCCGGGTTTCGGCTCCACTGATGCTGTTGCCTGCGCCGGAACTGTGCAATTTGTGCCCGAGCGCCTGCGCATCAAGCGGCTGCGCGGCGACCGGCTCCAGTGCGGTCTGTTCCCTAGTGGATGCCGCAATGCCTGGCGAGGCGAGTTGCCCCTACCATGGTCGGTCTGTGGCCTGCAATACCTTGCTCATCGCTATTCGAGAATTGTGTGAACAATTTCGTTCGGGCTCGATCGACGCAATTCTGTAACACTCAAGATATCCGGGCGCAACGCAAAGCATCCAACATAGTTGCCATGGCTACTGAGGTTTCTCTGACTCCGACCTCGACCGAAAACCGCAAGCTCAGCGGATCGCTCGGGGTCGGCGGAATCGTGTTCATGGTGGTGGCGGCAGCAGCTCCGCTCACCGTCATCGGGGGTGCAACCCCTCTGGGCATCTTGATCGGTGACGGCGCTGGCTATCCCGCCAACTTCGCGATCTCGGCGATCATCCTGCTGTTGTTCTCGGTCGGACTCTCGGCCATGTCTCGGGCCGTCCCCAAGCCCGGCGCCTTCTTCACCTACATCGGCTACGGTCTCGGTCGCCCGATGGGGGTCGGTGCCGCCTGGCTCGCCCTGCTCACCTACACCACCGTTCAGCTGGCGGTCTACGGCTACCTCGGTTTCTCGCTCAACCTCGACGTCGTCACCCTGGGTGGTCCTGAAGTTCCGTGGTGGGTCTACTCGCTCGCGATGATCGCTGTCGTCGGCGTGCTCGGCTACCGCGACGTGCAGCTGAGCGCGAAGGTTCTGGCGGTCTTCCTGCTGCTCGAGATCGGTGTCACCTTGGCGCTGTCGAGCGCGGTCATCATTCGCGGGGGAGCCGAGGGTCTGTCGCTGGAACCGTTCACCCCGGCCGCCTGGGCCTCCGGCTCACCGGGCATCGGGCTGATGATGGCCATGGCCGGCTTCATCGGATTCGAAGCTACCGCGATCTTCCGCGACGAGGCCAAGGATCCCGACAAGACGATCCCGCGCGCCACCTACGCTGCCGTGCTCACGATTGGTCTGCTCTACAGCTTCGCCTCCTGGGCCTTGGTGATGGCGTGGGGTCCGAGCAAGGTGGTGGACGTGGCCGCTGCTGATCCGGGCGGCATGCTGATGGCTACGGCGATGGAGTATCTCGGCGTTGTCGGCGCGGTCGTCATGCAGTCGCTGCTCATGACCAGCCTGTTCGCCTGTGTGCTGTCCTTCCACAACGTGCTGACTCGCTATCAGCACGCGATGGGCAATGTGGGACTGCTTCCGGCCCGCCTCGGTGTGGTGCACGGCAAGCACGGCTCGCCGGCCTTCTCCTCGCTGGTGCAGACCGCGACGGCAGCGATCATCCTGGGCGCGCTGACGATCATGGGCTGGGATCCGGTGATGCAGATCTTCACCTGGCTATCGGGCATCTCGACCATCGCGATCGTGGTGCTGATGGCGCTCACCTCGGTGGCGGTCGTGGTGCACTTCGCGAAGGTGAACATTCCTGGGACGGCCTGGTCGACTCGAATCGCTCCGACGTTGTCGGCCATCGGCCTGGTCACTGTCGCCGGTGTGATCGTGGCCTACTTCCCGACGTTGGTCGGTGGCGGCTGGGATCTGGCCGGCGCGCTGCTGGTCACGGTGCCGTTGTTCATCGCAATCGGCATCATCCAGGGCCTGCGGGTTCGCAAGACCGCTCCCGAGGTCTACGCCAACATCATCGACTCCATCTCCTAGCGCGTCAGTGCGGCGGTGCGGCGCCAACCCATGGTCAAGCTCTCGGCTCGGCGCAGCACGGCTGCGCTGGCCTGACAGTGACGCCGGGGAGTTGGTGCTCGCACCGCCGGCAGTCGTGTTTGTAATGGCGGTGTGAGGAGAAACAGGCACCCATGAGGGCTTCGGTGTTCGTGATCGGCGCGGACGGGCAGGTCGGCCGTCGGTTGTGCCGCCGGCTCGTGAACGACGACCGGGCCGTCACCGGTATGCATCGCGAACCAGGGCAGTTCGAGAGCGTCGTCGAGACTGGCGCCATGCCGCTGATCGGCGACCTGGTGACAGACGGGGTCTCGAAACTGGCCCGATGGATGGATGGTCACGACGCGGTCGTGTTGGTCCTCGACGGTCTGCGTCGTGCGGGATTCTTCGAGTCCCGAGCGCTGGAGAAGGCGGTGGCGGCGGCGCGAGTTGCTGGCATCGATCGCTTCATCCTGGTCAGCGGATTGCCGGCTGACGAACCCGTCCGGCACACCACGGCGGCCTCTTCGGGTGCGGGGCAGCGCACTCGCGGCGCGGAGGTCGCGATCAGCCGCAGCGAGTTGGACTGGATCATCGTCCGGCACGGCGTCCTGGTTGACGGCGACGGCAGTGGACGGGTGACCGCCGGCCCCGTGGTGCTCGACGCGCTCGCCAGCGCCGGCACGGTGGCGACTTTCGTCGCTCGGCTGCTGGACGAGCCGCTGTTCGGTCGCGACATCGTCGAACTCACCGACGGCGACGTTGGGGTTTCCGAAGCGGTCGGTGCACTGATCAGCGGGCGTGGCGCAGCGGTCGGTCGACGGCTATTGATTGCGTGAGGCGTCGCGGATTCGCTCGGCGGCGGTCCGCGCGAGGGTATCGACCTGCTCATTGAGCGGATGCCCGGAATGGCCTTTCACATGCTCCCAGCGGACGTCGCGGCCCGCGAGTCGTTCGGCGATCATCTCGATGGCCTCGCGGTTCAGCACCGGCTTCTTCGCCGCGGTCAGCCAGCCTTTCGCGCGCCACCCGGGGAGCCAGCGGGTGAAGATGTTGATCACGTACATGCTGTCGGCCTGGATCAACAGCGGCGCTGACCGATCGTGCGCGCCGAGCATCTCGTAGACGGCGCGGAGCTCCATCAGGTTGTTCGTGGTCGCGGCATGGCCGCCGCTGTCATGGCGGCCGTCCGTGCAGGCCCAAGCCCAGCCGCCGGGGCCGGGATTGGCCAGGCAGGAGCCGTCGGTGGCTACCACAATGCGTTCGCTGTCTGGCATCAGTGCGCTGGCCTTTCGGTGACAGTGAGGGTGCGGGCCAGTGTCTGGCCGTCGCGCAGGAGCTGCAGATCGACCGCCTCGCCGATTCGGACGCGCAGCAGCAGCAGTGACAAGGCGTTGCCGCTGGCAGCTTGGCCATCGAGGGAGACGATCAGATCGTTCGGACGCAGGACGTCGCCGGCCGGACCGTTGGCCGTGACTGCTTGCACCAGCAAGCCCGGCTGGGAGCGGAAGCGCGCCGCTGCCTCTGCACTCACCTCGATCGCGTCGAAGCCGAGCCAGGGGTGGGTCACTGTGCCGGTGTTGAGCATCTCCTGAGTGACTCGTCGAACGGTCGTGGCGGGCACGGCGACGCCGGCGTCCACGGCGGTCTGTGTGGTCGAGGTCGCCACGTTGATGCCGATCAGTCGGCTGTCGCAGGTGACCAAAGCGCCACCGCTGTTGCCCACGCCGATTGCGGTGTCCACGCGCAGCGTGTCCACGAGCGTGACCGGGTTTCCGTCGAGCCCGGTGGTGGTGGCGGCGCGATTGGTGGCGCTGATGATTCCGGCGGTGACCGTGCTGGTCGGGTCGAGCGCAGCTCCGGCAGCGACCACGGGTTCAGCGATACTGATCGGCTCGCCCCAGGAGATCGGCAGTGCCGGAAGCTGCATCTTCGCGATCCGCAGGACGGCCAGATCGCTGAGCGTGTCGCTGCCGACCACCCGCGCCGGTAGCGACTCCCCGGAGTTGAGCCGCACTGAGATCTGAGCGCCGAGCGTGCCGACCAGATGCGCGGTGGTGACGATCACGCCGTCGGCCTGGACGATGACCCCGCTTCCGGTGATCGCGCTGCGCGATGAGCTGAGAGCGACCACCGATGGCAGCACCTTGCTGGAGACCTGCTTGGCATCGCAGGTTCCGGGCTTGGCGGCCAGTTCGCGGTAAAGGGCCGCACCACCGGCGCCGGCAAGGAGTCCGATGACCGCCATGCCGATGGACGGCAGCAGCCACCAGCGGCGGGAGCGCTGAGCGGGTGCGGTCACGTTCTCCTCCTGCGGCGGGCCGCACGGACGCGGACCAGGGTTCTCATCATGGCGTGTCCACGCTATCGACTGCGCGGCTCACCAACGGTTCACCGGGCTCGACGTTCGTGCCGGACGACCATTGCGCGAAACCGACGGCGGCGATGATCGCGGCGCAGGCGGCGATCTGGACGCCGGTGAGACCCTCGCCCAGAATCAGCCAGCCGGCGATGACCGCCACTGCGGGGATCGCGTTGATGGCCATGGAAGCGGTTGCTGCTGGCAGCGCCCGCAGCGCGGTGTTGTACAAGCCGAACGCCACCAGGCCCGGAAAGACCCCGAGGTACGCCACGGCGATCCAGGTCTGGGCGGACAGCGAGGCCCACGAGATCGCCGGGCCGGCGAGGGCGAGCGGAGCGAAGAAGACCGCACCTGTGGCAGCCTGCAGCCCGGCCAACAGCCAGGGGTGATAGCGCGAGCTGAGGTGCTTGATCGTGATTGTTGAGCCGGCTGCGGTGGCCATCGCTCCCAGTTCCAGAAGGTTGCCCAGCCACGGTGCCGGGGCGCTGCTCTGCACGGTACCCGCCAATGCCAGGACGGTCACCATGGCCATCGAGACGATGATCGCGCTCACCTGCTGCCAGCGCAACCGCTCCCGAAGAAAGATCCACGCGCCGACCGCGACGATCAGCGGGGCGGTGGCCGACACGACGCCGGCCTGGCTGGAGGAGGTGAAGACCATCGCGTAGCCCTCGAGGGTGAAGTAGGCGCACGGGATGAAGGCCATGCTGGCCGCGACGGCCAGGCCGTCACCGCGCCGACGCTGCGGGCGGGGGAGCCGGCTCCAGAAGGGCAGGAACACCGCGGTCGCGATCAGCATTCGCAGCCAGATCACCGCCATCGGCGGTAGCTCGGCGTAGGCGGCCTTGGTAGCGGTGAAGCTGGTGCCCCAGAAGAACACCGTCCCGGTCAGGGCGAGGATCGCCAGCTTGCGGGTATGCATCATCGGCGACCTTTCGAGTGCGGCACTGCCCGCCGCGAACCGCCCACATTATGCCTGCGATGGACCGGCTGCGCCCCAGCAGTCTCTGCGGCAATATCCTGACAGCTGCCCGCGCGGTGACGGCGAAGGAGGAGCGTTGCTCAGGCAGTTCGGTCCCAGCACGCTGGTTGCTCTGCTGAGCGGAGGTCTTCTTTCCGTGATGCTCTTCCTGCCGGTAGCGGCCATCCGCTATCGGCGCGCCGGACGACTGCGGCTGAGCGATCTGGTGCTTTTAATGGCGGTGGCCACCTACTTCATGGCGCTGTGGAGCTACACCCTGGTGCCGTTCCCCGCCGCCGGGGCCGTGCACTGCACCTCGGCGCAGTTGCGTCCTTTCCAGTTCGTCGCCGACATCGCCAACGACCCACACCTGCTGCTGCACAATCGCGCGCTCTTGCAGGCGGTGTTCAATGTGGTGCTCTTCCTGCCGCTGGGCTTCTTTCTTCGGATGCTGGCCCGTCGAGGCGTCCTGGCCAGCACGGTGATCGGCTTCGGAGTCTCGGCCGCCATCGAGTTCACTCAGCTCACGGGCGTGTGGGGGATCTATCGCTGCGCTTACCGTGTCTTCGATGTCGACGACTTGCTGCTGAACACCACAGGTGCCGCCCTCGGCTCCCTGCTCGCCCTGCCGATCGTGCTGCTGCTGCGTCGCCGACTGCCGGCACCGAAGGTCACCCGGATCACTGTCGGCCGCCGGCTGGTCGGTGTCGCCATCGACATCATCGCGATGCTGCTGCTGGGAGCCATGGTGGGCATCGGTTGGCGGGCGGTCGAGCTCTACGGTCTGGGGTGGCGGCTCGGCGACGATGCCACCTGGTCAGAGACCGCCCTGGCGCTGGGCGTTCCCGGCCTCGCCGAACTGGCCTGGATTCTGCGCCGCGGCAGTACCTTCGGTGAAGCGGCTGTCGGGCTGGAGCCGGTGGCCCGACCAGGGCGAGAACTCTTCAGCAGGCTTGTGAAGTTCATCACCGGGGTGGGCGGCTATCTGATTCTCAGTGCCGGGCTGGTGCCCGTCCCGGCCCTGTCGGGTCTGTTCGTGGTAGCGAGCCTGATCGCCGTGATCGCCACCCGCAATCATCGAGGGCTGAGTCATGCCGCTGCCGACATGGAGCTTCGCGTCCGCGGGACGGCCGCGGGCGACCCGCCGGGCCAGCCTCCCGCCGAGTCTGCGACCAGCCCGACCCTGAGCGAGTCCTGAGTTTGGCGCGTCGCTGCGTTGGTCCTTGTGCGGGTGGGGGAGCATGGGGGCGTGAATCGATTCGGTAAGCACCTGCGTCCGGTGGCGGCCGGACGGACCGCCCGTCGTGGATTGCGCTCGGCGGCTGCACTGCTGGGAGTCGGCGTTGCCGCAACGAGCCTGACCGGCTGCGGTGTGCTCGACTGGGGTTCGCGTCTGGCACCCACCCCGGCGCCGAGCCCGACCGTCCAGCCTTCGCTCGCTCCCACCTCGGCGACGCCGACGCCGACACCGTCAGTGAGCCCGACCGAGACCCCCACCGTGACCCAGAAGGCTTCAGGCAGCTTGCGCTTCTACGGGAACGTGGTCAGCGACGCGATGTCCGGCAGCTGCGCCGCCGCCGGACCGCTGACGGTCTCGCTGGTCGATCACAAGAACGACTTCTACAGCACGGTGGACGTCGTGGCGGTGATCGATACCGAGAACCATCTGGTGACCTCGGTCGCCATCAACACCGGCGAGGACTCCGAGGGTGGGATCCACAAGATGTCCTACTCGGCCGCCGCTCCCGTGACAGGCACGTCCGCCCGCGTCACCGGTTCAGGGCCTACCTACAAGCTGACCGGGACCCTGCAGGACCAGGACAGCCCGCACGGCAAGGCGGTCACGAACCTGATTCCGTTCACCCTGCAGGTGACCTGCAAGCCGTAGCGCCTCAGGCGATCTTGGCGCTGGCGGTCCTGCTGGTCGTTGCGTATCCGGTCTTACGGGCGGTGACCTTGATGGTGATGGTCTTGCCCTTGTCAGACTTCGTGAGCTTGTAGCCGACCTTGGTCGCGCCCTTGATCGCCTTGTCGCCGCGGTACCACTGGTAGCTCAGCGACGGGGCGGGCGCCCACGATCCCGGCTTGACGGTCAACGTCTTGCCGACCTTCTTGGTGCCGGAGATCGTCGGCTGAGGCGCTGAGGCCCAAGCCAGGGGAGCGATCTTCGCCGTGGCAGCCGAGGTGGTGGTCACCGTGGCGAAGGCGGCATTGCTGTTGCGCACCTTGACGCTGATGGCATGTCCGGCGTCGGCGGCTTGAACCGTGTAGCTGGTGCCGGTTGCGCCCTTGATCGCCTTGCCGTCGCTGTACCACTGGAAGGCCAAGGCTCCCGGCGCGGGCACCCACCTGCCGGAGGAGACCGTCAGTGCCGAGCCGATCGCCGCGCGTCCGCTGATCGTCGGCGTCGGGGCCGTGGTGATACGTCCCTGAGCGACCGCAGCGGTCTTCGCCGACGCGCGGGCCGCCGAGTAGTAGCCCTGCTTCGAACCGGTGGCCACGACCGAGATCTGGGTCTTGTAGTCGGCGGCCTGCAGTTGGTAGCTGGAGCCCGTGGCTCCGGCGATCGGTGCGTTGTTGCGCATCCACTGGTAGCTGATCGTCACCGGACCTGGAGCCCAGCCGCCGGGTGAGACCGTGAGAGTCTTGCCTGCCTGCGCCGTGCCGCCAATCGTCGGCGTCGGCGTCGAGGTGAGCTTGGCCGGAGTTACCGCCGGTGTGCTCGCCGAGGCCCGCGACACGGAGGTGTATCCGGCCCGGCTCCCGGTGGTGACCACGCGCACCTGCTGACCAGCGTCAGCAGGCTGCAAGGTGTAGCTGGGACCGTTGGCTGCGCCGATCGCGCTGCCCCCGCGATACCACTGATACGCAACATCTACCGCACCCGGTCCCCACGTTCCGGCCTTGGCTGACAAGGTGTTGCCCACCGTGGTGTTTCCGGCGACTGTCGGCACGGGTGCGACGCTGAGCAGCATGAACAGCTTCGACCAGGTCTTGATATCGGTCGAACCCGAAGGACTCAGCCCGACACTGCTCTGGAAGGATCTCAGGGAGTTCGCGGTGGTCGCTCCGAAACCCGAGCCGGAGTCGGTCGGGAAGCCAGCCAGGCCCAAGAGCGCTTTGAGCGCATTCACCCTGGTGCCGGTCGTGCCCTGTTTGATCGGCGCCATCAACGCCGTCAAGGTGTTGGGGCCGGCCTGGCCATCGGTGGTCAGGCCCTTGGCCTTCTGGAACTTTTTCACCGCTGCCACCGTGGCCGAGTCGTACTTGGCCGTGCTGGCCACGTTGTAGCCCGCCGCGCTCAGCAGACCTTGAACTGCGCTCACCTTCGGCCCGGTATCGCCAGAGAGCAGGACGACGCTGAGCGGAGCGACGTCGTACTGGGTGAGGTTGTAGCTGTCGATGACGGCCTTGACCGATTTGGCGTACGAACTCGAGTTGCCCTCGACGCGGGAGATCGCGTCGACAAAGGCCTGATCATTGCTCATGGCAGCGCGCGCGGCACCGTACTCCTTGCCGGCGGCGACGATGGCGGCGTGCCCGAGGATGGAGTCACCGTAGCTGGAGAACTTCGCGTACTTCTTGGTCTTGCCCCCGGAGGTGATCGAGGTGCAGCCGGCTTGGAAGCTGCTGGCCGCCGACGCGGACGTGACGCCGCTGTCGCCGACGAAGTTGAGCTTCGAGTAGCGCCGAAGCCCGGCGTAGTACTTGCGCGCCTTCCAGTAGGAGAGCGTGGTCTTGACGACGCCGTACAGGTGTCCACGCGCCTCGATGATCTCCCAATCGCCGTTGGACAGCTTCTTGGTGAGGACGGCGACATGGCCGATGCCGTTCGAACGGGCGGGGTTGTTGCGAAGGAAGACCAGGTCGCCGGCCTTGGGACTGCCGGAGACCTTCTTGGTGACGTCGTACTGGGCGGCCGCGAGGTCGGTGATCGGATTTCCCGATCGGCCGAACAGCCACTGCACCAACTCCGAGCAGTCGAACGCCTTCGGGTTGGGATTGCTGACGCTGGCCTCGGCGCCGAGGATGTACGGCTTGCCGACCTGCGCCTCGGCCAGCTTCGCGAACTGCGCCGCGGACAGATTGGCCGTGCAGGGGGTGTTGAAGAGGTTCTTGGCAGAGGTCGCGAGGGCGGTGGTGCCGTAATCGGTATTCACCGCTGCCTGGGCGATGGTCACCGCCGCCGGAACTCCGTAGGTGCGCTGCGCGGCCTGGGCTGAGGTGACCAAACTCGTGATGAAGCTGTTCTTGGCCGAGGCGGTAGCGGCGGAAGCATCCGGGGCGGCGACGAAGCTCACGCTGCTGAGCATGGCGATGCCCACAGCTGTCGAAATCAGTCGCGTTACCCGTTTCACAAGCTGATTTACCGACAGTCTGGGGGTATGTCACAAGTCCCCCCGGTGCATTGAGAACCTCATCCTGTGGTTTCGAGTCTCTCTGACTAGGGGTTTTGCTGTGAAGTCAGCTCAAGGGTTTGTTCAGGGTTGACAAGCGCTCAGGAACGTCCATCGAGGCTGTCTTCGTCGAGGTCCATCGCAGGCAGGCCATGGATCGGGTAGCTCACCGGACGAGCCGGAACGCCGGCCACCGTCGTGAAAGCCGCCACGTCTTCCAGCACGACCGAACCGGCGCCGATCTTGGCTCCTTCGCCCACGGTGATGTTTCCCAGCACCTTGGCGCCGGCGCCGATCATGACGCCGCGTCCGATCTTCGGGTGGCGATCGCCACCGACCTTCCCGGTGCCGCCGAGGGTAACCTCATGCAGCATCGAGAAGTCGTCCTCGACGACGGCGGTCTCGCCGATCACCACCGAGGTCGCGTGGTCGAACATGATGCCCTTGCCGATCCGAGCTCCGGGATGGATGTCGACGGCGAACACTTCAGAGATCCGGCTCTGCAGGTAGAGCGCAAGCGACTGGCGGTCGTGCGTCCAGTAGTAGTGCGCGACACGGTAGGACTGCAGCGCGTGGAAGCCCTTGAAGTAGAGCAGGGGCTGGGAGTACCCGCGGGTGGCCGGGTCCCGGCTGAGGACGGCGCGCAGATCCTCGCGGATGGCGGCGCCGATGGACTCGTCATCGTCGAATGCTTGCCGGATCAGCTCGCGCAGCGTCAGTGACGTGATGGTTTCACTGCCCAGCTTTGCGGCCAGGATGAAGGACAGCGAATCCTCCAGACGGCTGTGTGACAGAACATTGGTGTGAAGGAAGCTGGCCAGCGCGGGCTCGGAGTGCGCGTCAGCAGCCACCTCGGCGCGGATCCGGTTCCAGATCTCGTCGCGGCTCATGTCATTCCCCTCGGCCATTCTCGCCTCGTTCATTTCCTCGATCAGCATCCAGCCTCAACGCTGCCGGACGCCAGGGGATTCCGGAAGTCTGACCTCCGGGTCGGCGACCGCGGCGTCGGCCGCACGCGAAGGCGCTGCGGTTCGCGGGTTCGCCGATGCCGTCGCTCGGGGCAGGCCGGTTGCGGCGCCGACGGCGGCCAGCAGCAGGGCGCCGCCGCCCCCGAGATAGAACACGACGGGCTGACCGAGCAGGCTGCCGAGGGCGGCCAG
This sequence comes from Propionicimonas sp., assembly GCA_036788135.1. GTDB lineage: Bacteria > Actinomycetota > Actinomycetes > Propionibacteriales > Propionibacteriaceae > Propionicimonas. Next base: position 68,336 of record DAIQNZ010000007.1, read on the forward strand.
CAGGGCCAGCCCGAGCCCCACCGATTGCACCAGCCGTAGTGGGGCTTCATCGCTGAGGCGGTGCGGCGGACGAAGCCGCGGGCCGACGAAGCGACGGAAGGCCCACACCCATGGCTGCAAGCGCAGCCCGAGGAGCGCGCCGGCGGTGAAGGCGGCCAGCTGCAGGCTCAGCACGGGCAGTCCCAGCGCCGGGCCGAGGAACAGGGCTGCGGTCAGCAGCACGGCGGCGACTCCCGCGGCAAAGCGGGCAGCGCGCTGATCGAGGCGGACGGGGGTGGTGGACATGGTGTGAATCCTTGTGTTTGGGGGTGTTGTCGATGCAGGCGGGAGCGCGGTGGGCTCGGTTGGCGTGACCGGTCGGACGGGTGATGAGCAGCAGTCAGCCGTGACAACAACACTTCAGCGCACGCACAGAACGCCCTTGTCGCGCGTTCTGGGGTCCGAGGTGCATGCCGTCAGGCTACCAGGGGCTCCCGACAGCGCCTTCAGCGCAGCTGGGAGCCGATCTGACCAAGCAGGTCGAGGGTGGTCGCCACGGCGGCCCGTTGCCGGCGGTCGGGCCGGGTGATGGCCACAATCCGCCGATCGGCTCGGACGTCGGCCAGCGGGATCGTGACCACGCCGCGACGAGGGCGAGTGGTGAACCGCGGGAGCAGGGCACACCCGAAACCTGCGGCGACCAGCGCCTCTACCAGCCGATTGTCCTTGACGCGCTGCACGACGTTGAGCGGCGTCGCGGTGCGACTCTCGATGGCGATTCGCACGGTGTCGAAGGGAAACCCGGTGGGAACCCCGATCCAGTCTTCGCCGGCCAGGTCTGCCGGGGTGAGCACCTCCCGGCCCGCGAGGTGATGGCTGGCGGGCACGGCCACGTCGAGCGGCTCGTGCGCCAGGGTTCGGGTGACCAGGCCGTGAGTGCCGGCCGGCTGCTCGGCCAGGCTGTGGGCAATCACCACGTCGTGGTCAGCTGCCCGGGCGGCATAGTCGGCTTCGGCAAGGTCGTCGTCGCTGATCGTGATGCTGATGCTCGTGTCGGCCAGGCGCAGCAGCAGAGCGGGCAGCAGAGCTTCGGTGGCGCTGGGCAGTCCGCAGATGCTCACCGGTCCGGCCGGCGCGCCCTGCAGGTCGTCGAGTTGACGCTGCAGCCGGGCGAGCCGCTCGGCGACATCGCTGGCTCCGTCGGCGAGGAGGCGGCCGGCGGCGGTCAGGCGCAGCCGACGCCCGTCGGGCTCCACCAAGCGGACGCCGATGCTGCGTTCTGCTGAACGGAGCTGTTGGCTGACAGCCGAAGGTGAGCGGAAGCCGGCTGCGGCGACGGCGGTGATGGTCCCGCGATCACGCAGCTCGCGCAGCAGTTCGAGATGAGCGAGATCCATGAAGACAGCCTAAACCGTATGCCCAGATATCTGTGATTGTGCTTCATGAATGATCGGGTGAGGATGGCAGCATGCCGCTGCGCCATCGCCTTCTCGCTGTGACCGTCGCCGTGATCTGGGGCATCAACTTCTTGGCCATCCATCTGTCGTTGGCGTCGTTCCCGCCGCTGTTTCTGGTGGCGCTGCGGTTCACGCTCATCGCGGTGCCGACCGTGATCTTCGTGCCGCGTCCTCAGGTGCCGCTGCGCTGGCTGTTGGGCTACGGCTTCGGCTTCGGCGTGGCTCAGTTCACGTTCCTCTATGCCGGAATGGCCGCGGGGATGCCCACGGGGCTGGCTTCGCTCGTGCTGCAGTCGTCGGCCCCGTTCACGCTGCTGCTCGGCGCACTTCTGCTGCGGGAGCAGGTGAGCCGGCGTCAATGGGCGGGGATCGCGGTCGCCGTCCTCGGCATGCTGGTGGTCGGCTGGTCGCGGACTCAGGCCGCCGGGTTGGTGCCGTTCCTGCTGGTGCTGATCGGCGCCATGGGCTGGGCGTTCGGGAACCTGGCCTCACGGCTCGCGCAGCCACCTAACCCGTTGCACCTCACGTTGTGGATGTCGGTCGTGGTGCCGGTGCCCATGCTGTTGCTGTCGCTGAGTTTCGAAGGCCCAGCGCAGATCGGTGCGGCATTGGCGGGCTCCGTGGCGCCGGCGGCTGCTCCGGCCTGGGCCGGGCTGGCCTATACCTGTCTGATCGGAACGGTGGTCGGCTCCGGGGTATGGACGTGGTTGTTGGCGCGTCATCCCGCCGGTGTCGTCGCGCCGTTCTCCATGCTGGTGCCGGTCGTGGGCATCGTGACCGCGGCGATCGCGCTGGGGGAGCGGCCATCCTTGCTGGAGCTGGCCGGCGGCGTCATTGTGGTTGCCGGCGTTCTCGTCGGCGCTGGTCGAGCCCGGGTCCGCGCGTCCGTGCCGTCCGGGGACGCCGTGGTCGATGTGCCGCGCGCCGCGGAGCCGGAGCGGGTGAGCTGAGGCTCAGGCTTCCGTACCGTTGTCCTGCTGCTTGCGAAGCTCATCTTCGCGGCGCTTGAGATCGTCCTCCCATTGCTTGAGGAGACGCTCGTGCTCGGCGTTGTCCTTCTTGAGCGTGGCCAGAAACTCCGGGTCGTCGTCCGGGGCGGACGGACGAGGCCGTTGGGGGTAGCCGATGGGGCGTGGTGTGGAGGCGGCCCGGCGCGAGGCAGGCGTCGGTCGGCCGGCGAACAACCAGGCGAGTGGCCCCACGATGGGGACGAGGATGATCAGCACCGCCCACAGCCAGCGAGGCAGATTGCGGCTGGCATGGTCAGGTGTTTGGGCGAGGTCAATCAGACACACGACCAAGAGGACGACTTCGATCAGCACCGGAAGCACTCGCGCCATGCACCAACTCCTGTCAGGACAGCAGCAACGATAGGCCACTGCGAGGCGGCGTGCTCCTCTGGCGTCAGGTCAGCCTTACGCCGCCAGGGCGTGCGCCCGCAGCTGGCCGCAGAAAGCCTGGGCGAGCAGACGGCCGTTCCGGGACAACTCGGAGTCGGGCTTCTGCAGGGATCGGCGCATGTCGCGGGCATTGCCGCCACCGATCTCTGCCCACTGGCCCATCAGCTCCGGCGACGCTTCGGGGTGGAACTGGACGCCGACCGCTGAGCCGATCCGGAATGCCTGGTTGGCATACGCAGCAGTACTGGCCAGACTCGTCGTCCCCGCGGGCAAGGTCGTGACGGCGTCACCGTGGGACTCGTTGAACAGCGAGCTGCCGTGTTCTGCGAGCTTGCCGAACAGCGGATCGTGTCGGGCGGACGGGTGCCAGTGCACCTCGTAGGCGCCGTGTTCGCCACCACCGGGGTCGGCGACGGTGACCTGCCCGCCGAAGGCCTCGGCCAGGAGCTGATGACCCAGACAGATCGCGAGGGTGGGAACGTCGGCGTCGACCAGTTCGATCATCCGCTGCTTCAGCGGGGCGATCCACGGGTGATCAGCGCCGTCATGGGCGCTCATGATGCCGCCGAGAACGATGACGCCGTCACCGAGAGCTTCCACGGGCGGCACGGGGAGCTTCCACAGCGGCACGGCGCGCACCAGGACGTGATTGGCGGCCAGCCATCGGCCCAACCGATCGGCCGGAACGTGCGGATCGGGTTGGAGGATGGTGGCTCGAACGAGGTTCGGCATGACGTCACATTAGGCCGCAAATCTGACGAGGGTGTTACACCCGTGCTGTGAGTTCTTTACGGCGCTGAGTTCGGGTGATGGTGTCTTGGGGCTGGAGCGCGGTGGTGGTCAGCAGGTGGATGGCCCGGCCGGCGACTATGGCGGCGGAATACTCTGAGCTCCGAACTCGTTGAGAGATCAACTACTTTGAGAGAAAAGGGTCTAGACATGACGAACCAGGCTGAGGTGGCGGTGGTGGCCGCTGAGCACATCTTCACCGACCGGCACACCGCCTACCGCTTCGATGGTGCACCGGTCTCAGACGAGGAACTCCAGAAGATCTATGAACTGGCGAAGTACACCCCCAGTGCGATGAACGGTCAACCGCTGCGCGTGGTCTTCGTCCGCTCCGACCAGGCCAAGTCGCGGCTGATTCCGCTGCTGGCCGAAGGTAACCAGGCCAAGTCGCAGTCGGCCCCGGTGGTGGCCATCCTCGCCGCCGACACCGACTTCCACGTCAACCTCCCGGTGACCAACCCGCAAATGCAGGGCGCAAAGGAGTGGCTGGACGGCGATCCGGCGACCCGCTCGGCGATCGCGCAGAACAACGCCTGGCTGCAGGCGGGTGGGTTCATCCTGGCCGTGCGCGCCATCGGCCTGGACGCCGGCCCGATGACCGGCTTCGACAACGTCGGTGTCGATGCGGAGTTCCTTGCCGGCACGACGCTGCACTCGTTCCTGATCGTGAACGTCGGCCACGTGGCAGAAGGCGGCAACTTCCCGCGGAACCCGCGGCTCGGCTTCGATCAGGCCGTGACCGTGCTCTGAGCCGGGTTCTCAGCCTCTTTCGAGTGGCGCTGCCGATGTTGCAGCGCCACTCGTGCCGTGTTGGGCCAAGACCTCGGCCACGATGATCGCCACGCTGGCCGGATCGCTGATCGCCCGGAAGTGGCCGTGCGCCGGCAGCGAGCGATTGCGGGCCCCGGCCAGTCGCGTGCCTTCGGGCACGTGCTGGTCATACGGCACCGAGAAGGTGGTGATCCGGCCGGCCAGTCCCGATTGCGGGGCCAGTGCAGCGATCAGCGCCGCCTGGGTATGGAGTTCGGCGAATGGGCGCCCCGGGACGAACCGAGCCCGCGATGATCCTGAGAAGGGGGTACAGATCGCGATCACGTGGCGGATCCGGCGCTCCCGGTCACGTGCCATCGCCAACTCCGCGATCAACCCGCCTTTGCTGTGTCCGACGACCACGACGTCGGACAGTCCCCTGAGACCGACGAGCTCGATCAGCCGCGTCGCTCCGGCCGAGACCGAACCCACATTGCCTCCCAGGCTCTCCAGGACGTGGACATCGCAGCCGGCGTCATGGAGCGCCTCGATCAGCACCCGCGCATACTGCCAGCGCTCCAGCAGCCCGGGTATGACCACGACCGGCGCCCCCGACGGGTTGCGGTAGACGTCGGCCGAACTCGGCGCAGCGATCATCGACACCGTGGTCAAGCCGGCCCAGGCGTAGTCCAGGGCCCACCACCGTGCATGGGACAACCGCGGCATGTCTGGAGCCTAGTCAGCGTCGTCGGGCCCACCTCGGGTGTTCGGGTTGGACGCGCCGTCGTGAGAGCGCCACGAAGCTGCGTCACCGCCCGGGCACACTGGGGGCGTGGGTTTCCTGGCGGAGTTCTGGCGGCGAGTCACGCTGATGGTCCCGGCGCTGTCGCCCGGTGAGTCCCTGATCGCCGCAGCAGCAGCATTGGCCTTGGTGGTGCTGGCCTGGCCGCTGGTCCGCACGATCGTGACGATCTGCCATGAGGCCGGCCATGCGGTGGTCGCGCTGCTGGCCGGGCGCAAGCTGCGCGGCATTCGGGTGCATTCGGACACCTCGGGGCTGACCGTCAGCCGCGGGCGCCCGACCGGCCCAGGAATGGCGCTGACCTTCTTCGCCGGATATCCGGCGGCCTCGGTGGTCGGGCTGGGGGTCGCCGGCCTTGCCGGGGCAGGCTATGCGGCCGGTTCGCTGTGGCTGCTGGTGGCCCTGCTGGCGCTGATGCTGCTTGGCATGCGCAACTTCTACGGTGCGGTCGCGGTGCTCTTCACCGCTGTCGGTCTCGCCGTACTGAGTTGGTACTCGCCGCCGGTCGCGGTGGCCTGGATCGCTCACGGTCTGGCGTGGTTGCTGCTGCTGGCCGCGCCGCGTCCGGTGATCGAGGTGGCGGGTAACCGCAGTCCGGGAACCGATGCGGCGCAGTTGGCCCGAATCACCGTCGTTCCCCGATTGGTCTGGGTGGCCGCGTGGTTGGTCGTGACCGCCGGCGCCATCATTGCGGCGGTGGCCGTGTTGGTCCAGCCGGCCCGGGCCTGACGCGGAAACAGCCGGCTGTCGTCTCGCCCGGTGGCGGGGGTCAGGCCGACCGCTGGATCGACTCCAGCTTCTTGCCGCGGGCCAGTTCGTCGATCAGCTTGTCGAGCCAGCGAAGTTGCTGCATCAGTGGGTCCTCGATCTCCTCGACCCGGACTCCGCAGATCACCCCGGTGATCAGCGAGGCGTTCGGGTTCAGTGCGGGCGCTTGGGAGAAGAAGGTGGCGATGTCGCGTCCGTCGGCCACCGCCGCAGCGATCCCGGCCCGGTCGTATCCGGTGAGCCAGGCGATCAGTTGATCGACGTCGCCACGCGTGCGGCCCTTTCGTTCGGCCTTGGCCACATAGAGCGGATAGACCGCCGCGAAGCTGGTGGTGAAGATGCGGTGGCTGGACATTCGGCGCTCCCCGGTCGGCCCGTCGTGCGGGCACGGATGAGGCTGACAAGCCTAGTCGGTGCCCACCGCTCATGCCGTGGTGCTGCGGCGTGCGTCTACCGGGGCTGGCCGCGGTGCTGCGAGACCAGATTGACGAAGACGTCTTCGATGGTCGGCTCGGTTTCCTGCACCATCGCGTCGGGAAAGCCCGCTTCGGTGAGGCGGTGGCGCAGGTCTTCGCCGGTGAGCGCGGACGAACGCGCCGTGGCGGCGTGCAGCCGCGCCCCGGACAGATACGCCTCAGCAACGCCGGGGGTGACGGTGAGGGCGTCCATGGCCAAATCGGCGTTGGCGACGGTGATGTCGAAGATGCGCTGATCCATCACCTCGGTCCGCAGCTGGGTGGGGCTGCCTTCGGCGATGATCCGGCCGCGATAGATGAACGCCAACTGATTGCAGTGAGCCGCTTCGTCCATGTAGTGGGTGGTGACGAACAGGGTCACCCCGCGCGCGGCCAGGTCGTAGAGAAGATCCCAGAACTGGCGACGTGCCACCGGATCGACGCCGGAGGTCGGCTCGTCGAGGAAGACGAGTTCGGGCGAGTGGATCGTGGCCGCGCCGAGAGCCAGCCGCTGCCGCCACCCGACCGACAGATTGCGAGTCAGTTCGTTCTCCCGGCCGACCAGATCGGCCATCTGCAGCACATACTCGCGTCGAGCAGGGAAGTCCGCCGCCGAGACGTCGTAGACGCCGGCGTAGAACTTCAGATTCTCATCGACGGTCATGTCTTCGAAGAGAGAGAACTTCTGGCTCATGTAGCCGATCCGCCGCTTCACCCGGTCGGGATGTTTGACCACATCGGTGCCCAGCACCTCGGCGCGTCCGGCCTGGGGGCGCAAAGTGCCGGTGAGCATACGGATCGTGGTGGTCTTGCCCGACCCGTTCGGGCCGAGGAAGCCGAAGATCTGCCCCGCGGGCACTTCGACGTCGATGCCGTCGACAGCGGTGAAGGTGCCGAAAGTCTTGCGGAGGCCGTGGACCCGGATCGCGGGCTGATCGGAGGTCATGAGTCGCTCCTCATTCGGAGATCCTGCGGCGAGTGGCGATGATCGAGGCGGTGAAGATCACCGCAGCGAAACCGGCAAGGATCAACAGTTGCCCGGCCATCGCCTCGAAGCCCGACCCCTTCACGAAGGCTCCGCGGAGGACCTGCAGCGCGAAGGTCAGCGGGATCAGGTTGGTCAACGGCTGAATCAGCGCCGGCATCGAGTCGATCGGGAAGATGAAGCCCGACAGAATCATCGTCGGCAGCATGATGAACATCATCGCCTGCTGTGCCTGTTGCCGGGTCCGCGAAACCAACGAGACCAGCAGACCCAGGCCGATGCAGGTGAGCATGAACAGCGCCAGCCCGACCAGGACCACCCAGACATTGCCGTTGAAGGGTACGCGGAACCAGGCCGTCCCCACGCCGGCGACGATGAGCATCTGCACGGTGGCCAGCAGGGCGTAGGGCGTCAGCTTGCCGATCAGGTACTCGGTGGCGTGAATCGGGGTGACGAACATCTGTTCCAGAGTGCCCGACTCGCGTTCCTTGACCACGGCCTGACTCATGATCGCCATCAGCGAGATCATCATGATCGTCGCAATCAGGCCGGGAATCATCGTGTTGACCGAGTCCATGGTCGGGTTGAACATCACCCGCACCTGCGCGTCGATGCGGGGGGCCGCCACCGAGATGCCCTGGGCAGTGAGCCGGTCGGCGTTGAAGCGGGCGATGATCTGGGAGGCGTAGCTGGCGCCCACTGAAGACACTTGCGAGTCGGAGCCGTCGACGATGATGCCGATGCCGGCGGTCTGCCCGCGATCCAGCGCTGTCTGAGTGCCGGCGGGGATCACCACGGCCACCTGCACCTGGCCACGATCGATGAGTCCGCGCAGATCGTCCTCGCTGTCGGGACGCTGGGTGATCGTGAAGTAGCCGGACGCCGCGAAGTCGTCGCTCAGCTGCCGGGAGGCGACCGTCCGGTCCAGGTCGACCACGGCCGTGGTGAGGTGGCGGACGTCGGCGGCGACCACATAGCCGAACAACACCAGCTGGACGACCGGCATCAACAGCAGTAGCCGCACCAGCAGCGGATCGCGCTTGAGTTGGGTGAACTCTTTCCAGATCAGCAGGCGGATTCGCTTGGCGCTCATCGGGCCGCCTTTCGTCCGTAGAGTCGTGCAGCCACCGCGACCACGATGGCGGCGTAGGCGGCCAGGCACAGCAGCTCCGGCCACAACTCAGCGAAGCCGCCGCCTTTGAGGAACACCCCACGCGAGATCGTCACCATGTAGCGGGCGGGGAACAGATAGGAGATCCACTGAAGAACGGTCGGAATCTGCTCCAGGGGAAAGGCCAGGCCCGACAACAGGAAGCTCGGCAGGAAGGCGATCATCAGCGCCACGATGTTGGCTGTCTCGGCCGACGGGGCGATCGCCGAAATCAGCAGCCCCATGCCCAAGGACGCGAAGACGAACAGCACCGCACCCAGGGCCAGTGCGGCCGCGTTTCCGCGCAGCGGAAGGCCGAAGACCCCCATGCCGAGGGCGATGATGACCACCACGTCGGCGAAAGAGATCAGTGTCCACGGCAGCAGCTTGCCGATCATCAGCTCACCGCGGCGCATCGGGCTGACCAGGAGTTGCTCCTCGGTGCCCAGATCGCGTTCCCGCACCAGGGTGACGGCGGTCTGCTGCACGGTGACGATCGCGAGAATCACCGCGATCAGGCCCGGGATCAGATAGATCGTGGAGTCGCGCTCGGGGTTGTACCAGGTGCGCAGGCGCGGCTCGAGTGTGCCGAGGCCCGACAGATCCAGGCCCTGCTTGTCGGCCCACGCTCGGGTCATGGACTGGTCGTACAGCTGATTCAGCGCGACCGCATAGGCCTGCGAGATTCGGGCGGAGTTGGGTTCGCTTCCGTCGATCAGGACGGCCACCTGTGCGGTTCCACCGCTTCGGATGGTCTTCTCGAAGCCCGCCGGAATGATGATCGCGACCCGGGCGGTATTGGCGTCGAAGGCGGCGTCGATCTGTTGATTGCTGCTGCCGTGGGCGACCACGGTGAAGAAAGTGGACGCGTCGTAGGCGCGCAGATAATCCTGGCTGGCCTGGGTCTGGTCGTGGTCGATGACGATGGTTGGCACATTGTCGACCTCGAAGCTGATCGCATAGGCGAACAGCAACAGCTGCACGATCGGGATCAGCACCACGGCAGCGAGCGTGCGACGGTCGCGCAACAGGTGCTTGAACTCCTTGGTGACGATCGCGCCGATGCGGGCCAGGCTGCTCTTCATCGGGCCGCCTCCGCAGATTCGCCCTGGGCACCGACATGGTCGGCCTCGCCCTGATCGGCCAGATAGGCGAAGACGGTCTCCATGTCGATGCTGGCCTGGCGAACCTCCACTGCCTCGCCGAGGGCGGAGCGCAAAGTCGTCCGAGGTTCGCCCGGGCCGCGCCACAAGACCCGGACGACATCGCCGAACAGATGCGGCGAGGTGACCCCGGGCACCGCCGCGGCTGCGCTCAACGTTGCGCGCGGATCGGCGCTGAGCAGTTCGATCAGTTGGCCGGGCACCTTGGCCTTGATGGCTTCTGGCGTGCCGCTGTGGGTGATCCGGCCGCCGTCAAGGAACGCGATCTGGGTGCACCGCTCGGCCTCGTCCATGTAGGGCGTGGCGACCAGGACGGTCTTGCCGTCGCGGTGCAGCCCGGCGAGGATCCGCCAGAACTCGCGGCGCGACACCGGATCCACTCCGGTGGTCGGCTCGTCGAGTAGCAGCAGGTCGGGGGAGTGCATCAGAGTGCTGGCCAGCATCAGCTTCTGTTTCATGCCTCCCGACAGATGCTGGGCCTGGCGGTCGCGGAACTCGTCCAGGCCCATGCTCTCCAGCAGGGTGCTCGCGCGCTCGCGACGCTCGGCGCGTCCGACTCCTCGGACGGTGGCGAAGAAGTCGAGGTTTTCCGCCACCGAAAGGTCGGGGTACATCGAGAAGCGCTGCGACATGTAGCCGATGCGACCGGTGACCGCTGCTCGGTCACCGGTGACCGAGAATCCGAAAATGGTGGCATCGCCCTGATCGGGGCTCAGCACGGTCGCGAGCATCCGAATCAAAGTCGACTTGCCGGCGCCGTCGGGTCCGAGCAGCCCAAACACGGCGCCCTGCTCGATGTCGAGATCGACCTCGGCCACCGCGGTGGTCGCGCCGAAGCATCGGCGCAGCCCCCGCGCATGGATCGCGCCGCCGCCCGACGCCCACGTGTTGCTCATCGATCAGCCCAGGGCCACGTCCACCGGCATGCCGGCCTTGAGCGCGGTGGTCGGGTCAGTGATCCGGACGCGCACCTCGTAGACCAGCTTCACCCGTTGGTCCTTGGTCTGCACGGTGTTCGGCGTGAACTCCGACTGGCTGGCGATGAAGCTCACGGTGCCGGCCACCGTCGGGGTCGAGTCGCTGCTCAGCTGAGCCGACTGCCCGATCGTGACCGCGCCGATCTGGGTCTCCGGCACGAAGATGCGCACGAACAACGAGGTCGGGTCGATGATCGTGGCCAGGGTCTTGCCCGGGGCGGCGTTCTCGCCCGCATTGGCACTGACCGAGGTCACGATTCCCGCTCGTGGTGCGGTCACCTTGGTGTAGCCCAGTTGGACATCGGCCAGCTTGACTGCGGCCTCGGCCTGCTTGACCTTGGCCTTGGCTGCACGGACGTCGGCGCTGGTGCCGTCGTTGCGGGCATTGGTCACGGCGGCCTTCGCCGCGGTCACTCCCTGCTTGGCCTGTTCCTTCTGCAGCGCCAGCGCTGCGGTGTCGAGGCGGGCGATCACCTGTCCCGTCGTGACCTGGTCGCCTTCAGCGACGGTGATCGCGGTGATCCGTCCAGCGATGGCCGGGGCGATCTGATACTGGTCGGCCTCCACGGAACCGGAGTAGGTCGAGCTCACAGCAGAGCTGGACTGCGTGCTGCTCCACCACCACCAGGCGCCACCACCCAGGAGGGCAACGACGAGGATGATGATCACCGCGAGCGGTGGGCGTCGGCGCTGAGTTGCCATGTCGGTTCACTTCTCCTGCTCGGACGAGCCGGCAGCCGGACGGCAGCCGGGAAGGCTGATTTCCACCGGCGCGCCGGGAGGCAGGGCGGCCGTGGTGGTGAAACGCACTTTCACCGCGCGGGTGAGGTGGGTCTCGTCTGTGGTGGTGCTCGACGGCGGGTATTCCATCGTGGGAGCGATGCTGACCAGGGTGGCCGGCACGCTGCCTCCTGCGGGCATCCAGTCACCGCTGATGTGGGCCCGATCACCCACGCAGACCTGGGCTCGCTGGGCGGGAGATAGCCAGGCGGTGACGGGTTCGGGTTGGGCTGGGCGGATGCTCGCTACGGTTGCGCCGGGTGCGAGTTGATCGCCGACAGCCGCGATGTCGGTGACCACGCCGGCGCTCGGGGCGGTCAGCACTGCGCGGTCCAGTTGGACCTGGGCCAGTGCCACCGGGACGTCGGCGCTGTCAGCTGCGATGCCGGCCAGCCGACGGACGTCGCGCAGGGTGCTGCGCGCATCGCTCAGTTTCGCGGTGGCGGTGTCCATCGTGCTCAACGCGGTGCGGGCCTTGGCCAGTCCGGAGGTCAGCTTCGGCACGGCGATGCGGATCTGGGCCAGCTTGGCATCCAGGCCGGCGATCGCCGCGCTGAGCTTGGAGATCGCGGCCCGGAGCTGGTCGGGCGTCGGCATTCCCGGCGGTGGAACCGGCGGATAGTGCGCCAGCAGATCCTTCGCGCTGGCCAGCTGGCGTGCCAGATCGGCCCGGGCGGCGATCAGCTGCGGCTGGGCCTTCTTCAGGGTCGACAGCGTTCGAGTGAGCGTGCGGATCGCCGCCTGTACCGTCTTCTTTGCCTTGGCCAGGTCGTCGGCCTTGCCGGCCAGATCGGCGAGATTGGCATCGAGAACGTCCAGCTGGTCGGCGGCGACGCGGCGATCGGCTTTCGCCGCCTTTAGTTGGGCCGCTAGCGCTCGGGTGTCGACCGTGGCCACCACCTGGCCGGCGCGCACGCTGTCGCCTTGCTTGACTGCGACCTTCGCGATCATCCAGGTGCTTGCGAAGCCGTAGGTCGTCGCGGTGGTGCTGGCTGTGCCGGCCGCCGATGCAGCCGCCGGGTCGGTCGTGCCGGTGTTCGACGCGGACGCAAAACCGGCGTCGAGGTTGACCGCAGGCGCGGCGAGGTTGGGCATCGAAACGGTGTCTGTGGTGTCATCGACGGTGCCGACGACCTGAATCGTCCGCGCCGGGCCCGCGCAGCCGGCCAGGCTGAGCGTCACAGCCGTGCAGACCACTGCGACGATGACTCTCATGGCCGAGCCGCCACGGTCGCGAGAAAGGCGTCGACCAGCTTCTCCAGCTGAACCTGTTCGGGAGGGTCGGCCGGATCCGTGCTCAGGAAGCCATCGAGGGCGACATAGGTCATCAGCGGTCCGACGAACATACGCGAGGCCAGCTCCAGATCAGGGACGGTGATCAACTCGGCCGACGCTGCCTGCTCCAGAAGCGCGGACGTGCGGCCGAGAATCTGCCCGGGAAGTGCCTGACGGAAGGTCTGGCGCAGTTCGGGCACCCGGAAGGCCTCACCGAGAACGAGACGAATCAGCGAGATCGCCTCCGGCCGCAGCAGTGTGCTGGTCAGTGACACCGAGAAGTCAACGAGCGCCTGACGCAGGTCCTCCACGCTGCGGATGCTGCCAGGAGCGGGCGCGGTGAAGCTCAGCCGTCCCACGCTGGTCAACAGGACGTAGGCCATCAGATCGGTCTTGGCGGGGAAGTAGGTGTACAGCGTCTGTTTGCTGACGCCCGCCTCGGCGGTGACGGCATCCATGGACGTGTTGGCGAACCCGCTGCTGAGAAAGAGTCGGCGTGCCGCGGAGGCGATCTGCTCGCGCTTGGCCCGCTGGCGTGGGCTCAACTCCTCGTCCATGTATCAAACCGTACCGTACAGTTTGACTTCGTCAAGCGTGAACTCGCGGTGGGCGCCGGTTCGGCACCCTTCTCGAGCTCGAATAAGGTGGGCGCCATGCTGACGGGAACGGCGCGGTGAACCTGCCCGCGAGGCCGCGGGTGCGATGGGGCTGGCCCGCGTTGGTGTGGCTGCTTTCACGCGCCGCAGTGATCGCGGTGTGGCTGGTCTGGGAGCCGCTGGCCAGCGGCGACGTGCACTACTACTGGACGCGGATGTCGGCATTGCTCGCCGGAGACGCCGGCGTGGGCGAGACGATGCCGGAATACCCCACCCCGGTGCTGTGGCTCCTGCTGCTGCCCTCAGCATTCTCCGGCTCGACCGCGGACGGCTTTCAAACCGCCTTCCTGGTGATGATGGTGGCCCTGGACCTGCTGTTCACGGTCATGCTGTGGTGGAGAGGGCGCGGCCGGGCAGCCGTGTGGTTCTGGATCGTCTTCGTGTTGGCGCTCGGGCCGATCGTGTACTTCCGGCTCGACCTCGTCCCGGCCGCTGCGGTGGGGCTGGCTCTGCTCGCGTTGGCCCGAGGCGCGGACGGCTGGGCCGGCACCCTGCTCGCTCTGGGAGCCGGCCTCAAGCTCTGGCCGGGCACCCTGTTTCCGACGACGGTGCGCGGGTCGCGCCGCAGGGATCATCGTGTGACGGTGAGCTTCGCCGCCACCGGGGTCGTCCTCGTGGTGGCCGCGATCCTCTACGGCGGCTGGGCCCGGCTGCTGTCGCCGCTGCAGTGGCAGGAAGGTCGCGGGCTCCAGATCGAGTCGGTGTGGGCAACTGTGGCGATGATTCAGCGGGCGCTGGATCCGGCGAAGTATGTGGTGCGGTACTCGCGCTTCCAGGCCTACGAGATCTTCGGCCCGAGCACCCAGACCTGGCTGTCAATCTCGTCTGCGGTCACGGTCGGCGGGTATCTGCTCATCGTGGTGGGCTATCTGGCGTGGTTCCGGGCCAACTACCCGGCCGTGTTCAGCCGGCGGCCCCGGTTGGTGGACGCTGCAGAGCCGGCCCCCGCTGCGGCGGTGGGGCTATTCATGGTGGCCGTCATCATGATCACCCTGGTCACGAACAAGACCTTCTCGCCGCAGTACCTGACCTGGTTGGGAGCCGCGTTGGCCGCCTTGGTTGCCGTCTCACCACCCACCGGCTCTCTGCGCCGAACCGTCATCGCGGCTGCGGTGGTCACGATCCCGATTGCCGTGCTCACCCAGGTGATCTATCCGCTGGGGTACGGCAGCCTGCTCAGGGTGACCGCTGACACCGCGGCGATGACCACGGTCCTGGCCGTGCGCAATATCGCGGTGCTGCTGCTCGGGTTGTGGCTCGTCGGACGCTTCGCGCAGGTGCTGGCGCAGCGCGCCGGCCAGCACCGCGAACTGGGGTCGGCTTCGGCCGACTTGTAGGCTTCGGTCCATGACTGATCGGGTGGCTGAACTCGCGCGTCGGCGCAATGCCATCCCCGCGGAGCGTCCGCGCCTGGGGCCGGTTCCCCAGCGGATCCTCCGCTCGGGCTGGACCTGGCTGCTGGTCGGACTGACCATCGTCTACGCGGTCAGTGCCACCTGGCTGCTCACCGACATCGCCGCCCATCTCCGCGTCGATGCCGACACCACGGGGCTCAATGTTGCCGCGATGCGCCAGGCCGCCTGGCTGGCGTTGCCCACGGTCGCGGTCTGGACGGTGCTGTTCGTGCTCGCCGATCGTTTTCGACCGCAGCGCTTTGCGATGTGGTACCTCAGCCTCGGCTGGGGCGGTGCTGTCGCGGTAATCCTCGCGTACCACATCAACACCTGGGCGTCGGCGCATCTGGCGGTGTCCGATGACGGCAACCCGGCCAGCGCCGCTCGGGTGGCGGTCTTCGTCGCCCCCTTCGTGGAGGAAGCGGCCAAGGCCAGCATCGTCTTCTTGATCGCCATCTTCGCCCGCTACCGGCTGACCTCGAAGGTCTCGACCATCGTTCTGGCCGGGCTGAGCGCGGCCGGTTTCGCCTTCACCGAGAACATCCTCTATTACGCCCGGGTGATCGTGTTCGCCTCGACGAGCATCAGCGCCGGCGACGCGGACGCAGCACTGAACCAGATCGTTTGGCTGCGTGGCTTCTGGACCGCCTTCGGGCATCCGCTGTTCACCATGATGACCGGCATCGGGATCGCTGTCGCTGTGCGCACGCGCAGCAAGGTGGTGCGGGTGTTGGCCCCGCTGGTGGGATACCTCGCGGCGGCATTCCTGCACATGTTCTACAACTCGCAGAGCAGCTTCGCGACCGGTACCACCCAGCTGGTGCTCTACTTCGGAGTCGCGGTGCCGATGGTGGTGACCGCTGTCGGCTACGTGATTCGGCAGATCCTGGTCGAAGGCCGTCGAATCAGGTCGCGCTTGGACGACTACGTGCTGTTGGGCTGGCTGCCGGCGTCGGACCCGATCGCGCAGGCACGGCTGCGGGGTCGTGCCTGGGCGCTGCTGGTGGCGCTGAGCCGCGGCTGGCGGTGCTTCATCGCAACCGCAGGTCTGCAGCGCGCCCTCACCGAGCTGGCCTACCTGCGTGATGGCGAAGTGCTCGGCCTCTACGACCGTGCGGCGGTCGAACGTGAACGGATATTGATCGAGCGGGCGCGCGATCTTCGTCCGCTGGCCGTCAGTGATCCCCGTGGCCAGAAGCTCACGCTGCCTCGCTGGCGCCGCGCGAAACCGGTATCGTACGGGACGCCGAACTACCCGGGACCAGCGGGGATCGGTGGGAGCTGGCCCGCACCGTCCACCGCGGCTCCGGTACCGGCGGTTCACTCTGCAGTCGACCCCACCTGGGGGCCGCCGAAGAGCTAGGAGGATGGGTATGGGCGTTGAGCGGTTGGCCGCTTCGCTCACCCGTCTGCAGGACGCCCTCGCCGAGGTGCGTCTTCCGCTTGAAGTGCCCGGCGCTGCCGAGAGCCGCGACCTGATTCGGGTCCAGACTGCTCAGATCGAGGACTACGTGCTGCCGCGCCTGCGGCGGCTCGACGCTCCACTGCTCGCTGTGGTCGGCGGGTCGACCGGAGCAGGCAAGTCCACCCTGGTGAACTCGCTCGTCGGCCGTGTGGTCAGCGAAGCTGGCGTGATTCGTCCGACCACCCGATCCTCGGTGCTGGTGCACCACCCCGATGATCAGCGCTGGTTCTCCGCGGGCCAGATTCTGCCCGGACTGGCCCGCAGCGAGGCGGCGGTGGGTGATCCGCGGGTCCTGCACCTGGTCGCCGAACCGCGGCTGCCGCGGGGCCTGGCCGTGCTGGACGCGCCCGATGTCGACTCTGTGGTCGCCGAGAACCGCAGTCTGGCCGCACAACTGTTGGGTGCCGCCGACCTCTGGCTCTTCGTGACGTCTGCGGCACGCTATGCCGACGCGGTGCCGTGGCGGTACCTGCGCGCGGCAGCGCGGCGAAAGGCGGTCGTCGCGGTCGTGCTCGATCGGGTGCCGCCGGCCGCCGCCTCCGAGGTGCCGCCGCACCTGGGGCAGATGATGAGCCAGCGCGGGCTGAGTGCCTCGCCGTTGTTCGCCATTCCCGAGACCGAAGTGGACCACGACGGCCTGCTGCCCCCGGCCGCGGTCGCGCCGATCAGCGGTTGGTTGGCCGATCTGGCAGCCGACACCGTTCGACGCAATCAGGTGGTGCTGCAGACTCTCGACGGCGCCGTCGAGGCGCTGGGTCAGCGCAGCCCCGAGGTCATCGAGGCGATCGCGGCGCAGATCGACGCTTTGACGATGCTGCGTGCGGACGCGGAGAAGTCCTTCGCCGAAGCAGTGCGTTCGGTCGCCGCTCAGACCGCCGATGGCACGTTGTTGCGCGGTGAGGTCTTGGCGCGGTGGCAGGACTTCGTCGGCACCGGCGAGTTCTTCCGCGCGGTCGAGAAGCGGATCGGCCTGTTCCGAGACCGGCTGGCGCGCGCGGTGCGCGGTGAGCCGAAGAAGGCGCAAGACGTCCAGTTGGCTGTCGAGTCGGGGCTTGAGGTACTCATCCGGGAGGAAGGTGAGTTCGCCGCTCGTCGCGTCGTCTCGGCCTGGGAGGCGCATCCAGCCGGGCGCCAGATGCTCGGGCGCGACGGGGCGCTGGGGCGGGTTTCGTCCGACTTCGGCGATGCCGCCGCCCGAGTGATCCGTCAGTGGCAAGGCGACGTCTTGGAGATGGTGGCGACCGAGGGATCGTCGAAGAAGGCTGCGGCGCGCTACCTGGCCCTGGGCGTCAACGGTGCCGGGGTGGCCTTGATGGTCTTCGTGTTCTCGCAGACCGGTGGCCTGGTTGGCGCCGAGGTGGGGATCGCCGGCGGGACGGCATTGCTGGCTCAGCGGCTGCTGGAGGCTGTCTTCGGTGAGGATGCCGTACGGCGGATGGCAAAGCAGGCCAAGGAACAACTGGATGCGCGGGTCGAGGCGCTGATGGCGGCGGAGCTGTTCCGCTTCGTCCGTCTCATCGACGAGGTCGATGTCCGCGCCGAACAGGCAGAACATCTGCGGGCAGCGGTCGCCGCGCTCGAGGTGGAGCGGGTCGCGGAGGATCGCTTCGTGCGCGAGGTGCCGATCGGGGAGCTGCCCTCGGTCGAGACCGACTTGCAGACGGCGGACGGGGCAGAGCAGGCGCCGTCGGAACGCTTCACCGAGGACGACACCGGCCTGTTGCCGGCTTTGGTGTCGGCGCAGCTGGCAGCCTTGGCGGCCGACGCTGCTCGCCACGAAGACGCCGACGATGAGGGCCCCGATGCTGCCACGCCCGGCGAGCAGCTCGCGCCCGAGGCCGACGAGCAGATCATTCTTGGCGCTGCTGATGACGATCCTGCGTCCGCCGGCGACGGCACGGCCGTGATGAGTGCAGACTCGACCGGAGCTGGCCGCCAAGCCGATTCGGCGCCCGCCTCGGTCGTGGACATGGCCGCCGAAGGCGATGCGGCTGCGCCGGCGAGCCCGGGGACGCCCGCCGATGCCGACCAGACCGCAGAGCCGGTGCTCGAGGGGGTCCCGATCGCGACGGCGGTCGACGGCGTCGTGGCGTCAGAGATCGGTACCGAAGCCGAGCAGGACGGCGCAGGCGAAGTCGAGGTGCCGGCCGAACCGTCGAACGCCGGCGTCGTGGCTATGGACGGTTCCGGCGAAGACCGCGAGGTCGTCCATGGCTTCGCTGTGGAGCAGTCCGGTGGCGCGCTGCCGGCAGCGGGTGAGTCCGAGGCTGACCAGCGCGTCGAAGCTACCGAGCTCGCGCTGACCTCGTCAGTGCCTGAGGGCGGTCGGCCGGCGCTCGCTGCCAGCGGGCCGGACGCCGACCTCGATGCTTTGCCGAGCGAGGCAGCGGTCCAGGCTCTGGGGTCTGATGATGAGGTGACGGCGTCGGGTTCTGGGGTCAATGCAGACGGTGATGGCGCCGACCTCGTCGCTGAGCCCGGTGGCGAGCTGTCCGGCGATGAGCCCGTCTCTGGTGAGCCCGCTTCGGGCGGGTCCGTCTCTGGTGAGTCCTCCCCTGGCGCGGCGGGAGTGTCTGCGCCCGCTGAGCTGCTGGGGGTCGAGCCGGCCGAGCGTCCGATTCCGGTGCCGGCCGGGCTCGCCGAGTTGGCCGCCGAGGCTGTCCGCAAGCCGTGGGAGCCGCGAATCGACGAGCCTGCCGGGCCGGGGTTCGATGAAGCCGCCGCCGACCTGGTGGCGGAGATCGTGGCGGAGCCGCGGACGGACGACCGGCCGGTGGTCGGTGTTGCGTCCGAGGGGACCGTCGAAACCCCGATGCCCGGCGAACAGCGGGCTGGCGAGGAGCGCGCCGCCGTCGGAGAAGTCGGTAGTAACGCCGCGGCAGAGGCTCGCGCCGACGATGACCCGGCGCAGGCCGGCGCTGCGGCCGAACAGGCCACCGCGGACGCTCCGATCGGCGAGACCGTCACCGAGGAGGTGGCCGAGTCGCTGCGACCGGCGGAGGCCGGCGATGACGTGGAGTGGGCCAGCGAGAGCGCCGACGCTTCACCGGAGCAGGGTGGCAGTGCCGATGAGCTGGCTTCAGCGTTCGCCGTCGGTGACGATGCACCGGCCTTGCCGTCGGCGCCTGCGCTTGTCACGGCTGCGGCCCTGGCACCGCCCGTCCCACCGGTCGGCGCCACGGACGAGGCGCTGAGCGGTGCAGATGCGCCGGAGCAAGGCGTGTTCGGCCGCCACCCCGGCCAGGCAGCGAGCCTGCCTGGGGTGCCGATGCCGGGCGAACTGCTGTCGTTGCCGGCCGCACCGGTACCGGCTCCGCCGCCGCTGATCGGCACGCGTGATCCTGCTGCGGTCCCGACGTTCCTGCTCGTGCCGCCGGACGGTATTCCGGCGAGCCCGCCGGTGCCGAGGTGGCCCGACCCAGACGATGATGATCCTGCTGCCTCAGCAGCAGAGGAGGAGCCTTCGTGAAGGCGTCACCCAACAAACTCTCCGCACGCCTGACCGCGCTGGAAGAGGCCGTACAAGCCATGGACGGGCGCGGGGACGCCGAGGTGGTCAGCGCCGCCGCACAACTGGGCGTCCGGGCCGGCGAGCGAATGGCCTTGAGCAGCACCCACACCGTGATCGCCCTGGCCGGATCAACCGGTTCGGGAAAGTCGAGCCTGTTCAACGCGCTCACCGGCACCGAACTCGCGCACGTCGCGGTCCGTCGTCCGACGACGTCGCGGGCCATGGCCGTGGGGTGGGGAACGGAACTGCCGCAGGAACTTCTGGACTGGCTTGACGTCGGACGACGCCACCTGATCGCCTCGGACGACGAGCGGTTGAACAACCTCGTCCTGATCGACCTTCCTGACCATGACTCGACCGAGGAAGCTCACCGGATCACCGTCGATCGGATGGTCGACCTGGTCGATGCGCTGATTTGGGTGGTGGACCCGCAGAAGTACGCCGACGCCGCGCTGCACGAGGGTTATCTGAAGCCGTTGGCCGAGCACGCCGACATCATGATGGTGGTGCTCAATCAGGCCGATCGGCTCAGCCCCGATCAACTGCAGCGATGTCTACGTGACCTGCGCGGCCTCCTCGACGCCGAAGGACTGCGGGCTTCGCCGCTGATGGTGACCTCGGCGGCACGCGGCGACGGTGTCTTCGAGCTTCGCGAGTCCCTGATGGCTTCGGTCGCCCGCAAGGAGGCCATGGTTCAGCGGCTGAGCCTGGACGTGAAGAAGGCGGCCAAACAGCTTCAGGCCGATCTCGGGCCCAAGGTTCCGGCCAAGATGAACACCAGTCTGAAAGAGCATGTCGCTGAGACCATGGGTGATGCCGCCGGCGTCTCGCTGGTCGTCGACGGGGTGCGCGAGGCGTGGCGCCGGCGGGGCTCGGCAGCGACCGGTTGGCCGCTGATCAGCTGGTTGACCCGCTTGCGTCCTGATCCGCTGAAGCAGTTGCGGTTGGGCGCCATGGCCGCGCTCGAACGCCAGCCCACCGCGACCAATCACAGCTCGATTCCTGGTGCGACCGCGGTTCAGAAGGCGCGCGTCGACCAGGGATTGCGGCAGCTGATCGATCAGGCGTCGCAGGGGATGCCTGCGGGGTGGGTGGCTGCGATCGATCGCGCCGCGCACAGCAATGACGCGCTGCTGGCTGATCAGCTGGACACCGCCATCGCCCGTACCGACTTGAAGGTCAAGTCGGGTTCCTGGTGGTGGGTGCTGGTTGGGATTCTGCAGTGGCTGCTGATCCTGGCGGCCGTCGCCGGGCTGGTGTGGTGGTTCGCTGGGCCGGCCCTGGTCGCAGCGGGAATCCTGCTGCCGCGCTATCCGTCCTATCTGCTGCCGGCAGGAGCGTGGATGACGATCGGGGCGGTGCTGCTCGGCCTGTTGCTCGATGTGGTCGCCCGTTTGATGGTGTCTGCCGCGGCGAAGAACCGGGCTCGGATTGCTCGCAAGGCCTTGCGGACGGCCGTGACGGGGGTCGTGGAGGGTCAGGTTTTTGCGCCCGTCCAGGCTGAGCTCGACCGCTATCACGAGGCCCGGGACGCGGTTCGCCGCGCGTTGCGCTGAGTGATGCCTTGGCCGCGCGCAAACTCTCGGCGGCGCGATCCGAGTTGGCGGCTGCGGCGGTGGCGCTCGTCAGGTGGGCGGTGTGTGCCTGAGGTCGCGCAGAGCGAGGATCTGCTGCAGTTCGCTTCTCACCGGTGTCAGCGGGAAGGCGGAGAGGCCGCCGATCCGTGCGACCCGATCGGCGGTCGTGGCGAACAGGTCGAAGCTGGTCAGGAGCGCGTCATCAGCAGCGGGTCCGTGGCCCCAGACCGTGGCGGCCTCGAGGTCGTGTTGGACTTCGACGTCCATCCAGTGACGCAGGCGGGTGCCGAGGTGCCGGATGTCGCGAACGCCCTGGTAGCGCAGCAGGTGGTCCCATTCGATCAGGCGGAGCAGCTGAGTCATCAGGTCGGCGCGGCGGCTGAAAGCGGACCACGGCTCGTCGCGGACGATGGCCTTGGCTGTCATCAGCGCGGCGGCGCACGCCCAGTTGCAGCACTCGTCAAAGCCGCCCTGGTTCGGCGGATCGCGATGCTGACGTTGGAGCCGGAAGACCGCGGTGGCGCCGTCCTTGTCGAGAAGGACGCTGAACGGCCGACCGTAGAGCCGTGATCGACCGGCGCGCACCAGTGTGAAGTCGAGTTTTCCGCCCACGTAGTAGACCAGCCGCGTCGGCTCTGCGTTGTGGTTGTGGAGCCGCTCGACCGCGAGCACCTCGCCGAGGTCGCTCCACCATCCGTCGTGGGTTTCCAGAGCTTCTAGGTCGCGCACGTGAAGCTCGAGATCACGGTCCGACAACGGGTGATCGGTGCCCTCTGCGGCGGAACCGGTGAGCACGACGGTGCGGATGTTGTCGTCGAGTGCTGCCCACGCGATGACGCGCTCCAGGGTTTGGGAATAGTCCACGCGGTCACGATAGATCGCCGGACTGTCCTTCGATCCCGGTTGGCGGCGACGGACGGAGCTTTTCCACAGCCGGGTTCTTCGTCCACAGCCGTCGGACCACGCTGGCGCGGTTGGCGCCGGCATGTCGACAGTGATGAGCACAGCGAGGAAGGAGAAGTTCGATGGATGCAGTGGTGTGGATCACCGGAAATGTGGGCTCTGATGTCGAGTGCCGCACGGTGCGCGACGAGCTGGTCTTTGCCAGCTTTCGGCTGGCGAGCACGCCGCGAATGCGACGGTCGGGTGAGTGGGTCGACGGCGAGACCACCTGGCTGGGCGTGACCTGCAGCAAGGCGCTCGCCGAGAACGTTCGTGCCAGCGTCAAGAAGGGCGATCCGGTCGTCGTGGTCGGCAAGCTGCGGACGGCTCGGTGGGAGGATGCCGAACGCGGCGCTCAGGAGCGGCTGACGATTGAGGCCAGCGCGATCGGCCACGATCTGAACCGCGGAACCGCTCAGTTCCAACGCAGCACCCGCGCGGTGATCGACGAGTCGGTCAACGTGGGCGAGCTGATTGCCGCCACCGAAGCGGCGACCGAGGAGGCCGAGGAGGCGGCGTGAGGGCGTTCCCGCACTCGAGAAGGTGGGCAGGCCGCAGCTGACGTGGCGGCGAGACGGCTTGCGGCGGCTTCGGCGTCGGAGTGCCCTGGCCAGCGGGAGCGCCATCGCCGCTACGCGCGGCAGGTGCGAAATGGCCATGCCGAGTCGTGATCTCACGCGTCGGATCAGCTGCCGCGTGAGCTCGCTGGTCGCCACCCTTTGTCGTTGCGGTAGCGCGTGGGCTCAGCCGAAGGCACCGCGAGGCGTCCTGGTCGGGGCGGCGGCGTGGCGTCAGTCTTGCGTGCGGGCGGCGCGTACCCGAGGCCGTGGTGGCTTCGGGGCGCGCCTGCCCGCGTGCTCAGCCCCGCGTCAACTTGCGATGCGCGGTGCGGTGGGGGCGGGCCAAGTCCACGCCGAGGCGCTCGACCTTGTTGTCCTCGTAATCAGCGAAGTTGCCCTCGTACCAGAACCAGTTCGCGTCATCGTCATCGGTGCCCTCCCAGGCGAGGATGTGCGTCGCGACCCGGTCGAGGAACCAGCGGTCGTGCGAGATCACCACGGCACAGCCGGGGAACTCCAGCAGGGCGTCCTCCAGCGACTGCAGCGTTTCGACGTCGAGGTCGTTGGTCGGCTCGTCGAGCAGCAGGACGTTTCCGCCCATCTTCAGGGTGAGCGCCAGGTTCAGGCGGTTGCGCTCGCCGCCGGAGAGCACCCCGGCCAGCTTCTGCTGATCGGGGCCCTTGAAGCCGAAGGATGCCACGTACGCACGCGACGGCATTTCGAAGCTGGCGACCTTGATGTGGTCCAGACCGTCGGAGACCACTTCCCAGACGTTCTTGTCGGGATCGATGCCGGCGCGGCTCTGGTCGACGTAGGAGAACTTCACGGTCGAGCCCACCTTCAGGCTGCCCGCGTCGGGCTTCTCCTCACCGATGATCATCTTGAACAGGGTGGTCTTGCCCACGCCGTTCGGGCCGATGATGCCGACAATGCCGGCGCGCGGAAGGGTGAAGCTCAATCCGTCGATCAGCACGCGATCGCCGAACCCCTTGGTAAGGTCGTCGGCCTCGAGGACATCGGCGCCCAGGCGCGGGCCCGGTGGGATGTTGATCTCGGCCAAGTCAACCTGACGGTTGCGCTCGGCCTCTGCGGCCAGCTCCTCGTACCGTGCCAGGCGAGCCTTGTTCTTGGCCTGTCGCGCCTTGGGGTTGGCGCGGACCCACTCGAGTTCCTTTTCCAGGATCTTGGCGCGCTTGGCGTCCTTCTTGCCCTCGATCTGCAGTCGGGAACGCTTGGTCTCCAAGTAGGTCGAATAGTTGCCCTCGTAGGGGTGCAACTGGCCACGGTCGATCTCGCAGATCCATTCGGCGACGTTGTCGAGGAAGTACCGGTCGTGGGTGACGGCCAGCACCGCGCCCGGGTAGCTCTTCAGGTGGCCTTCCAGCCAGTTGACGCTCTCAGCGTCGAGGTGGTTGGTGGGCTCGTCGAGGAGCAGCAGGTCGGGCTGTGCGAGTAGGAGCTTGCACAGGGCCACACGCCGCCGTTCGCCTCCAGACAGGACGTCGACGATGGCGTCGGGCGGCGGACACTGCAAGGCGTCCATCGCCTGATCCAGCTGCGAGTCCAGGTCCCAGGCGTTGCGATGGTCGAGTTCGGTCTGCAACTCGCCCATCTCGGCCAGCAGTGCATCGAAATCGGCATCGGGCTCGCCCATGGCGACCGAGATCTCCTCGAAGCGGTCGAGCATGCCCTTGGTTTCGGCGACGCCTTCGTAGATGTTCTCCAGGACCGTCTTACCCTCGGTCAGTGGGGGCTCCTGCAGCAGGATGCCCACGGACTTGCCCTTGGCGAGCATGGCGTCCCCGTTGTCGGCCTTCAGCAGGCCGGCCATCAACTTGAGCATGGTGGACTTGCCGGCGCCGTTAGGCCCGACGACGCCGATCTTGGCGCCCTCGAAGAAAGAAAGGGTGACGTTGTCGAGCACCACCTTTTCGCCCAGCTTCTTGCGGACGTTGTGCATCGTGAACACGAACTCGGGCATGGCGATCATCCTCAGCGGTTGGGAAGCGGCGCTCAGTCTATGCCAGGACCCGACCCTGCTCGTCAGACGCTCGGCCGCGGAGTCCTCACTTTCCGACCCCTGCTACGCAGGAGTTGCGCCTCGCAGCAAGACTCGCCGCCGATGCCGTCGCTGACGGACTGTGCCGGCGGCCACGTGCTTGATGGGTCTGGGTCGGTGGTGAGGGCGTTCGGCGCGGCTTGGTGCCCAGTGTTACGAGGCGCGTCGGCGGGAATGTGCCGCAGGTGGGGTGGCGGGTGTCTTGCGCGCGGGTGGCGGCCGCACGCGTCGGTTGGTGTTGCAGGTGGCGCGCGGTTGGTGCCAGGTCTGCTGCGGACGGGTCGCCGATTGGACATTGCGCCGGGGTTGGCGGTCGGGGCACTGCGCCTGGTTCGGCGGGAGGGCACCTGGGGGCGGTGGTGGGGACTGCTGCGGGTGACCGGGTCCGTTGTTGAGGCGGCCCGGTTGGATCGAGGATCCCGTTCGCGCGAGGTCTGGTTGGACATGGCGCCGGGGTTGGCGGTCGGGCACTGCGCCTGGTTCGGCGGGAGGGCACCTGGGGGCGGTGGTGGGGACTGCTGCGGGTGACCGGGTCCGTTGTTGAGGCGGCCCGGTTGGATCGAGGATCCCGTTCGCGCGAGGTCTGGCGAAGCTGCCCAGGTAGTTGCTGCGGGTGCCCGGTTGGGGGCGCCGGTTGATGCGAGCCGAGTGAAGGGGCCCCAGGCTCTGGCTCGGGGGTGTGGCCCGGTGGTGTGGCGGTGGGCTGGGGTGTCGGTGTGGTGCCGGTTGGTGTTTGCTGCGCGGGGACTTGGGCTTTGGTTTCGGGGTGGCCGGTGGTGTGGCGGTGGCTTGGGTGTCGGTTGGTGTTTGCTGCGCGGAGTTCCGGGTCTCGGGATGTACCCGGCCGCGTTGCTGCTCGCCGTTGACTGGCTGGAGGCGTGGTGTGCTGGTCCGAGCTCTGGGTCGCGCAGGGGTTCCATGCGGCAAGGCCGCGGTCGCGGCATCACGGGGCCGCTCCGAGCTCCGCGAAGAGCCTCCCATGCATCGCTGGCCCGGCCGCCGTGGGTGGCGGCCCTGCGAAAGCGTGGCACCGCGGGTTGTTGGAGGTCTGCCGGGTGGCTGCGGCCCGCGGCGGCTGGAGGTGCGTGGGTTGTGCGTTGGGCGGGTGGCTGGTTGGGGTGCGGGGGCTGTGGGTTCGCGGGGGCGTTGTGTGGTGTGGTTGCGGTCGCTGGTGCGCGTGTGGGGTGTCGGGGGTTGTGGCGTTTGTGGGTGGGGTCGTTTCCTGTGGTCGATGTTGGGGTGGGTTCGCGTAGTTCGTGGTGCGGTAGGTGGGTTTTTGGTTGGTGGGGTTATCCGGTGATGTGGGTGGTGAGTTGGCCGATGGTGATGGTGGTGTGTCCGGTGGTTGTGGTGGTGAGGGTGCCGTGTTGGGTGTTGGTGTGCCAGGTGATGGTCCAGTGGTCGGTGGCGGTGATGGTGTAGGGGGTGTTGGTGGGGGAGGGGGTTTGGTAGGTGTGGCCGCAGGTGGGGCTGGGGGTGGCTGGTGTGGTGTGGGGGTTGTAGGGGGTGGTGGTTGTGCAGGTTTGGGTGGTGTGGTCGCCGTGGTTGTAGGTGGTGTGGGTTCTGGTGGCGGTGAGGGTGATGGTGAGGCCGTGGTTGTGGGTGGTGGTGGTGAGGGTGTTGGGGGTGTTGGTCCATAGCCAGAGGGGGTAGCCGGTGGTGAGCATGTGCCAGGGGTTGTTGTTGGGGTTGGGGCCGATGTTGGGGGTGGGGTTGGTGAGTTTGAGTTTGGCGATGGCTTCGCGGGCGGTGGTTTCGGGGTCGGGGGTGGTTGGTTTGGGTTTGGTGGTTGTCGGTGGTGTGGGGGTGCATAGGTCGGTGTTGGCGCCGCAGTGCGGTCCGGGATTGTGAAGGGCCGGAGGCTTCGGGGTGGGTGTGTGGCGGGGTTTTGGAGGTAGTGGCCGCGGCGGCGTGGGCCGAGCCGGCTTTCCGGGTGGACGGGCGGAGTCGCTGTCGGACGCGCTTCCTTGGCACTCGCCAGCGGCTTGATTGCAGGTCACCTTCGGCTTTTTGCCATGTGACCCCGCGTATGCCGATATGGGCGCGGCGGCGCCCCAAGCTGTGACGGCCAAGGCAATTGCCGCCGCCGTGATCCTCAGCACTTGTCAACCGGCTTGTACGTGGAGGCCGTGATCTTGAGGCCCTCTGCGGTTGTCACGAAGTAGCCGGTCTCGTGGTTGATGAGACCGGGGTGCGGCTTGACTCCCTTTGCGCCCATGCTCACCGTGTGAGAGTCACGGCATACCCGAAGGGCCACGGCTGACCCGCCGATCGACTGGCCCGGAACCCTCTGGAACCATTTGATATCGAACGAGCCCCCCGTAGCAGTGGCGTGGGATGCGCGGAGCTGCCTATACATTGCGAGCTGGTCTTTGAGGTACTGGCCCGTAGTTGTCTTCAGCAAGGCTGCTGTTGGTTCGGTGACGCCGCCCGCCCGATAGATGCGTTCGTTTTCGGTGAGGAATGCGCGGTAGACGGCTTCTGCTTCGGTGTAGAGCTTGTCTTTGGCGATCATTTGGTCGTGGTCGTAGGGGGTGCAGGGGTAGGGGTTGCCTCCTGCTTCTGGGGTGCAGGTCGGGCTCGGTGCTGGTGGTGTGGTGGTGGGTTGCGTTGGGGTGCAGCCCATGACGGTGATCAGGGTTAGTGCGGTGATGGTGGTGCGGATACGGAGTGCTGCCATGTGCGGTCTCCTTGGGGTGGTGTCGCCCAGAATGGCATAGGAAAGGTGCTGGTTCGCAACTTCTTTGGTGGGTTATCCACACAATGGAAGGGTTCGGACACTTGTCCACAACTTGACGGAATGTGCCGGCGGATAATCTGAATCGATATCAATGATGCGAACCGCCTTGTAGTGGGCGGCTGGCAGGTCTTTGCCGCGCGCGGCGGAGGACGACAAGCGGTCAACGAGCCATCGTGGCCGGCATCTGATGGCCGACGAGCCGGGTGGGTCCGCCTCGTTCCTGAGGCTATCCATCTTGGGCTCCTCGCAGCCGGCGCGTGGTAGTTGCCCCGGCGTTGCGCAGGTCGTGTCCGCGTGCGTTCGGGGGCTTCGGTGCGGGGCCGTCTATTCATATTGGGCCGCTTCATCAGCGCCGAGGCTGCGCCGGCGTGACACGATTTGCGCGCCAGAGGTCGGTATTGGCGGTTTGGAACGATGCAGGCCCGGTTGAGCGGGCAAATCGGGTTGCTGTGTTCGCGGCTGCGGGGATGGCTGCTTGTGGTGGCCTGGTGATCGTGGGCGGTAAGAGATTGGCGCGGCTCGCGGTGCGACGTGATTTGCGCGCCAGAGGTCGGTGTTGGCGGTTTGGAACGATGCGGGCCTGGTTGAGCGGGCAAATCGGGTTGCTGTGTTCTCGACTGCAGGGCTGGCTGCCTGTGCTGGCCTGGTGATCGTGGCCCTCGTGGACGATGAGGGATGGGCGCGGCCGGTTCGATCATCGGCCGGCATGGTCGCTGTCAGGGTCCGGGGCGCAGGCGTGATCGAGATGGTCGCCAGTCATGGCATAGCGGGCGCCGTCAGCCCGCGGGGCAGGCGGTAAGCGCCGCCGACGCCGCGAGTCCCGACGGACGCACGTCCCTCGCCGCTGAGCCTGTCCCGGTCGGAGTGGGTGTCTGTCGGTCTTGTGGTGGCCTTGCAAAGCGGTCGGTGTGGGGGGCAGACGGTTCCATGGCGGCCTCGCACGGCGTTGGGTGGAGGGGTCGGTCGGCTTCCTGACCGCCTCGCGCGGCCAAGACGCCTTCGACCGTTGCGGCCAGGCTCGGTCAGGGCGATCCGGCCACCCCTACAGTCATGGCGGCCGCGAAGGTGAACGTCGCCGGCAGGGACCGCGTCCCCGTCAATGGCGTTCCGCTTTCCCACCCGAATGGCCTTGGCCAGTGAAGAGCTCGGCGAGGGTGACAGCGTGCCGACCAGTCAGATCCCGCACCTGAAAGCGGCAAGAGAAGCCGTCCGCCAGGATCACCGCGTCGGCGCCGGCCGCTTCGATCGCCGGCAGCAAACCCTGCTCGGCGACGGCGACCGAGACGTCATAGTGCCCCGATTCCATCCCGAAGTTGCCGGCCATCCCACAGCACCCCTCGACGGTGATCACCCGGGCGCCGCTGCGTTCGAGGAGGGCGGCATCGCTGTCCCAGCCGAGCACGCTCGCTTGATGGCAATGTGGCTGTGCGACAACGGTGGTCCCGCTGAGATCGGGCGGACGCCAACCGCTGGCTGTGAGCAACTCCGCCACCGTGACGACGCGTTCGCGGACGAGGTCCAGGCGCGGGTCGTCGATGAGTTCGGACGCGTCCGAGCGCCACACCGCGAGAGCCGACGGGTCCATCCCGACGATGGGCACGCCAGCAGCAGCGATGGGGTGCAGTACGTCAAGGGCCCGCCGCAGGCTCGCGGAGGCGCGGCTGCGCTGCCCGGTAGTGATCAAAGCCACCCCGCTGTCGACCCGCCGCCGGATCAGCGAGGGCGCGAAACCGGCTTGCCGCAGCAGCGTGACCAGCGGTGCGACTCGGGCCGGGTCCCAGCTGTCGGTGAAGGGATCCACCCAGATCGCCACGACTGCGGACTGGTCGGACGACGTCAGGCTCAGCGCGGCCTGCGAAGCCGACAGCGAGGACGGCAGTGGGCCACCCCGCGGTTTCGCGGAGATCCGTGGCGGCGCAACGATGGTTTCCTCGCCGGGGTCTTTCGGCTCGTGCTGCTGGCGGCTGCCGGCGGCCAGCTCGCCGTCGTCCCAAACAGGCAGCGTCCCAACCTGGTCGGCGAGACGCCGAGCCGGACGTGCGCTCAGCGGCGGCAGTGCGCGCCGCGGATCGATCCCGGCGACGAACGCCGCCAGCCGCCGTAGGGCGCCGACCCGGAGGACGGCATTCAGCAGGTGCGGCAGGCCGGGAATCGCTGTCACCACGGTGGTCCACCCGCTCAGGCGGCCGAGCGTGTAATGGGACCGGGGACGAAGACGTCCACGGTAGGCGTGGTCGAGGGTGATCGATTTGGCGGCGGCGATGTCGGTGCCTGTGGGGCACTCGGATCTGCAGGCCTTGCACGACAGGCACAGATCGAGCGCTTCGTCCACGGCGGACGAACGCCACTGGGTGATCAGAGATCCGTTGGCGAGTTCCTGCAGCACGCGTGCGCGGCCCCGGGTGGAGTCGGCATCTCGACGCGTTGCTCGATACGACGGGCACATGGTTCCGCCGGGTGCCAGGCACGATGCCACGCCGGTGCAGCGGTGCACGGCTGCGGCGAAGTCCGCCGGAACCACCGGCGACCTCGGCGCGGCTGCGCGCAGGTCAGCGTCGAGCGGTCGGGGATCGACGAGCACCCCGGGATTGAGCAGGTTCTGTGGATCGAAGATGCGTTTCACCTCGGCGAACACGGCCATCGCTGCCGGGGAGTACATCCGAGACAACAGCTGCGAGCGTGCCCGTCCATCGCCGTGCTCGCCGGAAAGCGTGCCGCCGTAGCTCGCGACCAGGTCGGCCGCGTCCTCGAGGAAGGACCGATAGCGGGCCGGCCCGTCGGGCTGCTCGAGGGGGAAGTCGATGCGCAGATGGACGCAGCCCTCGCCGAAATGACCGTACGGAAGGCCGTGGAGCTGGTGGGCGGCGAGCAGTTCGTCCAGCCGGCGCAGGTACGCCCCGAGCGCAGCGGGAGGGACGGCGGAGTCCTCCCACCCGGAGTGTGCCGGCCGTTCCAGGCCGACGCCGGCCAGTCCGGCGCCATCGGCGCGGATGCGCCACAGCCGTGCGGCCTCGGACGGATCGACGATCAGGC
This sequence comes from Propionicimonas sp., assembly GCA_036788135.1. Classification (GTDB taxonomy): domain Bacteria; phylum Actinomycetota; class Actinomycetes; order Propionibacteriales; family Propionibacteriaceae; genus Propionicimonas. The sequence continues at coordinate 99,003 of DAIQNZ010000007.1, forward strand.
GGGACTCGAGCCCGCCCGCTGCCGCCATGACCGCCTGCGCGCGGGCGTGGAGTTCGGCTGGAACGTCGCCGGCCAGTTCGATCAGCAGCCATCCGTCGCCCTGCGGGAGCCGAGGTACCGCTGCCGCCCCCCGGCGGCGGATCACGACGTCGATGATGCGGCGGTCCAGGCCCTCGATGGCTGTGGGGGCGCCGAACAGAACGCCCGCGACGGCGTCGGCGGCACGCGGCATGTCGGGGTAGCCGACCGCGATCATGACGGTGTGGTGTGGTTCGCTCACGAGCGTGAGGCGAGCTCCGGTGACGACCGCGAGGGTTCCTTCCGATCCGGCGAGGAAACGGGCCACGTCGAAGCCCCGCTCAGGCAGCAGATGTTCCAGGCTGTAGCCCGAGACCTGGCGGGAGAACCGTCCGAACTCGGTGCGGATCACGCCGAGGTTCCGCTGCACGAGCTGCTGCAGCGCGTCCAGGGTGGCGGAGCTGCCCCGGTCGCGGTCTGCTTCCGGTGCTGGGGGGCTGGTCAGGTGGAGCCGTTCTCCGGTGCCGGTGATGGCGGTCAAAGCGAGCAGATTATCGGCGGTTCGGCCGTACCCGAGTGCTCGCGCCCCGCAGGCGTTGTTGCCGATCATGCCGGCGATGGTGCAGCGATCCACGGTGGACGGGTCGGGCCCGAGCCGTAGCCCGTAGGGTGCGGCTGCGGCGGTGAGCTGCCCGGCGATCACCCCTGGTTCGACCCAGGCGGTTGCGCCGCGCGGGTCCAGCTGACTGATCGTGTCGAGCCGGCGACAGTCGATGATCAGTCCCGGCCCGATCGCGTTGCCGGCGATGGACGTGCCGGCGCCGCGGGTGGTGATCGGCAGCCGCTCGGCCCGGGCGGCATCGACCAGCGCGGCCAGTTCGGCGACGCTTTTCGGTGTCGCCACCGCCCGCGGGACGACGCGATGCAGTGACGCGTCTGAGCTGAACAGGGCGCGGGTGAGCTGATCGGTGGCAATCGCGAAGCCGGCGGAACGCAGGGCTTCGATCGGGTCGGCGCTCACCGGGTCAGTCTGGCATTGCCTCGGCGTCGAGCGTGGCGAAGCCGAGCCTCAGGTCGGCGTCGGACTGTCGACTGTGGCAGGTCTGAGCGGTGAAGGGCGCATCGGCACCAGGTGGCGGGTCCTTACGGGGCGTCGACGACGGCGGTCATCGCGCGACCGAGTGCTTCGAAGTCGGCCGGGTCGACGATGTCGAGCAGGACGCGGCGCACGGACTCGACGTGATAGGGCGCTGCTTCGACGAGTAACGCGTAGCCGTCTTCGGTGAGCTGGGCGATGACGCCACGGCGGTCGGACGGGCAGGCCGTTCGCGTGAGGATGCCCTTCGATTCCATGCGCGAGACCGTGTGGGTCAGCCGAGAACGCGATTGTCGAACGCTGCTGGCCAGATCGGACATCCGCAGTGCGTGATCGGGTGACTCGGACAGTCGCACGAGTATCTCGTATTCGCCCAAGTCAAGGCCGAAATCGCGGAGTTCGGCGTCAAGTTCGGCGAAGATGCGGCCAGTACCGGACAGGAATTGCCGCCAGATCACCTGCTGTTCCGCATTGAGCCACCGGGGCTTGATCGACTGCCGCATTGCGGCATCATATCAAACAAGTTGACTCTTCAACCAAGTTGACCCTTCAACCAACCGTGAACGTTGCGAACGCGCCGTGAGTGCGAAAACAAAGCGCGTGAACCGGTTTGTGCCCGCGGCCCGATCGAGGCTGGCCAGCAGGTGCACGCCGTCGGCCCGGTGTCGTACGCGCGGGAAATCTCGACCGGGCTGGCGTGCCTCGGCTCTGCCGTCCGGTTGGGCAAGCGCTGAACGGGCCGTTTCGTCGGGGTGAGGAAGGACCGTTCCGGCTGAGTGAGGGCTGGAGGGGGCGCTTCGTCGGGTGTGGGGTACCGATTCGTCCGGGCGAGGACTGGCGTGCCTCGACTGTGCCGTACGGCGGGGAACTGGACGCGGCGTTGCGTCGGGGTGTGGAAGGAAGGTTCCGGCTGGGTGAGGGCTGGAGGGGTCGTTTCGTCGGATCAGGAGGGACAGATTCGTCCGGGCGAGGGCCGGCGCATCTCGACTCTGCGGTCCGGCTCGGCGAGCGTCGGAGGGTCGGTTTCGTCGAGTGAGGGGAACCGTTGGTCGGGTGAGGGGTGGGGGCCGTTTCGTCCGGGCGAGGGGTGGCGTGCCTCGGCTCTGCCGTCCAACTGGGCGGGTGCTGGAAGTGCCGTTCGGTAGGGGCGGGCTCTGGAAGGGCGGCTGTGGGGGCGGGCTCTGGAAGGTCCGTTCCGTCGGGGCCAGCGCTGGGCGAACGCATTCCGCGGGCGGACGGCCGGCGGCCGGCCGCGCACTCCAGAGGCGGCTTCGACGCTGCTCCGACCTCAGGCTCGCGCCGCGGCGAGTTGGCGTGGTGCGGGCCGAGGTGATTGGCTGCCTCGCAAGAGTTGGTCCGCAGCTTGGTTCAGGGCCTTACGAGTGCTTTTGGCAGAAATCCGCAGTGCAGCGGGTCGATCGACACCCGTAGGCTGGCGGCAGTTCTACACTGCCTGCGCGGACCCGTCGATGGGGAATGAGGGAGAGATCGCGGCATGAGTGAAAACGGTAATGGCGCCGAACTGAGCCCGAACGGGACGGAAAACACCCTTGCCAGCGATGGCTTGGGCAATTCGGCCCACGGAAGTGTTCATGGTTCGACCGCAGTCCGGCTTGAGGCCCACGCCGAGCTCGCCAGCGTCGGGGCAATGCTGCGGACTCGAGTCGCGGCGACGCCGGCCGGGGAGGCATTCCGCTACCGGGGTGCCGATGACCAATGGATCTCGATCGACTGGGTTGAGACGCAACGCCGGGTCGATGTGCTTGCCGCCGCCCTGCTCGACCTTGGCCTGCGCCACGAAGAGCGGGTCGTGATCGTGGCCGGCACCCGGATCGAATGGGTACTGGCAGATCTGGCGATCAACTGCGCCGGTGGTGCCACCACCACCATCTACCCGAACACCACCGGGGCGGACTTCGACTACATCGTTTCCGACTCCGGCTCGGTGATCATGGTTGCCGAGAACGACACTCAACTCGCCAAGCTGGACGCGGCCCCCGAGGTGGCCGCTGCCGTCCGCACGGTCATCCTGATGGACGGCGAAGGCGACGGCGAGCGCGTCCTGAGCTGGGCCCAGCTCGTCGCCCGCGGAGAAGCACGCCTGCAGGCTGAGCCCGGGGTCGTCGATCAAGCCATCGCCACCTGCACGCCCGACGGGTTGGCCACCCTCATCTACACCTCCGGCACCACCGGCAAAGCCAAGGGTGTGGAGCTGCTGCACAGCTGCTGGCTGTACGAGGGCCTGGCGCTACGCGACATGGAGATCATCCCGCCGGACTTTGTCCAGTACCTGTGGCTGCCGCTGTCGCACGTTTTCGGCAAGGCGCTGATCGCCGCTCAGCTGGCGATCGGCTTCAGCTCGGCCGTTGACGGCCGCGTCGACCGCATCGTCTCCGGCCTCGGCGAGGTGCGTCCGGAGTTCATGTGTGGCGCCCCGCGCATCTTCGAGAAGGTCCGTGCCGCGGTGATGCTGGCGGCCCCGCGCGGTGCCGTCCAGAGCAAAATCGCGCGCTGGGCGTTCGCCGTCGGACGCGATTCGCGCCAGTACCGCCAAGCCGGTGAGCCGATGCCGCTGCGAATGCGGGCGTCCTACGCCGTTGCCGACCGCTTGGTGTTCAGCAAGCTCAAGGAGCGGATGGGCGGCAACGTCCAGTTCTTCATCTCCGGGTCGGCCAAGCTCAACGAGCAGGTCCAGTCCTGGTTCTATTCCGCGGGACTGCTGGTGGTCGAGGGCTACGGCATGACTGAGACCAGCGCGATCAGCTGCTTCAACGTGCCGTGGACGCCGCGACTTGGCACCGTCGGTCCGGCGCTGCCGGGTACGGAACTGCGCATCGCCGAGGACGGCGAGGTGCTGATCAAGGGGCCGGGCGTCATGCGCGGTTACCACAACGACCCGGAGCGCACTGCCGAAGTCCTGGTGGACGGCTGGTTCCACACCGGTGACATCGGCGTCCTCGACGAGGACGGCTACCTGTCGATCACCGACCGCAAGAAGGACCTGATGAAGACCTCCGGCGGCAAGTACGTGGCCCCGGCCAAGGTCGAAGGCGTGATCGCCGCGACCATTCCCTATGTCTCGCAGGTGGTCACGGTCGGCGATGGGCGCAAGTACATCTCGGCTCTGCTCACGATGGATCGCGACAACCTCACCAAGTGGGCCGCCCGCAAGGGGCTCCACGAGCTGCCCTACGAGGAGCTGACTCAGCATCCGGAACTGCGAAAGACCCTCGATCGGTTCATGGCTTCGGCGAACGCCAAGCTGGAGCGGTGGGAGACGGTCAAGCGGTACGCGGTGCTGCCGTCTGAACTGAGTGTGGACGACGGTGGCGTCACGCCCAACATGAAGATCCGTCGCAAGGTGGTCGCCGAGCGCTACGCCGAGCTCGTCGATTCGCTCTACGACGACGATCCGACCTCGTGAGCTTCGTCAGCCGCGTCCCGCTGCGTTGGGTCGATCTCGACGCGCAGGGTCACGTGAACAACGCTGTCGTTGCCGACTATCTGCAAGAAGCGCGAGTCGAGTGGCTGTTCACCGGACCCAACGCGCACCTGCTCGGCGACTCCACGATGGTGGTCGGCCACCAGCTGGAATACCTCGGGCCCATCGGCTTCAGCACCGAGCCGATCAGCGTCGAAGTACGGGTCGGCCCGGTGGGGGCTGCACGCTTCCTGCTGGGCTACACGGTCACCCAGGACGGACGCGAGGTCGCCCGCGGACGTTCGACGCTGTGTCTTTTCGACTATCGGGCGAACCGGGTGCGGCGGATGACCGGCGCGGAGCGGGGCTGGTTCGCCGGCCAGTCCGAACCGATGGAGCCATTGGCGAGCTTGGGCCGCTGGCGCGTCGGCGTGCGGGCACATGAGTTTCCCGTCACCGTTCGCTGGTCGGACGTCGACACCTACGGTCACGTCAACAACGTCCGGGTTTTCGACTACATCGCCGAAGCCCGCGTGCGGATGAACCCCGACCCGGACGGTCCGGATCGCATGGCGGTCGCGGCAGCCGACGCCATGGTGTGGATGGTCGCTCGCCAAGACGTCGACTACCTGGGGCAGATGCTGCTCCGGCCACAGCCCTACCTGGTGCGCACCGCCATCGGGCGGGTTGGCCGAACGTCGGTGACCACCATCGCGGAGATCGTCGATCCCCTGGACGGACGGGTGCTCGTGCGCACCCGCACGGTCGTGGTGAGCGGCGATCTGAACGGACGTCCGGTGCCGTTGCCCGAGCTGATGCTTCAGGCCGCCCGATTGTGGCCGGCTGAAGCAGTCTGAGCGGCTCCAGCTGAGCGCAGCGCCGTCAGCGGCGACGGTATGCCGAGGAGGCGCGCACGATCAGTTCGGGGACGAACAGCTGGTGGGTCGTCCCGGTGAGCAGCAGATCGGCTGCGGCCCATCCCATCTCGCGCATCGGCTGGCGGACCGAACTCAGGGGCACCATCAGTTCGGTGGCCAGGAACAGATCGTCGTATCCGACGACCGCGACGTCCTCGGGGACGCGCAGGCCGCGCGCCCGGGCTTCGCGCAGTGCTCCCAGCGCAACGATGTCGTTCACGGTGAACACCGCCGTCGGCGGCCGTTCGCTACTGAGCACCCGCGACATCGCCTGCTCGCCGCCATTGGCGTTCAGGTCGTTCAGGGTGACGATCTGCAGGACTTCTGCCGGGTCGAGTCCGGCAGCCAGGACGGCCTCGCTGGCACCAGCGCAGCGCTGGCGGCTGGTCTGGAGTCCCTCCGAGTCGACGAGTACTGCGATGCGTCGATGACCCTGTTCGAGGAGATGCTGGACTGCTTGGCGTCCGCCGTGGACGTTATCGACGCCGACACAGGGCCGATCGGGCAGGTCCGCGTCCAGGAGCACCGAAGGGATCCCGAACTCGCTGAGCGAGGCGAGCCGCTCATCGGTGGCGTCCATCGGGGTGATCAGCACTCCCCGCACGCCCTGCTCGGTCAGGAGCCGCAGGAAACCTGCCTCCCGCTCGGGATCATTATCGGAGCTGCAGATGATGAGCGTATGTCGGTCAACGGCCAGCCGGTCCTCGATGCCTCGAACCAGCTCGGTGTAGAACGGGTTGCTGACGTCGGTGACGATGACGCCGACGGTGCTGGACACGCCTGCTCGCAGCTGTCGAGCCGAGGCGTTGCGATGGAACTTCAGTTGCGTCATCGCATCGGTGACCCGCTCCCGGGTTGCCGCCGAGACCAGCTCGGGTCGGTTCAGCACGTTCGAGACGGTACCGACCGAGACCTTCGCCAGGCTGGCGACATCTTTGATGCCAGGACGGTGGGGGTGAACCATCCGAACCCTTTCACAAGCCAGTGGACTGCAGGCGAGCATAGCGTTCACTCAGTGTTCAGGCACAGCCTCCTGCGCCGACTGGTTCGATCCGCACGGTGCGGTGTTTCGGACGCAGGCGCGCCGCCGGAGAGCCGGCCGGAGCCGGTAATGACGACGTCACTACGCCAAGCACGCCCCACGGACGGGCGGGATCGGCGGGACGCCGGCTGCCGAGGGGTCGGCAGGATCCAGACCGGGGCATTTCAGCGGTGTGGAACTGCGGTTCTGATGGTGAGATGCGGTCGCTCGCCAGGGATCAGCTGGCGATGAGTCCTTCACGCTGGTACGTGATCCGTCCCCGCCACAGGGTCGCGACCACTGGGTCGGGCAGATCGCGTCCGTGGTAGGGGTTGTTGCGTGATCGCGACCGTGAGGCTTCCGCATCGACGGTGGCCCGAGCGGAGGGATCGACCAGCACGATGTTGGCCGGCTCGCCGACGTCCAGCGGGCGTCCCTGCGTCGACACCTGCCCGATCCGGGCCGGTGCATACGACATGCGTTCGACCAAGGTGGGCCAGTCGAGGCGCCCGGTGTTGACCATCACCTCCATGACCACGGCCAAGGCCTGCTCCAAACCGAGCATGCCGGGCAGGGCGACGTCGAAGGGATGGTCTTTGTCCTGGCGAGCGTGCGGCGCGTGGTCGGTGCCGACGGTGTCGATGGTGCCGTCGGCGAGAGCCTCGCGAACAGCCTCGAGGTGTTCCGACGTGCGCAGCGGCGGGTTGACTTTGAACGTGGTGTCGTAGCCGGCGACCAGTGGGGTGTCGAGCAGCAGATGATGCGGAGTGACTTCGGCGGTCACCTTGATGCCGCGCTTCTTCGCCCAGCGGACGACGTCCACGCTTTCTGCCGTCGAGACGTGGCACACGTGAACCCGCGAGCCGGTCAGTTCGGCGAGTTGGACGTCGCGCGCGACGATGATGCTCTCCGCCTGGGACGGCCACCCCGGCAGGCCGAGACGGCCGGACCACTCCGACTCATGGCAGCAGGCGCCGACTCCGGCGAGCCGCGGGTCTTGTGAGTGTTGAGCGACCACGCCGTCGAAGGCTTTGACGTAGGTGAGCGCCCGGCGCATCAGCAGGGAGTCAGAGACGCACTTGCCGTCGTCGGAGAAGACTCGCACCTGCGCGCCGGAGGAGGCCATTCGCCCCAACTCGGCGAGCTCGGCGCCGTCCAGGCCCTTGGTCACCGCACCGACCACCCGAACCTCGCAGTGCCCATCGCGTTCGCCCAGCGACTGCACATACTCGGCCGCTTCGGCGGTGTCGGTGACGGGGGTCAGGTTGGCCATCGCATGCACGCAGGAGAAGCCGCCGCGGGCGGCGGCCGCCGTCCCGGTCTCGACGGTCTCGGCATCCTCGCGTCCGGGCTGCCGCAGGTGGGTGTGCAAGTCGACCAGCCCGGGAAGAGCGAGCAGGCCGTCGGCGGCGACCCGAGTTACTCCGACCGGTGCGGACGCGGGGTCGGCGAGGACGCCGTCGCTGACGTACAGGTCGGTGGTGCGTCCGTCAGGAAGGCTCGCTCCGGTGATCAGCAGGTTGGTCTGGCTCAATGCATCGCTCCTTCGTCCGAACCCAGCAGGTGGTACAGCACGCTCATTCTGATCGCCACGCCGGCGGCTACTTGGTCGAGCACCAGCGAGTTGGTGGCGTCGGCAGCTGCGCTGGAGATCTCCACGCCCCGGTTCATCGGACCGGGATGGCAAATAGCCGCACCCGGCTTCAGCGCGGCCAAGCGTTCGGGGGTGAGGCCGAAGCTCTCGGTGTACTCCCGTTCGGTGGGGAAGAAGCCCCCGGCCATCCGTTCACGCTGGACGCGCAGCATCATCACGATGTCGGCGTCGGCCAGCACGTCGTCGAAGTTTCCGCTCACCTGGCAGCCCCACTCCTCGACGCCGGTCGGCATCAGCGTGGGCGGCGCCACCAGGACGACCTCGCCGCCCAGCACGTGCTGCAGCAGCACGTTGCTGCGCACGACGCGCGAGTGCAGCAGGTCGCCGACGATGGCGATCTTCTTGCCGGCGAAACCGTCATCGATGCCGAGGCGGCGGAAATGCTGGCGCATCGAGTAGGCGTCGAGCAGAGCCTGTGTGGGGTGCTCGTGCTGACCGTCGCCGGCGTTGATGACCTGGGCGCGCACCCAGCTGGCCACCTGTGCGGCGGCGCCGGAAGAGTTGTGGCGAATCACGAACGCGTCGACGCCCATCGCGTCCAGGGTCATCATCGTGTCGCGCAGCGACTCGCCCTTGGAGACCGACGAGCCCTTGGCTGACACGTTGATGGTGTCTGCGCTGAGCCACTTGCCGGCAATCTCGAAGCTGGTTCGGGTGCGGGTGGAGTCCTCGAAGAAGATGTTGACGATCGTCCGACCACGCAGGGCCGGGAGCTTCTTCACCGGCCGAGACTGCACCTGCTGCATCTCTTCGGCCAGGTCGAGGATCGCGGTCGCTTGCGCGAGATCAAGGTCGGCGCAACTGAGCAGATGGCGCATCAGGACTCCTTCTCCATCTGGTTCCCGATCCGCGTGATCGTGATCTCGTCTTGGCCGTCGAGTTCGGGGACGAGGACGGCGACCCGTTCGTCGTGTGCCGCGTGGATCACTCGTCCGACGGTGTCGGCAGCGATCGGGAGCTCGCGATGTCCGCGGTCGACGAGGACGGCGAGTCGGACAGCTCGTGGACGGCCGAGATCGCGCAGCGCGTCAAAAGCTGCGCCGATCGTGCGTCCGGAGTAGAGGACGTCGTCGACCAGGACCACGACCGCGTCGTCGATCGAGCCCGGGATCGAGGTGCGCGCCGGGTTCCGGGTCGGGTTGGCGCGCAGGTCGTCGCGGTACATGGTGATGTCGAGTTCGCCAAGCCGGACCGGCCGGCCCTCGGCTTGCTCGATCAGGGCAGCAAGTCGCCGAGCGACGTAGATGCCTCGTGTGGGGATGCCCAAGAGAACCAGGTTGTCGGCCCCGTGGTTTGCCTCGAGGAGTTCGTGCGCCATGCGGGTGAGCGCGCGCTGAACCTCAGAGCTGTCGGCAACAACACGGGAAACCTGGGGCGTCGGGATGTCGGTTGCTGGATCAGCCACGCAGCGCTCCTCGGTCTCGAACCCGGCTGCGTCGAGGCCGCCAGGCTTCGAGCTGCCAATCTATCGGACGAATGCTGTCCCGCGGCACCGTGACCACGCGTCGCCGTCGGGTGCGTCGGGTTGTACGTCGGGTGACGGGGCGGTGGAGTGGGTTGGTAGTGCGGTGGAGTGGGTTGGTAGTGCGGTGGAGTGGGTTGGTAGTGCAGCTCGCAAGGCGGTCTGTGAGCTGTGACCCGGATGTCGGTCGCGCGGGTCGTTGTGGGCAGCCCTCCCGCGAGGTGGGTCGGCGCTCCCGATCGGCGACAGTGGTCCTGTGGTCCTGTGGTCGTGTGGTCGTGTGGTCGTGTGGTCGTGTGGTCGTGTGGTCCGGTGGCTTGGTGGCTTGGTGGCTTGGTGGGCTGTGGGTCTGTCGGGCCAGGGACGGCGGCTCGGTGCATCGCGTTCGAGCAGCGGCGCTTGATGGCCTGCGGGGTGTCGGGAGAACCAGTGAGGCGCGTTCGCCGGATCTCCGGTCTCGCACCGACTTGGCGTGTGGCTTCGAGTTGCTGCAGGCCAGGCGCTCGGCTGTGACGGATGCATGATCGGTTGGTTGTGTGCCCTGGAGCCGTGTGTCCTCAGGGGTTGGTCTGGTGCCTGCGTTGCCTTGTTTCGTAGCGGTGAGGTGCTGCGTTCGGCGGCATCCTGGTGCGGCATGCGGTTGTTGGCGGTGCCTGTTCAGCCGGATTCGCTCTGAAGACGTGCTGCGTTCGGCGGCATCCTGGTGCGGCATGCGGTTGTTGGCGGTGCCTGTTCAGCCAGACTCGCTCTGAAGACGTGCTGCGTTCGGCGGCATCCTGGTGCGGCATGCGGCTGTTGGCGGTGCCTGTTCAACCGGACTCGCTCTGAAGCCGAAGTGATCAGCCGGTCGGTCAGCGTTGGTGCCGCCCATTGTGGCGATCAGCCCGACAGCGGAAGAAGTGAATCTCGCCTGGGTCGCCCGCGATCCTTCTGCGAAGCCAGGAGCCGCACCCCGCCTTCTGCTGCCTCGTCGCTCACTGCACAGGTCGGCTCAAGGGCGACGGGATCTTGGGCGCGCGCCACTACCGCCCCGGCCATGTTGCCTTGCAGGTCCACTACCCTTGCCCCGGTTGCCCCGGTTGCCCCGGTTGCCCCGGTTGCCCCGGTTGCCCCGGT
>DAIQNZ010000007.1:109807-185494 GCA_036788135.1 Propionicimonas sp.
GTTGCCCCGGTTGCCCCGGTTGCCCCGGTTGCCCCGGTTGCCCCGGTTGCCCCGGTTGCCCCGGCTGCCCCGGCGCTGCCCCGGCTGCCCCGGCTGGTCCGGCATCTGGCGTGGGCCTTGGAGGGTCGATGCTGGCATGGGTCCCGACCCCGGACGGCCCGAGTCGGCCGGTTCCTCCGAGCCGTCGATGTCGCACCGGCCAGCGGTGGGGATCGAGACGGCGTGGTGGGAGCAGCTCGGGGGTGCCGTCGTCGCCCAGACGCAACTCCCATTGGTCTCTGTTGGCATCTTTCGCTGGTTCGACCAGACCGTGATGGTGATGGCACAGCAGCGCGAGATTACTCAACGCCGTCGGAGCGCCGCTCCACCACGGCTTGATGTGATGCGCCTCGCAGCGGTTCGGCCGAACGTCGCAGCCGGGGAACACGCACCCGCCGTCCCGCAGGACCAGCGCCGTCCTGATTCCGCTCGTTACCAGGCGACTTGCTCGACCGACATCGAGGACTTCCGAAGCTGAACCGAGTACGGCAGGCAGGATGTCGGCGTCGCAGCAGATCCGCCGCAGCTCGCTGGCTGACAGCGATGCCCCCTCGGCGATGAGCCCGGCTCCAGCGGCACCGTGCACCAGCTGCTGATAGTCGAGGGTGACCATCACACGCGCCATGCCCACGCCAGCGACCGGCTTTGCGCTGCCAGCCGCGGCGATCAGTGAGATGAGGGCGTCAGCGCGACGCTGCTCGGGGGTGCTGTCTGCGACGGGGTCGCGAGCTTCGAGCGCGTTCCGGCGGCGCGCCTCTTGGTGTGCGTCGACCAGTGCGATGAAGGCCTCGCCGTCGAGCTGGGGGAGCGACCCATCGAATCGGATGGAGGCGCCCTCGCGGAAGAACCGCAACGAGCGCTGGCGATGAGCCACGTCGGCCGCGAGTTGTAGGCGGCCTTCCGCGCGTTCTTCGGCATTGGTGGGTGCGACCTCAGCCAGCACTCGGCCCGCCGCCCGTGACAACTCCGCCGAACTCATCCGGTTCGCCAGCCCGACCAGCAGGTCTTCGGCCTCGAGCCGTTGCCCGGCGTCGAGCTGCGGGGCGATCTCGTCGAGAACCTTGCCGATCGCCCGCACCTGGCCGGAATGAACTCGCCCCTCCTGTGCGGCCTTTCCCAGTGACGGATGCTCTGCCAGCGTTCGGGCGGCGAACACTTCCCGAGCTGCCTCCCGTTGGGACAGGTTGTCGTGCACCCCGAGCCACGCACTCAGCGGCGTGCCGGCGACCTGCACGGACGCCTGAGCCTGATCCGCCTCGGCGACGAGCACGCCTGCCAGCGCATCGACGCGATCACGGACGCGTCGGGCGAGCCGAACCCAGGCCAGCAGAGCCTCGGGCGCGACGTCGCCGCGCCGGGGATCGACTCGATCGAGGGCGGCGTCGATGTCGGCGAGCGCTTGGCCGGCCGGCATGAGCAACACCTTCGATTCCATGCCTCTATTCTCTCGCGACCGGCAGAATAAATCGAACAAAAATACGAATCTGTGGACAACTGCGCTCTGTCCACATGTTGCCGAAGGACCCTTGACTGAGCCGACACGGATGAAGTCGAGCCCATGACTCGGCGGTGCGGCCCGGCGAACCCTGCCACCTAGTCCAGGCCAAGGCTCTGCCCAGGTTCAGGCCCTGGTCGGCCGATGCGTGGCCGAGGCTCCGATGGGCACGCGGTTGTCCCTTGCCGACGTGCCCCGACGCCCGCGGCCGGGCCGGACGTCTGCCGACGAAGTCCGCAGTGTCGCGCAACCAGCCCGGCTGGTTGCGCTCAGCCGTATGTGCGGGGTTGCGGCTGAGTCCGGGATGAGCGTCTTCGCGTTGTGGTAGATCTCACCGGACTTGGCCAGGAAGGCCCCCATCAGCGCGCCGGGGGAGGTCGTGCCGGCGAGGAGGGCGGCTGACGAACCCCACGCCAGTCCCTCGGTCAAGACCGCAAAGGGAAGCCCCAATACTTCGGCCGACCCCATCACCCGTCGTGCCTTGCCAGCTCCCCGTCCGGCTGAGTCCGTGTGGCCTGCCTGGGTTCGTACCGTCCGGCTGAGTCCGTGTGGCCTGCCTGGGTTCGTACCGGTCGGCTGAGTCCGTACGCCCTGCCCGGGTTCGTACAGTCCGGCTGAGTCCGCATGGCTCCACTGGACCCGTCCCGGCCGACAGAGCCCGTCCCACTCCACAACCGCCGAAACCACCTCAAAGGGCCATGGCCGATCCAGAGTCAGCGCCAGGCTCTCACCAGGGGCCTCATCGCGGCTGCGCCGCCGGCGCGCCTGCCTGCGAGCAGGCCCGCCACCACGACCACCAGCCGCGCAAAGCCCCGACCTCAACGGCCGATGACGGCCAAACGGGTCACCCGCCTGGTCGGTACTCACCCGAGCACCACCAAGGCAGGCGACCCGCCAGACAAGCCAGAAAGGCCCAGACAAGCCAGAAAGGCCCAGAGAAGCCAGAAAACAACCCTCAGCCCTGCGCGGCCTCCTGGCAGCGCAGCGCACGCTCGGCGTCGTCGCGACGCTCCAGCACCTGCCGCGACACGGCATCGGTGAGCTCCACCTCGGCCAGCCACGCGTCCAGCGACGCCAGAGCCTCGCGGTCCATCAGCGTCCGCGGGAACAGCAGCCCCAGCACGTGCTGACGAATGGCCGAACTGCGGTCCGCCCAGCCGTCGCGACCGGCGGAGATCGCTTCGACCACCTCGCGGTAGGACGACACGAACGGCGCGAGCACCTCGTCCTGGCCGTACTGCCAGAAGTTCGCGCAGATCTGGAACTGGGTCTCGTTCGGGGTGTCCTCGACGGTCGCCAGGCGCCACGCCTCAGCCTTCGCCTCAGCGGACGGCAGCGCCGCGCGCGCCCCGGCGGCGCGCTCTGCACCGCGGGCCGTCGCGTCTCGTTCCAGCTCCGCGGCGATTTCGGCCTCACCGGCCGCGCCGGCCCGGCACAGGTTGGTCAGCAGGTGCCAGCGCAGGTCGGTGTCGACGGCCAGTCCATCGGGCACCTCGGCGCCGTCCAGCCAGGCCTTGACCACGGCCGTGCTGGCCTCGGACTGTGCGGCCGTCGCCAAAGCCCGCGCGAAGGACAGCTGGTGGTCCGAACCCGCTTCGGCCTCCTTCAGCAGGCGGGCGAGGCCGGCGACGAAGCGGTCGTTCAGCGCGGCCCGATCGACAACCGGAGTGAACGAGTCGATCGCGGTCCGGCACTGACCCAGCACAGCCTGGACGGCGGTCTGGTCGGTCTCCACGCCGACCCCGGCCAAGGCGAGGGTGACGTAGTCGGCGCCGGTCATCTCGGCGTCGCGACACATGTCCCAGGCCGCACCCCAGCACAGCGCGCGTCCGAGGGCCGAGTCGAGCTTGTCGATGCCGTCGACCAGGGTCTGCAGCGACACCGCGTCCAGCCGGATCTTGGCGTAGGTGAGGTCGTCGTCGTTGGGCAGCAGCAGTGCGGGACGCTTCTTGCCGACCATCTCGGCGATCTCGGTGAACTCCCCGGCAATGTCGACCTCGACGCGGTCGGTGCGCACCAAGCGTCCGTCCACCTCGTTGTACAGCCCGATCGCCAACCGGTGGTGGCGCAGCGTGGGCCACTGCTCCGGCGCGGTCTGACGCAGCCCGAAGCTGGTGAAGATGCCCTGGTCGTCGACGGTGAACTCCGCGCGCAGCGTGTTCACCCCCGCGGTCTGCAGCCAGTCGGCGGCGAAGAACGACAGGTCGCGACCGGACGCCTCGGTCAGCGCCCCCAGCAGATCGGAGAGCTGGGTGTTGCCCCAGGCGTGCGTGGTGAAGTAGCTGCGGACGCCGGCCAGGAACGGCTCGGTGCCGACGAAGGCCACCAGCTGCCGCAGCACGGACGCACCCTTGGCGTAAGTGATGCCGTCGAAGTTGAGCTCGACAGCTTCCAGGTCGACCATGTCGGCGGCCACCGGGTGGGTGGACGGCAGCTGATCCTGCCGGTAAGCCCAGTTCTTGCGGGCATTGCAGAAGGTCGCCCACGGGTCGTCGCCGACACCGGTGACGTCGCGGATCTTCTCCTGGGCGAAGTGCGAGGCGAACTCGGCGAAGGACTCGTTCAGCCACAGGTCGTCCCACCAGGTCATGGTGACCAGGTCGCCGAACCACATGTGGGCCAGCTCGTGCAGGATCGTGTTGTCGCGAGTCTCGTAGGACGCGTTGGTGACGCGCGAGCGGTACAGGTACTCGTCGCGGATGGTCACGCAGCCGGCGTTCTCCATGGCGCCGGCGTTGAACTCCGGCACGAACACCTGGGCGTAGTCCGCGAACGGCAGCGCCATCCCGAACGCCTCGGCGAACACGTCGAAGCCGGCCTTGGTGGTGCTGAGCAGCCGCTCGGTGTCGAGGTAGGGCGCCAGCGACTGCCGGCAGGCGAGCGTCATCGGGATCCGTCCGGCCTTGCCTTCGTACAGTTCGGTGACGGTGTGGAAGTCGCCGCCGATCAGCGCGGTGATGTAGGTCGAGATCGGCGGGGTGGGCGCGAACGTCCAGCGTCCGATGCCTTCGGAGACGATCTCCGGCTCCACGGACGGGGAGTTGGACAGCACCGTCCAGTCGGCGGGGGCCAGCACGGTCAGCGCGAAGGTGGCCTTCAGGTTCGGCTGCTCGAAGCAGGCATACATCCGTCGGGAGTCGGCAGTCTCGAACTGGGTGTAGCAGTACACGCGCTGGTCGACCGGGTCGACGAAGCGGTGCAGGCCTTCGCCGGTGCGGCTGTAGCGGCAGATCGCGCTCACGGTGATCTGGTGCTCGCCTTCGGTCACCGCGAAGTGCAGCTTGTGGTCGCGCAGCGCGTCCGCCTCGAGCGCCTCGCCGTCGAGGGTCGCCGAGATCAGCCGGTCGGCGATCAGGTTCAGGTAGCTCTCGCCGGCGCGGGAGAGGAAGGTCACCGTCGAGGTCGACACGTACTGCGTCGTCGGGTCGTAATCGCCGACCTCGGCCGCGCCACTGAGGTCAACGAGGACGTCGTAGCTGCGGGTGCGAATCAGGGCCGAGCGGGCAGCCGCGTCGTCCCTGGTGATGTTGGCTGGATACATGGGGGAACCTTGTAGGTGGCCGACGTCGACCTCCGACGCCGTGGGCAACCTGAGACGCTACCGCTCAACGGCACGCCCGCTCAAGCTGAGCGCCGCCCGACGCGGGTAGCCTGCCCTGCGTCGAGTAGGAGTTTTAGTGCCAGAGGGTCATGTCATCCATCGTTTGGCGGACGAGCTGAACGCCGCCTTCGCCGGCCGGCGCGTCCGGGTCGCCAGCCCGCAGGGACGCTTCGCGGAGGCGGCCGAGCGGCTCGATTCGATGGTGTTCGACGCGGCGCAGGCGTACGGAAAGCACCTCTTCCTCGAGTTCGGCAGCGACATCGTGCAGATCCATCTGGGGTTGATCGGCAAGCTGCGCTGGGCTGCGCCCGGTCAGCCGAGCTCGCCGGAGACCCTGCGGCTGCGGGTGGCCACCGATGATGTGGTGATCGAGCTGCGCGGTCCGCAGACCTGCGCACTGATCACCCCCGACGAGCGGGACGCGGTGGTGGCCGGGCTGGGGCCCGACCCGTTGCGTTCCGACGCGGACTCGGAGCTCGGCTGGAATCGGGTGCGACGCTCGACTCGTCCGATCGGTGCGCTGCTGATGGATCAGCGGGTGGCCGCCGGGGTGGGCAATATCTACCGCTGCGAGGTGCTGTTCCGTGCCGGTCTGCACCCGGAGGTGCCTGGACGGCTGATCGATCACGCCACCTGGCAGGGGCTCTGGGACGACCTGGTGGCGCTGATGCCGCTGGGGGTGCGCGACGGCCGCATCGACACCGTCCGCTTCGAACACTCGCCCGAGGCCACCGGACGTCCGCCGCGGGTCGACCGGCACGGCGGCGAGGTCTATGTGTATCGGCGCGCGGGTGACGATTGCCTGGTCTGCGGGCGTGGGATCAGCGCGAAACAGCTTGCGGGGCGCAATCTGTACTGGTGCGAGAGTTGCCAGCCGCCGAGGTGATCCACTGGGGCGAAGCCGAGTTGCGGGTGGAGTACGACGGCTCGGCGATGCGCCTGTTGCGTGGCCCCTTTCTGGTGGTTGAGCTGACCTGGGTCGATGCGGTGGCGGCCGAGCCGACCCTGGTGACCGAGGACGAGATCGAGCACAGCCTGACGACGGCGTCGGGGCGGCTGTTGCAGCGTGCCGCGATCAACGACGGCTGGCGCAGTCGCTGGGTGCTGGTGCGCGACCATGACGGCGCGATTCAGGTCGAAGAGCGGCTGCGCGTCCGTCCGGGGCCCGAGTTCGCGTTGTGGAGCTGGGGGACCGGCGTTAACGCGGTGATCGCGATCGGTCCGGCGCATGAGGCTGGTCCGGTGTTGGGGCTGCGCCTCGAGCAGGGCTATCTGGAGCAGGCTGACGATCGTCCGCGCGGTGCGGCGGCGGTGGAGTATCGGGTGGCGCCGACCGGCACGGTGCTGGAGACCGGCGAGCGGCTGGTGACGGTGCTGGGCGCGCACTGGTACGCGAGCATTTCCGAGTTCGAGCAGCGGTTGCCGCCGTGGGTGTTGGACACCCAGTTGGACGATGGCGTGACCTGGTGGGCCGACATTGCCGACTTCGGTGTCAGCGTGCCGGACGGGCTGGAGCTGGGCTATTTCGACGGCCAGGTTTCGGTGGACGGCCCGCCGGGGCGGCGGATCATCGAGATCACCAGCGCTCGCGGGCTCAGTCGGGTGCCGTTGGAGTGGGTGCCGCAGACCGAGCAGGTGCTGCATCAGCTGGTGAAGGAGCTGCTCGACAGCGGCCGCAAACCCAACGTCTACGAGGCCTTTTGCTTGCAGCTGTCGGCGGACCGCCGCGCGGTCTGGCTCGACCCGGCAGCACACGAACTGCTCGATCGGGTCGACTGGGAGGCCGACGGTTCTTTGTTCGGGGTGGCGTTTGCGCTCACCCGCGGACGCGCGCTCGGCGAGGCTGCCGTGGTGTCGGACGCGCTGCGTCTGCTGTCGCGCTACCCAGTCGGCGTGGGCTACGGGCGGGTGGTGATGGCGGGCTTCCTCGCGTCCCTGAGCGTCGGGTTGGAGACGCAGGCGCGCTGCCTGGAGATGCTCGCCCGTCCGGCGGTGGGGCGGACGGCGGCCCTGGAGAGTTCGCTGCTGCATTACCGCAGCGCCGATTTCGGCACCGCCGAGCTGGCCGGCGTCGCCAATCGCCTGGGTGGACTACTTCCCGGCGACGGCCCGCTGCTCGGCTGGACGGAGCTGGCCCAGCTGGTCGGCCTGCTGGAGCTGTGCCCACCCGAATGGCCGGGAGCGAGCTACTACGCCCAGGTGGCGAGCAAAGCCCGCGGGCAGCTGCTGTGCGCCTATGTAGACGGACGGGTCACCGCTGCCGAGCCGCTCGCCTGGCTCCTGCTGACCCCCGAGCTCAGCCCCGCCGCTTGAGGGGAGTTGGTTGCGCCTCCGCGAGGGCCGTAGACTCCTCCGCGTTAACCGGGGCGTAGCGTAGTGGCTAGCGCGCCTGCTTTGGGAGCAGGAGACCGCAGGTTCGAGTCCTGTCGCCCCGACCATTTGTGCCCCGGCTGGGCGCTAGACGCGGCAACTCAGAGACTCATGTCCGGGTGGAGCGTGCTCTGCGCTTCGACTTGTCTACACGCTGGCGGTAGTGGTCGACCAGGTTCCGCATGGGATCGTCGATGGTCGGCAGATCGCGGTTGTAGAGCAACCCGGTGGCGAGCTGCATGGTCAGTTCGTCGAGGAGGGCGACCCGCTCGGAGACGTCCCGTTTGTACGAGCGTCGCGGCGACGTGAGGGCCTAGTCGACGGTCTCGGTGGAGACGGAGCGCGCCGTCCGGATCATTGCGTCGGAGAGGATCTGGCGGTTTCCAGCGGGAGCGCTCAACCCGTGTTCTTCGACGCGGGCGAGCACGTCCATGAGCAGTTCGGGCCGGCTCGCGACCATCTCGACGACGGCGTCGTGATCGAGGTTTCGTTCGATCTCCTGGCGCCGTCCCTTCTCCCAATCGCTGAGCCGTGCGGTCGGTGACATGACCTTCACGACCTCTGGTTTGACCCCGACGATCTCGTTCCCGCGGCGCTCGATGGACGCCTCGACCCGGCATCGCGCCGAGCACCAGACCGGACGCCGGCCGCGTCCCTTGTACGTCACCGGAGCGCCGCACCGAGGACACCTGAACGTCTTCGCTGGATCGCGGATCACCTCACGCATGTGAAGCTCCTAGTGGGAGGAATGTTGCATTTCATACTAACGAAATGCCCACGTGCATGCCAGAGGTGTGTGATGCTTGCCTGAACGGTCGCGCGGTGGTCCAGTCACCGTTGGTGACGTCATCCGGAGGAAGATGTAGGAGGGGAGATCGGCCCCGGGCAAGGTGTCGCAGTTCAAGGGGTGAAGGTGACTGGGCTAGAGATCGCCGGGCTGGTCGAGCCGATCGTCAGCCGTCTTGTCTCGCGAGGGGTCCGATCGGTAACCCTTCGGTGGAGAGTTCGCCGGAGGGTGCGTGGTTCCGTCGAGTTCGTTTTTCCACGCCGCCGATACCGAGCTTGGCTCGGCCAGCTAGAGCCCTCGAGTCTCGTGAGACCCGTTGAGCAGGCCGGCCCGGCTCTGGCGCAGCGTCTGGACAAACAGCTCTGTGGCGACACCTCGTGGCAGCGAAACCCATCCCACCTACGCCTATCCGTACGGCTGGTTGAGGAGACTTACTTGGCGATTGCGGCCCTGGCTGGCGATGACGTGTCCGGACGGTTGAGGGACGGCTGGGCCACCGCGCGACACGTCGAACTCCTCCAGGCTGTGGCATCACCCAGGGGTCTACTGGAAAGTCTCTCAAGGGGTGACCGGGGTCGGTTGCTCCGGAAGGAGTCTGAGGCACGCAGGAATACCCGGACTGGATGGAGTGGTCTTTCGGAGGAGCGCCTCGCCCAGGCGTTTCGCTTCCTACGACCACACATCCCGACCGTGGGCGCAGGATGTGTCACGATCGTCGTCGGGCCCCTTGGATCCGGCAAGTCGGAACTGTGTGAGGAGTGGTTCCGCGACGCCGTCGATCGCTACATCGCGGACGGCAGTGCGCCCGTTCCTGTCTGGATGCACGCCAGCGAGTTGAGCGGTGTAGCCCTTGAGACCTTGCTCGCTGAGCGTGTGCCTCCGGGCGAGAGCACGGAACCCGGAGTCGCCTTGGTTATCGATGGGCTTGACGAGGTCGACGCCGTGGTGGCGAGCCGAGTAGTGGCTCAGGCCAGGGCACTGGCGTACGTGCGTGATAAGAGTTCGGCGCTTCTCGCCACGCGTCCGGGGGTTGTCACCGACATTCCTGGACTGTTGAACTGGGAAGGTCTCGAACATGACGAGGCCGTGAGGCTTGTGGAGACAGTCGCAGGGTCCTCCCGGACCGTCTGGGCCTGGAATGCAAGCTTAGTTGACGCAATTCGGCGACCGTTCTTCGCGATTGCCGCGGGTCTGTTGCTGGCCGACGGACACTCGCCGACTGGACAGGCTGAACTTATCGATCGGCTTGTTCGACGGGCACTGGAGCGCGCTTCCTCCGCCTCGGCTTCCCTCCAGTCGAGCGACGATTTTGGTCTGCTGGTCCGGGTCGCCATCGCGCATGCTCGACACGGAAGCGAAGGTGATGGCCTGACGTTCCCGGAGCGCCAGCGGGTGCTGCGAAGCACGCTCACCCACGCGCGCCCCGATGGAAGCGTCGAGTTCTCGCTGCCGATCTTCCAGCAGTGGTTCGCAGCGGACGCCATCCTTAGGTCGCCTGAGATCGTGGCCGAAGCGTTTGCCTCGCCATCCGCGTTCGACAGTTGGCGCTGGGCACTTGCGGTGGCTGGGATCGCTGCTGACCCTCAGCAACTTGATGACCTCCTTGAGCGGTCGATTCGAGCCAATCCGGGGGCGGGTGCGTGGTTACTGGACAGGATCGCCGACGGGCATAGGTCTTTCCGAGAGCAAGGAAGTGATGTCATTGATCCGATCGGGGCACCGCAACGCCTTCTCCGGGCAACCCGCACGTGGATCGATGCGACCGGCGAACTGGCAACGAAGGCCTACCCAATCCGTGACACAGAGTCGTTCACCCTCGGCGTGCGCGTCTCCGGCAACCGCGTCGATGTTGGGTGGCTGATCGAAGAGTCGACGCAGGACAGGGTGCTGCCGCTCCCGGACGACGTGCATCCTTTTGTGCACAACACCGGCCCTTGGTGGCCGGATCGGGCAGGCGCGATTGCCGAAGCCAACGAGTGGCCTTGGATTCTCAGTCAGGCTCGGATCAAGCGGGAGGTATTGCCTCTGCTGAACAGGGAGCCTTCGCTCGGACCCGCTGCCGGGGTGTGGTGCCGGGAGAGCCGCTACCGAGCGCTTCGCCGACTTACTCGTTCAGAGTCCTTCTTGTTCCCGCCCATTCCCCGAGACTCTGCGCTCGCTACGGTAACGAACTTGCTCCAACACGTGGGAGATCCGGCTCACGCCGTGCTGCAGGTCGGTCGCGGACACATCCGTGGGGACATGCTCGTGAATCTCGCCGCGTGGCTGGCAGAATTGGATGACGACGTAATAGAACGCCCTGTTCCGGTCCCAGACGTCGACCCCTCGCAGGCTCGAAGCTCTTGGATCTGGGATGTGTATTCCGAGCCACGCCTGCAGGAGTTCTATGCCACCGTGCTCGGCTTGGCGTGCGTGGCATACGACGAACTCGCGGAAACCGTATTCTCGAAATTCGCCTGGTCGCTTGGCACGCGCGCCGAGGGTGAGTTCGGCGTGATCGCGGATCTGTCCTTCTTTAGCGGCTGGGGTGGGACACATATGCCCGGGATCGCATCAGCGAAGGTGCCGATCCGGCTGGTGGAGGAGGCGAGGCTCCATGCTGGTTCGACAGCGCTCATCGCGCCGAACGGGCGGGCGCTCGTGACGTTGTCGCCAACGCGCACGGATGGCCCAAGCTGGGTACACGACTTTGTTCGTGCGCACACGGATGGAATTCGGTCATCGCGTGCAACGAATCCTTTTTCGCATTTCGGCTCCTACTCTGACTCGATTGCGGACGGGACGAACAGCAACCGTCCGGCTAGTTCCTTTGCCGCGAGGTGGGTGTTCGATGATCTGAAGGCGCTTGGGTTGGCGGAGGGCACGTTCCCTCAGTTGGAGGATTGAGGGCTTCTTGGGGCCTGCTGAGTCCGATTCATCCTCCGGACACGCCGGGGCGGTTCACCTCGCCGGACATCGGGCAACTTGGTCAGCAAGACTTGAGGGCAAGGCCTGACTCAAGTCCGTCAGGATCAGTCCATGCAGGCCAAGTCGCGCCCTGCGGCGGGCAACTGGTGACTCGCGCCCGGCGTACGACTCTCGGTACGAGCGAACGCCATGTCCGCGGCAGATGTGCGCGTTGATGTGGCTACGGTGGGACGCATGGCCACTGGCGAGGTCGAATGCACTGCCGAACACTTCCTCGACGGTTTCCCGGACGAACTGAAGCTCCATACCGCGTTAGAGGCCTCCGCTCGCGACATCGGCGATGCGTCTGTCCACGTGACCAAGAGCCAGATCGCGTTTCGGCGCCGCAATGCGTTCGCATACCTGTGGAGGCCAGAACAGTATGTCAACGGCGCCGTTCCAGAAGGTTCGGGCGTGGAGGAATGAACCGCGCCGATCGTTTCGGGTCGACGCGAGGCAGCCGGGTGTCATCGCTTCCGAATTGATCTGATGTCCAAGTCGTGCCCCGAAGGGTCGGTCGAACGGAAAGAGTCGCCCGGCATTCGCGAGCCATGCCCAAGCCGCTTGGCCGTCGCAGACACGTCGGGCACCTCGAACACGAGAAGAACGATCGACATACCAAACGTAGCCTTCGGGTCCTCGAGAAAGCTCACAGTCCCGCCCACCAAGATCTCGCGGGGACCGACGCGTTCGACATCGACGCCCAGCGTTTCGGAGTAGAAGCGCGCGATCGAGTTCAGGTCCTTGACGCGCAGCGCGAGCCCAACGAACCTTCCTTGTTCCGTGGTCTTCTCGACGGCCTTGGCCTGGGCGTCGAGAGGCACCAAGGGCTGTGTTGTGCGGTTCTCAACTTCTGTGTCCGGCAGTCTCGCTGGCCGGTCGATGAGCAGCGTCTGACCGTCGACCTCAACGACCCACCGATGCGTACGGGTGCGGCCGCTCGGCTCAAGCCCAAAGTCACGGACCAGGCGACCCTGACGCATGTCTGGCAACTCGACTACGCCCTCACGCTCACCAACCTGGAGCCGGTCCTTGAACCGTCGAATGGAGCGCTCGTGGACGAACTCCGTGGTGTCCGCGACAGGGTGCTTCTCGCCCAGGGCGCGCGACGTCATTTCGTCGGCCATCCGCTCGATGTACTCACGGTCTTGCACGCGGGCTCGCAGATCGGCCAGCCAGTCAGGTCCATGCAACGCACCCAGCAGTGCGCCCGTCATCGACGCCAGGGTGTCAGTGTCAGCGTTCTTCACGAAGGCAGCCCGAAGAAGTCCGCTCATAGGCCGCGGTGCGTTTCGCGAGGCAAGGTAGATTGCAGCAGCCGCGGTAATGGTGCCAGCCCCGTTCACCTTCTTGTCGAAAGCACCGAGCCGCTCGAGCGTCCCGAGGTCATCACCCCTCGTGCCGGCCCGCGCAACGTCCTCAGTCAGCGACAGCATCCCGAGCATCTCATTGATGGTGTCAGTCCAAGGGCCGATAATGTCGCGAATCCGTTCAGCAGCAACATCCATCCAGCCTGCAGAGACATTCTTCAGGAGGATCTCGGGCGACTGCCATGACTTGTCCGCAGCAACCCGAGTCGGGAGTTCGCCGTACTCCAGTGTGCCCTCGGTGTTGACCAGCACATGCAGCGCGACTGCGTACGCGGCCGCCCCAACGAGTGCGCGCGGATGACCGTGAGTCGCGACGCCATCCTCGACCACCCGGGCGACCAGCTCCTCCGTCGGGCCGGTGGCGTGCGCAATCACATGCGGGGCGATGCGCATGGCGACACCATTCCCACCCGCTCGGAAGTAGGACTCGGTCGCCTTCTGCGACGCCTTCGTCATACCGCTCACCCAAGGCGCCTGGCCGGTCGCCCACGTCCGGCATGCACGCAACGTCGCACCACCAGCGCCTCGCGAGTACAGCAGGAACAGCGGCAGTTCCCGGCGAGTCAGCGCTTCGAACCAGTCATCAGACTGAAGCGCACGACCTGTCGCCAAGATCAGCTGCGTGTCATCACTGTAGTTGCCGGCCGGCACCAGGTCGATGTACTTCTGGTACTGGCCACCGGCGTACCGTGCCCAGTCACGGAAGTCCGGAGTCGCGTCGACGTACCGGTTTCGGTTACCCCCGACGATGTTGGAGTTCTGCTCTTGGGGCCAGCCGAGCGCGTCACCGACGGCCGCGCCGAGGAACACGCCGCGCGAGCGAGCGGCGAGAGATTGAAGGTTCGGCATCAGTTCTCCTCTAGGCCTGGGATCCACACGGCTTCTGGCACAGACTGTCCCGACTGGATTGCGTTCGCGAGGGGCCACTTCGTGAACATCTTGTGCGACACCAACCAGGTGAACTGATCCGGATCCAGGTCGCCGGCACGGAGTCTCGCATGCGCGTTCCCAGCCGCCTCGCCGGTGGGCGTGACAATAGCGGTGATGTCCGACAAAGGAATCGGACCAGGGATGAGCGCCTCTGCCTGCAAGTCGGTCGCCGCGAGCGGATGGTGTGTCGGGCCTCGGTGGTACCCGAGAGTGATGTCGGCGAAGCACTGCTCAAGGCCCTCCACGCCAGGCTTCAGGTACGCGCCTCCACCCTTGGCGGCGTTGCACTCGCAGAACAGGACGCCGTCGCGGGTCAGGACCTCCGCCTTGATAAGCAGACACACCCAGTCCGGGAAGCGGCGGAACTGCGGCAGCTTCTGAGCGATGTCGAAGTAGAACGGGTTCGGATAGGTGAACGTCACGCACGTCATGTCGGGGTGGTCGTCGAGCCGATACGGGTCCGTCGGGTCGAAGTACTCCGGAGCGTACTCGGCCAAGACCTTGTTCGAGGTGATCTGGCCGTCCGCCACGATGTGGTGCAGGTTCTTCGCCGGGGTGAAGTGCACGACCCTCGCGAGCCCGAGTTCGGCGAGTTTCTCGGCGATCTTCTCGCCAGCCGTCATCGGTACCTCGGCGGTCACGAGAGTTCCTCGTGCTGCCACAGCCCGTCGTTGATCGGCAAGAGCGGCGTGATGGTGCCGGAGTAGGTGACGGTCAGTTCAGCCTTGGCTCGGGTGACCGCGACGTACAACAGCTTCCCGTCACGGGTGGCCGCGTCGTCCTCGCCGTAGGCATCGATCACCTGCCTGTTGGGGACATCGGCATCGGTGCAGAACGGCATCAGGACGACATCGAACTCGAGACCCTTCGCCGAGTGGTAGGTCCCGTAATAGACGCCCGGGGTCGGATCCCAAGGAGTGTTCCCGTCATCCCGGAGCTTGCGGACCTTCTTCATCCCTCTCACGGCGACGTCGGCATCGGGCCACGTCCGAGTCAAGATGCCGACAACGCTCGCATCCCCTTGGTCGACAGCTATGCGCTGGATCTCGGAGATCTCGGCAGCGTAGTCCTTGCACCTAACCAGAGAGGGAATCGTGCCGCCGGCGGACGGCTCCTTCGGCTCAACGAGGTCTTCAGGGTCCGCACTCATGTGCGGCATGTCGCTCATCGCGATCGCAACTCGCGCGATCTGGGCCGTGTTGCGGTAGTTGTCCTGGAACGGCTCGACCGCGGTGATCTCGAGCCCGCAACTGCGGAACGACAGGCCCTGGCCGTAGATCTGCTGGTGATAGTCCCCGAAGAAGCTCACGGTGCCGCCGGGCTGGACGGCTGCTTTGAGCGACCGGATAGCCTGGGGGGAGAGGTCCTGGCCTTCGTCGATGACGACGTGTCGGTACTTGCGTGGTCGCGTGTCGTTCTCGAGCCCCCTGAGCACGGCGGTCGCGATGTCGTTCCAGTCGTAAGGGATGCCGGCGGCTTCGCGGGCCTTCAAGTACTCGGCCCGGACCTTCCACACGGCCTCGCGACGCGACTCGTTGAGCGCACGCTTTCGCCCAATCCGATCGATGTCGAAGTACTCCTGAGCGTCGGTGATGCCCATGTCGGCAATCCAGGCGAGCTCGTCGACGAAGAATCTGGTGTCGAGGTCGAAGAAGGGGGTGGGCTTGTAGGTCGCACGGACTCTGTTGACCGCGTCGGCGATCATGCGGCGCAGTTGACTGGTCTCGACGATGCCGTTCCAGGCGGGCATCTTGCCGACGCTGTTCAGATACCCGCGGGCGAACTTGCCGTACGTCTCGACGCGGACGTTCTTGTTCGCGCCCGGCGCGAGGTGCCGCAGAAACCGCACCAGTGCGTTGTTGTAGGTGACGAGCAGGACCGGGCCGTAGTTGGAGCAGTCCGGATCGGCGAGGAACCGGGCCCTGAGGACCGCCATCGTGGTCTTCCCAGTGCCAGCGGTTCCGAGCGCGACCATGTCCCGGTCGGGCGGAAAATAGACGGCGTCCGACTGTCGGCCCTTCGGCACGATCCTGCCCAGTCCGGGCGGCGGGTCACTCGCAACGGCCATTCGATCTTGCCTCCTGGTTCGACTCACCGGACGGAGACCTGCTCCTCTTGGAGCAGACCGGCAAGCAAGAGCAGCATAGCCCGGGTTCAACCCCGAGGTTGAGCCGTAGCCCGAGTGGCGTTCAGCTCTGTCGTGGGTCATTTGCCCAAGGCTCGCCCCGGGTGGCACTACCACTGAGCTGAGGCGCCACACCGATCCCGGAGAGCCACCAGTCCAGGCCCCAAGAGAAAGCGTCCGCGGCATCCCGGACCGTGACTCCGGAACCGCGCAGGGCGTGACCACAGGTAGAACGTTGCCGATGTTCCGTCGACCTCGTGCAGAAGCATCGCCCCTTCCACAGGGCCATGTTGGCTCTCGGGGCGGTGATGCAGATGGGGCCCTCATCGCCCCCTCGTGGACCGCGAAGAATAGGACCGCGGCAAGCGAGGAAAGGGGGCTCGCGCTACTGCTCTGGTCTAGGGAGACGACATCCGCCCAACCGCAGGGCTCCGCAACATCGAGTGTTCGTTCGCTCGTCGGCATGCGAGTTGAACAAGCGAAGCACGTGCAGACCTGACACAGAGGCCGGCTGGGGCTCGGCAAGGGCGACAGGTTCACATGCTGGAATCTCTGCCCCAGACAAGCCCCAACTGACGGGCAAGATCGTTGCATCTTGCCTATAATGCCTAGTCAAAGGCCAGTTCTGCGGGCCCATCCCTCCGCGAGTCCTGTCGCCCCGACCATTTGTGCCCCCACCCCGACCCGCAACTACGATGACCTCTGCACCTACCTCAAGTCCTTCGGCACTTATTGCCCCATAACCGAGTCGACCTGGGCCATTGTCACGGAACAGACGGCCGTGCAACTCGGGAACGGCATCGCCCGAGTAATAGGCGCGGGCGACCGGAACGCGGTGATCCGCTCCGGTCGCGAGGCCGCTTGGTGCGGCGTTAGCCAAGATGTGAGCGACTGTTTGCAGAAGTACCTGTAGGCGAGGATTAGGGGTATCGCCCCTTCGTGGAAAGAGCGGCTACGGAGAAACGATCCCTGTGCCAAGGAAGTGGACGCCCGGGGTGCCAGGGTGGTGGCTTGGGGGGTCATGAGTCCTCGCCAGCCTGTCAGGTCGTCTATAGCGACCGCCTCGAGGGCGCGTCCGACCGCCTGGCCTAAGTCCTTCGGGCATCGGCGATTCCACTTGGTCGACGCGCACGCTCTCAGCAAGGACGGGCTCGGACGGCGGGCCTACGTGTATAGCGAGGGCTGAACGCTTCGCAGTGACCAAGGCGCCGTGGTGCCTTCTGCCTGGCTGCGTTTGTCCAACTAGCACGTTCGAGGAACATGCGCTCTGAACCGGTGAACGCAGGTTGCAGACGTGTAGTTTGTGAACAGCGCACATCAACTTGCACGTTGCGCGCCACCACCGGAGCGGACCGTCGAGGAGTGAATCCGTGAGCCGTAGTCTCATCGTGCAGCATTGGACCTTCCACACGGCGCACAAACATGCTCCGAATCGGCAGGATTACTCGCCCTACGATCTTAATGGCATGGATCTGCTCAGCTTCATTCAGGGAGTCACAAAGCCCGGCGAATCCATCGACAATGTGCCCCGCAAGCGGTGGACCAGGATCGACTCTGTGGCATCGCGCGGAGGCCGCGCGATCGTGGTCACAGCGGCATCGGGACGCTATGGCGAGCCAGGCGACCTAGTCAACCGGACGAGCGGCACCGTTGACTTCCGGATCGGGGAAGAGCACGCACCCACGGCGCCTACGCGGAGTCTCATCGTTGTCCCGGACTCAGGTCTGCACGCACTGGCGTTCTACGAGCGATCGAGCAGCGCGGGGATCTCTGGGGTGGAGCTCTTCAGTCTCCTATGGAAGCGCCGGTTCCTAGATGCTCACACCGGGATCACCTGGGAGCCTGACTGGATCGACGAGCCGGAGGTGTGGTTGGAGGAAGCGCGCCTCAAGGCGGTGGAAGTGCGTCGATACAACGGCAACCTCAACACATCGTCCGCTGACTCCGACTTGCCTGACGAGTTCATCTACGCCGCACGTGCGCGTAGTGGCCGCTTCTTCGGACAGGGGACGCTTGAGTCCGTGCTGAAGAACGCGGGCCGGGTCCACAAGATGGTTGGTGTGCAGCCCGTCGACAACGACCGCGTGTTGATCGAGGTGAAGGTCGGAGACCGTCAGGTCAAGTACAGACTCGATGGGGGAGCCCTTCCCAAGCTTCAGCGCGAGCTCAGCGACGGGCTGACTGAAGATCAGTTTGTCGGCGAATGTCTGGGCCAGGCCGACCGGATGTTCGACGGTCTCGGTGTTAAGTGGGTCCCGTCCTGGATCGTCTAGCGGTTGCCGATGCCGAACACCGTGTAGGCGCGGCGTAGCCGCCGCAGGCAATGCATCGCGGCCAACCCGAAGTGAGCAGCGAGCCCATACAGCAACCAGTTCGCAGCCACCGTGACCCAGCCGGCGGCAGGACAAGCCTTCACCGCGGACGCCAGGGCGTCGCTGGTCTGCTGTTGCACGATCAGGAGTGCGGCGAGCGTGAAGCCGATGATGATCGTGTAGTTCGTCGCCTCGTAGGCATAGTCGAGGTTGGACGTGTCCCGATCTCCCGGCGCTGCACGCTTCTCCTCGCCCCGTCGGATCTTTCCCCGCAGGTCAATGAGCAGGACCAGCATGGAGAATAAGAGGCCAGCCACGATCGCCACAACGCTCACGATCTGTGACTGGAAGGCAGGGATGCCGCCTGGAATCAGCGCCACAGCGCCGAAGACGATCGGAAGCGCTATGTGCAGAGCTGAGGTGCGCAAGCCGTTGTTGTGCACCGAGGCCGAGTACGCGGCGAATGGGTTCATAGGAGTCCTCCCTGCTTACTATAGTGCATCGAACACACGTTCGATTATGACTAGGCGCGGTGACAGGCTCGAACGACCGGTGCGACGACCGCCGAGCTGAAGGCGATGATGGGCCACGCGACCGCCGGGATGGTCGAGCGCTACCAGCACGCGACGCGGGCGTCCCAGTCGCGGCTGGCCAAGAACCTGAGCAAGCTCGCAGAGCTCTGACGCCGGCTCTCGAACCTCCCAAATCTGGTGCAGGACGCCCTACTCGGCGCCACGGTGTCTGTGCTGCGATCGCCATTCGGTGGCTGCACTGACCAGGATGGGAGTGATCGCGGGGTAGGTGAGGTCGTCGGGCAGCGTGTCGCTGGTGGTGGTCTCTGCGATCTCGAAGTCGGGTAGCGGCGACCGCGTACCGATGGTGGCGCTGAAGAGCCGGCCCGCGACGCCGTCCACTTCGTAGTCGGCGACGGCTGTCAGATCCTTTGGCACGATCCCGGTCTCCTCGAACAGTTCTCGAGTGGCCGCTTCTGCGGGAGTCTCGCCGGGTTCGATGTGTCCGCCCGGGGTCTCCCAGGTGGAGCGGTCCTTGTGCCGGCACAGAACCAGCCCGCCGTCGCTGTCGAACACGGCGATCACCGTGAACACATAATCGTGGAGGTGCCCGGTTGGGGCCACGCTGACTCGCACCCCGTGAACGTAGCATCGGCAGGTTGCGCGGGCTTCGGGGAGAACCCTCTGTGGGTAGGCTGCGGTGTCGTCATGGCACACATTCACACTGGGCCGGGTCAGCACGACCTCACGGTGAGCGCCTTCATCATTCGGGAAACCGCTGAGGGTTGGCGGCTCCTCCTGCATCGACACAAGACGCTCGAAATACCCCTCCAGCCGGGCGGGCATGTGGAACTCGATGAGAACCCGTGGGCGGCGATCCTGCGGGAGGTCGCCGAGGAGACTGGGTACGCACCGGAGCAGCTCATGGTTCTGCAGCCTCTCCTGCGGGTGCCCGAGACTCCCGACGCAACAGCGATCCATCATCCGCAGCCCTTGAGCGTCCGCACGCACGACTTCGACGCGGACGGTCAGCACCGCCACATCGACCTCGGATTCGCCTTCCTGGCCGATTCAGAACCGGCCGGCGACCGCTCCGCCGGGGAGTCCGCAGAGCTGATGTGGGTCGGCAACGAAGAACTCGCAGCGCTGCCGGACATACCTGAGAACGTCCGGACCATCGCCATGTTTGTCCTCGAGCAGGCTCGCTCAGCCTGGGAACCGGTCGGTATCTCAAGGTTCAAGAGGTGACCTAAGTAGAGCGATACTCGACGACCTGCGTACCGCCGTCGCCGCGACTGCTGTCGCGGCCGATTGCGCCGCCACCTCCATCGCAGCAGGCCAACCAGACACCACCCTGTAGTCGCTCGACCCACAGAACCCCCACAGCAACCTCCTGGGAAACCCGTGATCCGAGTCCATAGCGTTGCCAGCACATACCAGCTATCGGACGGTGGTCTTTCATGAACTTCAGCAAGCGCACTCTGGCGGCGATCGCGGCTGCGGCCGTTTTGGCGGTGCCATTGGCGGGCTGTGCAAGCACGGTCGCCGGGTCCGGCTCGACCTCGTCCACCTCTTCGACTGCTGCAGCCAGTGGCTCGACCTCGATCGACGGCATCTCGGCGGGCACCTATACCGCGACCTTCGACGGCAAGCAGGTGACCTTGTCCGGTGCGTATCTGATTGACGGAGTATCGGTGACGGTCGACTCGGGCACCTACGCCAGCGCCACTTCCGATCAGGCGGTCTTCCTGGTGGTCAACGGTGGCAGCCTGACCGTCACCGGCGCCACCATCGCCAAGAGCGGCGACGCGACAGCGAACAGTCAGCAGAACTCCGGCGACGTCAGTGACGACTACAACTTCTATGGGCTGAACTCGGCTGTCGTTGTGGTCGGCGAGGGGAGTTCGGCGACGATCAAGGGATCGACCATCACCACGACTTCCAGCGGATCGAACGCTGTGGTCTCGACGCTGTCGGCCAAAGCGACCGTGACCGGAACCACGATCACGACCTCCGGCAACTCCTCCCGTGGCCTGCACGCCACCTACGAAGGTGAGATCACCGGGTCGGATCTGACGATCACCACCTCGGGCGCCCATTCGGCCGCGCTGGCCACTGACCGCGGATCGGGCACCGTCACGGTCACTGGGACGAACAAGCTCAACACCTCCGGCGACGGCAGCCCGCTGCTGTACTCGACCGGCACGATCAGCGCGTCCGGCGTCACCGGGACGTCCAGTGACGCCCAGGTGGTGGTCGTTGAGGGCAAGAACCATGCGACGCTCACCGACTCGAAGGTGACTTCGAAGGGCGGCGATGCGGTGATGCTCTACCAGTCCTTCTCCGGCGACGCGGCCGACGCCAACGCACAGGCCGAGGTGTCAACGCTGGTGCTGAAGAACACGACGATCACCTACACCGGCAGCGGGCCGCTGGTCTACCTCACCAACACCACTGCGAAGGTGACCCTGACCAAGACGTCCTTCGTCTCCGACACAGCCTCCGATCTGGTCAAGGCCGCAGAGGATCGCTGGGGCAATGCCGGCTCCAATGGCGCCACTGGGACGATCGTCGCAAGTGGGTCGACCCTGACCGGAGCGGTGAACGCCGGCGACAGCTCCAAGATTGCGTTGAGCTTGACCAACCACTCGAAGCTGACCGGCTCGGCCACCGGCTCGGTGACCGTGACGACCGACTCGACTTCGTCCCACCACAGCTGAGCCAGCCCCGGCGTTTCCGTCCTCTCGCCAAGGCCGGGCCGATCGATGAGTCTGCCTGATTGGTGCTCGGCAGCTGGCGTCTACTGGTTGCTCGCTGCCGCGGTGAAGATCGGCAGCGATCTACGAGGCGCGGATCCGCCGACCCAACACCGCGACAGCTGCCGGGGCACCGGTGCCATCGCCAGAACCTGACCAGGGGTCGGCCGCGCTGCCCTCCAACCAGCGCAGGACCTCCGCAGGATCGGCGTGACCACCGGCGGTCAGTTCGGCGTCGACGAGATCCAGCGGCTCGACCTCGTCCGGGACTCTGCACCACGCGACGTGATCGCCGGCGTCCCAGATCAGCCAGGTGGGGGCATCGTCGAACGCGACGCACGCGCAGATCCACAACGCGGAGGTGGTGATCGGACGAGGAGCTCCTGGGGCCAGCAGGGTGGGCGCGCCCAGGAGCTCTTCGATACGGGCAACAGACGGGTCCTCAGGCCCGCCGGTGGGGTGTCGGTCGAACACGACCGAACCCTATCCGGGCGGTCGGGCCTGTGCTGAGCCAGCCGGCGGTGCGCTCCGACACGGCGCAGCTATGAGAGCATGCCGCCATGGAAACGGCGTACTCCCGAACGGGTCTTCTGGGGCTCCTTCGCGCGCTGCGTGACGTCCGGCGATCAATCAAGGCGAACGAACGGCCGGTGATCTCGGTGGATGATGCGCGGGCCAGGTATGAGCCGCTGATGGAGGTCCTTGCGGCGGAACTGGCGACGGAGTTCGGCGTCGAATTCCGTCGCATCGAAGCAGGGCCCGAGCGTCGCAACCGACGGATCTTCGAGACGAGGCCGTGGGTTGCCGACAAACCCCTGACGGCATTCCCGGATTGGTGCCGCCGCCTCGATGCGGTCGCTCGCCGGGTGCTCGACGTCGTGGATCCCGCGCTGCCGATGGACGCTTTCACCCGCCCGGGCCCGACGCCGGACGTCGACGTCCCGGACGTTCGTGGCACGGCGACGGGCCCGATCAGCGAGCTCGACGATCCCGATGTCGTGTTCATGTCCGAGTTCCTGAGCCTGCGGGATCGGCTCGGCGGCGACGTCGAGGTCACGATCGACCACGACCGAACCTTGTTTTCGGCAGTAGCGTCGGTGAAGCCCGCCTGAGCCGAACCGCTCCGGGCGCACCACGAGCTTCAACCCAAGGAGGCACCCATGGACATCACCGTGATCGGAACCAGCCGCCACGCGATGAAGCCTGAGCGCGCGACCCTGCATCTGAGCGTGGGGTGCGAGGCCGACAACCAAGAGACCGCCCTGCGTGACTGCACCGCGACGGTGAACGCGCTTCGCCAGGTGATCGATCACCTGCAGGCCAGCTCGCCGTCGCCGATCACCTGGTTTGCGGTGCTGCCGATCCGCACCCGGGCGTGGCGTCCCTGGAATCAGAACGGCAAGACGATGCCGTTGCGGTTCAGCGCCGCCTCCCAGATCAAGGTGAAGTTCAACGACTTCGCCGCCTTGGCGCAGTTCGCGAACGTGCAGGGGAGTGCACCGTTCGTGAAGTTGGAGGGCGTCGATTGGACCCTCACCGAACTCACCAAGACGCGGGTACAGGAGCAGGTGCTCGCCGAGGCCGTCCGTGATGCGACCAACCGGGCGACCCAGATCGCGAAGGCTGCCGGCGTCGGGCCGGTGACGCCGCTGGAGATCACCGATCCGGGGCTGCTCAGCGGCGTCCACGGCTCCAGCGCCAGCGCGCCGATCGGTGCCGCCTTCGCCACCCGGGCTGCCGCCGGCGCACCCGAGGCGGACGCTGTGGACCTGCTGCCGGAGGACGTCGAGCTCGCTGCGCAGGTGCACGCCCGCTTCACCGCCGGCTGACCTGGCGGCCCAGCACGGCACGTCCGTCTTGCGCCGCTCACCCGCGGCTGCGTCAGGACACCCGCTCATTCGGCGGACGGCACCGTCCGGCACCCATAGGATCTGCGGTGAGCACCGTCTGTGGGGGATGGTTTGACGGCGAACCGCCGAGGTTCGCAGAAGCTGGACGCGACGAATGAAGCGATTGGTTTGCCTGACCCTGGCGGCCGTTCTGGGCTGGGGCGCAGCCGCGATCACGCCGGCCGTAGCCACGCCAACCGCGCCGGTGACGGCGGCGTCCATCGTGGTCGCGGCGAAGGCCGCCAAGCCCAAAGTCGTGGCCATCAAGAAGCCCGTCGGCACCTGCAAGCGGGCCAACCACATCATCTACGCGCCGAACGACCGCAATCAGATCTGCGAGATTCGCAACC
The DNA here is from genome assembly GCA_036788135.1 of Propionicimonas sp. Taxonomy (GTDB): domain Bacteria; phylum Actinomycetota; class Actinomycetes; order Propionibacteriales; family Propionibacteriaceae; genus Propionicimonas. The sequence continues at coordinate 133,290 of DAIQNZ010000007.1, forward strand.
TCGTCCTCGGCCACGCCTTCCCCAAGCCGAAGGCCAGCGGCTACCTGCAGCGCACTGTCGGCAAGCTCAAGAAGGGCGTAACCGCCACCTACCGCGGCAAGACCTACCGGGTGGCGTGGGTGAAGAGCGTGCCGAAGGAGAAGATGCCCAAGACCGTGCTCACCTCGTCGGAGACCGACCGTTTCCTGGTGACCTGCGACACTCACAGCGGCTACGTGAAGCATCACGCGAAGAACAACCTGATCGCCCGCCTGGTCGAGGTCGGCTGACCCGGTCGGACGCTTCAGTCGCGCCGGAAGGTGGGGCCGTCGTCGGTGCAGGTCGCCTTGAGGTGGGTCTCGTCGTTCTCGTAACCGTCGGTGGCTTCGAACTCGATCGCCAGCTCTCGCGCGCCTTCCTTCTCGACCTGCACCCGAAAGCCGACACTCGGCACAGCGCTCACCAATGAGATCTCGCCGCCCTTGCACGAGGCGGTCACCTTGCCCGCATCGCCGCTCCAAGTACCGGTCAGGGTGGGCTGCGGCGGCGGTGCGGGATGCTCACTGGTCTTCGTCGACGACGGACGCGGCTTACTGCTGGTCGCGCTGGGCTTCGACGAATGACTGGGCTCGGGCTGCGACGGATCCCCGCTGGGTGAGGCTGCCGTGGCCGAGAGTTGCGGCTGGGCGATCGGGATCGTCTGCCCCACCTGCGTCCCGGTCGCGGAAATGACCGCCCAGGTCAAGGTGGACGCGCCGGCGACGGTCGCCACCCAGACGGAGGCCACGATCATCAAACGGGTGCGCACCGGTCCATCATGTCATCGCTCGTCAACGATTCTGCTGGAGTACGTTACGGGGCATGACACGCGTGCTGGTGGTGGAGGACGACCCGGCGATCGGCCGGGTGCTGCGGCGCGGACTGACCGAACGCGGCGATGTCGTCATGCTCGCCAATGACGGTGCCACCGGGCTGTCGATGGCTCTCCAGGAGCAGCCGGAGCTGGTGCTGCTCGATCTCGGCCTTCCGGATCTGAGCGGTCTGGAGGTGCTGACCATGCTGCGCGCCGTCAGCCAGGTTCCGGTGATCGTGGTCACCGCGCAGGACGACGATCGCACCGTGGTGAAGGCGCTCGACGCCGGCGCGGACGACTACCTGGTCAAACCTTTCGGCGGCGATCAGCTCGCGGCCCGGATGCGGGCGGTTCTGCGCCGGGCGGCTCCCGGCGGGTCGGCAGACTCCTCGGTGCGGATCGGCGACCTCGAAGTCGACCCGGCCAGCAGGCGCGTTCGAGTCGACGGTGAGCTGGTGGAGCTGTCTCGCAAGGAGTTCGACCTGCTCTGGCTGCTGGCCACCCGGCCCGGCGAGGTCGTGACCAAGCGCGAGATGTTGGCCGGAGTGTGGGGTTTGGCCTTCGGCGACGGCGGCGAGCGGACGGTCGACGTCCACCTGAGCTGGCTGCGCCGCAAGCTGGGGGAGAACGCGGCCCAGCCGCGCTTCCTGCACACCGTCCGCGGCGTCGGCGTCCGGCTCGCGCCGCCGGAGGACGCCTGCTGATGCGCCGGCAGATCAGCCTGCTGCTCGCGGTGATCAGCACGGCCATCGTGGCCTCGTTCGTGATCCCGCTGTTGCTGCTCGTCCGCACCCTCGCCGAAGACCGGGGCATGGCGGCGATGAATCAACAGGCCAACACTGTGGCCGTCCTGGTCTCCAGCCTGCACGACGATCCTCGGCTGGCCGAGGTGCTGCAACCCAGCCTCACCCGCTCGGCCGCCCAGACCAGCGTTGTCCTCGCCGACGGCACACTGCTCGGCGCCCCCTGGCCGGACGCGTCCGCCGATGCGGACTTCCAGAAGGCGCGCCAAGGGCAGGCCTTCTCGGTTCAGGACGCGGCGGGAGTCCGGGTGTACGTGCCGGTGCTGGTCGACGGCGGGGTCGTCGTGGTCCGGGCGAGCATGACAGCGGAGCAACTCAATGAAGGCGTGCCGCTGGCGTGGGCCCGCATCATCGCCCTGGGCGTCCTGCTCAGCAGCGTGGCCGTCTTCGTCGGCGCGCGGGTCGGACGCGGTGTGAGTCGCCCCCTGCTGGCCGTGGCGGCCACAGCGCATCGGCTGCGGGAAGGCGACCTCGACGCGCGGGCGCCGTTGGAAGGCCCGCCAGAGACCGTCGAGCTGGGCTCGGCGCTGAACGGCCTGGCCGAGCGGATCGAAGAGCTTCTCGCGGCCGAACGTGACAATGTCGGCAGCCTGGCTCACCGGCTACGCACGCCGGTCACCGCACTGCGCCTGGAAGCCGAGCAGGTCGACGATCCGCAGCTGCGGGCGAGCCTGTCGGAGTCGGTCGCCGGACTGCAGACCGCGATCGACGAGGTGGTCCGCGAAGCCCGGCGTCCGTTGCGGGAGGGGCTGCCGGGAATCTGCGACGCGACCGCAGTCGTTCGCGCTCGGGTGGAGTACTGGCGTCCGCTCGCCGAGGACCAGGATCGCGCCGTCGAGACCGGCCTGCCGTCGACGGCGCTGCGGGTCGGCATGAGCGCGCTGGAGCTGAGCGACGTGGTCGACATCTGCTTGGACAACATCTTCGCCCACACCCCCGACGGCACCGCCTTCAGCCTGCACCTGTCGTCGGCAGGCGGCCGAGTGGAACTCGAAGTCGTCGATGACGGGCCGGGCTTTCCGCTGCGCGCTGAGGAGCCGCGGCGGGGCACTTCCGGCATGGGTCTGCGGATCGCCCGTCGGGTGATTGAACGGGCTCATGGACGCTTCACGGTCTCCGATCGAGGCGTGCCCGGCGGACGAGTCCTCATCGAGTTGCCGCTGCTGCCTCGATGATGGCTGCAACCCCCCGATCGGCTGGCGACGACTGCTACGACGTGTTAGTCTTTTCGCGAGTTAGTCACTCGGATTGTTACCCGCAAGGGGCAAGACCTGAGACGCTGAGGGCGTCTCGGGTCTTTTTTGTTTTCTGATGTGGTTTCAGCGGAGAAGGAACGACGATGGAGTCAACGACAAAGCAGGATGCTGCTGCCCAGATCGTTGCCAAGGTAGGCGGCGCGGGCAACATTCTCAGCCTCACGCACTGCGCCACCCGGCTGCGGTTCGAGCTGAAGGACGCGGGGAAGGTCGACCCGAACGGGCTGGACGCGATCCCCGAGGTGCTCGGGGTGGTTCCCCAAGGCGGTGACCGCTATCAGGTCGTGATCGGCGGTGCGGTCCAATCGATGTACAACCGGATCATGGGTCGGTCCGACATGGCCAGCGTGGGCAAGGGTGACTCCGATGCCGACGTCAAGGCCCGTGAGCGTGCCAAGGCCCGTGGCAAGGTCGCCTGGCTCGACAACTTCTTCGAGTTCCTGTCCGACTCCTTCCGTCCGATTCTGGGCGCCCTGCTAGGGGCTTCGCTGTTCATCACGTTCATGTCGCTGATGAGCACGCTCGGCATCATCCCGAACTGGGCCGACCCCCGCGCGCAGCTCGACCCGTCGTGGCAGTTCGTGAACCTGACCTGGAAGGGCGTCTTCGTCCTGCTGCCGCTGATGGTCGCCTACAACGCGGCCAAGAAGCTGAACGCCGACCCGTGGGTGGGCTTCGCGATCATGGGCGTGGTCATGCTGCCGGGCTTCATGAGCCTGAAGCAGTACGCGACGCAGATCGTCTTCGCTGGCCAGACCATCAACGTGGTGCCCATCTTCGGCGTGCCGCTGACCATCTTCGATTACAGCTCGCAGGTGTTCCCACCGCTGCTGATGGCGGCCGTCCTCGGGCCGCTCTACAAGGGATTGAAACGGATCATTCCGGAGAACATTCAACTGATCTTCGTGCCCTTCCTGAGCATGCTCATCATGATTCCGCTGACCGCATTCCTGATCGGCCCCATCGGCGTCTATGCCGGTGCCGGCCTTGCCAGCCTGCTCAGCGCGGTAAACAACTTCTCGCCGTTCATCTTTGCCATTCTGATCCCGATGCTGTACCCGTTCATGGTGCCGCTGGGCCTGCACTGGCCGATCAACGCGATCATGCTGCTGAACATCCAGAACCTCGGCTACGACTTCATCCAGGGCCCGATGGGTTCATGGAACTTCGCCTGCTTCGGTGCCACCGCCGGCGTGCTCTTCCTGGCCTGGCGTGACAAGGACATCCAGATGCGGCAGACGGCAACCGGTGCTCTGGCCGCCGGCCTGCTCGGCGGAATCTCGGAGCCGTCTCTGTACGGCATCCACCTGCGCTACAAGCGGGTCTACCCCCGCATGCTGGTCGGCTGTTTCGTCGGTGGCCTGATCACCGGCCTGTTCGGCGGCGTCAAGGCCAGCGGCTTCGCCTTCACCTCGCTGCTGACCATCCCGGTGTTCAGCCCGATGCCGGTCTACCTGCTGTCGATCGGTGCAGCGTTCTTCACCGCGATGATCCTGGTCATCATCTTCGATTACCGCACCCCGGAGCAGAAGGCTGAAATCCTGGCTGCCCGTCAGCAGGCTGAGGCCGATCTGGCCCTCGAGGCCACCGCGCCGGTCGCCGCGGACGGCGCTGTCGCCACCGACGTGGCCACCACCACCATCGGTGCTCCGGTTGCCGGCACGGTCGTCGCCCTGACCGAGGTCAACGACAAGGTGTTCGCCTCCAAGGCGCTCGGCGAGGGTGTGGGCATCGTCCCAGCCAACGGACGCATCACCGCGCCGGTCTCCGGCGTCATCGTGACGGCAGCCGAGACCGGGCACGCCTTCGGCATCAAGACCGATGACGGTGTGGAAGTTCTGGTCCACGTCGGCATCGACACCGTGCGAATGGACGGCAAGGGCTTCCAGGTCGCTGTTGCCAAGGATCAGCGGATCGCCGCCGGCGACCTGCTGGTCGAAGTCGATCTCGACCAGGTCCAGAAGGCTGGTTTCGACCCGACCACCATCGTGGTGATCACCAACACCTTCACGCTCTCGCGGGTAGCACCCCGTCCGGCGAGCGAAGTGGCGGCTGGTGACCCCGTGATTGACGTCGAGGCCTGACGACAGCACCCTTGAGGGATCGAATGTGGTCGCGAGTGGCAGGAATGGCATGGAGATACTGCGGGTCTTCAACAACAACGTCATCCTCGCCGCAGACCACGACGGTCATGATGTGATCCTCACCGGCCGGGGCTTGGGATTCCAAGCCCGGCCGGGGGATCGCGTCGATGAGACCAAGGTTGCTCGAACCTTCGTGCCCACCGACGGCCGCGATCCTGATCACCTGGCGCAGCTGCTCGCCGCCATTCCGCCCGAGCACGTCACCCTCGTCGGTGCCGCCATCAACGACGTCGGCTTGGACGTCCTGCTGAACAACCCGGCCCTGGTGATCGCCTTGGCCGATCACGTCAGCTTCGCGCTGAAGCGGTTCCAGGCCGGACTCGAGCTGGACTATCCGTTGCTGGCCGAGGTCCAGCACCTCTACGCCGACGAGTACGCCCAAGCGCTGGAGCTGTTGGCTGCGATCAACGCTCGTGCCGGCGTCACGCTGCCGGACAATGAGGCGGTCGGTCTGGCATTGCACCTGGTCAACGCCGGGTTCACCACGGGTGATCTTTCCTACACCTACAAGATGACCGGGCTGATCCAGCAGATGGTCACGGTGATCGAGCAGACCTTTGCGCTGCATCTGGGCTCGTCCAGCGTCAGCGTGGGCCGCTTCATCACCCACCTGCGTTACCTCTTCGTCCGCATCCACCAGCACAAGCAGCTCCACGAGGAGCACAGCGGCATCGGGGCCGCGATCCGCGCGGCGTATCCCGATGCTGTGGAGTGCGCTGTCCGACTGGCGGCACTGCTGGAACTGCGGCTGGGATCAGCGCTCACCGACGACGAGATCTCTTACCTGGCACTGCACGTCGCTCGGGTCGCCAGCGACCCGGTCTAGCTCCTCGCCCTGGCTAGGGTGTTGATGTGGCGGGGACGAACAAGCGCACGTGGCCGGCGGCACGCCTGGTGCTGCTCGCGCTGGCTGCGGCATTCCTCGCGAACGCCTGCTGGCTGGCGTTGACGGCCAACCTCACTGTTGGCACCGCGATGACGGCTCTGGTCGGGGCGGGCTTGCTCGCCTGGGGCGGGTGGTATCGCCGGACGGGTCGCGCCGTGACCGTGGCCGCGGTGGCGTTGGCTGTCGGCTTCGGCGGCCTGTCGGTCTTCCTCGCGGCCTACGGCAGCCGTTCCACCGCGACCGACGACGAGGCCGCCGCGATCGTGCTGGGCGCCGCCGTCCACGGCAGTGAGCTTTCGCGCACGCTTCAGGGCCGCCTGGACGCCGCCGTCGCCTACCACCAGCGCAATCCGAAAGCGCTGATCGTCGTCAGCGGCGGCCAAGGCCCACAGGAGAACCTCCCCGAAGGCGTCGCCATGGCCGCCTACCTGCGAACGCAGGGAGTGCCCGACGACCTCATCGTCGTCGAGGACAAAGCCACCTCGACCGAGGAGAACTTCGCCCTCAGCAAGGCTCTGCTCGACCAGCGGTTGGCGCCGGGTTATCGCGTCGTGCTGATCACCGACGAGTTCCACGTCTATCGGGCCTCCCGCATCGCCGCGAGCCAAGGTCTGACTGCCACCGGGATCGGCCAGCAGACACCGTGGTACTTCTGGCCGGCGAACTACCTGCGCGAGGACCTCGTGGTGATCAAGCTGTGGCTTACCGGTAGTTGAACCGCCCGAACTTCCCGCCCCCGGGCGGTTCGAGGCGGCAGGATGGCCCCATGGAGGCGGAGACGACCCGGCGCTCGCGGCGCTGGCTGATCTGGATGGATCAGCTCTTCTTCGTCGCGGGCGGAGCGATCGCGGTCTGGCTGGCCTGGCTCACCTTCCAGGAGGGGGTGATCCCCGGCTGGCAACTGCTGCTGTTAATCGTCTTCTGGGCGATGGTTGCCTACCTCGTGCTGCCACGCCTGCACCGGATCCTCACCTCGATCTATCTTCCCGACTACTTCATCGGACGGACCCGCACCGCCGACGGTCTGCTCGGCGATCCGGTCAACCTCGCGCTTCGGGGCAGCGAAGCCCAGGTGCATCACGCGATGGTGGCCGCGGGCTGGACCCGGGCCGACGAGCTCGACCTGGCGTCCGGGTGGGGGATCGTGGCCAATACTGTGCGGCGGCGCAGCTACCCCTCCGCGCCGGTGAGCCCGCTGTTCCTGTTCCGGCGACGACAGGACTTCACCTACCAGCAGGAGGTCGCCGGTTCGCCGTCGCGACGCCACCACGTCCGGTTCTGGCGCTGCCCGGACGGGTGGCTGCTTCCGGGCGGGGTTGCGGTCGACTGGCTGGCGGCCGGTACCTACGACCGCAGTGTCGGCCTGTCGCTGTTCACCTTCCAGGTCACCCACAAGATCGACGCTCAGGTTGATGTGGAGCGTGACCACATCGTCGCCACGGTTGTGGGCGCAGAACCGGCGGTGACCCATAGTGTGATCGACGACTTCGCCACCGGGTATCACTCGCGCAACGGTGGCGGCGACCTCATCGTCACCGACGGCGACCTGCCGATCCTCGACGTCAGCGCGGTCGCTGCCGGCGCTGACGTGGTGCCCGAGGCAGGCAAGCCGGTCAATCGGCGTCCGTTCCAGACGACCTTCGGGGTGTCGATGACGGCGCTGCGCGGCTTCATCCTGTTGTGGTTCGCCGTGCTGATCAACACCGGTCTGTTGGAACTCACCGATGACCCCGCCGACCAGGCTGCGGTGCAACTGGTGGCTGTGGTGACCATCGCGGTGCTGGGTTTCGCCGATCTCGTGCTGGCGGTGACGACGTGGTTCGGGGCGAACTGGTCGCGGCTGGTGCTGTGTGCGCTCAGTCTGTGGAGTTCGGCGACGGTGCTGGCCACCCGGGTGGCATCGGGCGAGACCGGGCCGATGCACGATGCGCTGCTTCCATTGGCGGTCACCGTTCTGGTGCTGTTGGCGTTGTCGAGCGCGCCGGCGCGCTCTTTCTCCACCAGAAGGCGACCAGCCGGTTGAATCGGCGGCAAGCCAAGTACCATTGCCGTGAGCGAGTCACCAGGAGTTTGATGCCGATCGCATGGAGCCGGGCGATCCGAGGGGCCACAACGGCCGTCCTTGGTGGGTTCAGCCTGTCCGTGGCCGGCTCGATGGTGGGTCTGCTCGCTGATCCCACGGTGTGTGTCGGCCTGACTCCGACGCAGAGCTGGATCGCCCTGCACCTGCACGTGATGCTTCCTGATCCTTCGTGCGCGCAGGGAACGTTCCTGCCCACTCAGGCATTGGCTCCCATGCTGGGCGTCACCGTGGTGGTGTCGTTGTCAGCGCTGCTCGCCGGATTGGTGACGCTGCTGGTCGGCCTGGGCGGCGGTCTCGCCGTTCGGCGGCTGGCTCAGCGTGTGGCCGGCTGGCTTCGGCGGCATTGGCTGCCTGTCGTCAGCGGGGTCGTCCCGCTGCAACGGGTGCCGGCACCGGTTCGAGTGCAGGTTCGTCGGACCGACCCGCGTTATCGCGCCGCGCAGCGTCGCGGACCTCCTGATCACTGCTGCTGACCTGCGTCACTCACGCCTGTTGTGGGCCGTGGTGTGCGCTGGTCTTCGTCCCGCCCTGCCACTGTGCGCAGGGCCATTCAGACCATTGAGAGCAGGAGATCCATGAGCAACAAGCAGAACCCCGGCCAGCCGGGACAGCCAGGCAGCCGTCGCGAACAGTTGCGCGCTGAGCAGGCGCGCGCAGCGAAAGAGAAGCGCGTCCGCGACATCATCACGTACGTCGCACTCGGCCTGGGTGCGCTCGTCATCGTCGGCGGCATCATCTGGGGCGTCATCGCAGCCACCTCGGCAAACAAGGCCACGCCGTCGGCCGGTGCGGCGGGCCAGTACACCGTCACCGTCGGCAAGGCCGATGCCCCCGTGGCCATCGACATCTACCAGGACTACATGTGTCCGTACTGCGGTCAGTTCGAGCGGACCAACAGTGGCGACGTCGCGGCGCTGGTGGCCGACGGCACGGCAAAGGTCCAGATTCACCCGATGGCCTTCCTCGATGACGCCTCGCAGGGCACCAAGTACTCCACCCGCGCCGCCAACGCCCTGGTGACGGTCTACAAGGCCGAGCCCGACAAGGCGCTCGCCTTTAACTCGGCGCTCTACGCCAACCAGCCGGCGGAGAACTCCAGCGGGCTGACCGACGCGCAGATCGCTGATATCGCGGTGAAGGCCGGAGTGAGCCAAACCGTGGCGAGCTCGTTCACCTCGATGGCCAATGCGTCCTTCGTCGCCGACGGCACCAACGCGGCCTTCGCCGAGGGTGTGACCAGCACACCGACGGTCAAGATCAACGGCAAGCAGTACAGCGGCGACCTCTACACCGCCGGAGCCTTCAAGAGCGCCGTGCTGGCGGCTGCCGGCAAGTGATCATCGGATGAGTGCTTTGGAAAGGTTCCACCGCTTTCGGCAGTCCGACGCGTGGATCTACTCGACGATGCTGCTGTCGGCCTGCATCAGCCTGACCGCGTCCTTGGTGCTGTCGATCGACGCGATCGAACTGGCCAGGAATCCGGCCGCCGCGCTGTCGTGCAACATCAGCTCGGTACTCAACTGCGGCAAGGTCGGCGTCACCTGGCAGGCCAATCTGCTGGGCTTCCCGAACGCCTTCCTCGGGTTGATGGCCGAGCCGGTGGTGATCACCATCGCGGTGGCCGGGCTGACCGGCGTCCGGTTCAAGCGGGGCTTCATGCTGGCGGCGCAGTTGGTCTACACGATCGGCGTGGTCTTCGCCTACTGGCTGTTCGCGCAGGCCTACTTCGTGATCGGCGCGCTGTGCCCGTGGTGCCTGCTGGTCACCCTGTCGACCACCTTGGTGTTCGCCACCTTGACCCATCTCAACATTCGCGACAGCAACTTGTTCCTGCCTCCGCGGGTTCAGGCTGCGCTGGAGTCGGGGCTGAGGATGGGCCTTGACCTGCTGATCGTCATGATCGTGCTGATCGCGCTCGTGGCGATGGTTGCGGTCAAGTACGGGCCGTACCTGTTCGGCTGAGCGGCGCGGGGTCACCGACCGATCAGTCGGCGACCGCCGGGGCGGAGGTGATGCCCAGCGCCGCGTAGGCATCCCGGATGTGGGCCTCCATCAGTTCGGAGGCCCGCTCCGGGGCCCGCGCGGTGATCGCGGCCAGGATGCCGCGATGCTGTTCGTGGAGGTGCTCGCGGAAGTCCTGCCAGTTCGGCATCGCCAAGGACGCCGCACGCAGCGGCTCCTTGGCCGCCTCGCGGATGGCTGCGGTCAGGTCGCCGATCAACAGATTGCTGCCGGCGCGGGCGATCTGCACGTGGAAGTCGGTGTCGAGCGAGTTGAAGGTCTCGATCTCACGCGCTTCGGCCATGGCGGCCAACAGCGAATGCAACTCTGCGGTCGCGCGATCGTCAGCCAATCCGGCGGCGAGCGCGGCTGAAGCGCGCTCCAGCGCGACGCGGACCTCGGTCAGGTCGGCGATCCGGTCCTCGGAAAGCGTCAGGTGCAGTCGGAAGATTCGGCCGAGCGCGTCGCCTTGGGATGGTGCGATCCGCGTGCCTCGTCCGGGACCGGTTCCCGAGGTGATCAGGCCTTGGGTTTGCAGCACCCGCATGGCTTCGCGGACGGCCGACCGACTGACCCCAAGTTGAGCGGCCAGATCGCGTTCGGGCGGCAGCTGTTCGCCGACTTTCAGTCGATGCTCGAGGATCCCGCTCTCGATGTGATCAAGAACCAGCTGATAGGCGTGCGGCCTCTCGCTGGGCTCGGCAGTCGACATGTGACCCATTGTGACCGAACCGAGTGCGACTCGCTGGCCGTGCCATCTTGACGTTGCTTGCACGAAGGCCCACTATTGAGCAAATGGTCTGACCATTCTTCCAAGGTCAGCCACCGTGGTCCTACCAACAAGGGAGTTGGTTTCATGCCTTTCGTGCCGGATGTGGCGCCCGTGGCGAACAGCCTGTGGGTCTCGGCGCTCGTCGCCCTCGTGCCACTCGCTGTGATGTTCTTCACCCTCGGCGTGCTGAAGTGGAAGGTCCATTGGGCCGGTCTGACCTCGCTCGCCGTCGCCGTGGTGATCTCCGTGGTCGCGTACCACATGCCGCTGTCGCTGAGCCTGCTCTCGGCCTCCCAAGGAGCGGCCTTCGGCCTGTTCCCGATCACCTACATCGTGCTGGCGGCGATCTGGATGTATCAGATCACCGTCGTCAGTGGACGTTTCGAGGATCTGCGCGCCGCCTTCGGGCTGATCTCGGACGACCCGCGGGTGCTGGCGATCCTGATCGCCTTCTGCTTCGGCGGACTGCTCGAGGCCTTGGCCGGGTTCGGTGCTCCGTTGGCCATCACCGGCGTGATGCTGATGGCCATCGGCTATTCGGCGATTCGTGCAGCGGTGGTGGTGCTGATCGCCAACACCGCTCCGGTGGCCTTCGGCGCGGTCGCGATTCCGATCATCACCGCCGGTCAACTGACCGGCATTCCGTACGCCTATCTCGGTGCCGTCGTCGGACGCCAGACCTCGGTGCTGGCCGCTTTGGTGCCGCTGCTGCTGATCTTCCTGGCCGACGGGCGCAAGGGCTTCCGTCAGGTGTGGCCGTTCGCGCTGGTGATGGGCGTCACCTTCGGTGCCGCCAAGTGGATCGCGTCCAGCTACATCTCCGTCGAACTCACCGACGTCATCGCCTCGCTGGTCGCGCTGGCCGTCGGCGTGATCATGCTGCGCTTCTGGAAGCCCAAGGGCACAGCCGAAGCGCAACAGCGGCTCCGCGCCGAGTCCGGCGATGCTGCGCCGGCTGCGCCTGCGGCCGAAGCCCCGAAGCTCACCGGCGGCCGGATTGCGATGGCGGTCTTCCCGTACCTGCTGGTGGTGGCCGTGTTCGCGGTCGCCAAGCTCTGGCTGGTGAAGGTGATGTCGATCAAGGGCATCACTGTGCTGGAGTTCGGCTGGCCCGGACTATTCGGTCAGGTCGCTGCGGCGAAGCCGTTCAGTTTCGACTGGCTGCCGAACCCGGGCACCTTGCTGCTGATCTGCGGCATCATCGTTGCGATCGTCTACCGGGTGTCGTTCGCCGACGCCTGGGCCGAACTCGGACGCACCGCCTACAAGCTGCGCTGGACCGCACTGACCATCGCCACCGTGCTGGCCCTGGCCTCGGTGATGAACCTGTCGGGCCAGACCATCACCATCGGCACCTGGATCGCCGGAGTCGGCTCGATCTTCGCCTTCCTCTCGCCGGTGCTGGGCTACCTCGGCACCGCGGTGACCGGTTCCGACACCAGTGCCAACGCGCTGTTCGCGACCCTGCAGCAACGGGTCGCTCTCCAGCTGCACATCGACCCGGCTCTGCTGGTGGCCGCCAACACCTCCGGCGGCACTGTCGGCAAGGTGATCAGCCCCCAGAACCTGGCCATCGCAGCCACGGCCGTCGGCCTGGTTGGTCAGGAAGCACTGCTGCTGCGCAAGGTGATCGGCTGGAGCCTGCTCCTGCTGGTGATCTTCTGCCTCCTCGTCGGACTGCAATCCACGCCCGTCCTGGGCTGGATGCTGCCCTGAGAACCACTCGAATCGAAGAGAGATCATGCCTGCTGTCACTGCCCAGGGCCTGAAAGTGGCGTTGTTCGCCACCTGTATCAACGACGTGATGTTCCCCGACACGCCGAAGGCCGTGGTCACCTTGCTTGAGCGGCTGGGGTGCACGGTGGAGTTCCCACTGGAGCAGACCTGCTGCGGCCAGCTGTTCACCAACACCGGCTACTACGACGCCGCCGTGCCGAACGTCCGCAACTACGTCAAGGCGTTCGAGTCCTACGACTACATCGTCGGGCCGTCCGGCTCGTGCGTCGGCGCGGTGCGTCACCAGCACCCGATGCTCGCTGAGCACAGCGGCGACGCCGGGCTGACGAAGGCATCGCAGGAGGTCGCGCTGCGCACCTACGACATCAGCGAGTTTCTGGTCGACGTGCTGGAGATGACCGACGTCGGCGCCTACTTCCCGCATCGGGTGACCTATCACCCCACCTGTCACTCGGTGCGAGTGGCCAAGGTGGGGGACCGGCCCTACCAGCTGCTGAGCAAGGTCAAAGGCCTCGATCTGGTGCCGTTGCCAGGCGCGGATCAGTGCTGCGGCTTCGGCGGCACCTTCTCGGTGAAGAACCCGGATGTCTCGGTGGCCATGGGTTCGGACAAGGCACGCAACGTCCGCTCGACAGGGGCGGAATACCTGGTCACTGGCGACAACGCCTGCCTGATGCACATCACCGGCCTGCTGCACCGCGAACGCGCGGGGGTCAAGCCGATCCACCTGGCCGAGATTCTGGCCCAGACCGAAGCGGGGGCACGATGACCGCCCAGACCCAGGCTCGACGGACGCCGGCGCCGTCGAGCACCTACCTCGGTATGCCGAAGTTCCAGAAGAACGCCAAGGCCAAGCTGGACGATCCGCAACTGCGCAAGAACCTGCGTCATGCCACCACCACGATCCGCGCAAAGCGTGCTGCTCGGGTCGAGGAGGTCGCCGACTGGGAGGAGCTGCGCCAGGCCGGCGAGGCGATCAAGAACCGGACGCTGCGCCATCTCGACACCTATCTTGCTCAGCTGGAGGAGTCGCTGACTCGCAACGGGGCGACCGTCCACTGGGCTCGTGATGCCGCCGAGGCCAACCAGATCGTGATCGGACTGGTGCGCGCCAAGGGCGTCGACGAGGTGGTCAAGGTCAAGTCGATGGCTACCCAGGAGATCGACCTCAACGAGGCCCTCGAGGAAGCCGGCATCGCCGCCTGGGAGACCGACCTGGCCGAGTTGATCGTCCAGCTGGGGCATGACCGCCCGAGCCACATCCTGGTGCCGGCGATCCACCGCAACCGCTCCGAGGTGCGCGAGATCTTCCTTCGCGAGATGGGGCAGTACGGTACGCCTGCGCCCGCCGACGTCACCGACTCTCCGGCCGAACTGGCCGGTGCAGCTCGCCGACACCTGCGAGAGAAGTTCCTGCGGGCCAAGGTGGGCATCTCCGGCGCGAACTTCGCGATCGCCGAGACCGGATCGCTGGTGGTGGTCGAGTCCGAGGGCAACGGACGGATGTGCCTGACTCTGCCGGAGACCCTGATCAGTGTGGTCGGCATCGAGAAGGTGCTGCCGACCGTTGCCGATCTGGAGGTGTTCACCCGGCTGTTGCCGCGGTCGTCCACCGGCGAGCGGATGAACCCGTACACCTCGTTGTGGAGCGGCGTCACTCCCGGCGACGGGCCGCAGGAAGTGCACGTGGTGCTGGTCGACAACGGTCGCACCAAGGTGCTCTCCGATCCCATCGGACGTCCGGCGCTGCGCTGCATCCGGTGCTCGGCCTGCCTGAACATCTGCCCGGTCTACGAACGGGTCGGCGGCCACGCCTACGGCTCGGTGTACCCCGGACCGATCGGCGCGATTCTCGGCCCGCAGCTGCGCGGGATCGAGACCGAACTGGACAAGTCGCTGCCGTACGCGTCCAGCCTGTGTGGGGCCTGCGGGGACGTCTGCCCGGTGCGGATTCCGATTCCGGACATCCTGGTGCACATGCGCTACAAGGTCGCCCAGACCAAGCATGTGCCCAAGCTTGAGCCGACCGCGATCGCGTTGGCGCGCTGGGCGCTGGCTGACTACCGCAACCTCCAGTTCCTGGAGCGCTTCTCGACCATGGCCGGGAGGATGTTCTCCTCCCGCAGCCATCTAGGGCCGCTGCCGTGGCCGGCCTCGCCGTGGACGAACGCCCGTGACCTTCCGGTGCCGGCGCAGGAGTCCTTCCGCCAGTGGTGGAAGAAGAACCATGAGGACGGTGCGAAATGAGCGCGCGTGAAGAGATCTTTACCCGGATCCGGACGGGGTTGGCCGACGTGACCGAGAACGACCCAGCCATCGATGTGCCCATCGAATGGTCATACGGCAAGGCGACGCCGATGGCCGACGTGCTGGATCGTTTCGTCGAAACCGTCGAGGACTACCGGGCGACGGTGGTGCGGGTTCCTGCTGCTGGGGTGGCGCAGCAGGTTTCCGCGCTGCTTCGCGAGGCCGGAGTCGAGTCCGCCGTGCTCCCTGGCGGACTCGACCCGGCCTGGCGTGAAGCCATCGCCGAGGCGGGCATCGCGGTGCGCGAGGACGACCCGCCGTTGGATCGCATGGTGCTGAACGAGATCGACGCGGTCGTCACGGCGGCAGCCGTTGGCGTCGCGGAGACCGGGACGATCATCCTCGACCACGCCGCCGATCAGGGGCGCCGCGCGCTGACGCTGGTTCCGGACACCCACCTGGTGGTGGTGCGGGCCGACCAGGTGGTCTCCGACGTCCCAGAGGCCGTCGGACGCCTGGGTGCCGCAGTGGCCGCCGGGAACCCGCTGACCTGGATCAGCGGGCCCTCTGCGACCTCCGACATCGAGCTCAGCCGAGTCGAGGGCGTCCACGGGCCGCGGAACCTGTTGGTGATCCTGGCGGAGTGAGCCGGGCCGGGCCGAAAAGACCCTCCTCACCAGCCAGCGGTTGTCGCGAGCCGGCAGGCAGCGACGTGATTTGCGCGCTCGACCGTCGAAACGGGCCCCTGAGGCCCGAAATGGACGTCTGGCGCGCAAATCGGGTCGCAGGCGCTGCTGTTGTACCCAGTGATATCCTCCTTACCGACCGGTAAGTAAGTGAGGTGTCATGGACGAGAAGCAGCGCAACCGACTGCTCGGAGTGCTCTTCGTGGGCGTGCTGATGGGCGCGCTCGACATCGCGATCGTGGGGCCGGCGCTGCCGGCGATTCAGGCGCAGTTCGGGCTCGATTCGCGGGCGGTGTCGTGGATCTTCAGCGTGTACGTGCTGGCGAATCTGATCGGCACTCCGCTGATGGCCAAGCTGAGCGACAACTTCGGACGGCGCGCGATCTACCTCACCGACGTCGCGCTGTTCGCCCTGGGCTCGGCCGTGGTGATCGCCTCCGGCCTCACTGGCGGTTTCGTCCTGCTGCTGGTCGGGCGCGCGATTCAGGGCTTCGGCGCCGGCGGCATTTTCCCGGTGGCCAGTGCGGTGATCGGTGACACCTTCCCTGCGGAGAAGCGGGGGAGTGCGCTCGGTCTGATCGGCGCGGTCTTCGGTATCGCCTTCGTCGTCGGTCCGATCCTGGGAGGCGTGCTGCTGCTCGCCGGCTGGCAGTGGCTGTTCGCGATCAACTTGCCGATCGCGGCTGTGGTGATGGTGCTTGCCTGGAAGGTGCTGCCGCACGAACGTCACGCCGACGCTGCCGGCTTCGACTGGCCGGGCATGCTGCTGCTCGCGCTCGCGCTGGCCGCGCTCGATCTGGGCCTGGTCAACATCGACACCTCCCATTTCTTCGCCTCGCTGGCCACCCCGGCGGTCTGGGCGTGGCTGCTGACCTCGGTGCTCGCCTGGGTGCTGCTGGTCTTGGTCGAACAACGCGCCGCCAGCCCGGTCTTTCCGGTCGGACTGTTCGCTCGTCGGCAGCTGCGGCTGGGGTACCTGCTTACCGCGGGCGCCGGTCTCGGCGAGGCGAGCTTGGTGTTCATGCCGCTGCTGGCCGTCGCGGCCTTGGGCGTGTCCAGCGGCGTGGGCAGCTTCCTGCTGATGCCGGTCGTGCTGGCCATGGGTGCTGGCTCGCCGATCGCCGGACGGCTGCTGGATCGCTTCGGGTCGCGCACCGTCATCGTCGTCGGCGTGGCCATCATGACCGTCGGCATGTTCGTGCTGAGCGCCACCGCCGGCGTGCTGTGGCTGTTCATCGCTTCGGGTCTGCTGATCGGCTTCGGCATGTCGGCCCTGCTCGGCGCGCCGATCCGTTACGTCACGCTGAACGAGACGACCGCGGCCGAGCGCTCGTCCGCGCAAGGCTTGGTGAACGTGTTCACCAGCGTCGGCCAGCTTCTCGGCGCCGCCGTCGTCGGAGCGGTCGCAGCCTCGGCCAGCGCTCCTGCCGCGGGCTACACCAGCGCATTCTCGTTCATCGGTGGGATCGGCGTGGTGCTGCTCATCGCCGCCGTCTTCTTGAAGTCGAAGGCGGACGAAGCGCGCCCGGCCGCCGCGGAGGCGCCCTCCCATGCGTGAGCAGATTCTGGCCACGGCCACCGAGCTGTTCGTCCAGCGCGGCTACGAGGGTGTGGCGATGCGCGAGATCGCCGACGCGTGCGGCATCACCAAGCCCGCGCTCTACTACCACTTCGCGGGCAAATCGGCGGTGCTCAACGCCATCTGCATCGCCTATCTCGACGAGGTGGCCGCCGTCGTCGCCGACAGTGCCGATCACGGCAGCGGCGAGGAGCGCCTGCGCTGGCTGGTCCGGGGCCTGTTCGCGCTGCCGCCCTGGCGCCGGGCGATCATGCGGCTGGCCATGCACGATGTCGGCCAGCTCGACGCCGACGACCGCGGTGCTTTCGGACGTGCCTACCTGGAGCGATTCATCCAGCCGATCAACGACATCTTCGCCGCCGGGACGAAGGCCGGCGAGTTCGTCGACAAGGATCCGGCGCTGCTCACCGGGCTGCTGCTCGGTTTGCTGTATCCGTTCTTCGCTCCGCCACGACCGGACGCCGGCCCCGACCCCGTCGACGATCTGCTGGACGTTTTCTGCGGGGGAGTGCTGCGTCGCACCTGAGGCTGAGCGTCGATGACGGGTTCAGCTGATCGCGTCGTGCACCGCGACGCCGCCGACCAGAGTCAGCGATGCGCGGATACTTCGCAGGCGTCGGGCTATCTGGGGCGAGTCGCCCGCGGCCAGCGGATCCTGGTCGAGCAGCGCGAGGTCGGCGAGGCTGCCCACGCCGATCGTGCCCAGGCCCGTGGTGCTGGCCGCCAATGCCTCAGTCGCGGTGATCGCATGCTCGGGGTACCACGCGGGTTCGTCCGGCTCACCGCGATGGACGGCGGCCGCGATCGCCAGCCACGGATCCAGCGGTGCCACCGGAGCGTCCGAGCCGAGTTCGAGCCGAACCCCGGCGTCGAGCAACTCCCGCAGCGCGAAGCTCCGCGCCGCGCGGGCCTCGTCCCACACCTGGGCGGTGACCCGCCGATCATCCAGCAGGTGTGCGGGCTGCACGCTCGCGGCCAGGCCCAGCTCGGCCATCCGTCGCGCCTGTCCGGACGCCAGCAACTGCGCGTGCTCGATGCGTCCGTGGGCTCCGGTGGCAGCGAACGCATCCAGGGCCGACTCGATCGCGGCGTCGCCGATGGCGTGCAGTGACACCTCCAAGCCGTGGGCGTGCGCCTGCTGGAGCAACGTCGCCAACTGATCGGCAGGCACGTTCTGAACCCCGTGCCCACCGTCGTCGTAGGGCTGGCAGCAATGCGCGGTACGCGTGTTCAGCGACCCGTCGGAGATGATCTTCAACGCGCCCATGGTCAGCCGTGGATCACCCAGCGCGGAGCCGGTGTGCAGCCCGGCGGCGATCGCCGCATCGAGATCGGACGGGTAGGTCGACGTTCGGACTCGCAGTCCGACCCCGGCGGCGGGGTAGCGGTCGATCCAGCGCTGGAAGCCGGGCTCGAACTCGTAGTCGACCACGCCGACCACGCCCACGGCGGCGGCCTCGCGCAAAGCGGCGGTGTACGCCCCGACGCCGACCTGAGCATCCTCGACCGCGAGCACGGCCGGCACCAGTGCGAACCACTCCGCTTCACGAACCGGCTCGTCACGCGGCGACACCCCGAACCGCGCCAGTGCGGCGCTGTTCAGCCAACCCGCATGGGCGTCGCCGCTGACCAGCACCACCGGGTGCGCACCGGTGACGGCGTCGAGCGCGGCCACGGTCGGAGCCTCCGGCCAGGTTGCCGGACGATAACCGACGCCCACCAACAGTGGCGGCGCCGAGATCAACCCGTCGCGCACCCGGCGCAAGGCTTCGTCGCGATTGACGGTGCCGGTGACATCCAGACGGGCGTTGCGCCGCGCCCACTGCCCGAGGTGGACGTGCGCGTCCCACAGTCCGGGGCTCAGCCAGCGGCCGTCGGCCTCGACGACGCGCTGGCCAGGTTCGGCCGCTAACTCTGGTGCCACGGCCACCACCCGGTCGGCCGCGACCCGTACGTCCACCGGCTCCGCCGAGCCCGGACGTGCTGAAGCCGGCCCGCCGAGATCGACGAGCCGGACGCTGCGCAGCAGCACCGGATCAGGCCAGGATGTCGGCTGGCTTGGTGTAGCCGAGTCCGAAGGCGTCGGCCACGCCGGGGTAGGTGATCTGTCCCGCCACGGTGTTCAGCCCCAGCGCCAGCGAGGCGTTGTCGCGGCAGGCCCGCTTCCAGCCCTTGTCAGCCAGCTGCACGGCGTAGGCGAGGGTCGCATTGGTCAGCGCCCAGGTCGACGTGTTCGGCACCGCGCCGGGCATATTGGCCACGCAGTAGAAGACCGAGTTGTGCACCGTGAAGGTCGGCTCGGCGTGCGTGGTCGGATGGCTGTCCTCGAAGCACCCGCCCTGGTCGATCGCGACGTCGACCAGCACCGAGCCGGGCTTCATCTGGGCGACCATGTCGTTGGTCACCAGCTTGGGTGCCTTCGCTCCGGGAATCAGCACCGTCCCGATCACCATGTCGGCGGCCAGGACCTGCTCGCGGATCGCCAGCTTCGAGCTGACGATGCCGTGTACCCGGTTCTCGTAGCGCCAGAAAGTGGTGCGCAGCTTCTCTAGATCGGTGTCGAGAATGGTCACGTCCGCGCCCATACCGAGCGCCACGTTCGCCGCGTTCTGCCCAGCGGTGCCGCCACCGAGGACGACGACCTTGGCATTGGCGACCCCGCCCACGCAGCCCATCAACACGCCGCGTCCGCCTTGGGCCTTCATCATCGCGTGCGCTCCGACCTGCGGTGCCAGGCAGCCGGCCACCTCGCTCATCGGGTACAGCAGCGGCAGCAGCCCGTTCGGCAGCTGGACGGTCTCGTAGGCGATCGCGGTGGTGCCGGCGTTGAGCAGCGCATCGGTGCCCGGCCGATCAGCGGCCAGGTGCAGGTAGGTGAACAGCAGCAGGTCATCGCGCAGATAGCCGAACTCGGAGGGGATCGGCTCCTTCACCTTCATCACCATCTCGCCGATGGCCCAGGTCTCGGCCGCGGTTGGCACGATGGTGGCGCCCTGAGCGATGTACTCCGCATCGCTGATGGACGAGCCCAGCCCGGCTCCGGCCTGAATGAACACCTCGTGGCCGTGGCCGACCAGTTCGGCGACGCCCACCGGGGTGATCGCCACCCGGTACTCGTGATTCTTGACTTCGGTCGGGATGGCGACGCGCATTTTCGTCCTTTCGCTGGGGCACGCTGGCAGTGCCGGCTCAAGTCTGGCACCAAGACCGCTTCTGCGGGCCTCGTCAGCAGCACACATTCCGCGGGCGTACACTGATCGGCGAAACGTGCTCCGGGGTCGGTGTAATTCCGAACCGGCGGTGATAGTCCGCGACCCGGCTCAACAGCGATGGCGACATCACTTTTGAGTCGGTTGATCTGGTGAAACTCCAGGACCGACGGTGAAAGTCCGGATGGGAGGCAGCACGCGGCGTCGCCGCGCACATCTGTGTGCGGGCGACATGCTTGCGCTCCCATGAATTCCGCCTCGGACGAACCGAGGTGGAGGTCTGATGAGACGCGAAGCGATCGCACCGATCGCTCTGGGAGCGCTGCTGATAGCCGGATGGGCCATTGCCGCCGGCTCCGGTTCTCCCTTGCTGCCGACGCCCGGTGCAGTCGCCCTGCGCCTGGCGCAGGACGTCGTCTCACCCGAGTTCTGGAGCTATCTGGCCGTCACCGTCGTCGAAGCGCTCGGCGGAGTGGTGATCGGGGTCGCGGTCGCGCTGCCGCTGGCGGTGATGATCCATCGCTCGCGCTGGGCTGCGGCCGCGGTGAACCCTTTCCTGGGTGCGACCCAGGCGATCCCGGCGATCGCGCTGGCGCCACTGCTGGTGCTCTGGCTCGGCTACGGGCTCGGCCCGGTGATCGTGTTGTGCGCATTGATCGTCTTCTTCCCGATCCTGATCGCCGCCGTGGTGGGCATGCGCCATGTCGATGGCGAAGTGATCGACGCCGCCCACATGGACGGGGCCAACGGCTGGCAACTGCTGTGGCATGTCGAACTGCCAATGGCGCTGCCGTCCATCCTGGGCGGGCTGCGTAACGGCGTCAGCCTGGCCGTCACCGGTGCCATCGTCGGCGAAATGGTGATGGGTGGCTCGGGCCTCGGCACCGTCCTCAACGTCCAGCGCTACAACGTCGACACCGCCGGCATGATCGCGACCATCATCTGGCTCGCGCTACTCGCCTCGGCCGCCTTCGTGGTGGTGCTGTTCGCCGAACGCAACTCCCGCATCGTCTCCTCGCTCAACAACCGATCCGAAAGGTAAGCGATGAACCGCCTTCTCCTGACCCTGACGGCCGTGCTGGCCCTCGCGCTGAGCGCGTGCGCCGCGACGCCGGCCGCCACCAACTCCGCGGGCGTCGCCACGCCGACCATCGGCCTGACCTACATCCCCAATGTGCAGTTCAGCCCGTTCTACGTCGCCGCGAGCGACGGGCTCTACAGCAAGGCGGGCGTGCAGCCGGTCCTGCGTCATCACGGCACCTCGGAGGGTCTGTTCACCGCGCTCATCCAGGGCACCGAGCAGTTCGTCGTCGCTGGCGGCGACGAGGTGCTGCAGGCCCGCTCGCAAGGCATGGATCTGCTCACCGTCGGCGCGTATTACCACACCTACCCGGTGGAGATCATCGTGCCGCAGGCCTCGCCGATCACCTCATTGGCCGACCTCAAGGGACGCACCATCGGCATTCCCGGCAAGTACGGCGAGAGCTGGTTCGCCCTGCTGGTGGCGCTCGACTCCGCCGGTCTGACCCAGGCGGATGTGAACATCAAGGAGATCGGCTACACCCAGGTCGCCGCGCTCAGCACCGGCAAGGTCGACGCCATCGTCGGCTTCAGCAACAACGACGCCGTGCAGTTCGCCCTCGCCGGCCAAGCCGTCCGCGGGCTGCCGGTGGCCAACGGCGCGGTGCCGCTGGTCCCGGCCAGCCTGGTGACCACCACCGCCTATGCCAAAGCTCACCCTGACATCGTCAAAGCAGTCGTGAGTGGGACCGTCGCCGGGGTGGCATCGGTCGTGGGTGATCAGACCAACGCGCTGAAGGTCTCGGCGACCTACATTCCCGACCTCAACACCCCGGCCAACACAACGGCCGCCACGGCGACGCTGACAGCGACGGTCAAGCTGTGGACCACGCTCGACGGCAAGGTCGACGGCAAGCTCGACCCCACCCAATGGGCCTCGATGGCCGATTTCATGGCTCAGCACAAGCTCACCAGCACACGCCAGGATCCAAACCTTGCCTTGAGCAATGCGTTCCAGTGATCGGTCGAACCCTCGCCCGCGGCGATAACCTGTTGCACGCTTGATCCGAAGCGGGCCACAGGAGGGTGATGAGCGAGCCTCGGGTGCCGGGCTGGGACGAGTACTTCCTCGACATCGCCCAGGCCGTTTCCGCGCGCGCCAAATGCACCCGCCGTCGCGTCGGCGCGGTGCTGGTGCTCGACCGGCGGATCATCGCCACCGGCTACAACGGTGCCGCACCCGGCCGTCCTGACTGCCTGGAAGGCGCGTGCCCGCGCGGCGCTCTGAGCTACGACCAGGTCCCCGGTCTCGGCGACTACGACCGACCGGGCACCCCGGGCTTCTGCATCGCGATTCACGCCGAGGTGAACGCACTGCTCTTCGCAACCCGCGATACCAAGGGCGCCACCGCCTACATCACCGATCCACCGTGTCCCGGCTGCCGCAAGGCGCTCGCCGCGGCCGGTATCGTGCGTGCCGTCTGGCCGGACGGCGTTCATGACGTCGATCAGCTGGTGGACTGGAGCCGTTAGGGACTCATGAAACTCAATCTGCAGACCGGACAGCTGACCGCGTGGGTCGAACGCGGCGTCGCGCTGTTCTGCCTGGGCACGCTGATCCCGGCCGCCTTCGGCGCCGCGGCACAGATCCCCTTCCTGGCGCCGTGGTGGACCATCACCATCGGTGGCGGCATCGTGATCACGTCGATCGGCATGATGGTCTTCAGCTTCCTGGGACGACACCTGCGCGGCTGGGCTCTGATGTACGTCGCGCTGGTGTCCATTGGACTGATCACCTGGCCGATCGCCTGGCAGTCGACCGCTCCGGCCACCTCGAGCCCGTGGCTGTGGGTCTGCCTGGGGGTGGCAGCAGTCTGTCTGGCCGTGACCAGCGGCACAGCGTGGGGCTTCGGCTACGCGATCGCCGCTGGACTGCTGTTCGCGGTCGTTCGGATGACACCGTCCGGGCAGGGCGCGCCGCTGCTCGGGGCTGTTCAGGACATGATCGTTTTGGTGATGAACTCCTCGGTGGTCATCGTCGCCCTCGGTGTGGTGGGCAACGCCTTCAAGAGCCTGGACGAGATCGAGTACGCCTCGCAGCGCGAGGCCACCGCGGCAGCTATCGACGAGGCCCTGCTGGAGGAGCGGCACCGCCTCGACGGCATCGTCCACGACGAAGTCATGACCACACTGGTCGCGGCAGCGCAAAATCCGCACGATGCCCACGTGGCGGCCCAGGCGCAACGGGCGGTCGATCGACTGGCCGAGGCCGAGGCGCCCGCGGAGGCGCGGCTGCCGGTGACCGGCGATCAACTCACCTGGCTGGTGACCGATGTGGTCGGCGCATTGGTTCCGCAGGCCAAGGTCTCTTCTGCTCTCGACGAGTTGGCCGTACCGCAGCAGGTCGCCAGCACCCTCGGCATGGTGGTGCGCGAGGTCGCGCTGAACGTTGCCAAGCACTCGCAGGCCGAGCACGTCCAGGTCAGCCTCAGCAGCCCCACCCCCGGCCAGGTTCTGATCTCCATCGCCGACGACGGAGTCGGCTTTGATCCCGAGCAAGTGCCGAAGCGGCGCCTCGGCCTGCAGGTCTCGGTGGTGTACCGGATGTGGGCGATCGGCGGGCACGCCGAAATCCTGTCCCGCCCCGGCGACGGCACCACCGTCAACCTCAGCTGGGGCTCCAACGGTGCGGAGCTGCCGCGGCTCGCCATCGAACCGGAGACTGAGGCCGCACCCGCTCGCCGCATGCCCGAGATCCCCGAACTGACCCGCCCCTCGCTGGTTCGTCTGGTCTGGATCGTCGTGGTGCTGCAGTTCCTGCTCGGTTGGACGAGCCTGGATCGGGTGACCAGCCCGTGGCCGGTCTTTGCCGCTCAAGTGCTGGCCGTGGTGGCCACGGTGATCACCTTGTGGCGTTCGGAGAAGAACCCGATGAAGATGAGTTCTGCGATCACGGTCGTGGCTCTGCTTCTCGCCGTGACGCTGCTGGTGCAATCGGTCCTTCCCCGCGGCGACTGGCCCGGCTATGCCACCTGGCACAGCACCGTGGTGATGGTGCTGCTGGTCGCCGTCCTGGTGCGCGGACGAGAGTGGGTGGCGTGGGTCGGCGTCGGACTGTACGCGCTGGTCTCGGCCGTGTGGGCGATGAACCAAGGACTCGGCGCCGGCGATGTGCTGCGGGTCGGCTTCGGGCCGTTCTCGTGGATGCTGGTAGCGCAGCTGCTGCAGACCTGGCTGATCGAGATGGCTGATCGCATGACCGCGTCACGGCGCTCGTCGGCCGCGGCCAACAAGGCCATCGCCCAGAGCTTCTCAAAGATGGTGTTGCGCGACGTCTGGCTCACCCAGCTGCGCGCCCAGGTCGGCCCGCTGCTGACCCGTATCGCGGATCCGAATTACGAGCTGACTCAGGCCGAGCAGGAAGCCTGCCTCGCTCAAGAGAGCCGACTGCGAGACGCCATGCGTGCCGGCAACCTGGTCACCGAGCTCACCTCCGATGCGATCGAGATCGCCCGCGGCCGCGGCGTGGACGTCCGGCTGGTCGACAGCCGCGGCACCCGGCTGCCGGAGGACGTCCGTGCGGCCTTGACCCAGCACCTCAGCCGGCTGCTCACCGACACCAACACCAAGCGGGTCGTGGCGCGTGCCGCACCCGAAGGCTATGAGGACGTGGTGACGGTTCTGGCCGTCCGCGAGGACGGCACCAGCGAGTTGGTGGGACTCGACGCTCGCGGCCAAGTGAACACACGTTAGGGTTGGGTTCATGATCAAAACTGCGGTTATCGATGACCACGAAGCCATTCGTATCGGGATGTCCGCAGCGCTGAAAGGTCACCCCGGGCATGAGGTGACGCTGGTCGACGGTGCTGCGACTGTGGATGAGTTTCTTGAGCGTTCCCCTGAGGCTGATGTCGTGCTGCTGGACTTGCAGCTCGACGACGGATCCGACCCTCTGATGAACACCGAGCGCCTCATCGAGTCCGGGTACAAGGTTTTGGTCTACTCGATCGCCGACAACGTTCGCCTGCTGCGTCGCGCGCTGGCCGGCGGTGCCGCTGGCGTGTGCCGAAAGGCCGAGCCGTTGACCGTGACCATCTCGTCGATCGAGGCGGTCGCCGAGGGACAGGTGGTGATCAGCCAGGAGATCCTGGCTGCCATCGAGGGTGATGCGTCCTATGTGGCGGCGAACCTCGGCCCCCGTGAGCGTGAGGTCCTGGCGTTGTATGCCGGCGGCTTCGAGGTTCCCGAGGTGGCCGAGCGGCTGACCATCACCGAGAACAGCGTCAAGGAGTACCTCAAGCGGATCCGGGTGAAGTACACCAACGTGAACCGCCCGGCCGCGAGCAAACTTGACCTGTTCCGGCGCGCCATCGAGGACGGCATCGTGCCGCCGGTGGAGCCTCACCAGTAAGCAGTCCGTGACGCAGCAAGCCCGTCGGCGATGATTCGCCGGCGGGCTTGTTCGCTGGTAAAGGCCGGTCAGTACCAGCCATGGGCCGCCTTGAACGACCAGGCCTGGCAGGGAGTGCCGTAACGATCTTTCACGTACCACAGGCCCCAGGCGATCTGGGTCGCCGGGTTGGTCCGCCAGTCGGCGCCGAAGGCGGCCATCTTGCTGCCGGGTAGGGCCTGCGGGATGCCGTAGGCCGACGAGCTGGGGTTGTCGGCGCTCGGGTTCCACATGCTTTCACGCATGATGATGTTGTTGTAGCAGCTGAACTGACTCGCGCCCCAGCCGTACTTGTTGGACATCATCTGGCGGGCGATCTCGCGGGGGTCGCTGGTTCCGGGCTCGTAGCCGAGCTGCTTGATGCGCTGCTGGTGCTGGGCCTCCAGGCCGGCGGCACCGAGCTCGATCGCCTGGTTCTGGGCGCTGATCAGATCCGCGCGGTACGTGGCCAGCTGCGCGGCGGTATCCGCGCTCGCATCAGCGGCACGCGCCGACATCGGGACCGACGGCACTAGGGACACCACCCCGATCGCCGTGACAACCCCCAGCTTCACCCACCGAGCCACACCCACGGGCTGAGTATTTCACACATCTTTCTCAGGTTCTCTCAGGTAAGCGGTTCGCCTCACGATCTGGACACTGTGGTCGGTATCGGGATGGCTGCTCCGGCCCTCGGCGTTGGGCGGTCGCGGCAGGCCGCGGGACTAGGGTGGTCCGGTGCAGTTGAGGCAATTGTCCGGTCTGGATCTGGTCGATGGGATCGCGGACGCACTGGCGGGCGGGCCGCCGGTCGCGCCGGTCTGCGAACCACGCCTGCAGGCCGGCCTTGCCCTGGATCGGCCGGTGGATGAGCCGGACGCTGCCGTCGTCGTGCCAACCTCGGGCACGACCGGTGAACCGAAGGCCGTGGTGCTGTCAGCCGCGGGTATCCGTTTTGGAGCGACCGCGACACATCAACGCCTCGGCGGTCCCGGGGACTGGGTGTGCGCGCTGCCCACCCAACATGTCGCGGGCTTGATGACCATCGCCCGCGCCGTGGTGGCCCACGCCGACCTCCAGTTCGCCCGCACCGATCTGGCCGACCTTCCCGAGGCCGGCGAGCGCAGCTACCTCTCGTTGGTGGCGGCCCAGCTCGACCGGGCGCTCACCGATGCCACCCTCGTCGAGCGCCTGAGCGGTTACCGCGCCGTGCTTCTGGGCGGGAGCGCGGTGCGTCGGTCACTGTTGGCGCGGGCGCGAGAACGCGGCATTGCCGTGGTCACGACCTACGGCGCCAGCGAGACCGGCGGCGGCTGCGTCTACGACGGCGTCCCGCTCGACGGCGTCCGCGTCGAGTTCGTGGACGGGCGGATCGGTCTGGGCGGTCCGATGGCCTTCCTCGGCTATCGCTGCCGACCCGAACTCACCGCCGCCGTCCTGCGCGGCGACCTCGTGATCACCAACGACCGCGGCCGCTGGCGTGACGGGCGGCTGGAGGTGCTGGGGCGCCTCGACGACGTGGTCATCTCCGGAGGAGAGAACGTCGACATGGCTGCGGCGCAGCGGGTCTGCGAAGAGGAGTTCGGCGACCCATCCGCGGGAGGCCCGGTGCTGCTGGCGATTCCGGACCCGCGCTGGGGCCATCGCATCGTCGCCGTCACCACCGGCGGCTGGGCTCTGGCCGAGGTGGCCGAGCCGTTGACACGGCGGATCGGCAAGGCTGCCGCCCCCAAGGAATTGCGGCGTATCGACGAGATGGCGTACACATCCATAGGCAAAATCGACCGGGCCGCCCTGCTGCGGGCCTGGGCGCGGAAAGGCGAAAATGGCGACGTTGGCTGAGTGGGTCGAAGCAGCCCGTCCCCGAACGCTCCCCGCGGCGGTGGCCCCGGTGTTGGCCGGCTCGGCGGTGGCCTGGTTTGATCGCAGCTTCCAGCCGGTATTGGCCGGACTCGCGTTGCTGGTCGCGCTCGCTCTGCAGGTGGGGGTCAACTACGCCAACGACTACTCCGACGGCATCCGGGGAACCGACGCCGACCGCGTCGGTCCGATGCGCCTTGTCGGCTCCGGGAAGGCCCGGCCTCGCCAGGTGCTGGCCGCTGCCGTGGTCTGCTTCGCCATCGCAGGGCTGGCCGGCTTGCTGGTCGTCGTGCTCACCCACTACTGGTGGCTGCTGATCCTCGGTGGGGTCTCGATCGCCGCGGCCTGGTACTACACCGGGGGCCGTCATCCCTACGGCTACCTGGGCCTGGGTGAACTGTTCGTCTTCATCTTCTTCGGACTGGTCGCCGTCGCCGGCACGGTGTACGTCCAAGTCGGCGCGGTCTCGGCAGCGACTTGGTGGACGGCGATCGCTATTGGCGCGCTCGCCTGCGCGATCCTGGTCGCGAACAACCTGCGCGACCTGGACGGTGACCGGGTCGCGGGCAAGCGGACTCTCGCCACCAAGCTGGGGGATCGTCATACCCGGCTGTTCTTCGCCGGGCTGATCGCGGCCGCGGCCATCGGCGTGGTCGCCGTTGCCGCGAACAGCTCCTGGTGGGCGCTCCTCGGCCTGCTGATGGTGGTGCCACTGCTCCGTCCCGGGCGAGATCTGCTGCAGGGCGCTTCAGGTCGGGAGCTGATTCCGGTGCTGAAGGCGACCGGCATCGCCGAGCTCATTTGCGCTGCCGGTATCTTCGCCGGGCTGTTGATCGCACACTGATCCCCATGACGCCACAGGCCTATGCGTTGCCGCTGCGCAATCGCTTTCGAGGGATCACTGTTCGCCAGGGCCTGCTCATGCACGGACCGGCCGGCTGGGCGGAGTGGAGTCCCTTTGCGGAGTACCGCTACCCCGAGATCGGCAACTGGTGGCGCGCGACCTGGGAGGCGGCCTACCTCGGCTTCCCGGAGCCGGTTCGAGACCGCGTGCCGGTCAATGTGACCGTCCCGGCGATCGGCCCGGAGGCGGCCCACGCTCTGGTGGCCGCGTCGGGTTGCCGTACCGCGAAGGTCAAGGTGGCCGAACCCGGCCAGTCGCTCAATGACGACATCGAGCGGGTGGAAGCCACCCGCGACGCCCTCGGCCCGGACGGGTGCGTCCGGATCGACGCCAATGGTGCGTGGAGCGTGGACCAGGCGCGGCGCCGACTCGCCGCGCTGGCACGGTTCGACCTGGAGTACGCCGAGCAACCGTGCGCAACCACGGAGGAACTCGCCGTCTTGCGGCGCTCGCTCGCCCGCTCGGGCATCGCGGTGCCGATCGCGGCCGATGAGAGCATCCGTCGCTCCGGTGATCCCGAGCGAGTGGTAGCCCTGGAAGCGGCCGACATCGCCGTGCTCAAGGTGCAGCCGCTCGGCGGGGTGCGTCGTTGCCTGGAGCTGGCAGAGCGCCTCGGCCTGCCGGTTGTGGTCTCCTCGGCCCTGGAGAGTTCGATCGGGCTGGCCGCCGGCGTCGCTCTGGCCGCGGCGTTGCCGGAGCTTCGCTACGCCTGCGGTCTGAACACCGCCACCATGTTCACCACCGATGTCACCGACGAGCCGTTGGTCGCTCGAGACGGGTTCATCACGGTGCGCACGGTGACGCCGACCGGCTCGGACTGGCAGGCTGATGCCGACGCCGCGGCAGCCTGGCAGGAGCGCCTGCATGCCCTGCCGGAGTCGCTGAGGAGGCACGGTGAGTGATTCGAGTCGTTGCGCGCAGGCTGTGGTCGGCCAGCTGGTCGCCCAGGGCGTCACCGACGTCGTGCTCGCTCCCGGCTCGCGCAGCGCCCCGCTCGCGCTCGTCCTTGAGGCAGCAGCTCGCGCCGGGCTGCTGCGCCTGCACGTCCGCATCGACGAGCGCTCGGCCGGCTTCCTCGCGCTCGGCCTGGCCAAGGGATCAGGTCACAGCGCGGCGGTGGTGACGACCTCCGGCACGGCGGTCGGCAACCTGTTGCCTGCGGTCATGGAGGCGCATCACTCGGCGATCCCGCTGCTGGTGCTCTCCGCGGACCGGCCCAGTTGGCTGGTCGGGTTCGGGGCCAACCAGACCACCGAGCAGACCCAGCTTTTCTCCGGCTTCTTGACGTATTCGGCGCGAGTCTCGGCCGGCGCACCACCCGCCTCCTGGAACGCCCAAGCCGCACGAGCGGTGCTGATGGCCGAGGGTGCCACCGGCGGCCGTCGCGGTCCGGCCCAGTTGAATGTGGAGTTGCCCGAGCCCCTGGTCGACGCAGCCGTGGACGCTCCTGCTGTGCCCGCTCCCGTGGTCGCGGGCCCGCCAGCAGAGCCGGTCGTCGTCGCCGTGGACCACCGTCCGCGCACGGTGGTGATCTGCGGTGACGCCGACCCTGCTACCGGTCGCGTTGCCGCGGAGTTGGCCGAGGCGGCCGGACTTCCGCTGATCGCCGAGCCGTCGAGCAATGCCCGCAGCGGCGCCACCGCGATCGCGACCGGCCGCCTGCTCCTTGCCGGCGACCTCGGCGCGCAGGTGGAGCGTGCGATCGTCTTCGGTCGCCCCACCTTGTCGCGTCCGGTCAACGCGCTCCTGGCGCGTCGCGATGTCGAAGTGGTGGTGGTCACTGATCGCAGTGACTTCAGCGACCCCGGTTGGCGAGCGCGCCAGGTCGGACAAGCGGTGGCGGTGCAACCCGGGCCGCGAGACTGGTTGGACGCTTGGCAGCTGGCTGACCGCGAGCGCGCTGCGACCATTTCCAGGATCATCGCCGACGACGAGCCGGTGACCGGGCCGCGGCTGGCGGCGCTCGTCGTGGGGGCGATTCCCAGCGATCACGTGTTGTGCCTGGGGAACTCCAACGCGATCAGAGATGCCGATCTGGCTCCGAGTTCAGCCGATTCCGGTCCCTGCTATGCCAATCGAGGACTGTCCGGCATCGACGGGACCATCTCCACAGCGGTGGGGATCGCGCTGGCGACGGGCTCGCCGACGGTGTTGCTGTGCGGCGACCTGTCGTTCCTGCACGACGTGGGCGGTCTGCTGATCGGGCCCTGGGAGCCGCGCCCCGAGCTGCGCATCGTCGTCGCCGATGACGATGGGGGCAGCATCTTCGCGACCCTGGAGTACGCCCGTGCCCAGTTCAGCCACGCTTTCGAGCGGGTCTTCGCCACGCCGACCGGCCGCGATCTGGTGGCCATCGCTGCGGCCTACGGTGTGCCGGCACGACGGCTGCGCACCGAAGCGGAGGTGCGTGCCACACTCAGCGAGCCGATCATCGGTATGGAGGTACTCGTCGTCGAGGTCGACCGCTCGGCGCGGGCCGACCTCTCGGCGAGAATCAACCAGTCCTAGGACGGATCAGCTGGAGTACGCCGTGATGTCGATGGCGTAGCGATCCCAGCGGTAGCAGTGGTCGCCGTACTCGACCGGGTTGCCCGAGGGGTCGTAGGCCCGCCGCGACATGGTCAGCACCGGGTCGGTTGCCTGCAGCTTGAGCAGATCCTGCTCTTCCGGCGTTGGGTGCCGAGCAGCGATGTGCTGGTAGCCGACGGCAGGGACGATATTGCGGGCCCGGATGAGCGTGTACAAGCCGTAGGTGGCCAGTTCTTCGGTCTCGAGGTCGGACCACTCCGGGCTCAGCCAGTTGCGCAGCACGGCTACGGGGCCTTCGTCCACGGTGCGAAGCCGCTCCACGTAGACCATCGGGGTGCCTTCCGGCAGGCCGAGGAGGTCAGCGATGCGGTCGTCGTGGTAGTCGGTGCTGAACTGCAGCACCGAGGTGTGCGGGTTCTGCCCCTCGCGCTTCAAATCGTCGTAGAGGCTCGGCAGGCCGTAGCGGCGGTGGACGACCTCGTTAGCGACGGTCGTCCCGATGCCGCGGCGGCGGACCAGCAGGCCTCGCGAGACCAGCTCGATGATCGCTCGGCGAACCGTGGGTCGCGAGAGGTTCAGCCGCTCGGCCATGGAGAGTTCATTTTCGAAGGCGTCGCCGGGTTTGAGCACGCCGGTGTCGATCGCCTCCGCCAGTTGTTCAGCCACTTGGTGGTACAGCGGTACCGGGCTGTTGCGGTCGATTTGGACCGGAAGCTGCTGCGCCATAAGGGGCAACATATCGCATGCGTGGGCCGATGTTCGTCCTGCGGCACCAGATTTGTCATGTTGCGTTAAACCGTTGACAAAGTTGGCCGCAGAGGGGCCGTCGGAGCCGTCAGTTCAGGCTCCGCAACCATGCTCGCAACTGCGCCGTCGCCCGCACGTCGTCCTCGTTGTAGCACAGCACGCGACGCCGTGCCAGTTCGCGCTTGTCGGCCCGTTCATCGTGGACGGCGGTGTCGAACCAGGTCATGCTGTTCAGCCCGCCGGGATCGTCATCGCGCCAGTGGAAGCCGGCTCCGGCGCTGGCCACCGCCTTCAGGCCCAGGCCGTTGGTCCCGAAGAAGTTCCGACGCACCAGGTCGAACAAGTCGACGAAGCCGGCCGCAGCGTAGTCGGCGGCCCAGACCAGCGCCGGCTCGCCGGAGGTCGCCAGCCGATTCAGCCGGGTGACTTCGTAATCGGAGTAGTGGTAGACCAACGCGTCGGTCTGCTCCACCATGGTGCGCAGCCAGGTCATCGCCTCGACCGCGAGCGCCAGCTCCTGCGCTTCGTCGAGATCGCAGAACGAACTGAAGTGGCGGTAGTGGCCGCCGTCCTCGTCGTCGATCCAGAAGCCCCACAGGTAGACCCGGTCGGTGCGCGAGGTCTCCACGTCGATGTCGATCTCCAGCGCGGCGCCGGGGATCTCGATCGGGCCGCTGGTCAGCCGATCGAGCTCGACGCCTTCGGTCAACAGGCGCGAGCGTCGCTGCGCCAGGCGCAGTCTTTCCTCGGCACCCTGGCGGTGCGCCACCAGGGGAAGGTAAGACGGCAGCAGGGCCTCGAGGTCGGCGGCGGCCAGCTGGGTGACCGTGTGCACGCCGGCCGATCGCAAGCCGGTGATCTCATGGCGATCCAGCGGCGATTTGTTGATCCGCAGGCTGAGGTCGTCGTCGTCGAGCAGTGGACGGCAGGTGTCCCACCAATCGCAGTAGCTGCACTCGGCGGTGACCACCGGCGCCAACGCGGTTTCGCCGCCATCGTCGGCCTGAACGGTCAGCGCGATCCGGACGCGTTCGTCGAACTCCTGGTGATAGCGCTCCAGCGTGCTCACCAAGACGTTCGGATCACCGGAGGGAGGCATCGGGGCCAGGGTGGGCTCGTCGAGATCCAGCCAGGCACCGACCAGCTGATGTCCGGGCAGGCGTTCGGTGCCGACGATCACGCCACGCGCGGCTCCGGCCCGCAGTCCGGTGAGTTCGAGCAGTTCCCACAGATGGGCGAGCTGCAGCGCATTCGACCAGCGCCAGTGCCAGCGGTAACGCCAGCCGGTGATTGACAGCGGCTGTGCCAGCTGAGTCGCTGCGGAGAAGACGAACTCCCGGTCGTCGCGTCGCGCGTCCAAGGCGCGCTGGTACTTCACCAAACCGGGCAGGTAGCCGCCCTCCGGGTCACGGATCAGGAGGTCCGCCCGGCCACGGCGGTGATTCTCCCAGTCACGGGGGAGCAGCCCGCCCACGATGACCTCGGTGCCCGCGCGCATCGCCTCCAGGCAGGCGGCTTCCTGCTGCTCGCTCGGAGCGTGGTCGAGCCCGCGAAGGTCGATCACGGACGCGGCGCCCCCGAGGATGGTGGCATAGGCCTCATCGAAGAACTCCGCCGAGCCGGGCATCCCGCCGCTTTGACCGGACGGGCGCCGCGCCCCGCCAGGACGGACGGCGTGGGCCGTCTTCAGCGGGCAGCTCCGAGCCGCGTACGCGTCGAGCGTGAACATCACTTGTAGGCGCGATGCAGCGCGACCACGCCTCCGGTCAGGTTCTTCCAGGAGGCGTCCTTCCAGCCGACCGCGACCAGCTGGGCAGCAAGACTCGGTTGATCGGGCCAAGCCAGGATCGACTCGCTGAGGTACTCGTAGGCCACCGGGTTGGTGGAGCTGAACATGGCAACCAGGGGAACCCGGCTGGTCAGGTACTTGCGATAGGCCCATCGGATGGGCGCCCAGGTGGGTGTGGAGAACTCGCAGATCACGACCCGTCCACCGGGCTTGGTCACCCGGCGCATCTCGGTGAGTGCGGCCACCACGTTCTCGACATTGCGCAGGCCGAAGCTGATCGTGACCGTATCGAAGGTGTCGTCGGCGAAGGGGAGCGCGAGAGCGTCGGCATTGACGAAGGCGAGGTCGGGCTGGCGCCGTTTGCCCTCGACGAGCATGCCCTCGCTGAGGTCGGCCGGGATGACGGTGGCTCCGCGTTCAGCGAACGGGTGGGTGGAGGTGCCCGTCCCGGCGGCCAAGTCGAGAATGACCTGACCCGGCTGGGGGTCGACAGCCGTGACCGTGCGAGCGCGCCACAGGCGGTCGATCCCGAAGGTCAGCAGATCGTTGGTGAGGTCATAGCGGGGGGCCACGTGATCGAACATCTCCGAAACTGCGGCACGCCGTTTGGACAAGCTGGCACGTCGGTTCGTTGATTGCACGCGCATAGCCTGCCACGAGGCGCGGCCAGACGCTCGCCACGTTCGGTTGCGACCAATCTGGGCCGACGATTCCGTAACTGGTGTAGCGATGAGGAACAATCGAGGTCATGGCACGCAAGACGCCGGTGTTGAAGATCACCGGATTGAAGAAGGCCTTCGGCCCCGTGGTGATCGTCGACGGGTTCAGCCTCGAAGTCGCTGCGGGGGAGGCTGTTGCCCTGACCGGACGAAATGGGGCCGGCAAGTCGACCGTGCTGCGCTGTCTGATCGGGGCCGAACGCGCTGACGAGGGGAGCGTGGAGGTCAACGGCGTCCGCGCAAGTGAGACAAATCCCCAGATCCGCCGCGATGTCGCGACCGTGATCGACGATCTCGACTTCTTCCCCGACCTCAGCGTGGTCGAGCACCTCGACCTGCTCGCCCGTGCGCATGGGATCCCTGACCCCGATTCCGCTGTCGACGAGGTGCTGCAGGAGGTCCAGCTGGTCCCGCAGTCCGGGCAGCTGCCAGGCACACTGTCGTCCGGGCAGCGACGGCGCCTCGCCCTGGCGACGGCCTTCGTTCGCCCGCGCAAGCTGTTGGTGCTCGATGAACCCGAGCAGCGGCTGGACACCGAGGGCGTGGCCTGGCTGGCTGCACGTCTCATCGCTGAGCGTGAGCGCGGCCTGGCGATCGTGATGGCCACCCATGAGCCTTTGCTGGTCGAAAAGGTCGCCACCCGCGTCGTCCGTCTCGGCGATCGTGGTCGAGTCACCGAGGATGTCGGTGAGTAAGAAGTCCCGGCGGCTGATCCGCTCCGGCGGCGTCGTGCCGGAGCCGGGGTCGTCCGCGGCGCCGGAAGCAGCCGAGCCCGAGCGCGCCTTCTTCTTCCTGCCGGACGTCGAGCCGCTGGAGGTCGACGAGGCGGAGCTGCACGACCTGATGAAGCTGTGGCGCCACGGACGGGCCACCCGCACCATCGGGCAGGCCATATCCGACAGCTACGTGACTCTGTTCAGCGTCATCCTGGTCGGCGCCATGATCACGTCGACGGTGATCAACGCCCAGCACGGCATGACCACGTGTACCACCGATGCCTGCAACAGCGCTCGGTTGCTCCTGCCTTCTGCCATGGTCTTCGGCTCGTTCGCGTTAGCTGTGGGCCTGTCGCGGCTGTTCGGTCCGGTGCTGGCCTCGGCCGCGGAGGGCTCATGGCTGATGGACGCCCCGATCAGCCGCCGCCGGCTGCTGCGGGGGCGGCTGATCGTGCCGTTGGTGGCCGCCTTCGTGGTGCCGCTGCTGCTGACCGGGCTGGTGGGCGCGTTGTCCGGCATGGATTGGCCTTCGGTCGCGGCGTGGTCGACGGTGGCCGGTGTCGGCAGCGCAGCCATGGTGGCTCTCGCCGCTGAAGAACAGACCAGGGAGCGCGAGCGGCTGCTCACCGTGCTGCAGGGTCTGTGGGCGCTCGCCGCGTTGGCCACGGTGCTGGCAGTCATTTCGGTGGCCACCGGCTGGGTGCCGGCAGCGGTGGCCGTCGAGGATGTCGCACTTCGCCCGATTGCTTTCGCGCTCGTCGGGGTGTTCGGGGTGGGCGCGGTGGTTCTGCTGATCGCGACCTTGGGTCGACTCGATCTGATTCGCCGCGCGCGGCTGTTGTCGGGTGGTTCGCTGGTTTCGGGCATGCAAGGTGCCATGTTCGCCCTCGACTTCGGGCTGATCCGCGACATCCTCGTTGAGCGTCGCGCGATCGCGAAGGGGCACGTCCGGCCGACCAAGGGCCGCGGGCTCGGGGTGACGGCGCTGATCTGGCGCGATGTCGAGCGGCTGTATCGCTCCCCGGGCGCCTTCGTGGGCCTGGCGATGAGCCTGGTGGTGCCCTATGCCGTTGATGCGTTGCGGATGAGCCAGCTCAACCCGCTGCTCAGCGGTCTGGCTCTGACCGCGGCTTTGGTGCCCTTCCTGGGCAGCCTGCGCGTGCTGAGCCGCACCGGCGGCCTGGCCCGCACGATGCCGTTCAAGACCTCCGAACTACGCACGGCCGCGATGGCGGTTCCGGCATTTCTGGCCGTGTTGTGGGGTGCGGCTGCGCTTCCGGCGTTCATCGGCATCGCTTCTACCGGCGCCGACCGGACCCTGATCGACGGCCTGAGCGCGGCCGGCATCACCGCGGTCGCCGGCCTGTTCGGTGCGGTGCGCTGGGTGACGGCGGGCAAGCCGGACTTCTCGGCACCGATGCTGGCAACCTCATCGGGCGCGTTGCCGCCGACCCTGATCTTCAATCTGTTCCGCGGTATCGACATGGTCGCTTTGATCACGGCCCCGATGATTCTGGGGGTCTCGCCGATCTGGTCGGCAGCTCTGGCCGTCGTGGTCTTCATCGCGCTGCGTGGCACCTTCAACATGGAGCAGTTGCGTGCGGAGAGCGAGGATGCTCAGCGGGAGCTCGCCGAAGCGAAGAACGCTCGCTCTGGCGGTAAGACCCGTATTCCGCCGCCTCGTCGCTGACCTTCCGGTCTGACGCGACACCGCGTTCTGGGGTTTGACACCCGCGGCATGGTCGCGTCATTGTTACTGGTACGTACCAGTAAGGACCACGAGATGGAACCCGGGTTGGAGCCCAAGTACCTGCGCCTGCGCGAGGCGCTGGTGGCTCGAGCCGTCCCCGGTCAGGCGCTGCCGTCCGAGCGTGAACTGACTCAGGAGTACGCCGTCTCCCGAGCAACAGTGCGCAAGGCCATCGAGGCGCTGGTCGCCGACGGCGTGCTGCGACGGGTCCAGGGCGTGGGAACCTTCGCCGTGCCCCCGCGGTTGGAGACGCGCTTGCATCTGGCGTCCTTCACCCAGGACATGCGCCGCCGCGGGCGTCGCCCGGAGAGCCGGACCATCTCCTTGGTGGCGGCGGTGCCGCCCCAGCCCGTCCGCGACACCTTGAACTTGGGCGCGGGGGCCACCGCCTGGCAACTGACCCGCCTGCGGTTGGCCGACGCCGAGCCGATGGCCTCAGAGGTGGGCTGGTATCCGACGGCGCTGGCCCCCGACCTCGACAAGGACGATCTCAGCGGTGGGCTGTACAGCCTCCTCGCCGAACACTACGGCGTCGCGATCGACCACGCCGAGCAGACCATCACGGCCCAACCCGCCCCGCCAGACCTCGCCGAGCGGCTGGGCGTCGAGCGCGGGGCTGCGTTGCTGGTCTTCACGCGCATCTCCAGCGCGGCCGGACGTCCGGTTGAGCATGTCGTCTCGCATTACCGCGCTGATCGTTATCAGGTGCACATGGAACTGAGCGCCGACGGCTGGGCCGCCGATGCTCGCAGTCAGGAATGAGGAAAGCCAATGGAAGTCATCATCTGCGCCACCGCTGAGGAGGTGGGCCGCGTCGGTGCGGCCGCGGTTGCTCGCGTCGCCTCCGCCGTCGGCCCCGCGGTCGTGCTCGGCGTCGCCACCGGGTCGTCCCCGCTGCATTGCTATGCGGACCTGGCCCGCCGGGTGAACCAGGGCAGCCTCGACCTGTCGCAGGCTTCCGCCTTCGCCTTGGATGAGTACGTCGGTCTTCCGCCGGGGCATCCGGAGAGCTATGCCGAGGTGATTCGCCAGACGGTCACCGAGCCGCTCGGCCTGGATCCGGCGCGGGTGCACGTGCCCGACGGTTTCGCCGCAGACCTCGCCGCCGCTGGGCCCGCCTACGAGGCGGCGATTCGCGCCGCCGGCGGCGTGGACGTGCAGATCCTCGGGATTGGCGCCAACGGCCACATCGGCTTCAACGAGCCCACCAGTTCGCTGGCCTCGCGCACCCGTATCAAGACCCTCACCGATCGCACCCGGCAGGACAATGCGCGCTTCTTCGACTCGGTCGATGACGTGCCGCGGCA
This sequence comes from Propionicimonas sp., assembly GCA_036788135.1. GTDB lineage: Bacteria > Actinomycetota > Actinomycetes > Propionibacteriales > Propionibacteriaceae > Propionicimonas. The sequence continues at coordinate 171,295 of DAIQNZ010000007.1, forward strand.
CTGTCTGACTCAGGGGCTCGGCACGATCATGGATGCCCGCAACGTGGTGCTGCTCGCTTCGGGATCGAGCAAGGCGACCGCCGTCGCAGCCATGATCGAAGGCCCGGTGACGGCGATGTACCCCAGCTCGGTTCTGCAGCTGCACCAGCGGGCGACGGTGGTCATCGACGAGGCCGCGGCCGCCCAGCTGCAACTGGCCGACTACTACCGCGAGACCTATACCTGGCTGCCGAAGTGGCAGCAGTTGGAACTGTGATGCTGCTCTCCGCGCGGCGGCTGGTTCTTCCCGGCGCCGACCAGCCCGCTCCGGGCTGGGTCGAGATCGACGGCGAGCGCATCGTGGGCGTCGGTGCCGGGGATCCGCCGCGTCCGGGGGCCGAGGAGCTCAACGGCCTGGTGAGTCCGGGTTTGGTCGACGTGCACAGCCATGGCGGTGGGGGAGCGTCGTTCATCACGACCGACCCGGGCCAGGTTCGGCAGGTCTTGCGCACCCACCGGGCCCACGGCACGACCACCATGGTGGCCTCCTTGGTGACGGCATCCATCGACGACCTTGAGGCCCAGGTTCGGGTGCTGGCACCGTTTGTGGCCGAGGGTGAGTTGGCTGGTGTCCATCTGGAAGGCCCGTGGCTGGCGGAGGGACGCAAGGGCGCCCACGAAGCAGGGTTGCTGCGCGACCCGACTACGGCCGATATCGACCGGCTGCTGGCGGCGGCCGACGGCGCGATCCGCCTGGTCACCATGGCCCCTGAACGCAATGGCGCGCCCGCTGCGATCGCCCAGCTGAACCGTGCCGGAGTCGTCGTGGCCGTGGGCCACACCGAGGCGGACCTGGTCACCACTGTCGAGGCCATCGACGCCGGTGCGTCCGGGGCGACTCATCTGTTCAACGCGATGCCGTCCCTCGGCCACCGGAACCCCGGCCCGGTGCTGGGACTTCTGCGCGACCCACGGGTCTTTCTGGAGCTGATCTTCGACGGCGTCCACGTTGACGCAGAGCTGGCGGCATTCGTGGTCAACCACTGGCCTGGTCGGGTCGCGCTGATCACCGATGCGATGGCGGCAGCCGCATCTGCGGACGGCGACTACCTGCTCGGCGGGCTGGCGGTCCAGGTGCGCGACGGTGTCGCTCGGGTGGCCGGCACTCAGACGATCGCCGGTTCGACCCTGACTCTGGACCGCGCGGTCCGGACGGCGGTCGCCAGCGGCGTGCCGGTGATGGCCGCGCTGCGCGCCGCGACGCAGATCCCCGCTGCCTATCTGGGACTCGGCGAGGTCGGTTCGTTGACGGCCGGACGACGGGCGGATCTGGTGGTCTTCGATGATGACCTGTATCCGGTCTCAGTGATGCGTTCGGGGCGGTGGTGCCAGCCGGCGGCGTCGGCGGGATAAGCCGCCTTGCGCAGTGGGGCCTCGGCGACGGCGCGCCCGGGCGCGGAAACAGCAAGCCGCGACCCCACAGCCCCGGCCCGGCCCCTAGGCTATTGCCATGTCTACCGCCATTGGCCGTTGGCCGATCATCGTGATCGACTGCCCCGATGCCCGCGCGCTCGCGGTCTTCTACTCCGCGATCACCGGCTGGCCTCTGGCCGGCTCCGGCGAGGGCGAGTGGGTTCAGCTCGACAGCGGTCATACCTCCACGATCGGATTCCAGCAGGTCTCGGACTATCGCGCGCCCCAGTGGCCCGGTCAGGACGTGCCGCAGCAAGCCCACCTCGACTTCGTGGTCGACGAACTCGCCGCTGCCAGTGCGCAGGTGATCGCGCTGGGGGCGATCGCTGCCGCGGTGCAGCCCAGCCCGGACTCCTACCTGGTCTTTCTCGATCCGGCCGGCCACCCCTTCTGCCTGGTCCAGGATCAAGCCTGAGCTAGCTGGACAACTCGCGGTCGTGGTCCTGGCGTCCGAGCACCTGGTGCATCGGCAGTAGCTTTGCCTCGGTTTCGGCGTACTCCTCAGCGGGGTCTGACTCGGCCACGATGCCGCAGCCGGCATAGACGGTGATCCTTCGCGCGTCGTCGGGGTCGAGTCGACCCGAGCGCAGCGCGATCGCGAACTCGCCGTCGCCGCGGGCGTCCAGCCAGCCGACCGGACCGGAATAGCGCCCGCGGTCCAGCTGCTCCAACTCGGCGATCACCGCTCGCGCCTGCACCGTCGGCGTGCCGCAGACCGCAGCGGAGGGGTGCAGTTCGCCGGCCAGCCGCAAGGCCGAAACATCGGGACGGGCCACCGCGGTGACGTCGGAGGCCAGATGAAGCACGTTCGGCAGCTCCAGGACGTACGGAGCGTCCGGGACGTTCATGCCGGAGCAGAACGGCTCCAACGCACGCGCCACCGAGGCCACGGCCAGCTCGTGCTCGATCAGGTTCTTGCTTGAGCGCGCCAGCGCATGCGCCAGCTTCAGGTCGAGTTCCTCGCTGCTGAGGCCCTCGGCCGAGGTGGGGTCGTGGCGGCGAATCGTTCCGGCGAGAACGCGGGAGGTGGCCAGTCCACCTTCGCGGCGTAGCAGCATCTCCGGCGAGGCTCCGACCAGGCCGGCGACGTGGAAGGTCCAGCAGCTGGGGTAGGCCGCCGTGAGTTCGCTGATCAGCCAGCGCGAGTCGAGAGCCTGGGATGCCTGCAGCACCTCAGATCGAGCCAGGACCACCTTCTCCAGGCCGTCGGTGTGGATCCGTTGGACGGCCTCGGCGACGATGTCCTGCCAGGAGTCACGCTCCCGGCTGCCGCCCACCACCGCGCTCTGCTCAGGGCGGCGAGGCGGGTCGGTGATCGGCTCAGGCAGCTGCGGCCAGTCCTGGTTGAGCCCGGCGATGACCGTCAGCCAACTGCGTCTCTTGCGGCGCCCGACGACCAGCTGCGGCACGACCAGGATGGACTCTTCTGCGGTGTTGCCCGGGTCGAAGACGAACGATCCCATCGCCACGGGGCCGCTGCCGGGATGCTGGCCAAGCTGGTCCTCGTGATCGAGTTCGGAGATGAACTCCGCCCACCACTGCTCGGCCTCGGCGAAATCGGCGCCTTCGATGCGGGCCACCTCACCGATCCCGACCATGCCTTCGCCGTTGCGAATCCACGCGGTGCCGTCCGGGCCGAAGTAGTCCACAAGCGCGGGGCTCGACGGCAGCTCGGTCGTCCGGGCGCGCAGGCCACGAGGCGGGTGCTGCGAAATCACGCCCGCAAGGTTAGCCCTGTTCGTGGACAGCCCCTTACACCCGCCGGGCGTCGCCGCGAACCACAGCCGGACGCTCGCGGGCGTGAAATGGCTTCCGCCCGCGCGCACCTTTAGACTGACTCGCAGCCGCGAGATCGATGGGGGTTTTCTTTGTCTGGACGAGCAGCGGCCGGTCCGTCCGCCGGGCGTACCGAGCACACTGCTGATGTCATCGTCGTCGGCGCGGGCCCGGGTGGTTCGGCCACCGCAGCGCACCTCGCCTCACGCGGGCTGGATGTGTTGTTGCTCGACAAGAGCACCTTCCCTCGGGAGAAGGTGTGTGGCGACGGCCTCACCCCGCGAGCGGTCAAGCAGTTGATCGCGCTGGGTATCGACATCAGTGACGAGAGCGTGTGGTTGCGCAACAAGGGCTTGCGCATCTACGGCGGACGAACCGAGCCGTTCCTCCTGCCGTGGCCCGATATCGCCGAGTTCCCGCCGTACGGCCTCACCCGCTCGCGGATGGACTTCGACAAGATCCTGGTCGACAACGCCGTGGCCAGAGGCGCTCGGCTCTATGAAGACACCACCGTGGTTGCGCCGATCATCAATCCGCGCAACGACCGGATCGTCGGCGTCACCACCAAGGACGGACGCAGCTTCTACGCTCCGGTGGTCGTGGCAGCCGACGGCAACTCGTCGCGGTTGGCGCTGGGCATGGGCCTGGCCAAGCGTGATGACCGGCCGATGGGCGTCGCCGTCCGCGCCTACTTCGAGTCTCCCCGCAGCCACGACGACTACATGGAGTCGTGGCTGGAGTTGTGGGATGGCCAGCCTGGCCGGTCGAACCTGCTGCCGGGCTACGGCTGGGTGTTCGCGCTCGGCAACGGCCTGGTCAACGTCGGTCTGGGGACGGTGAGCTCGCGTCCGGGTGGCGGCGATGTGAATTACAGAGATTTGCTCACCCGTTGGTTGGCGAGTACTCCGGCTGAGTGGGGTTATCGCCCCGAGAACCAGGTCGGCAAGACTCTCGGAGCCGCGCTCCCGATGAGTTTCAACCGGCAGCCGGCCTACACCCGCGGCCTGATCCTGGTCGGCGATGCCGGCGGCATGGTCTCGCCTTTCAACGGCGAGGGGATCCCCTACGCGATGGAGTCGGCGGCCATGGCAGCCGATGCCATCAGCGATGCGCACTTCCGCGGCTTCGGCACCCCCAGCGCTGAACAGGCGCTGCGCGGGTATCCGGTCCGACTCAAGAACGAATGGGGTGGGTACTTCCGCCTCGGGCAGGTGTTCGTTTCGCTGATTGAGCACCCGCAGGTGATGCACGTCTGCACCAAGTACGGTCTGCCCCGGCCGACCTTGATGCGCTTCACCATGAAGCTTTTGTCGCATCTGTACGACACACGACGGGGTGATTGGATGGACATGGTGCTGACCACCCTCACGAAGGTGGCACCCTCAGCATGAGGAACTTGCCGATGTTGGCGTTCACGAAGGGAAGTGAGGCTTGATGAGCCCTTACCTACCGATCATCGCGATCATGGTCGTCGGTGGCGTTCTGATGGCTGCGATGGTGATCGCCAGCGTGTTCATCGGGCCCCGTCGCTGGAACGCCCGAAAGTACCAGTCCTATGAGTGCGGTATCGATCCCACTCCCCAGCCCGCCGGTGGTGGTCGCTTCTCGGTGAAGTACTACCTGATCGCGATGCTGTTCATCATCTTCGACATCGAGACGATCTTCCTTTATCCGTGGGCGGTCTCGTTCAAGCAACTGGGCTTCTTCGCCCTGATCGAAATGGTCCTGTTCATGGCCACCGTCGTCGTCGCCTACGCCTACGTGTGGCGCCGCGGCGGCCTGGACTGGGACTGAGGAGAAAGGCCGAATCATGGGAATCGAGGACAAGCTCCCCGAGGGCGTCCTGCTGACGACGGTGGAAGGGATCGCCGGCTGGATGCGGTCCGCCTCGACGTGGCCGGCCACCTTCGGCTTGGCCTGCTGCTCCATCGAGATGATGAGCTTCGGTGCGCCGCGCTTCGACGCCGGCCGTTGGGGCCAGGAGGTGTTCCGCGCTTCACCGCGTCAGGCCGACTTGATGATCATCGCTGGTCGGGTGAGCCAGAAGATGGCCCCCGTGCTGCGCCAGGTCTACGACCAGATGCCCGAGCCTAAGTGGGTGCTGGCGATGGGTGTCTGCGCCTCCTCCGGCGGCATGTTCAACAACTATGCGATCGTCCAGGGCGGCGATCACCTGGTGCCCGTGGACATCTACGTCCCCGGTTGCCCGCCGCGGCCCGACATGCTGATCGACGCGATCTTCAAGCTGCGTGAGCACCGGATCTCGAAGCGTCCGATCGGCGCGCACGCCGCCGCGCTTGAGGTCGAGGCTGAGCAGGCCGCTCTGGCGGCTCCTGCCACCCATGAGATGAAGGGTCTGATGCGATGAGCACCCAGGTTCCAGGCGAGGGCGCCACGGGCGGCGAGGTTGAGAGTGTCGAGACCGCACCGGCGCTCGGCAAGCCCGCAGTCGTGCGTCAGGGTATGTGGAGCCAGGGGACGGGCGATACTTCCGGTTACGGCGGCATCGTGCGCACGCTGGCGACGCCGGCCGCGGCCGTCCAGCCGTTCGGCTCGTACTTCGACCAGATCTACGACCGCCTGGTCGCGGTGGTCGACGACCCCGTCGTCGAAGTGATCGTCGATCGTGGCGAACTCACCTTCTGGGTGAAGCGCGAGAAGCTGCTCGAGGTGATGCAGGCGCTGCGCGACGACGCCTTCCTGCGGTTTGAGTTCTGCGCTTCGGCCTCGGGGGTGCATTACCCCGATGATGCCGGCGCCGAGTTGCACGTGGTCTACCACCTGCAGTCGATGACTCATAACCGTCGCTTGCGTGTCGAGGTTGCGGTTCCCGAGACCGATCCGCATCTGCCCAGTGTGGTGGCGATCTACCCGTCGATGGACTGGCACGAGCGCGAGACCTGGGACATGTTCGGCATCATCTTCGATGGTCACCCGCACCTGACCCGCATCTTGATGCCCGACGACTGGGTTGGTCATCCGCAGCGTAAGGACTACCCGCTGGGCGGGATCCCGATCGAGTACAAGGGCACCGTGGTGCCGCCGGTCGACCAGCGCAGGAGCTACCGATGAGGGAAGAGCGCGACATCTACGCCCCAGCGGGCGAGGCATCCGAAGGAGCGGTCTACACCGTCATGGGTGGGGATTGGGCCGAGATCGCCAAGGAGCAGGCCGCCCGCGAGGACGAGACCCTGGTCATCAACATGGGTCCGCAGCACCCGTCGACCCACGGCGTGCTCCGGATGATGGTCGAGTGCGACGGCGAGACCGTGACCAAGATTCGCCCGGGCATCGGCTTCCTGCACACCGGCATCGAGAAGAACATGGAGTACCGCTCCTGGGTGCAGGGCACCACCTTCGTGACCCGGATGGACTACCTGACGCCGCTGTTCAACGAGGTGGCCTACTGCTTGTCGGTGGAGCGGCTGCTGGGCATCGAAGATCAGATCCCTGAGCGCGCCAACGACATCCGGGTGCTGGTCATGGAGCTCAACCGCATCTCCTCGCACCTGGTGGCGATCGGCACCGGAGGCATGGAGATCGGCGCCCTGACCGTGATGACGATCGGCTTCCGCGAGCGCGAGGTCGTCCTCGACTTCCTGGAGGCCCTGACCGGCCTGCGGATGAACCACGGCTTCGTCCGCCCCGGTGGCGTCGCCAACGACATGCCCGAGACCGGCATCGCCCAGTTGCGCGATGTGATCGCCTGGCTGGAGAAGCACCTTCCCGAGTACGCGGCGTTCTGCAACGAGAACCCGGTGTTCAAGGGTCGTATGTGCAACATCGCCTACCAGGATCTGACGGCCTGCTTCGCGCTCGGCGTGACCGGCCCGATGCTGCGCGCGACCGGCTACGGCTGGGATCTGCGCAAGGAGCAGCCCTACTGCGGCTACGAGAACTACGACTTCGACGTGATCACCTGGGACACCTCGGACGCCTACGGACGCTTCCGCGTGCGCCTGGCGGAGATGTGGGAGAGCCTCAAGATCGTCAAGCAGTGCGCTGACCGTCTGGAAGCCTCGACCGGTCAGCCGGTGATGGTGGCCGACCCCAAGATCGCCGGTCCGGCTCAACTGGCTCTCGGGCCCGACGGTCAGGGCAACTCCCATGAGCACATCAAGCAGATCATGGGCGAGTCGATGGAGGCTCTGATCCATCACTTCAAGCTGGTCACCGAGGGCTTCCGGGTCCCGGCCGGGCAGGCCTATGTTCCGATCGAGAGTCCCAAGGGCGAGCTCGGCTGCCATGTGGTCTCCGACGGCAGCACCAAGCCCTTCCGGGTGCACATGCGCGACCCAAGCTTCAACCACCTGCAGTCCATTCCGATCCAGTGCGAGGGCGGCATGATCGCCGACATCGTGGTTGCGGTCGGATCCATCGACCCCGTGATGGGAGGCGTCGACCGATGAGCGGTCACGAGTTCCAGTCCTTCTTCCCCGATTCGGGGACGGTGGACATGACCGACACCACGACCAACATCGACGAGTCCACGATCGCCGAACTGCGCGCCTTGGCCGCACGCTATCCGCAGGCTCGCTCGGCCCTGCTGCCGATGCTGCACCTGGTGCAGAGCGTTGACGGACGGGTTTCTCCGGCCGGCATCGAGGTGTGTGCTGAGATCCTCGGCATCACGACGGCGCAGGTCTCCGGCGTGGCGACGTTCTACACGATGTATCGGCGCCGTCCTGGTGGCAAGCACCACATCGGCGTCTGCACGACGGCGCTGTGCGCGGTCATGGGCGGCGACGCGCTACTCGACCAGGTCAGCGCCAAGCTCGGCATCGAGCCTGACCAGACCACGCCGGACGGCGCGTTCACGCTGGAACGGATCGAGTGCAACGCGGCGTGCGATTTCGCGCCGGTGATGATGGTCAACTGGGAGTTCATGGACAACATGACCCCGGCCAAGGCCGAGCAGCTGCTGGACGACCTGGCCGCCGGCAAGGACGTCCAGTCGTCTCGTGGTGCCACGATCACCAGCTGGCGCGAGGCCGAGCGCGTTCTCGCCGGCTTCCCCGACGGCCGCGCCGACGAGGGACCCAGCGCCGGTGAGGCCTCGCTGCTGGGCAAGAAGATCGCCGACGAAAAGGGCTGGGCTGCACCGAAGGGTGGTCAGAACTGATGGCTGACACGCTGACTCCGGTCCTGAGCGCCAATTGGGGCGTCGACCAGTCCTGGAAGTTGGAGGCATACAAGGCGAGCGGCGGTTACTCCGCGGTGGGCAAGGCGCTCAAGATGACGCCGGACGAGGTCACCGGTCTGGTCAAGGACGCCGGTCTGCGCGGCCGCGGCGGTGCCGGCTTCCCGACGGGCATGAAGTGGAGCTTCGTGCCGAAGGACAACCCGAATCCGAAGTACCTTGTGGTCAACGGTGATGAGTCCGAGCCGGGCACCTGCAAGGACATGCCTTTGCTGCTCGCCAGCCCGCACACCTTGGTCGAGGGCATGATCATCGCCTCCTACGCCATCGGTTGTCACACCGCTTTCGTGTACATCCGCGGTGAGGTCCTGCACGTGCATCGGCGGATGCAGCAGGCCGTCGCCGAGGCCTACGAGGCGGGCTACCTGGGCAAGAACATCCTCGGCTCGGGTTACGACCTGGACATCATCGTGCACGCCGGTGCCGGCGCCTACATCTGTGGTGAGGAGACCGCGCTGCTCGACTCGCTCGAGGGTCGCCGCGGGCAGCCTCGCCTGCGTCCGCCGTTCCCGGCTGTCGCTGGCCTGTACGCCTCACCAACGGTGATCAACAACGTCGAGTCGATCGCTTCGGTGCCGAGCATCATCGACAACGGTGCGGCCTGGTTCGCCGACATGGGGACCGAGAAGTCGAATGGCTTCACGCTGTACTCGCTGAGCGGGCACGTGAAGCGTCCGGGTCAGTTCGAGGCTCCGATGGGCGTGACCCTCCGTGAGCTGCTTGCGCTGTCTGGTGGCGTCCGTGAGGGTCACGAACTGAAGTTCTGGACCCCGGGCGGCTCGTCGACTCCGATCCTTACGGCGGAACATCTCGACATCCCGTTGGACTACGAGGGGATGGCCGGCGCCGGCACGATGCTGGGCACCAAGGCCTTGCAGATCTTCGACGAGACCACTTCGGTCGTGCGGACGACGCTGCGCTGGGTGGAGTTCTACAAGCACGAGTCCTGCGGCAAGTGCACACCGTGCCGTGAGGGCAACTGGTGGATGGTGCAGTTGTTGCGCAAGTTCGAGGCCGGTCAGGCCGAGGAGGGCGACGTCGACAAGTTGCTCGACCTCGCCGGCAATATCGGCGGCAAGTCCTTCTGTGCGCTGGCCGACGGCGCGGTGGCCTGTGTGACCAGCGCGGTGCGCAACTTCCGTAGCGAGTTCGAAGCCGGCTACACCACTCCCGCCTGGGAGCTGTTCCCTTACGGTCGCAGCGCACTGTTCCCGGTGGCTGAGACTCCTGAACCCGTCCTTGCTGAAGCGAAGGGAGCGCACGCATGAGCGTGGCGGCCAAGCCCGATCAGGCAGCGGTGCCGGTAGAGACCGTCACCCTGACCATCGACGGGATCGAGGTCACGGTGCCGAAGGGGACGCTGGCGATTCGCGCAGCGGAAACGATCGGTATCGCGATCCCGCGGTTTTGCGATCACCCGCTGCTCGATCCGCAGGGCGCTTGCCGCCAGTGCATGGTCGAGGTGCCGGACATGGGTAATGGGCGCGGCTTCCCCAAGCCACAGGCGTCGTGCACCCTCGAAGTGGCACCCGGCATGCAGATCAAGACCCAGCGCACCTCTGCGGTGGCGGAGAAGGCCCAGCGCGGCATCATCGAACTGCTGTTGATCAACCATCCGCTGGATTGCCCGATCTGTGACAAGGGCGGCGAGTGCCCCTTGCAGAACCAGGCGCTGTCGAACGGCAGCGCCTCGTCACGCTACGACGGCGTGAAGCGCACTTATCCCAAGCCGGTGCCGATCTCGGCGCAGATTCTGCTCGACCGTGAGCGGTGCGTGCTCTGCGCCCGCTGCACCCGGTTCTCCGAGCAGATCTCTGGTGATCCCTTCATCGCGTTGGTCGAGCGCGGGGCCTTGCAGCAGGTCGGCCGCTACGCCGACGAGCCCTACGACTCCTACTTCTCCGGCAATGTCGTGCAGATCTGCCCGGTGGGCGCCCTGACCTCTGCCGCGTACCGCTTCCAGAGCCGTCCGTTCGACCTGGTCAGCACCGATGTCACCTGTGAGCACTGCGCGTCCGGCTGCCAGCTGCGGACCGACCAGCGCCACGGCATCGTCCGGCGCCGCCTGGCCGGCGCCGCTGCGGAGATCAACGAGGAGTGGAACTGCGACAAGGGTCGCTTCGCCTTCGTGTCGGCTCGCGGTGATGATCGCCTGCGCCAGCCGATGGTCCGGCGTCACGGCGAACTGCAGCCCGCTTCGTGGCCGGAGGCGATCGACGCGGCCGTGGCCGGTCTGACCGCGGCCGGGCGCAAGGTCGGCGTGCTGACCGGTGGCCGCCTCACGCTGGAGGACGCCTACGGCTACTCCAAGTTCGCGCGCACGGTGCTCGGCACCAACAACATCGACTTCCGCTCGCGTCCGATCGGCGAAGGTGAGTCCGGCTTCCTGGTTCGCCAGGTCGCGGGCAGGACGCTCGCCGACGCGGTCACCTATGGCGAACTCGAGAACGCCAAGCACGTTGTGCTGGTCGGCTTCGAGCCCGAAGAGGAATCGCCGATCATCTTCTTGCGCCTGCGCAAGGCCGTTCGCAAGAAGGGCCTGAAGGTCACCGCGATTGCGCCGCTGCTGAGCAATGGCAACGCCAAGTTGAAGGCGCAGTTGGTTGCGACTCGTCCTGGTGCCGAAGCCGAGGCCGTGACTGGCCTCGAGCTCGCCGCCGGCGACATCGTCCTGGTGGGGGAGCGCGCAGCGCTAGCTCCCGGCGCATTGGAGGCGGTCGTCGCCGCGGCCGGCACGGCGAATGCCCGCTTTGCCTGGGTGCCGCGGCGCGCCGGTGACCGCGGCGCGATCGAGGCGGGGTGCTTGCCGAGCCTGCTGCCCGGTGGACGTCCGGTCGCGGATGTGTCCGCCCGGGTGGACGTCTCGACGCACTGGGGTTCGGACAGCCTTCCTCCGCTGGAAGGCCTGGAGGCGCCGGCCATCCTGGCCGGTGCGGCCAGCGGCGAGATCCAGGCGCTGGTAGTCGCTGGCGTCGAGCTGAGCGACTTCGCCGACGCACGCGCCGCCCGTGCCGCCGTCGAAGCGGCCGGTTTCGTGATCTCCCTGGAGAATCGGGTCTCCGAGGTGACCGAGCGGGCCGACGTGGTCTTCCCGGTGGCGCTGTTGGAGGAGCACTCCGGTACGTTCATGAACTGGGAGCATCGCTCGGGTCGGGTCAACACCGTGGTCAAGCAGGTACGCGCGCCGATGACCGATCTGCGCATCCTCGCCGCGCTCGCCGACGCCATGGGCACGCCGCTGGGCTTCCGCACGGCCAAGGCCGCGCTTGCCGAACTCACCGAGCTCGGACGCTGGGATCAGCCGATCGCCGACGCCGACGCCGCCGCTTCGGCTGCCGCCACGAAGGCGCCGCTGCCGGCTGGTGAAACGGCCGTGTTGGCGACTTGGCGGATGCTGCTCGACGGTGGCCGCGGGCAAGACGGTGAAGAGGCGCTCGCCGCGACCGCCAAGCCGAGCGTGGCTCGGATCGGTGCGGCGCTGGCTGACAAGCTGGGCGTCGCCGACGGCGACGAGATCACCATCAGCAGCGACTCAGGCTGGTACAGCCTGGCCGCCGCGGTAACCGAGGGCATGACCGATGCGACGGTCTGGGTTCCGATGAACTCGCCGGGGACGCCGATCGGCGAACTGGGCGTGGTCTACGGCGATGAGGTCGCGCTGACCGTGGGAGGTGCGGAATGAACGATCCGTGGTGGCTGATGCTGATCAAGGTGATCGTGGTCGTTGTCGTCCTGCTCACCTGGACCATCTTCAATGTGTGGTTCGAGCGGCGCCTGGTCGGCAAGATGCAGCACCGTCTCGGCCCGATCATGAACGGTCCGTTCGGCCTCGGTCAGGCTCTGGCTGATGGCCTGAAGTGCCTGCTCAAAGAGGACTTCCTGCCCTCGATGGTGGACCGGGTGCTGTTCGTCGCCGCTCCGCTGATCGCCGGCACGGCCGCCTTCACGGCCTGGGTCGTGATCCCGTTCGGCGGTGAGGTCGAGATGTTCGGGATCAAGACCTACCTGCAGGTCACCGATCTTCCGGTCGGCGTGCTGGTGCTGCTCGCGGTCACGTCGGTGTCGATCTACGGCTTCGTGCTCGCTGGTTGGTCGTCGAACTCGCCGTATTCGTTGCTGGGCGCGTTGCGCTCCAGCGCCCAGATGATCTCCTACGAGGTCGCGATGGGGCTGTCCCTGGTGTCGGTCTTCCTGCTCACCGGAAGCATGTCGACCCACGACATCGTCGAGACGCAGCGCAATGCGATGCCCATCTTCGGCGCGAACCTGGGCTTCCAGCAGTGGAACTGGCTGATCCTGCTGCCGGCCTTCGTCGTCTACGTCATCTCCATGGTCGGTGAAACGAACCGGGCACCTTTCGACCTTCCCGAAGCGGAGTCGGAGCTGGTCAGCGGCTACATCACCGAGTACTCCGGCTTCAAATACGCGATCTACTTCCTGGCGGAGTACATCAACATGGCCACGGTCTCGGCCATCGCGACCACCCTGTTCATGGGCGGCTATCTGCCGCTGTGGCCGTTGAACCTGATCGAACCGTTGAACAACCCGTGGCTTGGGCCGATCTGGTTCGTCATCAAGGTGCAGCTGTTCATCTCGTTGTTCGTGTGGCTGCGCGGCACCCTGCCTCGCTTCCGCTACGACCAGTTCATGTCCCTGGGCTGGAAGGGTCTGATCCCGATCTCGCTGGGCTGGATCGTGCTGTTCGCTTCGATCCAGTACCTGCGCTCGGCCGATCTTCTGGCCGGCCCCGGCATGTACATCGTGATCGGCGTCCTGGCCTTGGTGGTCTTTGCCCTGGTCTTCATCTTCGACAAACCCGACCCCGAGCCAGAGCCGGCCCCGACGGGGGTTTACGACGCCTTTGCCGGCGGCTTCCCGGTGCCGCCGCTTCCCGGGCAGATCCTGCCGGAGCTGAGCGGCGTGGTGCCCTCCAGCGTCGAGAGTGAAGAACCTGTGTCCGAGAGGAGTGAGTAAATGGGCATCTTCGACCCATGGGCCGGGTTCGGAGTCACCTTCCGGACGATGTTCCGCAAGACCTTCACCCAGGGTTACCCGGAAAAGGGCAAGGAGAAGATCACCGCTCCGCGCTTCCATGGCCGCCACCAGCTGAACCGCTGGCCCGACGGCTTGGAGAAGTGCGTGGGTTGCGAGCTGTGCGCCTGGGCGTGTCCGGCCGACGCCATCTACGTCGAGGGCGCCGATAACACCGACGAGCAGCGGTTCTCGCCAGGTGAGCGGTACGGCAGGGTCTACCAGATCAACTACCTGCGCTGCATCCTGTGCGGGCTGTGCATCGAGGCGTGCCCCACCCGGGCTTTGACGATGACCAACGACTTCAAGTTGGCCGACTTCACTCGCGCCGACATGATCTACACCAAGGACCGACTGCTGGCGCCGTTGCTGCCCGGTATGGAGCAGCCGCCGCACCCGCGGCGTCTTGGTGCTGACGAGACGGCCTATTTCCTGGGGCTGCCGCCGACCGGCAAGCCGGACAACCGGACGCCGATCACCGACAACGAAGCTGGAGGAAAGCGATGATCCCGCTGATCACCGGCACCGAGATCACCTTCTGGATCGCCGGTCCGCTGGCCGTCCTGGGGGCGTGCGGGCTGATCGCCTTCCGTAAGGCGGTCTACGCGGCCTTGAGCATGGCGTTCACCATGATCAACTTGGCGGTTCTCTACGCCTCCCTGGACGCGATGTTCCTGACTTTCGTGCAGATCATCGTCTACACCGGCGCGATCATGATGCTGTTCCTGTTCGTGCTGATGC
>DAIQNZ010000008.1:0-144851 GCA_036788135.1 Propionicimonas sp.
CGCGGCATCATGATCGCGATGAACCACCGCCTGGTGAACCGGGTGGTCAACCGCTGCATCTACCCCGCCGACGGCGACATTCTGGTGCCGGCACACACCGTGAGCATCATCGGAACCACCGACGTCAAGGTGGACGATCCCGATCACCTCGAGATCGAGGCCCGTGAGGTGCAGCAGATGCTGGACGCCGGCGAGGTCCTGGTCCCGGGCTTCCGGCAGTCTCGCGCCCTGCACGCCTGGGCCGGTGCGCGTCCGCTGATCAAGGACAACCGGGTCGCCGCCTCCGACACCCGGCACATGAGCCGCGGCATGGCGGTCATCGACCACACCACCCGCGACGGTCTGGACGGCATGCTGACCATCGGTGGCGGCAAGCTGACCACCTACCGACTGATGGCCGAGCACATCGTCGACGCCATGTGCGACAAGCTCGGCGAGAAGCGCGCCTGCCGCACCGCGGACGAGGCGATCCCCGGCTCTGAGTCGGGCCGCAACCATCACGTCACCGACCGGCTGGCCGAACGGGAAGAGGATCGCTTCGACGATCAGATCATCTGCGAGTGCGAACTGATGAGCCGGCGAATGTTCACCGAGGCGTTGGCCGACCAGCCCAAGGGCACCTTCGACGACCTGCGTCGCCAACTGCGGCTCGGGATGGGTCCCTGCCAGGGCGGCTTCTGCAGCGTCCGGGCCACCGGCGTGGCGTTGGACACCGGGCACATCGACTCCGAGCGAGCCAACGCCTTGTTGCGACTGTTCCTGAAGAACCGGTGGATCGGCTTGTGGCCGATCCTGTTCGGCGAGCAGGTTCGGCAAACCGCGCTCGACAACTGGATCTTCCAAGGCACCTTGGACATCGAGCATCTCCCCCAGTCCGAAAGTGAGGTGGCCCGATGAGCCGCGTCGTCGTCATCGGCGCCGGCCTGGCCGGCCTGGTCGCCGCCAATCGCCTGGCTGATGCCGGGGTGAACGTCACCCTGCTCCACAAGGGCATCGGCGGCCTGCAGCTGGGCCAGGGCACCATCGACGTCTTCGGGTACGCCCCTGAGCGGGTGACCAACCCGATCAAGGAAGCCGGTGCCGTGGCCGAGGATCACCCCTACGCCCGCATCGGCGCCCGCGCCGTCCTGGACGGCATCGACTACCTCAAGGCCGAGCTGCCCGAGCTGCTGGTCGGCGACCCCGAGGCGAACTACCACCTGCCCACCGCTGTGGGCGCGCTGCGTCCGACGTGCCTGGCTCAGCCGAGCATGATCGCCGGCAATCTCGCCGACGGCGACAAGGTGGTCATCGTCGGCCTGCGCCAGCTGAAGGACTTCCAGCCGCAGCTGGTCGCAGAGAATCTGACTCGAACCACGCTGCCCGACGGCGGACGGGTGACCGCCCGGCACCTGTGGGTCGACCTTCCCGCTCGCGAGTTGGAGATCGACTCGACCGGCGTCACCTACGCCCGAGCCTTCGATACCGAAGCCTTCCGGGTGGGCTTCGCGAAGGCCCTGGCCGGCAAGATCGCCGAGGACGAAGTCGTCGGACTGCCGGCGATCATCGGCCTGGCCGACACCGGAGCCTGGCGCGACCTGGCCGGGAAGCTCGGCCGACGGATCTTCGAGATTCCGCTGCCGCCGCCGTCGGTGCCGGGAATGCGCCTCAACGCGGCACTCACCGCACGGGCTCAGGCCCATGGCGTGCGCATCGTCCCTGGCGTGCGGACCATCAGCTTCGAGGCGGCAGGCGCGCGGGTGACCTCGGTCGCCACCGCAGCCGGCCGCAGCTACCCGGCCGACGCCTTCGTGCTGGCGACCGGCGGCTTCGAATCCGGGGCGCTGGAACTGGACTCGCACGGCACCGTGCGCGAGACGCTGTTCGACCTGCCGCTGCTGGGTACCGATCAGGCGCCGCTGATTCATGGCGACTACTGGGGCGCTGAGCAGCCGCTGTTCGCGGTGGGTGTGGCGGTGAACCCGTCGATGCAAGCGGTGGACGGGTCCGGCGCACCGGTGTTCGGCAATCTGTACGCGGCCGGCGGGATCCTGGCCGGGGCGTCCGGGTGGAAAGAGAAGTCGGGCGACGGTATCGCGCTGGCGAGCGCGATGGTGGCTGCCGCGGCGATCGTGAAGGAGTTGGCATGAGCGAGGAAACGACCCCGAAGGTCACCGCGAGCCTGTCGAGCCTGGGTTTTGCTGGCCATGAGTTCGCCCGGGCAAGCCTGGACGCGTGCGTCAAGTGCACGATTTGTGAGACCCAGTGTCCGGTCTCGGCGGTGACGCCGCTGTTCACCGGTCCGAAGTTCGTCGGTCCGCAGGCCGAGCGGTTCCGCAATGGCGAGTCGGTGGATCATTCGCTGGACTACTGCTCCAGCTGCGGAACCTGCACTCTGGTCTGCCCGCAGGGCGTCCAGATCGCCGAGCTGAACTCGCAGGCCCGCGCGGTGATGAAGGCTGATCACATGCCGCTGCGCGACCGGTTGATCGGGCAGACGGTGTTGATGGGCACGGTGATGACCCCGGTCGCGCCGATCGCCCGGGCGGCGTTGAAGAACAAGCCGATCCGCAAGGTGATGCAGGCGGTGGTCGGGGTCCACGAGAACGCTCCGATGCCCCCGGCCCAGTCGCAGACGTTCGAGTCCTGGTTCCGCAAGCGTCCGGCGCCGGCCGGCCCGTTCCCCCGCGGAACCCTGGTCTTCTTCCACGGCTGCGCGGGCGGCTACTTCGAGGTGGAGACGTCCAAGAAGAGCGTCGAGGTGCTCGAGCATCTGGGCTACCAGGTGTTGGTCCCTAAGCAGGGCTGCTGCGGTCTGGCCCAGCAGTCCAACGGACTGTTCGACGGCGCCACCAAGGACGTGCTGAAGCTGTGCGACGACCTGCGTTCTGCCGGCAAGGATCTGACGATCATCTCCTCGTCGGGTTCCTGCACCGGGATGCTCAAGCACGAGGCGCACGAGATCATGGGCGTCGACGACGAGCGGCTCAAGGACGTCGGTACCCGGATCCGCGACATCATGGAGTTCCTGCTCGAACTGCACGACGCCGGCGAGTTGCCCACCGACTTCGCCCGGATCGAGATGACGGTGCCCTACCACGCGCCCTGCCAGCTGAAGAGCCAAGGCATCGGCAAGCCGGCCCTGGAGGTGTTGCGGTTGATCCCCGGCCTGACCGTGGTCGACTCCAACGCCACGTGCTGCGGCATCGCCGGCACCTATGGCCTGAAGAAGGAGAAGTACGAGATCGCTCAGGCCGTCGGAAAGCCGCTGTTCGACATGGTCAAGGCCACCAACCCCGACCTGGCGCTGTGCGACACCGAAACCTGCCGTTGGCAGATCAGCCAGTCCTCCGGGGTGCGCACCGAGCACCCGATCTGGATGATCCACAAGGCCTACGGCCTCAGCTGAGCCGCGCAATCGAATGGCGCACCGGGAAGCCTCCTGGTGCGCCATTCGTGTGTGGGGCTGAGCCTCAGGCCAGTGCCCGCTCCACGGCCTGCAGGAGTTCACCCCAGGAGGTGACGAACTTGTCGACGCCTTCGGTCTCGAGAGTGTCGAAGACGTCGGCCAGATCGACGCCGGCGGCTTCGATCGCCGCCAGGTCGGCAGCGGCGGCGCTGGCGTCGGCGCCCAGCGGAGTCTCCACCTGGCCGTGATCGGCGAACGCCATCATGGTCTTCTCCGGCATGGTGTTGACGACATTGGCCGCTACCAGGCGCGACACGTAGACCGTGTCCGGATAGGCCGGGTTCTTGGTTCCGGTCGAGGCCCACAGTGGACGCTGCGGGTTCGCACCCAGGGCAGCCAGGGCCTGGAAGCGCGGACTGGCGAACAGCTCCAGCGAGGCCGCATAGGCCACCGCCGCATTTGCCAGGCCGGCGCGTCCGGCCAGCTCGGAGTGGCCGAGGGCCTCCAGCCGCGAGTCGATCTCGGTATCGACGCGAGAGACGAAGAACGAGGCGACCGAGTGGATCTTCGACAGATCGTGGCCCGCTTCGGCAGCGCGCTCCAAGCCCGTGAGGTAGGCATCAACCACATCGCGGTAGCGCTCGACCGAGAAGATCAAGGTCACGTTCACCGAGATGCCGGCTGCGATGGTTTCGGTGATCGCCCCCAGACCTTCTCGGGTGGCCGGGATCTTGATCAAGACGTTCTCCCGGTCGACCAGCCGATGCAGTTCGGCGGCCTGCGTGACGGTGGCGGCGGCGTCGTGCGCCAGTCCGGGCGCGACCTCGATCGACACGCGTCCGTCCACGCCGCCGCTGGCCTGGTAGACCGGCCCGAACAGATCGCAAGCCTGGCGGACGTCCGTGGTGGTCAAGGCCGTTACGGCTTCGTCGACGGTCACAGCTCCCAGTTCGGACAGCTGTTCGGCATAGTCGGCGGAGTCTTTCAAGGCGGCGGCGAAGATCGAGGGGTTCGTGGTCACTCCCACCACCGAGTAGTCGGCGATCAACTCGGCGAGATTGCCGCTGGTCAGGCGATGTCGGGATAGATCGTCCAACCAGATCGATACTCCCGCCGCCGCCAGGACCTGCAGATTGTGGTTCATGGTGAGCTCCTTACCCTGTGTTCTCTGGTCCAGTCTTACTCGCAGGGTGTTAGTCATCCCCGGCACGTCAGTCTCACCTGGCGGCTCCTTCGCGACGCGGGATTGCCCTCCCGCGCCCTTACGACCCGCAAACCGCTTGATCTGGACGCGCACCGGTGCAGGGCTTGCTAGTTTCCTGCCCATGACGGCTTTCGGCGTGTGGAATGATTTCGGCCGCCTCCGCGAAGTAGCGGTGGGCGACCTTCGGAACTCGGTGATTCCGAGCTGGGACGACTCCTACCGGTTCGTGGAACCCCAGACTCAGGAGCTGATCCACGCCTTCAGTGGTCGCCGGATCTTCGACGTGCCCGAGCTGGCTGAACTGGCCGAGACCGTCCAGGGCAATCTCGACAATCTGGCGGCCACCTACGAGCGCTATGGCGTCACCGTTCACCGTCCGCGCGCCTGGACCGAGGACGAGCTGCGCTGGCTGGCCGAGTTCCAGACCGGTGGTCATCAAACCTTCCCCGCCGACCCCATCTGGATCATCGGACGAAATGTGGTCGAGTGCAGTCTGCACACCTTCTGCCGCAATCGCGAGATCTTCCCGCTGCGTGAACTGATCCAGCCGCTGATCGAGGCCCACCCCGAGGCGCGCCACTATGCCGTGCCGCAGAGCGGTCCGCTCAACGGCGATGGCCCGATCCTCGAGGGTGGCGACATCCTGATCTGCGGCGATGACGCCAAGACCGTCCTGGTCGGCCTCGACCCGGCGCGCAGCAGCAATCTGGCCGGGATCAACTGGCTGAAGCGATGCCTGCTCGACGATGGTTGGAACGTGGTGCCGGTGCCGATCACCCAGTCGGCGCCGATCCATCTGTTGGGCTCGGTCGGCGTGGTCGGGCCGGAAACCATCCTGGTGTGCCGCGAAGGACTGACCACCGAGCTTCCCGAGCCGGTGAAGGGCTGGGACATCATCGACGTGACCTTGGCCGAGGCCCGCAAGACCGGCCCGTGTGTGGTCATGATCGACGACAAGACCGTGCTGGTTCCTGCCGAGACGCCGCGGATCGCCGAAGAGCTGTCCCGACGGGGGCTCGACCCGGTGCCGGTGCCCTGCGACGGGATCTCGCTGCTGGACGGCGGAATTCGCTGCGCGACCTTCGTCATGCGTCGCGATCAGTAGCGCCCTCAGCCCTGATCTCGCCCAGCGAAGCTGCGCACGAACACCGGTGCCTGCGGGGTTGATGCCTTGGCGTCGTACCGGTAACCGGCTTGGGCGAACTCCTCCAGCCGAGCGGCCGTGGTGATCTTGCGGGTGATCAGCCAGGCGGCCATTTCGCCGCGGGCGCGCTTGGCGTAGAAGGAGATCACCGAACGGCGTCCGCGCGCGTTGGTGTCTTCGAAGCGCGGGGTGATCACCGGCGCGGCCAGGCGCTGCGGCTGCACCGCGCCGAAGTACTCCGCCGAGGCGAGGTTGATCACCACCGGTTCACCCGGTGCAGCCCCCAGGTCGGCGTTCAGCTGATCGGTGATCCGCTCCGCCCACCATTGGTAGAGGTTGCCGCCGCGCTCGGTGGCCAGCCGCGTCCCCATCTCCAGCCGGTAAGCCAGCATCCGGTCGAGCGGACGCAGCACGCCGTACAGCCCCGACAAGATCCGCAGCGTCGACTGGGCGCGCTCGTAGTCCTCAGCTGTGAAGCGTTCACGTACCGCAAGGCCCTGATAGGCGTCTCCGTTGAAAGCGAAGATCGCCGGGCGGGCAGCGCTGTCGGGGAAGGGCACTGCGAAGTCGGCCCAGCGTTGGACGTTCAGCGCGGCCAGCTCATCGGAAAGGTGCTGCAGGCGAGCAACGTCGGAGACTGACTTGGTCTTCATCACTGCGGCCAACGCGGCGGCGTCGTCCAGCATTCGCGGCACGGAGGTCGACGTGGTGGGCACCGGCGCCTCAAAGTCGAGCGCTTTGGCCGGCGAGAGCAGAATCAGCACGTCCTGAGCCTATGGCCGCACGCAGGCGCCCTCGCCGCCAGGAGCCGACCGAGTGCGAGTTCTCGGTAGCCGAGCCGCCGTGCGGATACCACCCGGGGTATGTGGAATCTTCGCAGGCCTGCCGTGGTTGAAGCAGGTGAATCGGGCACTGCCAGCTAGAGTGAGCCTGCCCGCCACGACCTGTTGAGGAACCATGAGCGACATCCGTGAAGTGATCATCATCGGCTCCGGCCCCGCCGGATTCACCGCCGCCATCTACACCGCCCGCGCCGGACTCAAGCCCGTGATCTTTGAGGGTGCAGTCTCGGCAGGCGGCGCGCTGATGAACACCTCGGAGGTCGAGAACTTCCCCGGGTTCACCGACGGCATCCTCGGCCCAGAGCTGATGCTCAACATGCGCGGCCAGGCCGAACGCTTCGGTGCAGAGATCATCACCGACGACATCACTGCCGTCGAGCTGACCGGCCCCATCAAGACCGTCACCGACTCCGAGGGCAAGACCTACCAGGCCAAGGCCGTCATCCTGGCCACCGGATCGGGATACCGCCGGCTGGGCCTGGCCGACGAGGACCGCCTCAGCGGCCGCGGCGTGTCGTGGTGCGCCACCTGCGACGGTTTCTTCTTCCGCGACAAGGACATCGCCGTCGTCGGTGGCGGCGACTCGGCGCTGGAGGAAGCCACCTTCCTGACGCGCTTCGCCAAGTCGGTGACCATGATTCATCGCCGCGACGAGTTCCGCGGTTCGAAGATCATGATCGATCGCGCGCTGTCCGACCCGAAGATCTCGGTGGCCTGGAACTCGGTGATCACCGGCCTGCGCGGCGACAGCGCCGTGAGCGCCGCGACCCTGACCGACACGGTGACCGGCGCGACCCGCGAGCTGCCGATTCAGGGCTTGTTCGTCGCCATCGGGCACGACCCGCGTTCGCAGCTGTTCGCCGGTCAGGTGGAGCTGGATGATGCCGGCTACGTGGTGGTCGACTCCCCCAGTACCCGCACGAACCTTGCCGGCGTCTTCGCCTGTGGCGACCTGGTCGATCACAGCTATCGACAGGCCATCACCGCGGCCGGCTCGGGCTGCGCCGCCGCCCTCGATGCAGAGCGTTTCCTCGCCGGATTGTCAGAGGCTGTGATCTAGGCTTGACGGTCTCGAAAAGTTCCGACAGAGGAGTTCTGTGATGGCTGTCGTTGACGTCACCGACGCAACATTCGCTGAGGTCGTCCTGGCCTCCCCCAAGCCCGTGGTGGTCGACTACTGGGCCGACTGGTGTGCGCCGTGCCGCCAGCTCTCTCCGATCATCGAGGAACTCTCCAACGAGCTGGGCGACAAGGTCACCTTCGTCAAGATGGACACCAACGTCAACACCCAGACCCCGATTCAGCAGGGCGTGCTCAGC
Source organism: Propionicimonas sp. (assembly GCA_036788135.1). Lineage (GTDB taxonomy): Bacteria > Actinomycetota > Actinomycetes > Propionibacteriales > Propionibacteriaceae > Propionicimonas. The sequence continues at coordinate 7,898 of DAIQNZ010000008.1, forward strand.
CTGCCGACCATCCAGGTCTTTGTCGGGGGTCAGGTGGCCAAGCAGTTCGTGGGCGCCAAACCGAAATCGGTCTTCGCCAAGGCGCTCGACGAGTTCCTCTGAGAGCTGCATGACAGCGGGGGTTCGGCCAGTCGCCGGGCCCCGCTGCCTCGTTCACAGCCGGTTGGCTGGCGCGGGGCGGCGCCCTCGGTGCTAACGCCCGGACGACGTGCGTCCGGCAGCGGCGCCACCGGCAGGCTGCGGCCCGAGGCCGAGTCCGCGAAGGAAGCGCCCGACGACGCCGAGCCCGCTCCGCTCCAGGACTGCTTGAGCCAGATCGAGGCGCCACAACGCCGAGTTCGGCGGACGGACGAAGCCGACGCGCTCCAAGAATCCGGCCGGCGGCGTCGCGCAGCTGCTGTGCCGTCCGTCAGCAGCGGCGGCAAGGATCACGTCCAGTCGGAGCCGGAGCATCTCGGCCGCTGCTGCTTGCACCAGCTGGCGTCCATAGCCGTGCCCGACGAGGTCCGGCTGCACCCACAGGCCTTTGACCATCGCCTGCCCCGTGCGCTGTGTGGGAGCGAGCATCAGGACGGCCACCGTCCGGCCGCCGGTGGCCAGCTTGACCCCGCAACGGCCCCACTGTCGCTGGGCGTCGTTCACCCAGTCGGTGCTCGCCGGCACCTGTCGTCCGCAGTAGGGGCAGCGCAGCTCGACCACGTCCGACGGCACCAATGGTGACAGTCGTGCCATGACTTCCTCGGGTTTTCTTAGACCACTTTCGCCTTGACTGATTTCATCCTAGGCCGTGGTTGCGGCAGTCTGGACCGGTGAGTCTGCCGGAGCCGTCCCGTCGCGACACGCGACTGGATCAGTATGTTGATGCCTACGCCGAACGAACGCACGGACTGCAGGTCTCCGCAGTACGAGCTCTGTTCGCCGTAGCCAACAGGCCTGAGGTGGTCTCGCTGGCCGGCGGGATGCCCAACATCGCCGACTTGCCGCGCGAGGCGCTCGGCGAGGCGATGAGTCGCTTGGTCGCCGAGCGCGGCGTTGCGGCCATGCAGTACGGCGCCGGTCAAGGCGAGCTGTTCATGCGCGAGCAGATCGTCGAGGTGATGGCGGAGGAGGAGATCCGAGCCCATCCTGACGACGTCGTGGTGTCGTGCGGCTCGCAGCAGGCGCTCGACCTGGTCACCCGGGTGTTCATCGACCCAGGAGATGTGGTCCTGACTGAGGGGCCCAGTTATGTGGGCGCCTTGGGAACCTTCCACGCCTACCAGGCGAAGGTCGTCCACGTCGGGATGGACGATGAGGGCATCGATCCGGTTGCACTGCGCCAGGCGGTCGTCAGCCTGCGTGCGGCCGGCCAGCGGGTGAAGTTCCTCTACACCATCCCGAACTTCCAGAACCCGACGGGGGTCACCCAGTCGCTGGAGCGACGCCAGGCGATCATCGCCGTCGCCAAGGAGGTCGACCTGCTGATCATCGAGGACAACCCCTACGGCTTACTCACCCTCGAGGGTGAGCCGATGCCGGCACTGCGCTCGATGGACGATGAGAACGTCATCTATCTGGGCTCGTTCTCCAAGACGTTCGCTCCGGGCTTTCGGGTCGGCTGGGCGCTTGCGCCGCATGCCGTCCGGGAGAAGCTCACCCTCACCCAGGAGGCGGCAACGCTCGCGCCCCCCGTGTTCAGCCAGTTCGCGATCTCGACCTATCTGTCCGAGTTCGACTGGCGCGGTCAGATCGAGAAGTTCCGCTCGATGTATCGCGAGCGCCGTGACGCGATGCTGGCCGGTCTGGCCGAGAACATGCCCGAAGGCAGCCGGTGGACCCACCCGGCCGGTGGCTTCTTCGTCTGGCTCACCCTGCCCGATGGCCTCGACTCCCAGGCGATGCTGCCTCGCGCTGTTTCGGCCCGGGTGGCCTACACCCCGGGCACCGCGTTCTACGCCGACGGTCTGGGCAGCCGCAATATGCGCCTGTCCTTCTGCTTCCCGACGCCAGAGCGAATCATCGAGGGCACCCGTCGCCTCGGCGAGGTCATCGCCACCGAGCTGGAGATGAACCGCACCTTCGGCATCGACCCGGGCTCAGCCCGCCATCTCGACCTGCAAACCGGCCCGGCACCGGACATCAGTTAGGACACTGCCATGAACGACACTCAACACCCCGGCCCCATCGTCGTCCTCGCCGGCGGTCTCTCGCACGAACGTGATGTCTCACTGCGCTCAGGGCGCCGGGTCGCGCAAGCCCTGCGTGACCAGGGCCGCGAGGTCATCGAGTCCGACCTCACCGCCGGTCTGGTCGAACTGGTGAACGGGCTCGACAATCCGGTGGTCTTCCCCCTGCTTCACGGGGGCGTGGGCGAGGATGGGGGGCTGCAGCAGGTGCTGAACCTGCTCGAAGTCGCCTATGTCGGCTCTCGTCCGTCCGCAGCCCGACGCAGCTTCAACAAGGCAATCGCCGGACCCCTGCTCGCGCAGGCAGGCGTTGACACCCCCGAATCGGCCGCTCTTCCGCACGACATGTTCCGCGAACTCGGCGCGGCCGCTCTGGTTTCGGCGCTCGGCGAGCGGTTCGGCTTCCCCGTGATGGTCAAGCCGGCTCGCAGCGGCTCTGCGCTGGGGTGCACCCTGGTGAAGAGCGAGGCCGAGCTGCCGGCGGCCATGGTGGGCGCCTATTCCTATGGCGATGTGGCCGTGGTCGAGGAGTTCATCGAGGGCACCGAGGTTGCCGTCGGCGTCGTCGAGCTCGGCGATCAGCTGGTCGCCTTGCCCGCGGTTGAGATTCGTCCTGACTCGGAGATCTACGACTATTCGGCGCGCTATACCGCCGGGATGACGCGATTCATCGTGCCGGCCGAGCTTCCGGAGGAGGTCGCCCATGCCTGCGCCGATCTCGCTGCCACCGCGCATCAGGTGCTCGGGCTGGAGAGTCTGTCCCGCGCCGACATCATCGTCCGCCCGGACGGAACGCCGGTGTTCATCGAGGCAAACTCCGCTCCAGGGATGACCGAGACGTCGTTGTTCCCGCAGGCCGTCGAGGCTGCTGGTTGGGACTTCGGCGTGCTCTGCACGCAGTTGGTCGACCACGCTTGGGCGCGCCACCTCGGCTGATCGCTGCGGCGGTGATCGTTTCGCTCACTTCAGCTGACTACGACGAATGCTTGTCGGTGGTCCGCCTAGGCTTCGCGAGCGTGGCCGACGAGTTCGGAATCACTGCTGAGAATGCGCCGACCAATGCGGCCTTCTGGAGCGACGGGGCTGTTGCGGCAGTGGTTGCGCGTGGCTTTCAGGTCTTCGGCGATCGTGATGCCGGGATCCTTCGCGGGTGCGCCTTCGTCGGGCCCACTGGCAACCCGCGTACCTGGTCGTTGCGGCACCTTGCGGTGCTGCCGACGTGGAGGCATCGAGGGATCGGCTCGGGGTTGGTGGCAGAAGCTGCGGTCCGCGCCGCGGCGGGCGGAGCGGAACTACTCACCCTCGGCATCGTTTCGGAGAATCTGCGCCTGGCCTCGTGGTACCGAGATCTCGGCTTTGTCACCGTGGAGGCGCGCCAACGGTTCCCCGGTCTGCCCTTCGCGGTGGATCAGCTCGCCCTCGCCCTGTGAGCCTGCGCGATGCCACCCCTGCGGTGCGGTCAGAGCGCTACACCCGGATCCTGCTTCGTGACCACGTCAGCGCTCCGTGCTGAGTTGCTTTGTCGACAAAGAGCTAGATCGTTAAAGAAGCAAACCGACGATGCGCTCAAGATCGTCGGCGCCGGCATAGTCGATCACAATCCGTCCGCGCTTGGCTGTGCCGGTGATCGCCACCCGCGTGTCCAGCTTGTCGGCGAGCTCGCTCTTCAACCGCACGGCGGCGGCGGGAGGCTCCACCGGCTTCTTGCTGCGCGGCGGACGCTTCTCGCCGTGCTCGCCGAGCGCCACAATCTCCTCGACGGCGCGCACCGACAGGCCCTCGGCGACGATCCGGGTGGCAAGCTTCTCCATGGCGTCGGCGTTCGGCAGCATCAAGATCGCCCGCGCGTGGCCCGCGCTGAGCACGCCGGCTGCAACGCGGCGCTGCACCGGTGCGGGCAGTTGCAGCAGGCGGATGGTATTTGAGATCTGCGGCCGCGATCGCTTGATGCGCGTGGACAGCTCCTCCTGCGTGCAGCCGAAGTCCGCCAGCATCTGCTGATAGGCCGCCGCCTCCTCCAAGGGGTTCAGCTGCGCTCGATGCAGGTTCTCCAGCAGTGCGTCGCGGAGGAGGTCGGCCTCCTCCGTGCGTCGAACGATCGCCGGGATCGTGGTGAGCCCCGCCTTCTGACTGGCGCGAAGACGCCGCTCACCCATCACCAGCTCGTAGCGGTCATCGTCCAGGGGCCGGACGACCACCGGCTGCAGCAGTCCGACTTCCTGGATCGACTCCACCAGCTCCGCGAGGGCGTCCTCGTCAAAGACGAGTCGTGGCTGCCTCGGGTTGGGCGTAATCGCCGTGACCGGGATCTCGGCAAAACGCGCCCCGCTTACTGTGGCCTCCTCAGCGGCGCCTCCTTCGGTCGCTGGCGCGAGCTCAGGATCTGTCCGCTGCAGCAGGTCTCCGAGTCCCTTGCCGAGACCGGTGCGTCGTGGCGCCGCCATCAGTTGCCCTTCTGTTCCGCGCCACGCCGGGCGATTTCGGTTGCTGCGTCGAGATACGCCTGGGCCCCCGCAGAGGCGGAGTGGTAAGTGATGACCGACTGCCCGTAGCTCGGCGCCTCCGACACCCGCACCGACCGCGGGATCGTGGCCTCGAGTGTCTCGTTCGGGAAATGCCGTCGCACTTCCGTCGCGACCTGCGACGCCAGCCGGGTGCGGGAGTCGAACATGGTCAGGAGCACTGTCGACAGGTACAGACGCTCGTTCATCGAGCCTTTGACCAGGTTGATGGTGCGCAGCAGCTGAGTCACGCCCTCCAGCGCGTAGTACTCGCACTGGATCGGGATGAGGATCTCGTCGGCCGCGACCAAGGCATTGACCGTCAGGAGGCCGAGCGATGGCGGGCAGTCGATGAAGACGTAGTCCAGATGGTGCGTAGCCTCGAAATCTCGAAGCGCATGAAGCAGGCGGCTTTCCCGCCCCGCGACGTTGACCAGCCCGATCTCAGCGCCGGCGAGATCCATCGTCGCCGGGAGACACCACAGACCCGGCGCCTCCGGCGAACGCTGCACCAGCTCGGCGATGGGGATCTCGCCGGACAGAGCTTCATAGGTGCCCTGCACCCCTTCGCCGTGCTCGATGCCGAGTGCCGTCGAGGCGTTGCCTTGAGGGTCGAGGTCGATGACGAGAACTCGGAGGCCACCCAAGGCCAGCGCCGTGGCGATGTTGACCGCCGTCGTGGTCTTGCCGACCCCACCCTTCTGGTTGGCGATCACCATGGTGCGGGTCTGCAGTGGGCGTGGGAGCACTGTTTCACGTGGAACATCGCTGGTCAGATCATCGGGCGAGGCTCCGGACTCCGGCTCCTCGGGGCCGTCGAAGGCTGCTCGCCGCGCGACCGGCGGTGGGGAGATCGACATGGGTGCTCCTGCATCGAGTTTCACGTGAAACAGCAGCATAGGCGCTACCGAGCCTCGCCCCGAACCACGCCAACCCCCCGAGGCGCTGCCACCGTCAGGGGGCAACACCCCATGGTCGCGGTGTCGCACCCCAACACATCGCCGCCACCGGCAGGCACTATCTCGGGCTACGGCCGCCGACAACCATCACCACTCACACCGCTTCAGCACCTCAGCGCTGAGACCTCCCCTGAGACCACCTCGTCCACGAGACCGCCGAGCCGTGCACCGAGATCGAGGGAGATTCCCGGCCGACCGGCTCGCCAACACCTACGGACAACCAGCCACACGCGGCTCCATCTCGCGTTCTTACCGCTTCCGGTTCACACACTCTCCGCGGGGCGCCCTGCCCGATGATTCTCGCGCCGCTGTCGCCACGGCGGCGGCGCTCGCACGCGCTCACCACCACGCCCGCGCCGATCGCTCGCGCGAACCAGTCCGCCACCGCGATGGACCCGCCAGCCGGAACAGGCTCTTGGCCCAGCTAGCCGCGCCGACGACCACTCCCCGCACGGGCGCTCGAAAGTGGGCGCACCTCGACGACCCAGGTGCGGTCCTCGACCATCGGCACCCGCAGCTCGTGCACCGCCGCGGTCACTCCCACAGAACGCAGCGCCGGTGCAGAGTCCGCGACCTCCGACGGCGCCGACTCGCCCTTCAGCGCGAGAATGACTCCCCCGGGCGCCAGCACGTGGAGGCACCACGGCAGCAGCTTCGGCAGGGCCGCGACGGCACGGCTGGTGACGACCTGATACTGCTGACGGTGATCCTCAGCGCGGCCACGCACCACGCGGACCTGAGAAGCCAGCCCCAGCTCGTCCACGGCGAGCTGAAGGAAGCTCGCCCGCCGAGCGAGCGGCTCCAAGAGAGTCACCTTCACATCGGGACGCAGAATGGCCAGCGGCAAGCCCGGAAGCCCGGCACCGGAGCCCACATCGACCACACTCGCCGCGCGAGGAAACAGACCAGCGCCGGCCACACTGTTCAGGACGTGGCGCTGCCACAGTCGCTCGCCTTCACGAGGACCCAGCAGTCCCCACTCAAGACCGCGCGTCCGCAAAATGTCGACATAGCTACTAATCGCTTCCGCGCCTGGCCCGAACCAGCCGGCGAACTCCGTCTCCACCCCACGTCCTTCCAGTCCGACGACGATCGGCCATCGGACTTCGGCCAGGTCAGCTCTTCGGCAGCACCACGACGCGGCGCTGCGGCTCCTCGCCCTCCGACTCGCTCACCAGGCCCGCGGCGGCCACCACGTCGTGAACGATCTTGCGCTCGAACGGGTTCATCGGCGCCAACCGCACGGCCTCACCAGAGTCGTTCACCGCTGCAACCGCGTCCTGGGCCAGATCCTGCAGCACCCGGCGGCGCTTCTCGCGGTAACCCGCGACATCGAGCATCAGGCGACTGCGATGACCGGTCTCCGTCATCACCGCCAGACGCGCCAACTCCTGCAGCGCCTCCAGAACCTCCCCGTCGCGACCGACCAGCTCATCGCCCTCGGTCACGATCGAGACGTGCGCCCGTCCACCCTCGCTATAGGTGTCGATGTCGCCATCCAGATCGGCGATGTCGAGCAGCTCCTCCAGGTAGTCCGCAGCGATCTCGCCCTCGTTCTCCAGCGCGGCGACGCGCTTGGAGACGTTCTCGGACGCTGCGTCGGAGGTCTTCTCGTCCACTTCTTCACTCACCTGAGCTACTCCTTGTCACTTCTTGCGCCGGGCGCGGCTATCTCGCCGCGGTTGCTGCCGCTCGATCACCTGGCGTTGCACCGTCGGCGCATCGCCCTCGACCGAGTCGGAAATCTGGGGATCGGACGTCTGTCCCTGCCGGCTCACCCGGGTCGGGTCAGTGGCCGCAGCCGGGCGCCGCTTCAATCCGCGCTTCTTGGCCGCCACCTCGTCAGGATCCAGCCCCTTTGCCCGCATCCGCTCTTCCCAGTCGACATAAGCCGGGGTCCCGGGTGCCGGGTTGTTGTGGATCAGGATGTACTGCTGGACCATGTTCCAGCTGTTGGTGGTCAGCCAGTAGATCAGCACGCCGATCGGAATACTCACGCCCATGAACAGGTACATGATCGGGAACAGATAGAGCATCATCTTCTGCTGCTGGGCCATCGGTCCGGTCAGCGCAGCCGGCGGCATGTTCTTCCGCAACAGCTGCAGCTGGGTCACGAACAGCACCAACGTCATCAGCACCACCAGCGTGGCAGCCACCCATTGCGTCGGCCCGAAACTCGTCATCGGCATGAACGTCGACGAGATCGGCGCCCCGAAGATGGTCGCACCCTGCAGCGAAACCACCAGCGACCAGTTCTGCTGGAAGAAGTAGCCCATCACGTGCGCCGGGTCGGTCGCGCGGGACACGCTGTTCAACACGTAGAACAGCGCCAGGAAGATCGGCATCTGCAGCAACAGCGGCAAGCAGGACGCCATCGGGTTGACGCCCTCTTCGCGGTACAGCTTCATGGTCTCTTGACCAAGGCGCTCCCGGTCGTGGCCGTACTTCGCGTTCAGATCCTGGATCTTGGGCTGCAGCAGCTGCATGTTCCGCGAAGAGTTGATCTGCTTCACGAACAGCGGGATCAACGCGGTGCGGATCACCACCGTCAGCAACATGATCGACAGAGCCCAGGTCCAACCCGAGTTCGGATCCATGAACGAGCTGAGCAGCGAGTGGAAGCCCACCAGGATCCCCGACACCGCCCAGTAAAGCGGGGTCATCGCGGCGTTGAGCGCGCCGAGGAAGTCATCCCACAGCGTCAACGAGATCAACAACGCAGTCATCTTCACCTCAAATGCCGGTCAGGCTGCCTGGTCGGAAGCCGGAGTAATCAAAGCGGACGCCGATCCGCAGCAGTCCTCGTGCACAGCCCCCGTCGACTTCGCCGCCTGCTCCGCAGCCCAGGCCTCAGCGGCCGCGGTTCCCGGGACGGGGTCGTAGCCGCCCAGCGACCACGGATGGCAACTCAGCAGACGCCGTCCGGCCAGCCACGAACCACGGATGGCGCCGTGCACCGTCACCGCCTCCAGCGCGTACGCCGAGCAGGACGGGTAGTACTTACAGACCGGTCCGTACACCGGCGAGATCACCGCGCGGTAGGCCTTCAGCAGCCAGATCAACGGATATTTCATGCCGCCAGCCGATGCATGCAGCCAGCGAGCGCCGAGTCGAAGTCGGCGCGAAGATCGCCGTTCGTCGCGGCCGGCAGGGCCCGAACCACGAGGTCGACAGGGAAAGGGGTCTGGACAAGCGCGTCAGCAGCCAAATGACGCAACCGCCGCTTGACGCGATTGCGCACCACAGCCGTACCCACGGCTTTGGAGACGATGAACCCGGCCCGTGAGCTGGGAAGATCGCTGCGCCGGGCGTGCATCACCAAGCAGCTGCGTCCGGTGCGGACGCCCTGCCGCATGGTGTCGCGAAACTCGCCGGCTCGGCGTAGGCGCGACTCCGAACCCAGCACGGGGTCGGTCTCAGCCGGCCAGGCGAACCCGGCCGCGGCGACGACGGGCGGAAATGATGGCGCGGCCTGCACGCGTCCGCATGCGCAGACGGAAGCCATGGGTGCGGCTGCGACGCCGGTTGCTCGGCTGGAAAGTGCGCTTGCTCACGCGAATGCTCCACTGTTCGATGTTCAGGTACATATGCACCGCTAGGGCGCACGGGTGCCACGAAGGCGACTTGCTAACGATACGCGGACGGCACGAGGTCGAGCAAACTGGACTGTCCAGCCGCGCAAGTCGAGCCGACACGCCGAACGCCGACAAGAACTTTCCCAAGATCGTTTGCACAGCGCCCGTCGGCTCGATAGGTTTCTCTGAGCCAGCGGGGGAAAGTTCCCGGGCTTCTGCCCGTCCGTGCACAGGCTGTGGACAACTGTGTGGACACGCAGCGAGCGCGAAGCAAGGAGGAGTTGGCGCTACTCATGACGGACCCTTCCTCACCCCCAACTCCCACCAACGATCTCGACATCTTGTGGGCACACGTCACCGCTAACGCTGACCCTTCGACTCGCGGCTGGCTCGCCGGAATCCGACCGGTCACGATGCACGATTCGCTGCTGATCGTCGCCGTCGCCAACGACTTCACCCGTGACCGCGTCGAGTCGCGGCTGCGCTCGTCCATTGAATCCCAGCTCAGCGAGCATCTCGGCACCTCGACCCGTCTGGCGATCACCGTCGATCCGACCTTGGCCGAAGAGTCCCTGCCCGAACCGGACGAACCCAGCGTCGCCGCCGAACCCGTCACGGCCTCACCGCTGCACGCCGAGCCCGGTCGGCAGACCCGCACGCCCATCGGTGACCGGCTCAATCCGAAGTACTCCTTCGAATCCTTCGTGATCGGCAGCTCCAACCGCTTCGCGCACGCTGCCGCTGTTGCGGTCGCCGAGGCGCCAGGCAAGGCGTACAACCCGCTGATGATCTATGGCGACTCCGGGCTGGGCAAGACCCACCTGCTGCACGCCGTCGGTCACTACATCCGCAACTACTACGACCGGGTGCGGGTGAAGTACGTCTCCACCGAAGAACTGACCAACGACTTCATCAACTCGATCTCGGAGAACCGCACGGCCGAATTCCGCCGGCAGTACCGCGACATCGACGTCCTGCTGGTCGACGACATCCAGTTCCTGGAGTCCAAAATCCAGACCCAGGAAGAGTTCTTCCACACCTTCAACACCCTCCACACCGCGCAGAAGCAGATCGTGCTCACCTCTGATCGGCCACCGAAGGCGCTGGAGGCCCTCGAGCCCCGGCTGCGCAGCCGTTTCGAGTGGGGTCTGATGACCGACATTCAGCCCCCTGACCTCGAGACCCGGATCGCCATCCTGAGGAAGAAGGCCGCGGCCGAGCGTCTCACCGCCGGCCCGGATGTGCTGGAGTTCATCGCCAGCCGGATTAAGACCAACATCCGTGAGCTGGAAGGTGCCCTGATCCGGGTCACCGCCTTCGCCAGCCTCAATCGCCAAGAGGTCGATCTATCCCTGGCCGAGATCGTCCTGCGCGACCTCATCCCCGAGGGCGGCGAGACCCAGATCTCGTCGTCGACGATCATGACCCACGTCGCGGACTACTTCGCCGTCACCGTCGACGAGCTGTGCGGACAGAGCCGAACCCACGTCCTGGTGACCGCCCGGCAGATCGCGATGTACCTGTGTCGCGAGCTGACCGACTTGTCGCTGCCCAAGATCGGCCAGCTGTTCGGCGGTCGCGACCACACCACCGTCATGCACGCCGATCGCAAGATCCGCCAGCTGCTGCGCGAGCGTCGGAGCGTGTTCAATCAGGTCGCCGAAATCACCAGCCGGATCAAGCAATCACCGCTGCGCTGACCAGTTATCCACAGCCGTGGGCACAGCTGTGCATCGTCGCAGCTGTCGTCAATGCTGCCCTTCCACGCTCAGCACGACCCCGCCGCACCGTTGGGACGCTCCCGGTTCACCCTAAGAACACCTCTGAGACGCCCGGTGTCCCCCCAATGGGGGACGTTGTACACCGATGTGGAAAAGTTGGTGGATAACCAAGCAGCCCTGTGCAGGCCATCGAGCACCGATCGCGTTGTCCGCAAATCCTCCCCGTGTAGTTCTCGGTTGTCCACAGCGACCATCAACAGCACGACACGCCAAGCCAGTAGGTCGTTCACTGGTTGTCCACCGAATCCACAGCCGCTACTACCGGTATGAATTGGTTAAATTCCCCTCAGACTCAAAGTCAGCGGTGTGCACAGTTGGGCAGGAACGTTCGCCACAGCACCACACCATTCCGCACAGAGCAGCCTCGCTCTGGCCAACATTGACCGACGCAACCCGTAGCCGCGGCTCGGCGTCGATATGATCAACCGACACCCGTGTCATTCCCGGAGGGGGCAACAGTGAAGATCCGTCTTGAGCGCGACGTTCTGGCCGAGGCGGTGCAGTGGGCGGCCCGCAGCCTGCCCACTCGCCCGAGTGTGCCGATCCTGGCCGGCCTGTTGGTGAAGGCCTCCCGCGATCAGGTGGTGATGAGCAGCTTCGACTACGAGACGTCCGCGCAGATCACCGTGCCCGCGCAGGTCTCCGATGAGGGCGTCGCCTTGGTTTCGGGACGTCTGCTAGCCGACATTGCGCGCTCGTTGCCGAACAAGACCGTTGAGATCACCGCGGACGAGACCCGGATGGAACTGGTCTGCGGCACCGCCCGCTTCACTCTGCAGACGCTGCCCGTGGCCGACTACCCGGCGCTCCCGCAGATGCCCGAGGCAACCGGCGCCATTCCGAGCGAGGACTTCGCCCGCGCGGTGTCCCAGGTCGTGGTCGCTGCCGGGCGCGATGAGTTGCTCCCGGTGTTCACCGGTGTCCGGATGGAGATCGAGAACAACACGCTGTCGCTGTTGGCCACTGACCGCTACCGGATGGCCTTGAAGGAACTGGATTGGTCGCCGCGCAGCACGGCAGAAGGCGCCGCCCTCGTGCCGGCCCGCGTGTTGGCTGAGACGGCCAAGTCGATGACCTCCGGTGAGGCGGTCACACTGAGCCTGTCCAGCAGCGCGGCCGGTGACGGCCTGATCGGTTTCGAAGGCACCGGCGCGGCCGGCGTCCGGCAGATCACCACCCGGCTTCTCGACGGTGAGTTCCCGAAGGTTCGGCATCTGATGAGCGTTCAGCCCACCGTCACCGTGCGGGCCAACACCTCCGACGTGATTGCTTCGGTGAAGCGTGTCGCGTTGGTCGCCGAGCGGAACACGTCGCTGCGGATGATCATCGCTGAGGGCTCGATCACGCTCGAGGCCGCTACCGGAGATCAGGCGCAGGCAGTTGAGGCTCTCGAAGCCGAGGTCGTGGACGAGGCCGGCGGCGGCTTGGCCATGACCGCTGCCGGGTTCAACCCGCATTACCTGTCTGATGCTCTCTCAGCGCTGGACACTGCGTACGTGCAGTTCTCGTTCACCGCTCCGGGCAAGCCCTGTCTGTTGATGGGGCTCAATGAGCTCGACGGCGAGCCGGTGGGCGATTACCGGCACGTCATCATGCTCATGCGCCTGCCGGCCTGAGCGATCGAGTCTCGTGCTCGTGGGCGTCATGACGGCTGAACCGCCGAATCTGCGAGCAAACCAGGATCATCGGTGTTCGTCACTCATCTGAGCCTGGCGGACTTCCGCTCCTATCCGGTCGCCGAGGTTGCCCTGCAGGCGGGAGTCACGGTCTTCACCGGGGCGAACGGTCAAGGTAAGACCAACCTCGTCGAAGCGGTGGAGTTTCTGGCCACGCTCGGCTCGCACCGGGTTGCTGGGGATGCCCCATTGGTGCGAGCGGGGGCTGAGCGGGCGTTGGTTCGAGCGCGGGTGCAGGCCGGCGTCGACGACGATCGCAGCCTGTTGCTTGAGATCGAGGTTCTGCCGGGGCGGTCAAACCGGGCCAGCCTGAATCGCTCGCCGCTGCGGCGGCCGCGCGACCTGCTCGGCGCGCTGCGGGTGGTGCTCTTCTCGCCGGAGGATCTGGCGATTGTGAAAGGGGACCCAAGCGATCGCCGCCGTTTCATCGACGAACTGACCGTCGCCCGCTGGCCCCGATTGGCCGGCGTGCGTGCCGACTACGAACGTGTCCTTCGGCAGCGCTCGACCTTGCTCAAGTCCTTGGCCGGCCGCGGCGGGCGTGCGCTGACGGCCGAAGTGGCGGCGACCCTCGACGTCTGGGACGGCCAACTGGCGACTCTGGGTGCCGAGATCGTCGCAGCTCGCCTGGCGACGCTGGGCGCACTCCAACCACTCTTGCGGCAGGCGTACGCCGACATCGCACCGACCAACAATGTCGCGGGCGCCGACTACAAATCCTCCAGCGCCGTGGCGGAGCAACTCGGCGTCGCGGAGCTCCGCGAGGTCCTGGAGGCGCGAATGGCCGAACGACGTGGTGAAGAGATCGCGCGCGGCCAGTGCCTGGTCGGACCACATCGAGACGACCTCGAACTGCGGATCGGTGATCTGCCGGCCAAGGGGTACGCCTCCCATGGGGAATCGTGGTCGTTTGCCTTGGCGCTACGCCTGTCGGCTTTCGAGCTGCTGCGCGCTGACGGAATCGAACCGGTGTTGATTCTCGACGACGTGTTCGCAGAGCTGGACGAAGCCCGGCGCACTCGCCTCGCCGAACTGATCGGTTCAGCGGAACAGGTGCTGATCACGGCCGCCGTCGCTGCGGACATCCCCAGCTCGCTCAGCGGCCACCGCTTTGCCGTGGGGTCGGGCACAGTCGAGGCGCTCGATGAGCAGTCAGGTGAGGCAGCCGACCCCCGCGACTGAGCGCGGCCGCGCCGTCGAACGCGACAGGGCCCGGCGTCGCGGACGAAGCCGGGCCCTGTCGTTGTGCACTTAGCCGAGCGGTGCGATCACGAAGCCGGCCGAGGTACGACACGCCTTGTGGAAGCCCGCCTTGGTGCCGCAGACGCGGACCGTGACCGACTTGTTGAGCGAGTTGGACGGAACCGCAAGCGTGGAAGCGGTGGCGCCCTTGATCTTCTTGCCGGACAGGAACCACTGATAGCTCAGCGTCACCGGAGCCGGCGTCCACGTTCCTGCAGTCGCGGTCAGGGTGTCACCTGAGCGGGCGATGGTCGGCTTGACGGTCACCAGCACACCGGTGCGGATCGCCATGGTGCGCTTCGACTCGCGGGTCAGCTGCTTGTAGCCCACAAAGTTGGCCACGACCTTCACCCGCAGGTGCTTGGCTCGGTCGGCGGCGACGGGGGTGTAGGTCTTCGCGGTGGCGCCACTGATCGCTACACCATTGCGATACCACTGATAGCTGAAGCTCAGCGGAGTGGGCACCCAGGTACCGGTCGAGGCGGTCAAGGGAAGGCCAACGGCGCGTCGGCCGGTGATGACCACCGACCCCTTGCGAGCTCCGGTGCAGTTCTGCGGCACGGTGATCGTCTTCGGCGTCACAATCGACCGCTCCAGACTGTCGACGTAGTAGTACAACGTCGAGCGGGTGGTGGCCACCACGCCTGACGCTCCCGGATCCAGCACGAGCGCGCCGTCCGCGCTGTCGTACGAGTCGGCGACGTTCGACCCGCCGTAGTAGACCGCGATCCGGTCGCTGCTGGTCGAGACGAAATCCACCCGTCCGCAGCCGACGGTGTAGGTGACGGTTGGTGCAATCCGGGCCTCAGCCGGACTAATCGGCGCCAGGAAAGCGAGCGCCAGGCCTACCAAGCCGATGACGGCAGTTCGCAGTTTCAGCATGATCCTCCTCGATGAGATCTCGTGCGATGACTCTTGCGACCCATGCAACCACCAAGAATCCAGCGTGCGGGGAAATCCTGCGGCGTTCCGCACGCTCGCACTGATGCGAAGATGGAGCGGTGAGCGATGTGCCGGACCATGATCCTGGCGGCTCCGATCTGGCCAAGCAGATCGCGAGGGCCGCTCGCGGTGCAGCGCCCAAACCTCGACGCCGTCCGACCGCCGAGCCACGTACCGACGGACCCACCCCGATTGGGGAGTTGATCGGCGCGGTCGCACAAAGTCAGGGCTGGACCACCGAGTTGAACATCCGTCAGCTGCTGAGTCGCTGGCCCACATTGGTCGGTCCGGTCAACGCCGCGCACTGTGAACCCGAGACGTTCATGGAGGGCGTGCTCACCGTCCGCGCGGAATCGTCGACCTGGGCGGCCTCCTTGCGATCGATCGCACCCCAACTGGTCGCGGTCTTGAATGATGCGCTCGGCCAAGGGACGGTCACTCGAGTGCAGGTCGTCGGGCCGCAGTCGCCGAGTTGGAAGAAGGGTCGCCGCTCGGTTCCTGGACGGGGACCGCGCGACACCTACGGCTGACTCAGAAGTTGCGCACCCAGCTCATCAGCAGGGGCAGCACGACCGTGACCAGCAACACCACCAACGCCGTTGCCACCAGTCCGAGGATCAGTTGCCGCTCAGCCTTGCCGAACAGCGGGCGTGCCAGTGCTTTGGTCTCAGTGCTGGTCGACGTCGAGCGTGAGCGCTGGGTTGTGGTCGCCGGCTGCGGCTCCGGCTCGACCGCGCGGCGGGCGGCCGATCCCGCCTTTCGTGAGCCCGTCCGTCCCTTGATCCCGCGGATCGGCGAATGGCTCGTCACGTTCCACGATGCTAGGCAATCGTCGCTGGTGGGCGCAGTCCCCCAGAAGGGGTCAAAATCCGATGCCGGACGGCCGGCGACGCCGGCGAGAGCCGCGTCGGACCGGTCCCGCTGGCGCGGCGTGCCGGGCCCACAGGCAGCCGGGTGGGACCCCTGGTCAGGTCGCGGCCGCCAGCGGCGCGCCCAGGCTGTGGATGCGCGGCCCTGTGGCGCTCTGCGGCCCGGCGGCGCGTATCGGGACATGCGCTGGCCCCTGGTAGCGGCTGCGAAACGGCTCCACGGGCCAGCCAGAGGGTGATGAGAGGTCTCACGTCCCCAGCTCCGGTGGTCGATCCGGTAAGATGACACCGTTCCTGTGTGCGCCGCCGAGCTTCGCTGCCTCGGTGGCCGTTATTACGTCCGAGGGGATACCACGTGAGCGATGAATCCGGCCTCACCCTGTCCGCCGCTGAAGCGGCGCACGTCGCCGAAGGCAACTACGACGCTTCGGCGATCACCGTCCTTGAGGGGCTGGAGGCGGTCCGCAAACGTCCAGGCATGTACATCGGCTCGACCGGTGAACGCGGCCTGCACCACTTGGTCTACGAGGTCGTCGACAACGCCGTCGATGAAGCGTTGGCCGGGTACTGCGACTCGATCCTGGTCGAGCTGCTCGACGGCGACGGCATTCGCGTCGTCGACAACGGCCGCGGCATTCCGGTCAAGGAGCACCCCAAGGAGAAGATCTCCGCGCTGACCGTCGCGCTGACCATGCTGCACGCCGGCGGCAAGTTCGGCGACGGCGGCTACAAGGTCTCCGGTGGTCTGCACGGTGTGGGCGTCTCCGTCGTGAATGCGCTCTCCGATTCGCTGACCGTCGACGCTTTCCGCGACGGCTACCACTGGCGTCAGTCGTTCAGCCTGGGCGATCCGAACGAGCCGCTGCAGCAGTTGGAGGCTACCCAGGACACCGGGACGACGGTCACCTTCTTCGCCAGCCCGACCATCTTCGAGACCACGGCGTACTCCTACGAGACGTTGGCCACCCGCTTCCGCGAGATGGCCTTCCTCAACAAGGGACTGAAGATCACCATCGCCGACCGCCGCACCTCCGCGGCCGGTGAGGACGACGATGCCGATGCCGACAGCCAGCGTGAGCAGACCTTCCAGTACAACGACGGCCTGATCGATTACGTGAAGTACCTGATCGGTACCAAGGAGACGATCAACTCCACGGTGATCGCGATCGACGCCGCCTCCCCCGAGCAGCAGATGAGCCTCGAGGTGGCGATGCAGTGGAACACCTCGTTCAACGAATCCGTCCACACCTTCGCCAACACCATCAACACCCACGAGGGCGGTACCCACGAAGAGGGCTTCCGCGCAGCGCTGACCAACACGGTCAACAAGTGGGGTGAGACCTGGGGCATGATCAAGAAGCGCGAGGATCGCGTCTCCGGCGACGACATCCGTGAGGGTCTGACCGCGATCATCTCGGTCAAGCTCTCCGAGCCGCAGTTCGAGGGCCAGACGAAGACCAAGCTGGGCAACACCGAGGCTCGCTCCTTCGTGCAGAAGGTCGTCAACGATCTGCTCGGCGACTGGTTTGAGAAGAACCCGGCCGAAGGCAAGGACATCGTCCGCAAGAGCCAGGCCGCTGCCACCGCGCGGATGGCCGCGCGGAAGGCGCGCGACATGGCGCGCAGCCGCAAGGGCCTGCTGAACAAGGGCCAGTACGGAAAGTTGAGCGACTGCTCCTCCACCGAGCCGACCGAGTGCGAGGTGTTCATCGTCGAGGGTGACTCCGCCGGCGGCTCCGCCAAGGGTGGACGCGACCCGCGCACCCAGGCGATCCTGCCGATCCGCGGCAAGATCTTGAACGTTGAAAAGGCACGCCTGGACAAGATCCTGCAGAACAAGGAGGTCGAAGCGATCTTCAACACCTTGGGAACCGGGGTGCAGGACGACTTCGATCTGGACAAGCTGCGCTATCACAAGATCGTGCTGATGGCCGATGCCGACGTCGACGGCGCGCACATTCGCACGTTGCTGCTGACGCTGCTGTTCCGCTTCATGAAGCCGCTGATCAACGCCGGTCACGTCTACCTGGCTCAGCCGCCGCTGTTCCGCTTGCGGTGGACGAATGCACCGCACGAGCTGGCCTACTCCGACGCCGAGCGTGACTCGCTGCGCGACACCGGCCTGGCGGCCGGCAAGAAGCTGCCGAATGTGAACCCGATTCAGCGGTACAAGGGTCTGGGCGAGATGAACGCCGAGGATCTGTGGGACACCACGATGGATCCGGGTAAGCGCGCGCTGCTCCAGGTCACCTTGGAGGACGCCGCCGCCGCCGATCAGACGTTCACGATCTTGATGGGTGAGGACGTCGAACAGCGCCGCGCCTTCATTCAGCGCAACGCCAAGGACGTCCGCTTCCTCGACATCTGATGCCGCCGGCGTCGGCCCGCCGACGCCGCCGTCCTCCCGCTGGGCAGACCAGCACACCCCACAACTGCAGAAACTCAGGGAACTGAGCCAAGGAGAATCCCATGACCGACGGCCCCATCGAGCCGGACGAGACCAGCGTCGAGGCTGCGGCACCCGAGCAGGGTCTCGCCCCCACCAACGCGAAGACCGAAGAGATCGACCTGCAGGTCGAGGTCGAGCGTTCGTACCTCGACTATGCGATGAGCGTCATCGTCGGACGCGCCCTGCCCGACGTCCGTGACGGCCTCAAGCCGGTGCACCGCCGCGTGCTCTACGCCATGTACGACGGCGGTTACCGTCCCGACCGCGGGTGGAACAAGTGTTCGCGCGTGGTTGGTGAGGTGATGGGTCTCTATCACCCGCACGGTGACTCCGCGATCTACGACACCTTGGTGCGGCTGGCGCAGCCGTGGGTGATGCGGGCTCCGCTGGTCGCCGGTCAGGGCAACTTCGGTTCCCCCGGTAACGACCCGGCCGCGGCCATGCGATACACCGAGTGCAAGATGGCGCCGCTGTCGATGGAGATGGTGCGTGACATCACCGAGAACACCGTCGATTTCACGCCGAACTACGACAACCGCGAGATGGAGCCGACGGTACTGCCGGCGCGGTTCCCGAACCTGCTGGTGAACGGCTCGACCGGTATCGCGGTCGGCATGGCCACCAACATCCCCACGCACAACCTGCGCGAGGTCGCCGAAGCCGTGCAGTGGGCGCTGGAGAATCCGGAGGCCACCAAGGAGGAGCTCCTTGAGGCCGCCATGGAGCGGATCAAGGGTCCAGACTTCCCCGGCGGTGCGCTGATCGTTGGGCGCCAGGGCATCGAGGACGCCTACCGCACCGGTCGCGGCTCGGTGATCATGCGTGCGGTCATCGACATCGAAGAGGACAAGCACGGACGCACCCAGCTGGTGGTGACCGAGCTGCCCTATATGTGCAACCCGGACAATCTCGCGGTCAAGATCGCCGAGCTGGTCAACGCCGGCAAGCTGACCGGCATCTCCGACATTCGCGACGACTCCAGCGCGCGCACCGGCCAGCGGCTGGTGATCCTGCTCAAGCGCGACGCGCAGCCGCGCGTGGTGATGAACAACCTGTACAAGCACACCCAGCTGCAGGACACCTTCGGCTGCAACATGCTGGCGCTGGTCGACTCGGTGCCGCGGACGCTGCGCCTGGACCAGTTCATCTCGTACTGGGTCAAGCATCAGATCCAAGTCATTCAGCGGCGCACCGCCTACCGCCTGGACGAGGCGGAGAAGCGCGCTCATCTGGATCGCGGTCTGGTGGCGGCGCTGAACCGGCTCGACGAGGTGCTCGCGTTGATTCGAGCCTCCCGGACGGCCGACGCCGCGCGCGAGGGCTTGAAGGAGCTGCTCGGCATCGATGACGACCAGGCGCTGCACATCTTGAACCAGCAGCTGCGTCGGCTGGCCGCGATGGAGATCCAGCAGATCATCGACCGGTTGGCCGAACTTGAGCTGACCATTGCCGATCTGAAGGACATTCTGGCCAAGCCGGAGCGGCAGCGGCAGATCATCAGCTCCGAGCTGGCCGAGATCGTGGCCAAGTACGGCGACGAGCGGCGCACCCGGATCATCGCCGCCGACGGCGACATGAGCGAAGAGGACTTCATCCCCGACGAGGAGATGGTGGTCACCATCACTCGCGGCGGTTACGCCAAGCGCACCCGCAGCGATCAGTACCGGCTGCAGAAGCGCGGCGGCAAGGGCGTGCGTGGCGCGTCCCTGCGCGCCGATGACGAGGTCGAGCACCTGTTCACCACGACCAACCATCAGTGGATCTTGTTCTTCACCAATCTGGGTCGGGTCTACCGCTCCAAGGTGTGGCAGCTGCCCGAGGCCAACCGTGACGCCAAGGGCGGTCACGTTGCCGGGCTGCTGAGCTTCCTGCCCGATGAGCGGATCGCCGGCGTGCTGACTCTGCGCAGCTACGACGACGCGCCGTATCTGCTGATGGCGACCAGGTCGGGCCTGGTGAAGAAGACCGAGCTGCGGGCCTACGACTCGCCGCGGCAGGCCGGCGTGATCGCGATCAACTTCCGCACTCCCGATGACGAGTTGATCGGTGCCGGGCTGTGCTCGGCCGACGATGACGTGCTGCTGATCTCCCGCAAGGGCCAGGCGATTCGATTCGCCGCCGACGATGAGCAGCTTCGTCCGATGGGACGGGCGACGTCCGGCGTGACTGGCATGAAGTTCCGTTCCGGGGACGCGCTGCTGAGCATGTCGGTGATCGGTGCGGACATGGAAGAGGACGACCGCTTCGTCTTCACCGTGACCGACGGCGGCTTCGCCAAGCGCACCGCGGTCAGCGAGTATCGCCAGCAGGGCCGCGGCGGCCTGGGCATCAAGGCGATGAAGTTGAACGAGGACCGCGGCTCGCTGGTCGGCGGGCTGGTGGTCAGCGAAGCTGACGAGGTCATCGCCATCAAGACCAGTGGACAGATCACCCGCTCGGCTGTCGCCGAGGTTCCGGCGAAGGGGCGCGACACGATGGGCGTCAAGTTCGTCCGGGTTTCCGGCGAGGACGCCGTTTCCGTTATCGCTCTCAACCCGGAATCGAGCACTGAGGACGAGGAAGCTGGAGCGGTTGACCCGGCCGTTGGCGATGAGGGTACGGTGGAGCCGGGCGGGACCGTAACTGCGGGCGCCGAGACCGCTGCCGAGGAGGAGAACGGTGACTGAAGCACCCGACGCGAAGAAGGACGGCCAAGCCGCCAGCGACGCGTCCTGGAGGGTCGACGGAGCTGTGGCCTCGCCGTCAGAGGCCGAGGGGCTCGGCGACACCGTGGTGCAGATGCCGAGGATCCCTGCGGAGAAGCCAGCCGCGGTGAAGCCGCGGATGGGCCGCACCCGTAATCAGCAGTCGAAGGCGCAACAGTCGAAGACTGCCGCGCCGGCAGCGCGTCCGGCCATGCCGAAGCCGGCCGCCAACCGCCCCGATGCTCAACCCAAGGCCGACGCCGTCAAGAGCGATCTGATGGCGCCGTTCGATCGACCCGCCCCGGGGTCTTCTCCCGCGGCGACCCCCAGCTCGGCTGCTTCGCCGAAGCCGGCGCCGTCCGTGCAGAGTCAGGAGCCGACCGTGGCCGTACCGACGACTGAAGTTCCGCAAGCGGCTCCGGCGGCCGTGCCGGTCGCCAGCATGATGGCGCGCCCTGCTCCGCGTCCGGCGACGGCCTCGAGCGGCGCTCGTCGCACCAGGAAGGCCCGGCTCAGGCTGGCGCGGGTCGACCCGTGGTCGGTGATGAAGACGGTCTTCCTCTTCTCGGTGGCTTTCGGCATCGTCGCCTGGGTGGCGACCTACCTGCTGTGGCAGATCCTGCTGGCTTCTGGCCTGTTCGCCGCGATCAACAGTGCGATTCTCGACATCGCCTCCAGCCCGAACAACACCGAGGGCTGGCGCATCGAGGACTACCTCAGCGCCAACAAGGTTTTGGGTATCGCCGCTCTGCTCGGAGTGATCAATGTGGTGCTCTCCACCGCGCTGGGCACGATCATGGCCTTCCTGTACAACCTCAGCGCGAACATCCTCGGCGGCCTGGAGCTGACCCTCGCCGAGGACTGATCGTCCGGTTTCCGGCTCGATTTGAGCACGACGTCGCTTGTCGGTAACCTTTCACCTTGCGTGTGAAAGCACGCGGCGGGCCTATAGCTCAGACGGTTAGAGCGCTGCCCTGATAAGGCAGAGGTCACTGGTTCAAGTCCAGTTAGGCCCACCAGATCTCTCGGAGATCCCCGCCCTCCACCCCCGTCACCTTTCCGATGCGTGGCAGGTGTGCGCCGGCCCACCATCAAGATGAGGTGGGACGCGCGAAGACGCCGAACCTCCCCTCACGTCGTGGTGGCTGGCGTTGCCGGGACGGTGCTAGTGCTGGGCGCGGCGGACGTTCATCTGGATGTCGTAGCGGTCGACGAGGTACACAGTGACCGCGTGCTCCACCGGTGAGTGCTGCCAGTCGTAGCTGATCCGACGTACTTCCAGCGCGGGACTCAACACTGGGCGACTCAGGAGCTTCGCCTGGCTCTCGTTCAGCACGGTGGCGCTGATGGTCTGGTCTGCCTCGACCAGCCGAATGCCGCGGCGGGTCTCAAGGAGCTCGTACAGCGACCCAGTCAGCTCGTGCTCGTCAAGCCCGTCCACCAAGCCCGCAGGCAGGTGCACCGTCTCTAGGCACATCGGCTGACCGTCGGCCAGACGCAGGCGGTCGATCCGCACCAGCTCGACGCCCGGGCTAATCCCGAGCGCTTGCCCGAGCTCTGCTCCGGCAAGCACAGGCCGAACGCTGAGGAGCTTGGACGACGGCTCCAGCCCGCGGGATCGCATGTCCTCGCTGAAGCTGGTCAGCTCGACGGTCTTGGAGATCGTTGGGCTGGCCACGTAGGTGCCCGACCCTTGCACACGTCGCACCCGTCCGGCTTGCTCCAAGCCGAGAATCGCCTGTCGGACGGTCATTCGGCTGACGCCGAACTCCGCAGCCAAGGAGCGCTCGGTCGGCAGGCGATCACCGATCGCCAGTTGGTCGACGACGGCCAGCAGTCGATCCTGGACGATCCGGTACTTGTGATCGTCCTCGGACCCTCGGCTGTCGCCACTCAATGTTGTGTCTCCTTACTTGCCGCTAGGGCGATGGTCTTTACGGGCCTGGTGACGGCCTGCCACGCGGCTCCGAGAAGCTGCGCGTGATCGTCCAGCCCCGACAGCTCGATGGCGACGTCCGCCAACCGTGAGTCAACAGCCTCGCGCACGGTCGCGGCAAGAGTCTCGTGCCACACGGCGCCGAGATGGGTGACGCCGCCGCAGATGATGACCTTTTCGGGGTCGAGGAGTTCGACTTGCGGGGCGAGCCAGCGCCCGAGGGCCTCGGCTCCGGCGACGACCGACGAGCGTGCGACGGCATCCCCGTCTGCCAGGCGCCTCGCTACTTCACGAAGATCGTGTGCGGGCCGCGCGGTGGCGCCATTGTGTA
Organism: Propionicimonas sp.; assembly: GCA_036788135.1. Taxonomy (GTDB): domain Bacteria; phylum Actinomycetota; class Actinomycetes; order Propionibacteriales; family Propionibacteriaceae; genus Propionicimonas. Next base: position 31,008 of record DAIQNZ010000008.1, read on the forward strand.
GCCGGACGATTCCCGGCCCGGAAGCGAGCCACTCAACTCGAGCGCCCGTGCCGCCGAGGCCGTGCCCGCCGAGAACGACGGAGCCCTCGACACATGCCGCCACTCCGACGCCGGTTCCCACGGCGACCAGGAGTCCGGTGCGACTCCCCCGCAGTCCGCCGTAGCCGAGTTCGCCCCAGCCGGCGGCATGAACGTCGTTCGCTACGCTGGTGGGCAGGTTGCAGGCCGTGGCGACGCGTGCGCCCAGTTCCGTGCCGGCCCAGCCTGGAATGGTCGGGCCGGCTGAAGTCACCGCCCCGGTGACCGGGTCGATCACACCGGCGGAAGCGATCCCGATCGCCTTCGGGCGGCCCTGTTGCTGCAGCGCTGTGGCGGCATCGATGACCGAGGCGACGATCGCCGCGGCTCCATCACCGGTGACACGCTCAGACACGTGAGAGATCACCCCCGAGCCGGTCTCGACCAGGGCGGAACGCACTTTCGTTCCGCCGATGTCGATGGCGATGACCTGTGGCACGGCACCTTCCCCACTCGCCGACGTGTGTCGGCCACGAGATTGCGAGGCGTCAGCGCCTCCCTCCATGATTGGACCATACCAATTTTGGAGGTGGGATGAAAACACTGCGACACGACCTCAGCTCGCTCGGGTTGGATCGGTTCTCAGCTGTACTGGTGCACTCGTCTTTCAAGGGAATGGGCTTGACCGATGTTCAGCCATCGGGCGTTGTCAGCGCGCTGGTGGAGGCAGCAGGCGAGCATACAAGCGTGCTCTTTCCAACCTTGACCTACTCGGCTGAGGATGGGCCGACCAATCCACCCCGAATGGACGTCGTGCGTACTCCTTGTCGCACGGGCGCCATCCCCGAGGCAAGCCGCGCGGCCGCGGGAGCGGTGCGCAGTTGGCATCCGACGCACTCGGTGACGGCACTCGGAGGTCGGGCTCCGCAGGAGTGGACGCAGGGTCACGAAGCCGGTAGCAGCCCGTGCGACGAGTCGTCACCCTATGCGCGCCTCATTCGCGAGCATGGTGCCATCCTGCTGCTGGGCGGGGTCACCCACGACAGCAACACCACCCTGCACTGCCTCGAGGAGCTGGCGGGCGTCCCCTATCACCTGCAGCCGGAGCGGACGTGGGCGAGCGTGGAGGATGCCAGTGGCGCGGAGCACACCGTCGTCAACTGGCTTCATCAATGGGGCTGGGAGCGCGACTTCTGCGTCGTCGAACCGCTACTGACAAGCAGCGGGGCCCAGAAGAACTACCGGGTCGGTGCCGGGAGAGCTGCCCTGATCGATGCGTTGGCCATGGCTGAACTGCTGCTCGGCGTGCTCCGCAGCGACCCGCTTTATCTGCTGACTTCCGACGCTCGGGCCCGTTGGCAGGCCGGTGAGCCGCCCCTGATCTAGACCCGACGCTTGCACCGATCGGCCTGGGATTGACTTTGGTACGAACCAAAGCTGACATCGCGAAGTGTAGAGCCCTAGTGACAGCGACGTTTGACAGCGAGTAGGCGACACGGCCATGATTGGGCGCGAAATCGGTCTAGACCATTTCCAATCAACTCACATGTCTCAAGGGAGTCACATGCTGAAGCTCACCGGCCGAGCCCGCGCACTCGGACGCCTCACCAGCGCCCTCGTGATCGCGGCCCTCGGCGTCACCGTCGCCGGTTGCCAATCAGGCACCCCGGCATCGTCCGCGTCCACATCCGTCCAGCCCACAGGTGAGGTGCTCACCTTCTGGCACTACTGGACCGACCGCGAACAACTCATGAACGATCTGGCGGCCCAGTACAAAGCCCAGACCGGTGTCGAGGTCAAGATGGAACTCGTCCCTGGTGACGGCCTGCAGCAGAAGTTCCAGGCTGCAGCACAGGCGGGCAACCTTCCTGACATCTCGGCGAGCTGGACGACCGTCGGCGACACCGTCGCGCCGTACGCCAAGGAAGGTCAGATCCTTAACCTCGACCAGACCAGCGCCAAGAGCTGGATGTCGGACCGCTTCACCAAGACCTCCCTTGAGAACGTGTCCTTCCTCGCCGGCAACCAGTGGAGCGTCACCCCGGGTGCCTACTACGTCCCGATCGACGTGAACAACATGCAGTTCCTCTACAACAAGGACCTGTTCGCCAAGGCCGGCATCGCCACCCCACCGGCCACGATGGACGAGTTCATCGCCGACAGTCAGAAGCTGCGCGCGGCCGGCATCCAGCCGTTCGTCTCCGGCTTCGGATCCTGGGGCCAGGACTCCATGGCCGTGCTCTACCAGTGGCGCAGCATCGGCCAGGAGGGTATGGAGCAAACCTTCCGCGGCAAGACCAGCTACAACTCGGCGCCGTGGATCTCCTCGCTCGCGCTGTTCAAGACGCTGGCTGACGACAAGGTCTTCGCCGACGGGATCCTCGGTTACGACATGCCCGCGGCCGAGGCGCTGTTCGCCGGCGGCAAGGTGGCCATGCTGTATGACGGCTCCTGGGCGACGTCCACCTTCGGGCTGACCAACCCCGACTTCACCAACTACGGCGTCTTCATGCCGCCGACGTGGGGTGACCATCCGCAGTACATCGCCGGCGGAGTCGGTGCCAGCGCTTTCGTCACCGGAACCTCGCAGCATCAGCAAGCTGCTCTCGACTTCCTGAAGTGGCTTACCGACGTCCCGCAGCAGAAGCTCTACGCCGAGAAGAGCCTCAACATCCCGGCGAACAAGCAGGTTGTTGATGCCCTGCCCGCCGACGACAACACCCGGTTGTGGGCTCAGGCCATGGACATGATCTTCCCGACCAGCAAGTACTCCATGCCCGGTCCGGTCCAAACCACCATGGACAAGGGGATTCAGGACATCATCGCGGGCAAGGCCACGCCGGAGCAGATTGCAGCCAAGATGCAGGACGCCGCCGACAGCGGCAAGGCGAAGTAGGAGCGGCACCGCGGTGGGGAGGTCTCAGCCATGACGACAGACGCGCTGGAGCGCAGACTGCCTCGCCGGCGAACCCGGCACAAGGGGCAGCCGTGGGCCCGCCACGATCGCTGGATCGGGTTGGCGTTCGTCCTCCCCACCGTGGTCCTGTTCGCACTATTCAGCGTCTATCCATTCATCCGCACGATCGAGCTCAGCCTGACCAACTGGGATGGGCTGTCCCGCAGCTACGACTACGTCGGGCTCGCCAACTATGTCGCGGCCGCCTTTGACGGCGTGTGGTGGAGCTCGATGTTCAACGGGCTGATCCTGTCCGGGGTGGCTCTCACCGTGATGCAGCTGATCGGCATGCTCTTGGCCCTTGCGGTGAACTCACGCCCGCGCGGGGCCGGCCTCTACCAGGCCGTCTTCTACATCCCGCCGATCCTGTCGGGCATTGTGGTGGCGATCTTGTGGAAGTGGATCTACGACCCGATGACCGGAGCCCTCAACCAAGGCCTGGCTTCGATCGGGCTCGGAGACTGGGCACAACCGTGGCTCGGTGAAGCCAGCACAGCGCTGTGGGCGATCTCGGCCGCGTCAGTCTGGCAAGGCGTCGGCTACCCGTTCTTGCTCTTCCTCGCCGGACTGCAAGGCGTGCCGACCGAGCTGTACGAAGCTGCACGGGTCGATGGCGCGTCGGCTTGGCAGCTGTTCACCCGAATCACGCTGCCGCTGATGATGCCGGTGATCGGAACAGTGAGCGTGCTGACCTTCCTCGGCGGCATGCAGACCTTCAACCTGGTGCTGGCAATGACCAACGGCGGCCCCGGTTACGCCACGGAGGTGCCGATCCTCACGATCTACCGCAGTGCCTTCGGCCACACGCCCAGCTTCGGCTACGCCTCGGCACTATCGATGATCTTCGGCGTGCTGCTGCTCATCGTGTCGCTGCTTTCGCTGCGGCTCACCAAGAGGAGGTTCTGATGCGAAGCGCGGCACCTCGGCGCACGGTCGGCCGGTTCGGCCTGCACGCGGCCTTGATCGCCTGGGCGATCGCCTCGCTGCTGCCGCTGGCGTGGATGGTCTCGGCCTCACTGCAAAGCAACGCCGAGATCTACTCCGGCGTTCACCTGATCCCGCAGCACTTCCTGTGGGACAACTACGTCAAGGCGTGGCAGCAGGCGTCCTTCTCCACCTACACCTGGAACAGCCTGATCTACACCACCAGCACCGTGGTCGGAACGGTCGTCCTAGGTAGCCTGGCTGCCTACGCCTTTGCCCGGATGCAGTTCCCGTTCAAGAACGCCATCTATCTGTCGTTGCTGGCCTTCTTGTTTATCCCCTTGCCGGGGGCGTTCATTCCGCTGTACGTCGTGTTGGCCCGTCTTGGCCTGCTCAACACCCAGCTGGGCTACGTATTGCCCATGATCAACAGCTCACTGCCGGTGGCGCTGTTCATCCTGCGCCGATTCTTCGAGGAAATCCCCCAGGAGATCGAAGAAGCGGCCTTCGTCGACGGCGCGAGCAGGTTGCGCGTGTTCGCGCAGATCGCGCTGCCGATGGCCCGTCCGGCGGTGGCAACCGTCATCATCATGACCGCACTCGGCGCCTGGAACGAGTACATTCTCGCCTCGGTGGTCTTCAACGACCAGAAGCTACTGCCGCTCCAGGTGGGTCTGCAGACCTTCCAGGGCGCCCACTTCAGTCAGTACGGCCTGATGATGGCCGCCACCACGATCACCACCATCCCCATCGTGCTGGTGTACGTCGTCTTCCAGCGGCACGTCATCAACGGTGTCTCCGCCGGGGCATTGAAGGGCTGACCAGCAATGAGGAATGACATGCCTACTCCCAGCCAACACGACGAACTCCTGGCTCTGATTCGGGCCCGCGTGATCGTGTCTTGCCAGGCCACACCAGACGGGCCGCTCGACGATCCGGGCATCATCGCCGCCCTGGCGGCCAGCGCCGCCGACGGCGGGGCAGCTGGCTTCCGCATCGACGGTCCGGCGAACGTGCGAGCCGTGCGCGCGCAGTCAGCCCTGCCGATCATCGGGATTCGCAAGGTCGACACCCCCGGCTTCGCCGTCAGGATCACTCCGACCCTTGCCGACGGCCTGGTCGTCGTCGAGGCCGGGGCGCAGATCGTTGCGCTCGATGCCACCACCCGTCCGCGGCCGGGCGGGGAGAAGCTCAGCGGCATCGTGGACGGCCTCCACCGAGCCGGCGCAATCGTGATGGGCGACGTCGCCACCGTTGAAGAGGGTGCCTACGCCCGCGACGCCGGTGTCGACATCCTCGCCTGCACCCTGGCCGGCTACACCGAGGAAACCGCAGACCTCGACTCGTCCGGGCCGGCTCTGGAGGTGCTGTCCGGACTGACGTCGTTCGGGCTGCCGGTGATCGCAGAAGGCCGGATCTGGACGATCGACGACGCTCGTGCCTGCCTGAAGGCCGGAGCCTGGGCACTGGTCATCGGCTCAGCCGCGACCGCACCAGACAAGATCACCCAGCACTTCACCAGCGCGCTCGACCTGTACCGCTAGCCACGACCTCCCCCGCAAGACCCGTTGACCACTGCCGTTCGCGGGCGAAGTCCGTCCACGTCCAGCCGAAAGCAAGGAAGGAAACCGCATGAGAACACGTCCCATCCGCACGCTGCTGAGCTGCGCCATCGTCGGCGCGCTGTCGCTCGGCTTCATCGCGTCGCCGGCCACCGCCAAGACCACGGCGCGAACCTCGCCGGCCACCGATCAGGTCACATTCCTGGCCGATAGACAACTGCCTGACGGCGCCATTCGAGCGTTCCCCGACTTCATCGAGCCCTACTTCGCCAACATCGCCTCGCTCGGGCTGCTGGCTGAAGGCAGCCCACGTGCGCGGACCGTGGTGCTGCGATGGATGGGTTGGTACATCACCCACCTGAACAACTCCGATGTCTCTGGGCTGAAGGGTTCGATCTACGACTTCAACTACGATCAGGCCACCGGTGTCGAGACCCCGACGAACGACTACGACTCGGTCGACTCGTACGCGTCCACCGCGCTTAACCTGGCCTACCGGGCCTATGTCTCCAAAGACGCCCGACTGAAGAAGTTCGTGGTGAAGAACATCGCCACCTACGACGAGGTCGCCGCACTTCTGATCAACAGCCCGGCCAACGGCGGCGTCCGCGACGCCAACGAACTCACCATCGCCAAGCCGACCTATGCGGTGAACTACACGATGGACAACGCGGAGGTGGTCAGTGGTCTGCGCGACTACGCCCACCTCAAGCGGTTGATGCATGCGACCGACGCCGGCCGTTACCAGAAGAAGGCCGAAGCGACCCGCAAGGCCATGATCTCGTTGCTGTGGGACACCTCGACCAAGACCTGGGATTGGGCACTCGACTCGTCGTCCGATCCGCGGGCGACGTTCTACCCCGAAGGTGTCGCCCAGATCTGGCCGACGTTGTGGGGCGTGGTGGCACCGCGCAGCGCCATCGCCAAGACGTCTTGGTCGACCTTCGTGAAGGCGTGGCCGAACTGGAGCTCGGATCAGGTCCCGGACGCGTACCCGTGGACGTCGATGGCCATCGTCGCCCGCCAGATGGGTGATGCGCGGGGAGCCAACCGGCTGGTCAGTCGGATCCGTGCGAACTACGCGCCGCAATGGCAGCTGCCGCGCAGTTGTGGGGCATCGGAGTGCGGTCGCTGGTACAGCGCCGAGGCGGGCTGGATGCTGCTCGCCCTCAAGCACCAGGCCCCCTGACCCCCCAAACCCCGGGGCCGTCCGGTAGCTACCCCTCCGGACGGCCCCGGCCCCTCCTCACGCTTCAGGAGACTCATGCACCTCATGCCGCTCTACGCCGGAAACGCCCGGCGCCTGCACCGCTTCATCCTGGACCGCTACGTCGACGCCTCCTCTGGTGGGGTGTTCGCCAACACCAGCGGTAGGCACATCGGCCTGTTCGGCGTCCTCAAGCTCGCCGAGGCGGAGCTCTATGCCTACCGGGCCACCGGTGAGCAGGCGTACCTTGACGGCCTGCGCGCGCGCCTGGAGTTCTGCCTCGCGCACCGGCGCACGAACGGCATCAACAACTTCTGGACGGCCGACCTGGGCTCCGACTCCAACTGGATCGAGTCGAACCACAGCGGCATCTTCGCCCACTGCGCCGCCGAGTACTGGGAGCTCACCGGCGACGATCGTTTCACTGAGTCGGCGATCGCTTTGATGGAGGCGATCCCTGCGGGCGATCGCTCAGACGGCGCATTCGTTGACGGCTACGACAACGCCGCGACGACGATCGATGATCGTCAGTACGTAGCCGATAACACCGAGATCATGCTCGGTTGGTGGGCCTGCTATCGGATCACCGGCGAGGAGCGCCATCGGGCGGCAGCGCTGCGAGTGCTCGCCTTCTTGGACGCAAACTTCCGCAGCGTCCCCAGCCAGCCGGACGCCCGGGCATGGTTGGTCGGTCCACTGCACGTCCCCTACGGCGAAGGTTCCGCCGGCTTCTGCGATGCCGGACACACCACCTACGAGCAGTTCTTCGCCGCCCGCAACCTGCTGTTGATGGATCTGGACGACCACAGCTGGCAGATCCCGGTCGCCGCCGACTGGGTGAACGCCTACTCCCGGTTCGACGACGGTTTCGTCGGCTACAACGAGTGCGACGACAAGATGGTCGGCTGGTCGGCCTACTACGCCGCGCATTCCTACTGGGCTTATCGGATCAGCGGTGACGTCGATCACCTTGTTCGCGCTCACCAGGCCGTCCACGCCGTGCTCGGTGTTCAGGACGAGGCCACCGGAGCTGTCACCGCCTTCTTGCCGATCAGCGGAGCGATCAACGTCGACGAGCTCGATGCAGCCGCCGAGGGCCTCGGGGCGATCTGGCAACTCGCGGCTGCTCTTCAGGGCCTCACCATGCCGACGGTGGTGCCGGACTCCCCCGTCCGCGTCATCAAGCAGACCGCCGGCAGCTCGGTGGTGACCCGTGCCGAGCTCCTCGATGATGCTCGGGTGCAGATCGAGCTCGCCCTGACCGGCAGCGGTGCCGCCGAAACGCTGGTCGTCCGCGGCGCCACAGTCGATGGCTCGATCAGCCTGGACGCTCCGAGCGGCAGCGACGCCCGGGCGATGGTCGGTCCCGATGGGGCCGTCGAGATCACCTACACCGATACCCACGGCGACGTACGCGTCGACCTGGCGCTGGCCTGAGAGGACTGCCGCGATGGACTCCATTCGCTCCACTGTGATTCCGCCAGGACGGGTTTCCACCCGCACCGACGTCGAGATGCGGGTGTGGGCGCCCGGCGCCAGCCGGGTCGAGCTCTGTGTTGATGGCCACGCGAGCCACGCCGAGTCGTGGCCGCTCGACGGCACAGAGGCGGTGCTTCGTCCTCAGCTCGGTGGGCTGGTGGGTGCGCATGACCTGCGGTTGCGCTTCCTCGATGGTGCCGGAGCCTTGCTCGGCGAGCGCACCCACCGCTGCGAGATCATCGAGAGTGGTCACCGCTCCACTGGTCTCATCGATGGCTGCTGGATCAGCCTCTACCACTGGAGCGAGGACGAAGCTCGGTGGTTCAACGCCGACTTAAAGACCCTCGCAGCCGCGGATTGGCGCGAGCAGGTCCTGGCCATGCAGCGGGTCGGCATCAACGGCATCGTGATCCAGAACGTCTTCGAGAGCGAGGCCTACGCCTACCAGCACGCCCAGACCGCCGAGGATTATCCGGGGCGCGCGTTCTACCCGTCCGCGTTGTTTCCCGGGCGGGTGGAGCTGGGTTGCGAGGACCCGATCGAGGCGGTGCTCAGTGCAGCAGACGAAGCAGGCATGCACGTCTTCTTGGGTGTGGGCCTGTACGCGTGGTTCGACTTCTCTTCGGAGTCGCTGGAGTGGCACAAACGGGTGACGCGCGAGCTTTTCGAGCGCTACGGGCACCACCGATCGCTCTACTCCTGGTACGTCTCTGAGGAGATGTTCGGTTCGCTGTACGCCGACTACCCCCCGGTGCCGGACGAGAAGTGGCATGACATCGTCGACTTCTTCGTCGACTACACCGCTTTCGTCCGGCAGCTGACGCCGACGATGCCGGTGTCGTTGGCGCCGAACAACATCCGCTTCCACGAGTTCGCCGATGAGTGGGCGCTGATCCTGCGCAATATCGACATATTGATCCCGTTCGCCTTCGCCCGGGATCTGGACCATCTCAACATCGCTGAAGTGGCCGCGATCTGTCGCGAGGCCGGCACGCGGTTCTGGGTGGACATGGAGATGTTCGCCTGGCCACTCGACGACGGCTTGGTGCCGAAGACCTGCCCCGACCTGGTCGAAGAGATCGCCATCTACCGCGACGTCGAACAGATCTACGGCTATCAGTTCACCGGCATCATGAACGTTCCGAGCAGCCCGTTCGATCTGGGCGGGGAGCGCGCGAAACAGCTGTACGTCGACTATGCGGGGCACTATCAGCGGGTCGTCGACGACGGGCGCGGATCCACCTCAAGGTCGTTGGCCCTGAACCGCAAACCTCCTCGTGAACGTTGACCTGGAACACTGGACGGGTCAGAAGATCGTCCGACTCGCGGAGGCCACCAATGACTCGGTTCGATCAGATCTCGTCATGGATCATCCTTGCCGTGGTGTCAGCGAGCTTTCTGGGCGGATTGGGTCTGTGGGTTGTGGACGCCGCGCTGATCGCGCCGCAGTGCGGGCCGGTCGCCGAGAGTCAGCTGCGGGCCGCTTCGGGCGACGTTGTACAACGCATTCCAGGACTGCGGCTCGAGTGGGACGAAGCCGACACCTCCTGCGACTCCTTCGATGCGATTTCGGTGTCCTGGACGCACGACGACTACAACCGTCTGCTCATCGAAGCGGCTCAGGCCGGGTGCGAGGTCCACGTTGGCGCTGCGGCGACAGACGAGGAGTCGTTGCCGCTGTTCACCTGCCGCACCATGGGCAGGGCGGTCGACCTCTACCTGGATGAGGTGAAGGTGCACTCCACGACCGGGTCGATGGCCCTGCACTAGAGCGAGGCGGACGCCTCAGGTCAAGCCGGCGAGCTGGTTGGGGAGGTTCGGCGGTCTCAGTGAACCCGCGCGGTCGACGTGCTCGTCAGGGTTGCTGTGGAATAGCCGGACTTGCTGCCCGTCACCGCGATGGTGATCCGCTTGCCACGCATTGACGCGGTGAGCTTCAGCGAAGCGCCGTTGGCGCCACGAATCGCCTTTCCGTTCGCGTACCAGCGGTAGTGAAAACGAGTGCCGGCGGTCCACGCGCCGCGCTTGACGCTCAACGTACGTCCGACTTTGGCCGTGCCCTTCACAACCGGCGTCGCAGCAAGCGCCGTGCGCGGCGGGGTGGCCGCGAGGGTGCGGGTGATGTCAGGGCAGCCGTTCAGGTGCCCGGTGACGACGGGAGCGACGTGCTTGCCTACCATCGATTTGCTGAGCGTCAGCGTCCGCCCGGTTGCGCCCGGAATCACGACGCCGTCGAGGTGCCACTGATAGGTGCTGGCCATCCGAGTGTTTACAGGGCCGCCATCCACACGCAGAGTTGAGCCACTCACGTTGTCTCCGTGCAGGACGGGATGCGCCACTGCCGACGCCGGGTAACACACCCGTGGATAGGTGATGGTTTCTGTTGCGGGCGCATAGCCCGGTGCTGACGCTGTCAGCGCGAGACTGAACACCGACCCGTAGTCGGCATCGGTGACGACGCAATAGGAGGCCGTCTCCCCCGTCAGCACTTTGCCATCGCGGTGCCACTGATAGCTGAATGAGCTCGGCGAGGGCTCCCACTCCCCGCCCGTGAAGGCGAGCGCCTGCCCAACTCGGGGCGGCCAGATCGTCGGTTGTGGCTTGTCACGAACGGCCAATGCGCCCAAGGCGACCGGCTGGGTTTCGCCGAACTTGAAGGTCGTGGGAAGGAGCCCGGGGCCGCTCAGGTCGGCGATAGCCGACAGTCGGGAGCCAAGATCGGCAGCGGTGACCGTGTAGCAGTCGCTGACCGCGTCGGGGACGAGCGTGCCGTCGCGGTACCAGCGGACCTTCTTGATCCAGTCGTAGGATCCCGAATGCATCAGAGTGGCGTTGAGGCACTCACCGACACTGGGCGTTAGGCGTGAGAAGTTCACCTCCCAAGCGATGTCGATTATTCGAAGGAGGGTCACGTCGGCAACATCGACGGTGTCTTCGACTGGCACCGCGACGGCCCGCGCCTCATCGTCGGAGAGGACTCCCGGCCACCAAGACGACACGAACACTGGGTTGCCGTAGTTGCTGCTCGGGCTGTAGAGGAGCCGATACTCGCCTGCGTGAAGCTTCGAGAGGGCGAACTCGCCAGCCGAGTTCGTCTTGACTCCCACGCCGGACGCTGGGTTCCAGTACCCGGACGGCATCAGCTCCCAAGCGCTCACGTGGACCCCGGCGATAGGTCCGCCGTCGCCGTCAACAACCTTGCCGGTAATGCGAGAGCCCGTCGCGAGTCGTGTGTCGATGCCGTCAATGGTGTCGCCCTCACGAACGGTAATGACCTCTGCTCGCTCACGGATGGTGGCGCCCGGCCACCAGGTCTCGACCCAGGACGACCCCTTCGGGCCAGCCACTCGAAGTACGTAACTGCCGGGTGCCAGCTGGGTGAACTGGTATCGACCGTCGGCGTCACCGGTGGTCCGCGTCATCGAACTATCGACCGACTGGTACAGCTCGACCACGGCGTTTGCCACTGGCTGGCCGCCTAACGTGGTCACCCGACCGGTGATGGTCGCGCCGGCGATCAGCGACATGCTCGCATCAATCGGCTCTGCTCCGAGCTCTATCGAGAGCTTCGAACTCCCAACGCAGCTCGGCTGATGACCGGACCAGGTCGGCACATAGCTGGAGTGGACGGCCAGGTCCATGGCGTAGAGGGAATAGTCGCCAGGCAGCAGACCCGAAATCGAGAAGCGGCCCTCGCTGTCGGTGATCTGAGACGCGACGTCGCCGGGCGAACAAGCCGCGTCCGCGCTGATCCATCGCCCGATGGACACCTGCACGCCAGTGACAGGCCCGCCGTCGGACCCGGTGATGCGCCCCGCGACGGTACCTGTCCAGGACGAATCGGCATCTCCCGGTACGGCCAGGGCAGCGGTGGGGATGACGGTAGCCAGCAGGGCGACGGCAGCGGCCATGATGCCCGCCATGCGACCGAACCGGACCGAAAAAAGGTGGCCGCGTTGCAACATGGGCGCCTTTCTCTATCACCGTCGTGAACGGCGTTCAGTGAATGCTAGCGGGCGCTGTGGCTGGCAGCAGCGCGATTCGGTCATCACCTCGAACGCGCAGCGACGCGTGGAACGCGAGTGAGGACGAAGGTGGCGCTGTTCGGGCGGCCGGCGAGCGTCTCAACTGTCGTGGCGGCGCGGTGGGTTAGCCTTCGAGAGCCGACATCTTGCGTCCCTGACCCCGCCTGGCGAGGAGCTGTTCCCCGTGACCACTACCGACTCCATTGCTGATCGCGCCGGTGAAAACCCGACCGATCCCGTGCAGCCGCTCGTCCAGACCACGTCTGGGCAGGTGCGGGGCTTCGTCCGTGACGGCGTCCGGCAGTGGCGCGGCATTCCTTACGCGCTCGCTCCCGCGGGCGAGCGCCGCTGGCGTGCTCCGGAGCCGGTCGGGTCGTCGGCCGCGGTGATCGAGGCGGGCGATTACAGCCCGATCTGCCCGCAACCGAACAGCCCGGCCGTCGCCCTTCCCGCGGACGCCCGCCAAGACGAGGACTGCTTGAGCTTGAACATCGCCGTCGGGCCTGGCTGCGATCCGGACAATCCGGCGCCGGTGATGGTCTGGGTACACGGCGGGGCCTACATCTTCGGCGCATCCAGCCAGCCGATCTTCGAGCCGACCAACATGGCGTCGGTCGCGCCGGTGGTCGTGGTCACGATCAACTACCGCTTGGGTGCGCTGGGCTTCCTCGATCTGTCCAGCTTCTCCACGCCGGAGCAATGCTTCGACTCCAATCTCGCGCTGCGTGACGTGCTGTGCGCGCTGGAGTGGGTGCGGGACAACATCGCCGCCTTCGGCGGCGACCCGAATCGGGTGACTTTGGCCGGCGAGTCCGCCGGCGGCGGCATCGTCGCCACCTTGCTGACGGTTCCGGCCGCGGTCGGTCTGTTCTCACGAGCCATCGTCGAGAGCGCGCCGGCCACCTCGGTTTACGACCAGGAGCGCGGCGCCCGGGTGGCCGCCATGTTCTTGGACGAGTTGGGCCTGACCGGCGCTGATGTCCCGCGGCTGCGTGAGGTGCCGGTCGAAGAGCTCGTCCGCGCGAGCTACGCGGTGTACACCGCGGTGCCCGACCAGTTCCCCGGCACGCTGGCCTACGCGCCGATCGTCGACGGCGACCTGCTGCCCGACTATCCGCTCAACCGCTACCGTGCCGGCCTGTCCCACCCGGTGCCGCTGCTGATCGGCACCAACAAGGACGAGGCCGCAGCCTTCAAGCTGATGAAGTCGCCGCTGATGCCGATCACCTCGGACGCGATCATGCGAATGTTCGCCGACATGGCCGCCGACCACCCCGACCTCACCCTGCCCAGCGAAGCGCAGGTCGGCTCCGCGTACAGCGGCATGAACCTCAAGGCGAAAGGCCTCGGGGTCGCACGCGACCTGGGCTTCCGGATGCCGACGGTCTGGCTGGCCGAGGGCCACAGTCAGGTCGCCGACGTCTACCTCTACCGCTTCGACTGGGCGACGCCGATGCTGCACCTGCTGGGCATCGGCGCCACCCACGCCACCGAACTGCCCTACCTGTGGGGCAACCTGGTCAGCGGCCCGAAAGACATCACCTTCCGTCTCGGCGGGCTGAAGAAGGGCGAGCGCGTTTCTCAGCGTCTGCAACAACGCTGGCTGGCTTTCGTCTGCGGTGCGGAGCCGGACGCTGCACCGGCGCCGTCATGGCCGACCTATCGCGTCGAACCGGACGCGGATGCTGCTCGCGCAACTTTGGTCATTGATGCGCATGACCGGCTCGTCCTCGATCTCGATCACGATCTTCGGGTTGCCTGGGGCGATGAGGTGCTGAGCTTCCTGTAGCCCGCCGCATCGCCAAACCTTAGACAAAACTGAGCCACTTGCTACGCACATCGGCTGAGGATCACGGCGAAAACCTTGATCACCCGCAGGCTTGACCCGAGACTCGCAGGGAGAGTCGAGGACGAGGAGCACCAGGTGCGATCTGCCGAACCCATCCGCTGTGGCCGCGGTGCCAGCCGCGCGCCGATTCCGCCTGACGCGACTGGTCTGCGCCGCCGGGGAGGGTGCTGATGGCGACGAAGCTGCCGGGTCGCGATCGGCGCGCCGTGCGCCATCCGGCTCCGACCATCGCTGACCGACACCTCACCAGCGGGGAGGATCGCCCCAAGGTTGTCGTCGTCGGCGGTGGCATCGCGGGCCTGGCTGCGGCCTGTGGCCTGGCCGAACGCGAGATCGAGGTCGAACTCATCGAGGCCGAACCGTCGCTGGGCGGGCGGGTCCGCTCCTGGACCAAGGAACCGGCGCCCGGACAGTCGAGCGGCGACCCGGAGCTGACCATGAGCCGCGGCTTCCACGCCTTCTTCCGGCAGTACTACAACCTGCGCGCTCTGCTGAAGCGCGCCGATCCGCAGCTCGCTCGGCTCAAACCGGTCGCCGACTACCCGCTGGAGCTCGCGCCGCAGGGTGAACGTCCGGCGGTGCGAGACTCCTTCGTGGGCATCCCGCGGACGCCCCCGTGGAACCTGGTCGGCTTCGTCGCCAAGAGCCCGTCGTTCCGCTTCGGTGACCTGACCCGGGTCGACATCGGTCGCGCGCTGGGGCTGCTCCAGGTCGACTTCCCGTCCACCTACACCGAGCTGGACGGGGTCAGCGCTGCCGAACTGCTGGACCGGCTGCGCTTCCCCGACCGGGCACGGCACCTGGCTCTAGAGGTGTTCGCCCGCAGCTTCTTCGCCGACCCACGCGAGTTCTCCGCCGGCGAGCTGGTCGCCATGTTCCACACCTACTTCGTCGGCTCTGCCGAAGGCCTGCTCTTCGACGTGCCAGATGACGACTACCAACAGTCGTTGTGGGGCCCGCTTCAGGACTACCTCTCCGGCCTCGGAGTCACGATCCGGACCGGGGTGCGCGCGCAGCGAGTGCAGACCGGCGAGGCCGGGGTGGTCGTCGAGACCGACGCTGGGCCGATCGCAGCCGACGCCGTCGTCCTGGCCCTGGACACCACCGCCCTGCAGAAGCTCGTCGCCACGAGCGACGGGCTCGGCGATGCGAAGTGGCGCGAGCAGGTCGGCGCGCTGCGGGTGGCACCACCCTTCGGCGTCGGCCGGCGGTGGCTGGACGTCCGGCTGCCCGAGATCGAACCCTTCCTCGGCACCAGCGGCTATGGACCCCTGGACAATCTCAGCCGCGTCGATGCGCTGGAAGCCGGCGCCGCCGCCTGGGCCGAACGCACCGGCGGCACCGTGGTCGAAGTGCACGGGTACGCCCTGGCTGACACCTCCGACCAGACCCGCGACATCTTGTGGCGGGAGGCGGCTCGCATCCATCCCGCGCTGCAGACTGCCGGCGTCGTGGCCGAGGAGTGGCTCGTCCGTTCCGACTGTCCGCTGGTCGACACCACCACCTGGGCTGAGCGTCCCTCCGTCACGACGCCGGATCCACGGCTGGTGATCGCCGGCGACCTGGTGCGCTGCGACTGGCCGATCGCACTGATGGAACGGGCCGCCACCACCGGCTGGCAGGCCGCGAACACGCTGCTGGTCCGGTTGTCCCGTCCCGGACACGAGCTGTGGTCGCCGCCGCTGCGCGGATTACTCGCCGGCGCGGCCGGGCATCGGCAGTCGTGACCACCGAGCCCAACCTGCGCCGAGCCGTCCGTGCGGGCGAGGCCGACGGACCCGCGGTCGAGGAGTCCGGCGGCCTGTGGCGGATTCGCTCACTGAGCGCCGCGCGGCAGGTCCTGCGCGCGCGGGGACAGACCACCCAGGCAGGGTTCACCGCTGAGCGCATTCCGACCGGCGCGCTCCGGCACCGCCCGATCTTGATCTCCGACGGCGACCTTCACGACGAGCAACGGCGCAAGGTCGGACGCTTCTTCGCTCCCGACGTCGTCAGCGAGCGCTACACCCAGACCATGGAGGCTGCGGCCGATCGTCTGCTGACCGAGGCCGCCGGCACTGGCCGGCTCCGACTCGATCAGCTCGCACTGCACTACAGCGTCGAAGTCACCGCCGAAGCTGTCGGCCTCACTCACGCGCCGACCCCCGCGATGGCCAAACGGCTGGTCAGCTTCTTTCGGCAGCCACCGCTCGATATCGCCCGTCCCGACCTGGGTCGTACGCCGTTCCAGTGGCTGCAGGCGGCGGTCAACGGCTTGGTGCCGATCGTGCGCTTCTACGTCGCGGACGTCCGCCCGGCGATCCGGGCGCGACGCCGATCGCCGTCCACCGACGTGATCAGCCACCTGATCGCCGAGGGCTACAGCAATGCCGACATCCTGGTCGAATGCGTCACCTACGGCACCGCCGGCATGGTGACCACCCGCGAGTTCATCGTGATGGCCTGTTGGCATCTGCTGCAGAATCAGCCGCTGGCCGAGCGCTACCTGGTCGCCGGCCCGTCCGAGCGGCTGGCGATCCTGCACGAGATCATTCGCTTGGAACCGGTGGTCGGCCATCTCTACCGGCGCGCCCAGGTCGACCTGCACGTTCACGACGGCGACGACGACTGGACGATTCCCGCCGGCGCGCTGGTCGACGTCTGCGTCCGTCAAGCCAACACGGACCCCGCTGCGGTCGGGAAGGACCCGCTCGACCTGTGCCCGGGACGTCCGCTTCCCACCGGGGTGAACCCGACTGGCCTGAGTTTCGGCGACGGCTCGCATCGCTGCCCGGGGCAGCCCTTGGCCATCCTCGAATCCGACGTACTGCTCACCCGCCTGCTGCGCCTGCGCCCGCGCCTGGTCAGCGAGCCAGAACTCGGCTGGGACAACCTGATCGAGGGCTACTGGCTGCGCGACTTCGAGCTGGAGATCGACTCGCCCGCCTGAGCGCCGCTGCCGACCGAGCGGCGGCTGCGACTCGCCGGTGTGCCACGGTCGAGGACCGATAGCATCCGAAGAGCCGAACGAGGAGGTCGACGTGGGCTTCGCCGAGTTGCATCTGCATCTGGAGGGAACTCTGGAGCCGGAGTTGGCCTTCGCGCTTGCCGAGCGCAACAAGATCGTCCTGCCCTGGCGTGACCCGGACGAACTGCGCGGCCGCTACGACTACGGCTGCCTGCAGGACTTCCTCGATCTCTACTACGCCAACATGGCCGTGCTGCGCACCGAAGCCGACTTCGCTGAGCTGACCGACGCCTATCTGGCGCGCGCTGCCCGTGCGGGAGTGGTGCGTGCGGAAGTGTTTCTCGACCTGCAGGCGCACACGGCGCGCGGGGTGCCGGCCGCCGTGGTTCTGGCCGGAGTCAGTGACGCGCTCGGCAGCTCGCAGGCCGACCACGGGGTCAGTTCGGGACTGATCGTGACCTTCCTGAGGCACCTCAGCGCCGCCGACGCCGAGCATGCCTACGACGAGGCGGTGGCGAGCGGCGTGGACCTGCTCGGCATCGGCCTGTGCTCGTCGGAGGTGGGCTTCCCGGCGGCACCGTTCGCGCCGCTATGGGCTCGCGCCCGCGCGGACGGCCTGCACACCGTCGCTCATGCCGGCGAGGAGGGCGATGCCGGCTACGTGTGGGAGGTGCTGCGTGAACTCAAGGTGGAACGGGTCGACCACGGTATCCGCGCCCTGGAGGACCCGACTTTGGTGGCGCATCTGGCCGAGCACCGCATACCGCTGACCGCCTGCCCGCTGTCGAACGTCAAACTGAAAGCTGTCACTGAGCTGGCGGCCCATCCGCTGCCGGTCATGCTGGACGCCGGTCTGGTGGTCACGGTGAACTCCGATGACCCGGCCTACTTTGGCGGCTACCTGGACGACAACCTCACCGCGGTACGCCGGGCGTTCAACCTGACCGACGCCCAGGTGCGCACCTTGGAGGCCAACAGCATCGAGGCCGCCTTCGTCTCGACCGACGAGAAGGCCCGCCTGTTGGCGAAAGTCAGCAGCTCAGGCGAGGGCAGCACAACTCGGCACTGACCCGCAGACGTCCACTGACTAGCCTGGATCCATGCCGCACAGCTACGAACCCGAGTCCATCACCCGCGAAGAAGTGGACGCGCTGCCGGGCACGGTCGTCCTGCAGTTCGGGACCAACTGGTGTGGCTACTGCTCGGCCGCGGCCGGCTTGATCGACAACGCTGTCGAGCCGACCGGCGTGCGCCGCATTCTCGTCGAGGACGGCAAGGGCCGCCCGTTGGGCCGTTCGTTTCACGTGAAGCTATGGCCCACCGTGATCGCCTTGCACGACGGCGTCGAGGTGGCTCGGGTGGTGCGTCCGTGGAAGATCGAGGACCTGGACCCCGTCGTGGCGGGAGTCCGCTCAACCAGCTAGCGAGCGCACCCCAGGTCGTCACCGCGTGGATTTGTGTGGATACGCGTGCATGTCATACGGTTGTTGACGCATCCACTACACCGAGGGTGCTTCCACAGGCTGAGAGATATGAGATGACCTTCGCCGAACGACCAGACCGCTCAGAGCCCGAGTCGGGCGCGGTCTGTTGCGGCGGCCGTGGGTCTCGATCCATGTCTACGCAGCGATGTCGATAGTGATCACCACCGCCATCGCCGCGTGCCCACGCCGGACCCTGACCGCCAGCCCACGCTGAAGCCCCGTTTCTGCCCTAGCCAGGCTCGACGTCGGCACGTGATCTTTGCCACCTGACGCCTCCGCACCAGCGCAATGCGGACGCACCGCCATTGCTCGCTAAGGAGACCCATGCCCCCCAGGCCCAGCACGGACGGCGCCGTCGCGCGCCTGTTCGCCGACCGCTGGGCGCTCGCGGGGGCCGTCGTCGCGCTCGGCTTCGTGCTGCTGGCGGTCTTCGCTGGGTGGATCACCGCGATCAATGGCAATGACCCCTATACCTACAACATCGCCGCCCTCAGCCCGTCCGGTGTTCCGCTCGGGCCGTTCGGTGGTGCGAGTCCAGCGCACTGGCTTGGCGTCGAACCACAGACCGGTCGGGACCTGTTCGCGATCGTCGCCTTCGGCGCCCGGACGTCTCTGCTGGTCGGCCTGGGCGCCACCATCTTGGCGGTAGTCATCGGAACCTTGGTGGGCGTCACGGCCGGCTTCTTCGCCGGCTTCGTCGACACGGTGCTCTCCCGCTTCACCGACGTGATGCTCGCCTTTCCCGCACTGATCTTCATGGTGGCGCTGGGGGCGATCGTTCCCGCAGAGTTCCCGAAGCAGCTGTTCATGGTGCTGGTGATCGCCGTCTTCAGTTGGCCCTCGCTCGCCCGGGTCACCCGCGGCCAGACTCTGGTGCTTCGCCATCGTGCCTTTGTGGTCGCGGCTGAAGCGGTCGGCGCCGGGTCAGGTCACATTCTGCGCACCGAGATCCTGCCGAACCTCGCCTCGACGGTGACCGTGGTGGCGACCATGTCGATTCCGGCAGCGGTGGCGTCGGAGGCTGCGCTGTCGTTCCTCGGCGTCGGAGTTCCGCCGCCCACCCCGTCCTGGGGACGGGCGATCGCCTCGGCCGTCGCATGGGTCCAGGTCGACCCCTGGTACCTGATCGCCGTCGGCAGCCCGCTGGTTCTGGTGACACTCGCACTCAACCTGTTCGGAGACGGCGTCCGCGACGCCCTCGACCCCCGATTGGGGAGGCGGCAGTCGTGAAGCCGATGCTCTACCTGCTGAAGCGGCTCGGCGGCATCGCCGTGGTGTTGCTCCTGGTGACGATGGTGACCTTCGTCCTTTTCTACGTGCTGCCGGTCGATCCGGCGCAGATGTCCTGCGGGAAGCCCTGCACGCCTACGCAACTTGCGCAAGCCCGCGAGGTCATGGGGTACAACGTCCCGGTCTGGCAGCAGTACCTGCAATATCTGGGTGGCATCTTCGTCGGCCGAACGTTCGGCTCGGGCGGGGCGGCGATCGTTTGCGCGGCGCCGTGCCTGGGGTGGTCCTTCGTGCAGCAGCAGTCGGTGACCTCGTTGGTGGCTCAGACACTGCCGGTGACCGCGTCGATCGCTGTTGGTGCGGCCGTGCTGTGGTTCGTCGTGGGTGTCGCCGCCGGCGTGACGGCGGCTCTGCGGCGCGGCACAGCGACCGACCGCGCCGTCATGACGGTGGCCATCATCGGGGTGTCGACGCCGGCCTACCTGGTCGGGCTGATGGCCATTCTGCTGTTTGGCTTCACCCTCAACATCGTGCCTGTCGGCGGCTACGTCCCCTTCACCGAGGACCCGCTGCAGTGGGCATTCCATCTGGTTACCCCGTGGTGTGCACTGGCTTTCATCTCGGCGGCCATCTACGCCCGAATCACCCGGGGTCAGATGATCGAGATCCTCGGCGAGGACTACATCCGCACGGCCCGCGCCAAGGGCATCAGCGAGGCTCGGGTCGTCGGACGCCACGCCTTGCGCAATGCGCTGATCCCGGTCGTGACCATGTTCGGCCTCGACCTCGGCGCCCTGCTCGGCGGCGCGGTGATCACCGAGCGGGTCTTCTCGATGTACGGCCTCGGGTCACTGCTCGTGGAATCGGTGGCGCACACCGACCTGCCCGTCGTGACCGGCATCACCATCGTGGCGGCCGCCTTCATCGGCGTCGCCAACCTCATCGTCGACCTCACCTACTCCACCCTCGACCCCCGTGCGTGATCGCGTACGAGAACACCCACAACAATGAAGGAACACTCATGAGAACTCGCGCAGTCCTCATCGCTGCCGGTGCGCTCGTCATCGCGACGAGCCTGGTCGGCTGCGCCGGAGCGAACAACTTCTCCGCCAGTCCCCAGGCCGGTTCGCCGACCACCGCGGTGCAGAAGGGTGGCACCCTGACCATCCTCACCTCCGCCACCACGGTCAACCTGGATCCGGCGAAGAGCTGGAACCTGGCCACCACCATGCTCGGCCTGCTCGATCGGCGCCTGACCACCTGGAAGATCGACCCCACGGGCGCGCCCGAGGTGGTCGGAGACCTGGCGACCGACAAGGGCACCCCGTCCGAGGGCGGCAAGGTGTGGACGTACACCCTGAAGGACGGCCTGAAGTTCAGCGACGGCTCGCCCATCCGTGCCCAGGACATCAAGTACGGCATCGAGCGCACCTACACCCCCGAACTGGCCGGCGGTATCGGCTACCACAAGGCACTGTTGGCTGGCGGCGACACGTACAAGGGCCCCTACGACGGCAAGCAGCTGGCTTCGATCGAGACCCCGAATGACAAGACGATCGTCTTCCACCTCAACAAGGCCTATGGCGACTGGCCGTGGATCGTCTCGACGACCTCGACGGCGGCCGTGCCCGAGGGCAAGGCGCCGGTGGACACCTTCGCCACCAAGCCGATCACCAGTGGCCCCTACCAGGTCGAGTCCTACGCCGCCGGCAACCAGCTGGTGCTGACCCGCAACCAGTACTGGGACGCTGCCACCGATGCGGTTCGCACCGCCGGCCCGGACAAGATCGTGGTCGAGCAAGGCCAGGACCCGACCGTGGAGGCTCAGAAGCTGATCGCCAATGCGCCCGTCGACCAGAACTCCTTCGGTGCCGACTTCGTTCCGGCCGCGCAGCTCGCGCTCGCCCAGAACAACGCCGATGCCAAGTCGCGGCTGTTGACGTCGGACTCCGGCGCTTTGGAGTACCTGGCCCTCAACGTCCAAAGCCCCAAGCTGAAGGACCTTCGGGTGCGCCAGGCTCTGGAGTACGCCATCGACCGACAGGCCTTCGCCGTCGCGGCCGGTGGACCGATCGCGGCAGCTCCGGCCACGACCTTGATCACCCCCGGCATCGCCGGACGGGAGGAGTTCGACCTCTACCCGGCCGGCGAGTCCGGTGATCCGGCCAAGGCCAAGCAGTTGCTTGCCGATGCCGGTGTGACCTCGCTGAATCTGACGCTGATTTCGACCAACGACGACACCACGGTGAAGAAGGCGCAGGCCGTGCAGCAGGCATTCGCCAAGGCGGGCATCGAGCTCACCCTCAAGCCGGAGGACGTCGACACCTGGACTGCCCAGGCGACCGGAGCCAAGGCGGGCAGCTACGACATCTCGCTGAGTTCTTGGCAGCCGGACTACCCGTCGGCCGCGTCGAACATCCAGCCGCTGTTCGACTCCAGCCAGATCGGCGGCGGCAACTACAACGTGTCGCGCTACTCCAGCACCAAGGTCGACGATCTGATCGCCCAGGCGCTCGGGACCACGGACTCCGCCGCTGCCAACCAGTTGTGGGCCCAAGCCGACAAGGCCATCTTGACCGATGCGGCCGTCGTCCCGATCGTCTACGACAAGAACACGTTCCTGCGCGGTTCCGGCGTGCAGAACTTCTACATCGGCGCCTTCCCGGCCTACCCGGTCTACCCCGCGGTGAGCCTGAAGCAGTGACGAATCGAACGTGTCCATGACTGAAACCGGCTCCACGGTGCAGTCGCCCTTGCTGGCGGTGCGTCGTCTCGGCATCGAGTTCGATACTCGATCCGGACGGCGCGCCGCCGTGCGCGAACTCGACTTCGACGTCGCGCCCGGCCAGGTGCTGGCGATCGTCGGTGAGTCCGGATCAGGGAAGTCGGTGTCGGCGATGTCGCTGCTGGGGCTGTTGCCTCCCACGGCGACAGTGACCGGTAGCGCGGTGCTGTCCAGCGCCGAGCGCGGCGAAATCGAGCTGCTGCAGGCGGACGCTGCTGTGCGCCGATCGATCCGTGGCCGGCGAATCGGCACGGTCTTCCAAGAGCCGTTCACCGCCTTCAACCCGGTGCTACGTCTGGGGGCGCAGGTGGTGGAGGCGATCCGTGCCCATCGTCCGATCTCGGCGCAGGCCGCTGCGACCGAGGCGTTGGAGCTGTTCGCACGCGTCGGATTGCCCCAGCCGCGTCGCATCTTCGACTCCTTCCCGCATCAGGTCTCCGGCGGACAGCTGCAACGCACCATGATCGCGATGGCGATCAGCGGACGGCCGGAGCTGCTGATCGCTGACGAGCCGACCACGGCCCTGGACGTCACCGTGCAAGCCGGCATTCTCGACTTGCTGCGGGAGCTGCGCGGCGAGCTCGGCATGGCGATCCTGTTGATCACCCACGACATGGGGGTTGTCGCCGACCTCGCCGACGACGTCCTGGTGCTGCGAGAGGGGGTGCGGCAGGAGCTGGGAACGGTCGAACGGGTGTTCTCAGCGCCCGAGGCCGACTACACCCGGATGCTGCTGGCTGCCGTGCCACGCGTCGATCGGCCCGGTGCGCCGTCGCTGGTCACCCACCATGATGGCGCGGGGTCCGCGCGGACCAGCGCGGCGCAGATCGAGGAGGTCAGCATCGACTACGGTTCGGGCGCGCACCGGCTCCGCGCCGTCGACAACGTCAGCCTGACGATCGCGCCTGGCCAGACCGTCGGCCTGGTCGGTGAGTCGGGCTCAGGCAAGACGACCCTGGGCAAAGCGATCGCCCGGCTCGTCCCCACCCAACAGGGCAGGATTGTCGTGGACGGGGTCGAGATCAGTGGCCTGCGTGCCGCGGCGTTGCGCGCTGCCCGCTCCCGGATCGGCTTCGTGTTCCAGAACCCGGCCGAGTCACTCAATCCCCGGGCGCGGGTCGGCGACATCATCGCTGAGCCGTTGACCGTTCACACCCGCCTCGACAGCAGGGCACGCCGGGTGAGGGTGGCCGACCTGCTCCGCCGGGTGAGCCTGCCCACCGATGCGATCGATCGGCACCCGCATCAGCTGTCGGGTGGCGAGCGGCAGCGGGTCGCGATCGCTCGAGCGCTCGTGCTCGACCCATCCCTGGTGATCGCTGACGAGCCGACCAGCGCGCTCGACGTGTCGGTGCAGGCGACCATTCTGGAGTTGTTCGCCGAGTTGCAGCACGAGCTGGGCTTCAGCTGTCTTTTCATCAGCCACGATCTGGCGGTCGTTCGCGCAGTGTCACAGCAGGTGGCGGTGATGCGCGACGGGCGCATCGTTGAGCACGGCGCCACCGAACAGATCCTCGGCGATCCGCAGCACCCCTACACCCGGACGCTGCTCGCGGCGGTGCCGATCCCCGACCCGGCCGTGCAGCGGGCCCGGCGGGTCGCGGACGACACCCAGCTCGCGGGCTGACCGCACTCCACGAATCGCACGACAGAAGGGCAAACAGATGACCGAGTCAGCGGCCACCATCGGGCTGGAAGCATGGCAGCAGTGGCGAGCCGAGCGCGACGCCGAGTTCGCGGCGCCACTCGGCTGGCTGAGTGTGACTGCCCTGGAATGGCTGGGTGCAGAGCCGGGCCCGGTCGCCGACCTTCCGGGAGCATGGTCGGTTGACAGCGACGGCTTTCACGTCGAGCTCGGCCCGGCCACCCTCACCGTGGACGGGCAGGCCGTCAGCGGCTCAGCGTTGCTGTGGGACCTGAACGGCGAAGCTCCGGTCGTGATCGACGGCGATCGGCAGATCGAGTTACTCACCCGTGACAACGGCCTGCGAGGCCTGCGCGTCCGCGATCCCCGGGAGTCGGCGCGGCGTGGTCTCACCACCGTGCCTGCCTTCGGCTATGACCCGGCGTGGCGGATCGTCGGCCAGTACCGTGCCTATGACGACGCCCAGCAGGTGGCGGTCGAGACGGTCTTGCCCGGGTTACGGCATCAGCAGAGCGTCAGCGGTGAGCTCACCGTCGATATCGACGGGCAGAGCTACACCCTCAAGGTCAGTGACGGCAGCTGGATCTCCTATCGCGATGCCAGCAATGGTGTGCTGACCACCCACAACTGCCGCTGGGTGGACGTCGATGCGTCCGCGTCCGGCGAGGTCGTGGTCGACTTCAACTTCTCCGCCAATCCGCCGTGCGCCTTCACTGACTTCGCCACCTGCCCGCTGCCTCCGGCCGGAAATGCGTTGCCGGTGGCCGTCCTGGCCGGAGAGAAGGACCCGCGCCGGTAGCGAGACGGTCGCGCTACTCCTGGTGCAGCGCGGCCACCACGTCCAGCTTCGCCGCGGAGCGAGCCGGCCCGATCGCGGCCAGGACGGCGAAGACGATCCCGACCACGACGGTCGCCAGCAGCCCCATCCACGGGAACGCGTACGGCACCTGCCAGCCGATCGCGCCCATCGCGGCCACCAGGGCGTAGCCGAGCCACAACCCGGCCACGGCACCGAACACCGTGCCGATCACCGACAGCAGCAGCGACTCGGCCAGCACCATTCGGCGGATCTGACGCCGCGTCGCGCCCACCGCGCGCAGCATCCCGATCTCTCTTGTGCGCGCCAACACGCTGATGGCCAGGGTGTTCACCAGGGCGAGCAAGGACGGCAGCGCCAGCGCGGCCACCAGCACGTCGAAGATCACGATGGTCGAGTTGAAGGTCTTCAGCTGCTCAGCCAGCCAGGTCTGCGACTCGTACAGCCGGAAGGCCGGATACTGTGCAGCCACCTTCTGCAATCGCGCGGTCACCGTCGCCGGGTCGGCTCCGGGCGTCCGATTGGCCATCAGCAGCAGGTCGCCGGTGGTGTTGAAGTCGCGGGCCAGGTTCTGCTGCGAGGTGTACAGCGTCGACAGCTTGGCGTTGAGGTAGTCATTGCCGATGCCCGCCAGGTGATAGGTCCGCGGACCGTTCGGGGTGTCGAGCTCGATCGCCTGCCCGACCACCAACTGATGCTGCGAGGCGTAGATGCCGTTGGCGATCACCCAGCGCCCGGACGCCAACTGGGCCACTGCCGCGTCCGAGGAGCCGCCGTTCCAGTCGAAGGAGGCCACCTTCAGGTAGGTCGACGGGTCGATGCCGATCACCTGAACATCCGCGCCGGCGACCGTGGCCTTGGCCAGCCGCAGCGTCGACACCGCGGCGATGCCCGGGGTGGTGCGCACCTGGGCGGCCAGCTGCGGGCCGGCGGCGACATTGCCCTGAGCCAGGATGATCGACTGCGGCATCAGCAGGTAGTCGGCCGACAGCGACTTGTCCAAGTAGGTCAGGAAGCCGGCGAAGATCGAGGTCACCATGCTGATGGTCGCCACGATCGACGCCAACCCGAGCATCACCGCGGTCACCGTGACCGCGCTGCGTCCGGGGTTGCGCTGCAGATTGCTGCGCGCCAGCGCACCCTCGCGGGAGAAGATCGCCTCCAGCGGACGCGAAGCCAGCGCCGCGATCGGATTGATCACCGCCGGTGCCACCATCGCGATCCCGATCAGGCAGACCACAGCTCCGAACCCGATCAGGCTCGACGATCCCGACACCAGGCCGAACAGCGAGACCACGATCAGGCCGGCGCCGATCCAGGCGCGCAGGCCGACGGCCCGGGCGTAGACCTGGCCGAGCTGGGGACGCATCGCTTCCATCGGCGTGACCCGTCCGGCGGCCCGAGCCGGCAGGATCGCCGCAGCTACCGTCACTCCGATCCCCAGCAGGATCGAACTGGCCCAGGTCGGTGCGGTGAACACCGGGCCGCCGATGGAGATGTGCATCACCGAGCTGATCATCGGCCCGAGGAAGGCGAACATCGCCGCGGCCAGCCCCCAACCGGCGAGCAGTCCGAGGGCAGTGCCGAGCACGCCTTGCAGCAGCGATTCGGTCAGGAAGATGCCCATGATGGTGCGCCGTGAGGTGCCGATCGCCCGCAGCATGCCGATGTCGCGGCGGCGCTCGGCGACCACGGTCCGAAACGAGTTCGCGATGATGAAACCGGCTGTGGCCAGGGCGAACAGGCCGAACATCGTGAACGCGAAGTTGCTGACCTGCAGGCTGGCCAGCAGGGACGACTCGGTGGCGACACCGCCGACTTGATAGCCGGGCCCCAGTGCTGAGGTCACCGCCCGCTCGACCGCGACACGGTCGGCGCCGCTGGTGAAGGCGGCGTCGATCTGGGTGACCCGATCGCCGATCCCGAAGAGTTGTTGAGCGGCGGGCAGCGTCAGATAGACCTGTTCGCTGCCCGGCAGAGTGACGGCGTCGAGCAGCCCCACGACGCGATAGCGGCTGGTGCCGCCGGCAGAGGGCAGCACCAGATCGTCACCGACGCCGAGGCCGAGTTCGTCGGCCAGGTCGGCGTTCATCACCACCGAGGTCGCGTCGGCGGGGTTCAGCATCCGTCCGGACGTCACGGTGAAGTCGCGCAGCTTCGGGGCGGTGCCGAGATCGAGGCCGACCACGATCACTTGGGCCAGCGCGTCGGCGGGAGCATTCGCGTCGTGCGGCAGCGGCACCACGCCCTGCGCGCTCGGGCTGGCGACCGCGATCTGCGGCACGGTGAGCAGCCGGTCGACCACGTCGGCGGAGAAGGGTTGAGAGTCGGTCGTGGTCACGGTGAGGTCGACCTTGCCGGCCGAGACCAGCAGGTTTCGGGTGAAGGCGTCCACCATGGCCGGCAGAATCCCGTTCAACCCGAAGGTGAGCATCACGCCGAGCACGACCGCCAGCGTGGTCAGCAGCGACCGAGCGCCGCGACCCCGCAGGTAGCGCCAGGCAAGCGTGGCGGTGAGTTTCACAGCAGGCCCGATCGCTCCAGTGCGGCCCGGGGAGCTTCGCGGTCGCCGTTCAGCATCACATCGTCGACGATCCGTCCGTCGCGCATCAGCACCAGCCGTTCGGCGTAGCCGGCGATCCGCGGGTCGTGGGTCACCATCAGCACGCTGCGACCCCAGGTGGTGCTCACCTGACGCAGCAGCTCGCCGATCTCTCCGGCCGATTTCGAGTCGAGGTTTCCGGTGGGCTCGTCTGCCAGCACCAGGGCCGGCTCGGTCGACAGCGCGCGGGCGATCGCGACCCGCTGCTGCTGGCCTCCGGAGAGCTGGTCGGGGCGATTGTGCAGCCGCTCGGACAAGCCGATGCGTTCCAGCCAGACGGCTGCGCGCTCGTCGGCGTCCCTGACCCCGTCCAGGCGCAGCGGCAAGGCGGCGTTCTCCACCGCGTCCAGCACCGGGATGAGATTGAAGAACTGGAACACGAAGCCGATCCGGCGCCGACGCAGCTCGGTGAGCCGGTCGTCGGGGAGCTCACTGAGCACCTGGCCGTCGATGCTGACGGCGCCGCCGGTCGGGGCGTCCAGGCCGCCGAGCAGGTTCAGCAGCGTCGACTTGCCGCAGCCGGACGGGCCCATCACGGTGACGAACTGCCCCTCGGGCACGACCAGGTCCACCCCGTCGAGCGCGTTGACCTGGGCGGCGCCGCTGCCGTAGATCTTGGTCAGCCCGCTGATCTCGACGATTGCCGACATCACAGCCTCACTTGGTTCGCACGGACTGGCCGTCGTGCAGCGTCGCCGCACCGGTGGTGACCACCTGATCTCCGCTGGACACCCCACTCAGCACCTGAACCGCGGCGTCGTTGGACGCGCCGACCTGCACCGTCCGGGCATGGACGACGCCTTCGGCGTCCATCACGAACACGGTGCTGGTGCTGCCTTGGGTGAGCACCGACTCCACCGGCACCAGCACCACGTTGGTCAGAGATTTCACGGTGATGTCGGCTGAGCCGCTCATGCCCTGGAACAGCCGCGACGAGCCGACCTGCAGCGAGATCCGCGCGTCGAAGGCCACCCCTCCGGTGCTGGTGGTGCGGGGCAGGGCCTGCACGCTGAGCACCTGTCCTGCGAACGGGGTGTCGAAGGCGTCGAGGGTGACCTCTGCGGCCTGCCCGGCGTGGACGCCGGCGACGTCGGTCTGGTTCACCGCAGCCTGGAACTCCATCCGGGTCGGGTCGACGATGGTGAACGCGGCCACCCCCGCGGTGACGCCCGAGCCGGGCTCGACCGTCCCGGAGAAGGCGACGATGCCGTCGAAGGGTGCGGTGAGCTTGGCGCGGGCGAGGTTCTGTTCGGCGAGGCGCAGAGCCTTCTTTGCGGCACTGATCGCCTGCTCGGCCGCCGATCGGGCTGTGCCGACCCGCGCGGCCCGATCAAGCTTGCTGATCGCCGCCTTGGCCGTGGACACCGCGGCGTTCGCGGTCGTCCGGGCGCTCTTCAGGGTGCGCAGCTGGGCGATCATGGCCGTCCGCTCGTCGGGGGTGGCCTTGTCGTAGGCGGCGCGGTAGTCGGCGTAGTTCTTGGCCGCCGTCGACGCCTGAGCTCTGGCCGCGGACAACGCGCCGCTGGCCGCGGAGCGCTCGCTCCCGCTGGGCACGGCGTCGTCGACGCTTTGGCGCTGGGCAAGGGCGGCGGTGTAGGCGGCCTTGGCCTGTGCGACCGCCAGACTCAGCGGTGTGGTGTCGAGGGTGGCCAGCACGTCGCCGGCCTTCACCTGGGCACCATCGCTGACCTCGACGTGCGCGAGGGTTCCCGAGGTCGGCGGGTAGACCCCGACGTTGTGCGCCGGCACCACTGTTCCCGAAGCGCTCACCGAGACGGCCAGCGAGCCGGTGCCGACGGTGGCCACGCCGACCAACGGACGATTAGTGCTGGCCGAGTAGGCCACTCCGCCCCCGACGGCCACCACGACCGCGGCGGCGATGCCGATGCTGATGAGGGTGCGGCGCTTCATTGCGGCCTCCGTTGGATGGTGGCGAACAGGTGTTTGGTGAGTTCGATCACCTCAGGCCCGATGGGCATCGCGTAGGTGCCTTCCGGCACGCCGAGGACGCGCTCCTGGGCCTCGGAGATCGAGCGCGCGCCGGTCACCAGGATGGTGGCGAAGGTGTCGGCGTCCTCGGCGCGCGCCGCCCGATCCCACAGCTGGCTGGCGGCTTCGAACCAGAGCAGCAAGATGATGTCGGTGGCCCCATCGGTGTCGAACACCCGGAACGAGCCGTCAAGGCTTCCGGCGGTGATGATCGGGACGAGTACCTCGGCTGCCCGCTCCCGCCAGGTCCGGAAGACGCGGTGTCGCATCGGCAGGTTGTCTTCGCGATACAGCAGACCGGCCAGCGCCACGTCCTGCTGCGAGAGCTTGTACCGTCCGGAGGCGTCCATCACCGCGCGCAACCGTCCGGCGGCGTCGGTGTCGACGGCCTGCTGCGCGGCGGCGTTGAGCTCGTCGAAGAGCCCATCACCGAATCGCTCGATGAGCGCCTCCAGCAGGTCGTCCTTCGACCCGAAGTAGTGGTAGAAGGTCCCCTTGGCGATGCCAGCGGCTTGGACCACCTGCTCGACGCGCAGGCCGTCGAAGCCGTGCTCGCCGCACAGGGTCAGCGCTGTGTCGAGAAGTTCCTCCCTGCGGACTGCGGGGTCTTTGGTGACGCGGGTCTTCGTCCGGGTGGCGCCGTCGGCGTCCATGAGCTGTCTCCTTGGCCGACGTTCGTCGACACACATCAACAGTAATGACCGACCGTCGGTCGGTCAACGGGCGCGGTCGCCGCCGCGTGGCGAACATGGTTGCTACGTGCGGGTGAGACGAGGCGCGCGTCGATCCGCTGGCATCCGGAGAGCTCGCCGTGCTGAGCACAGCAGAAGGCCCGCGCCCGAGAGGGGAGGGGCGCGGGCCTGGTCTGCGCGGTCAGGCGGCGGCGGCGCGCAGAGCCCCAATCGCTGAGCGAAGTTGTTCGGCCAGCTCCTGCGGCGCGCGGCAGCGCAGCACGATCACATGGCCGCTGGCCATGGTCACGCGGACGAACCTGGTGAACAGCCGAGAGACCGCCTCGACGGAGCGGATATTGCGGGTCTGCACCGCGATCGGAGCAGCAGAGTCATCGGCCTGACGAGGACGGAACTCCACAAACTCCGCGCTGATCTCAACGCGACCCGGCGCCCAGCCCTGACCGAAACGTTCCCGGAATCGCGCCAGCGTCCACAGCGCATCCGAGACCTGTCCGGTCGCGGAGTCGCCCACCTCGGTCTCGTCCCCTGCTGAGTCCGGCGCGTCCATTACTTGCGCTTCGACGTCGGCTGCTGCGAGCACCCACCGTCCAGCGTCCATCCCCCAAGATGGCATGTCATCATCCCCCTATGCGTTCATGCCTGCTCCCATGAAACGACGTGGGACAAGGCAAAACAACACGCCTCAGGGGCGCAAGATTGCCGAGATTCGTCCAAAGATGAGCAATCCTTGGGGGTCGGAGGCCGTAACTTCGCTCGAATTTCGGGTGATTCGGCGTTCTTTCGCTGTGAATGTGGGTCGGTTACAGTGAGCGCGCCGGCGCCCGCTCGGTGACGATTCCACCCCAGGAGGTCCTCCTCATGCGTTCCCTCGGATTGTTCGTCGCGGCCGCCGTCGCCGCCGCCTCACTGTCGGGCTGCTCGATGATTCCGGGAATGGGGTCGCAAAGCGGCGTCCAGGCCTGCGCGGCCGTCTCCGGAACGCTGCAGTCGGCAGCCACCACGCTGAGCACGGCCCTCAGCAATGCCAGCACCGATCCGGCCGCTGCGGCTGCCGCTGTCGACAAGTTCTCCGCTGAACTCGCCGGCGCGCGCGGCAAGGTCACCAACAAGGACGTCGGCGCCGCCATGGACAAGATGACCAGCGCGGTCGGTGAGATGTCGACGTTGTTGAAGAAGGCCGGCAGTGACCCGAGCTCGATCGACTCCGAGAAGCTGAACAGCATCCTCACTCAGGTGCAGCAGGCGTCCACCGAGTTCACCACCGCCTGCACGAAGGCCTGATTCAGTCGGTCGGGACGCCGACGACTCGACGCGCTGCGGCGAGCTCTTCGGCGCGCCGCGTCGGCGACCAGCCCAGGCCTTCGGCCGCGATATCGGCCACCGCTGCAAGGGTGTCCTCGCCAGGATCACCGAACTGGCCCAGGCCGGTGCGGCGCAGCAACACGTCGGCGAGGTGCACCACGCTCTCGTGACGCACCGCCCAGGCCGCTGTGGCCACAGGCTCTCCGTCCGGGGTTCCGGGGACGGCCAGCCGAGGATTCTCCTGGGCTAGGGCGAACACGTCGTCGGCATGGGTTCCGTAGAGCTGCACGAGCAAGCGACCCAGCTGGGCAGACCACGCGAGCTGCCCAGCGCGAGCCGCAGCGTGGTCTGCTGCGGACGGCAACGATTCCAGTCCGCACCCGTCCAGCGGACGCTGGGCCGTCTGCGATCGACGGATGCTGGCGCCCAGCGGAGCGGCCAGCCGGGTGACGATGCGCTCGGCGAAGGCGCGCGAACTGGTGTACTTGCCCCCCATCGCCGACATCAGTCCGGTGATGCCGTCTCGCGCATGATCGACCAGCTCGGAGGCGCGTGAGGCGGTGTAGGTGTCGACTTCAGCGCTCTCGGTCAACGGGCGCAGTCCGCCGTAGGCCGACACCACGTCTTCGATGCCGAGCCGCACGCCGGCGGTGTTCTTGGCGGCGATCGATGCCAAGAAGTCCTCGATCGACCGCCGGGTGAGCCGCCACTCGTCGACCGGGCCGTGGTAGGGCGTCTCGGTCGGGCCGACCAGGCTGTGGCCGCGCCAGGGCGCGAAGCTGAAGTGGCCGTGCGCGCTGACCGTCAGCACCATCACGTCGCTGAGCTTGCGGGTGACCAGATAGATCCCCTCGGAGCGGACCCGCGGAGCCGGACCGGCCACCGACGCCGTGCCGGGGGTCGCGGCGAGCAGATCGTGGGCCCAGGCACCGGTGGCGTTGATGGTCAGCCGAGCGCGAATCAGTCCGGTGTCGCCGGTGGCCAGGTCGGTGACTTCGGCTCCGACGACCCGGCTGCCGGCCATGGCCAACCGGTCGACGCGGACGTAGTTGGCCACCTGGGCGCCGGCGGCGACCGCGGTGCGCAGGAACGCCAAGGTGAGTCGCTCCGGCGACAGCATCATGGCGTCGTAGTAGAGCAGCGCCTTGTCGACGTCGGGCAGCTGCCAGCCGTCGAGCTCTTCGCGCCGCAGCGCGCGGTGAGCCGGAATCCGCTTCGACGCGTCGGAGAGCCGGTTGCGATCGAAGGACAGCACGTCGTAGGCGATCAGGCCGAGGTTCTCTACCAGCCCGGTGTCGGGCAGCACGATCGGGATCGGCGAGACCAGGTTGGGCGCGATCCGCATCAGGTTGCGGCGTTCGGCCAGCGACTCGCGCACCAGCCCGACCTCGAGCTTCTTCAGATAGCGCAGCCCGCCGTGGATCAGCTTCCCGGTCGCCGCCGACGTGGCGGCGCCGTAGTCGCCCTTCTCGACCAGGGCGACGCTCAGGCCGCGGCTGGTCGCTTCGTGGGCCAGCGCGGCGCCGGTGATGCCACCGCCGATGATCAACAGATCGACGGTTCCGGAGTCGGTGAAGCGGCTGCGGGTGATCGTGGTCACGCTCATGCGTCGAGCTCCTGGAGTTGTCGGCGCACCTTGCGCAGGATCCGCTCGTGCTCACTGTCGATGTTCAGCAGTCCCAATCGCAGCACGCGTGCGCACAGCAGCCAGCGCGAGATCTCGACGGCGGTGACCGGCGTCACGCTCAGGTAGCGGGCCCGATACAGCCGCAGCATCAGGCGACGGACGAGCTGGTAGAGCACCAGCTTCAGCGGCGGTGTTCCGGGGAACAGCTCCACCTCACTCATCAGGATCACCGACATCGCCACGTCGGCGGCAGCCGGCCCGCGGCAGGCCGAGTGCCAGTCGATGATCGCCCAGCCGTCGCGGTGGCGGTAGACGTTTTGCGGGTGGAAGTCGAGGTGGAGCACCTGGTCGCCTTCCGGCAGCGCGGCCAGGTAGGCGCGCACCTGTTCGGCTTCGGCCGCGGTCAGGTCGCGCAATCCGGGGGCGGTGAGCAGCTCGGCGGCGAGCATCCGGACGTCAGGCAGCTGGTCGGTGCGTGCTTGATGCTGGCGGGCGTGGCAGTCGGCCAGATCGCGACAGATCGGCGCGAACTGGCGCAGGTCGCGTTCGGCCACCTCGCTGAAGCTCAGCCCGTCCAGGCGTTCGAAGATGATGCCCAGCTGGCCGTCTTGGTCGATCAGGCCGTCGCAGCGCACGCTCGGCACGCCGAGCTCGTGGATCAGGACGGCGGCGCGGGCCTCCTGCTCGATGCCGGCGCGGTCCTCTTCGACGGGGTACAGCTTCAGCGCTCGGTCCTCGCCGTAGGCGTAGACCTCCGAGGTGCGGCCGTGGCCGATCGGGGTGTTCACGGGTGGACTCGTCGGGTGGTGCCGTAGCCGGACGCGGTCGCCGCGGCGATGACGGCCCGCTGCTGATCGGCGCTGAGCTGTCGCGGTTCGCCGAGCGAGTGCGCCCGCAGGTGCAGCTCGCACAGCCATTCGGTGAGCAGGGCGTTCTCGACGGCCTTGGCGAGGTTCGCCCCGAGGGCGACGGCGCCGTGGTTGGCCATCAGGGCGGCGAGTCGGCCGTCCAGGGCCGAGCCGACCGCTGCGGCGAGTTCGGTGCTGCCGAAGGGGTGGAACGGTGCCACCCGCAGCGCGCCGCCGAGGGTCAGTTGGGCGTAATGCAGCACCGGCAGCTCGTCCAGCACGACGCCGACGGCGGTGGCCATCATCGAGTGGGTGTGGACGACCGCGCCGACCAACTCCGGCGGTGCGATCCGGTAGACGCCGAGGTGCAGCGGCGCCTCGGACGTGGGCACCAGCTCGCCGTCGACGATGGAGCCGTCAACAGTGGTGATGGTGATCTGTTCTTCGGTGATGTCACCCAGGACCGCGCCGGTGGCGGTGAGCGCGACCAGCTCGCCGTTGCGAGCGCTGAGGTTGCCGCTGGTGCCGATGAACAGCCCGGCCGCTGCCAACTGGTGGCACGCGTGCGTGAGTGATGAACGAAGCTCCGCAATGGTCGACGACGCTGTCATATGCTCAGGATGATTCTGGACCAAACCAAAGTCAAGTTTGTTTTCGGGAGTTTTCCTGTGGCGTCCTCAGCTTCTCGGCGCGTGAACTGGGAGCATCTGCCATTGCGGCGGGTGCCCGCTCAGGCGCGCTCGCGTGACAAGGTGATTCGCGCCCTTCGGGCCGCTGATCAGATCGTGGCTGCCGACGGACCGTCCGCGGTGAGCCTGTCGAGCGTCGCAGAGCGAGCCGGACTGAGCGTCGGCGCGCTGTATCAGTACCTGCCTGACCGGGAGGCGATTCTGGCAGCGCTGGTGTGGCGCTACCACGACCGCTTCGAGAGCCTGTTGGACGAGGTGGTCGCCGACGCTCGGGCGCATCCCCCGGCTTCGGATCCGATCGATTACGTGATTGACGCTGTGGCCGAGATCTACCGCGAGGAGGAGTCCGCGCGCTCGCTGCGGGCTTCAGCCGATCTTCCCGCGCTGGACGCGCAGCGGGCCGCGCACCGGGAGCGGATGGCGGCCAAGCTGGTCGCCCTCCTGGAGGCCAGCGGCGTCACCTCGGTGGCCGAGCCGGCCAGCCCGGTCATCGCCGAGGCCGCCTTCACTGCCGCCGACGCCGTGCTCCACGAAGCGTTCGCCGTCGAGGAACCGCGCCGCGCCGCGCTGATCGACGAACTGCGCCGGATGATGCGCGGCTACCTGACGCAGTTCCGCCCGGAGCAGGCCGACCCGCCGTCGGCCCACCCCGGGCGGTGAGGTCGGTCAGGCCTTGCCGGTGCCGTTCTCGAGGTGAGCGCGGACGAACCACTGGAACTTCTCCAGCGCTGCGGTCTGGCCGATCAGCAGATCCTGGGTGATCGGATCGTCGGCAACAGCTTCGATGGCCGCGCGGTTCTCACCGATGACCCGGTCATACACCGCGTCCAGGGCGGCGAGGTGTTCGGGCACCAGTCCACGTCCGACCGGGTAGTCCTCCCAGGTGCGGGTCTTGGCGATAGCGCCGACGGTGCCGTTCGGCGAGTAACCGAGAGTCGCGATGCGCTCGGCGACCGCGTCAGCGTCGAGGCGGACGGCGTCAACCTCGGGGTCGATCATCTCGTGCACGCCGATGAAGCTCGGGCCGACCACATTCCAGTGGGCGTGCTTCAAGGTCAGGTGCAGATCGTTGTACGCGTTCAGGCGTTCCTGCAGAACCTTCGCCACGGCGGCGGAGGTCTCGGCGCTCAGGCCGGAGACGGTGTAGGTGTTCGTCTGTGCTGCCATGAGTTTCTCCTCTCGGGGTTGTCCCATTCTCTCGGCTCAACCACGTGCTGCGAGGGTTTATGCCGGTGATCAGGTGTAGATCGCAGCGACCAGCCACACCGTGGTGCCCACCAACGCGGCGCCGAGTTCGGCCAGCAATCCCCACCCCGTGCCTTTCAGTCCGGCCTTCGCCGACGCCCAGGCGCCCTGGAGATTTCGCAGCCGCCAGTACTCGGCCACCCACAGTCCGAGGACGAACCCGATCACCAGTCCGACCAGGGGCACCACGAAGAATCCGACGATGCCGGTGATGGCCGCGATCACCAAGGAGCTGTTGGCCGTGCCCGCCTTCTGGGTGTGCCGGGCCATGATCACCTTGTTGGCGACCATGCCGACGATCAGCAGCACGGCGACGACCGCGAAGGTCCACCAGCCGACCTTCGATTCGGTGAACAGCGCCCAGACCAGCACAGCCGCAGCGATCAGCACACTGCCGGGCAAGATGTTGATGACGATCCCGACCAAGCCGGCCACGATCGCCAGGCCCACCAGAATCTCCACGGCCAGTTCCACGGACCCCACCTCCTTCAGGCCAGTGTGCCGGGCGAGCCAAGTCCGGACCCGCGACCGAGGACGCCCGGCAAGCCGGTCTAGGGTGGGCGCGAGAGGAGAGCCATGCTCATGCCGCCACGGTCTGCCCGGCGTTCGACGCTGATCGGCGCAGTTGGGGCCGCCGCGTGCGCCCGGGTCTGCGGGTGCGCCGCCCGATCCTCGAGGGCCGGCGCGGGCGAGGTGCGGCCGTGAACGCGGTGCGACTGTCCGTCGGCATGCTGACGGTGATCCCGGTGAAGCCTCCCGAGCGTGTTGACCGTCCGGTCGCCCGGGTCGCGATGCTGATCGCTCCGCTGGCAGTTCTCCCGGTCGCCGCGCTGGCTGGGCTGGCGGGCTGGGGGGCGACCGCGCTCGGCCTGCCGGCGACGCTGGCCGGTCTGTGTTGTGTCGCGGTGATGGTGGTCGGGACCCGGGCGATTCACGCCGACGGGCTGGCCGACACGGTCGACGGGCTCGGCAGCGCCAAGGACGCCGAGCGGGCGCTGACCATCATGAAGGCTTCCGACATCGGGCCGATGGGCGTCACCGCGTTGATCCTGGTGTTGGGCGGGCAGGCGCTGGCGGCGTCTGCGGTGCTGGAACGTCCGTGGGGATGGGTGCAGGTCGGCTTCGCTTTCGCCGCGGCGCGGGTGGCCTTGTCGTCTGGCTGTGCTCGGGGCGTCCCGGCCGCTCGTCCGGGCGGGTTGGGGGCGATGGTGGCCGAGACCGTCCCGGTCGTGGCCGCGGTGATCGAGTGGGTGGTCATCGCCGCGCTGGCCGCGGGGGTTGGCGTGCTCGTCGGCCAGGGGCCCTGGCTGCCGGTGGCCGCGGTGGCGCTGGCCGCGGTCGGCACCGGCTGGTTGCTGCGGGTCGCCGTCCGTCGCTTCGGGGGCATCACCGGGGACGTCCTTGGCGCCGTCGTCGAACTGTCGGCCACCGTGCTGTTGGTCGTTTCGGCGGTCAGCCTGCGCGGCTGAGTCGCGTCGTCGGGCCGAGCCGGCGGCCCCGTGCGACGTCCCGGCTCCGGTCCCGTCGGGAAAATGGACACTCGTTCATTTTTGTAACTCGACCGTCGAATCGCCGATACGGCTGCGCAATCCCCGGTCGCGAGACTGGCTCCGCCCAGAACCGCAGCAGGGAGGACGTCATGACTCAACCGACCATCACCAAGGTGAAGACCGGCAGCCCGTTCGAGACGAAAGCCGGCTACTCCCGGGTCGTCGCTGTGGGTGATCTGATCTTCGTGTCGAACACCGCCGGCATCGACTACAAGACGCGAGTCATGGCTGAGGACGCGGCCGGGCAGGCCCGGCAGTGCCTGGCGAACATCTCCGGCGCGCTGGCCGCGGTCGACGCGACCTTGGCCGACGTGGTCGCCACCCGGGTGTTCGTGCCGAACTCCGACGATTGGGACGCCGTGATCGAGGTACTTGGTGAGCATTTCCGTGGCATCGACCCGACCTCGACGTTCACCGCCTCGCCGCTGGCCGGTGCTTATCTGGTCGAGATCGAGGTGACCGCCTATCGCGGTGCCGGGAAGGCGCCGACCCAGCTGGTCACCGTTCAGTTGTGAGGGTGGTCGGCTCCGGGCCGGTGATGGACGGCGTCCGATGCTGGGGTTCGGTGTCGGGCACAGCATTCGGGGGTTGCCCCCGTCGGTACGGGCTGCGCAGAGGGTCGGGGCTCGGCTGAGGGCGCCGGCTTCCTCAGCGCCGTCAGCCCAGGCTCGGGCCTGCGGGCAGCGTCAGCGGTCGACCGGCGACCATCAGCACCACGTCGTCGCAGACCGCGGCGACCTGCTGATTCAGCCGTCCGAGGTGATCGGCGAAGATGCGTCCGGCGCGGTACTCGCTCACCACTCCCCAGCCGACTTCGTTGGTGACGATCACCAGCGGGTCGGGGTAGGCGGCGATCGCGGCGAGCAGGCTCGCGGCGAACGGTTCAAGCTTCGCCTCGACGGTGGCGTCGGGATCCTCCCAGGCGCCCAGGGCGTCGACCTGCCGAGTCAGCCAGGTGCCGAGGCAGTCGATCAGCACCGGCCCGGCGAGGCCGGTCAGTGCGGTGGCGATGTCGAGGGTCTCCACGGTCTGCCAGGTTGACGGACGCCGCAGCTGGTGGGCGGCAACCCGGGCGCTCCATTCGGCGTCGGTGTCGGCCGGGTAGCCCGGGGTCAGGTAGGTGGCGGCGGTCGCGGGATCGATCAGGCGTTCGGCGTAGCGCGACTTGCCGCTGCGTACTCCGCCGGTGACCAACACTCGTGCCATTGCCGCACCTCTTTCCGGCCGTTTCGGCTCTTCCGCCGTCGCAGCTCATCCGGGCGTCCGGACCAGTTTCTCATGGTGGCTCGGGGTGACCCGTCCGCACCCGGTTTGCCGTGGGTGGCCATCGACTGGTGTGATCGCCCGCGTGTCGTGGAATGAGCGTGCCGGTGGTGGGCGTTTGGTTGCAGACGTGACCTCCCTGATCGGGCAGCTGCCCGCCGAAGACCTGATTGATCGCGCGCTCGACCGCGCCTACGCCCAGGCGCTGGCCGTCACCGACGGGGGGAACTCGGCGACCTACCCGGTGCTCGCCGAGGCGGACCCCGGCCAGTTCGGCCTCAGCCTGGTGAGCGCGGACGGACGGGTGTGGGAGCGCGGCGATGCCGCCACGCCGTTCGCGCTGATGAGTGCGGCCAAGCCGTTCACGTTCGCGCTGGTGTGCGCGCACCTCGGGCCGCAGCGGGCGCGCCGGGAGCTGGGAGCCAACGCCACCGCGGACGCCTACAACGCGGTCGCCCCGGTGCTCGGCGGCGACGGGCGCACCAATCCGATGGTGAATGCCGGCGCGATCGCCACCTGCAGCCGGTTGCCTGGAGACACCGTGGAGCAGAAGTGGGAGCACCTGCGCGCCGGGCTTTCGGTCTTCGCGGGTCGAGAGCTCGACGTCGACCAGGGGTTGTACGACAACGTGATGGCCACGAACGTGCGCAACCGCGAGCTCACCGCGGCGTTGGACGACAAGGGCCAGCTCGCCGCCGATCCCGAGGACGCGCTGGTGCTCTACTCGTTGCAGAGCTGCCTGGCGGTCACGGCGCACGACCTGGCGGTGATGGGGGCCACGCTCGCCGACGGCGGGGTGAATCCGCTCACCCGCGAGCACGTGATCGCGTCCGAGCTGTGTCAGCCGGTGCTGGCGGTGATGGCGACCGCCGGGATGTATGAGCGTTCCGGCGATTGGCTCTATGACGTGGGGTTGCCCGGCAAGTCGGGCATCGGCGGCGGCATCGTCACCGTTTCTCCGGGCAAGGCCGGTCTCGGGTTCTTCTCGCCGCCGCTGGACGACGCCGGCAACTCGGTGCGCGGCGTCCGCGCGGCGACCCTGTTGGCCGGGGAGCTGGGGCTGGGGCTGTTCGGCTGATCGAGCCGGCCGGGGTGAGCACGGCTTTCGCACCCTGACGGGCTGGACGCGACGCGCGTCGAGCGGGTCTGATCTCGCCGTTTCCCGTATCACTTCGGGTGAGCTTTCTGTTAAACGCGGTGGCAGGTCGGATGCGTCTGATAGGAATGGCTCAACGCGTCATACGGGGTGCCTTTCTGGCTGCTAATGGCCAAGGCCCCGGGTCGCTTATCGAGGTACGGACGATGGGTAATGCGGAGGCCATGAAGAGATCGTCGAGTTGGCTTCACCGCGACGGGATGCGCGACTGATGATGCTGTCTCGACGGCACCGAGCATCGGTGATGGCAGTGGCGGGGCTCGTGGTCGTCGCCGGGTGCACCGTGAATGCGGCGCCGTCGACAACACCCTCAGTGGTTGCCGGAGTCTCACCGTCCGCGAGCGGCACAGCGACCAGCCCTGCTCCGTCCTTGGTGACGCCGACGGTCGTGGTGCGTGCGCTCCCCCCGACAAAACCGTCGGCGGCAAGAGAGGTCGTGAACGATCATTCGCTGGTCGACGACGTCCCCGGTGCGGACCGCGAACCACAAGGCCCCGTCACCTTCTCGGTTTCTGGGGACACGGTCGTGATCGACAATGAAATCCCCGAGCAGCCGGTGCTGGTCAGTTATCGCGACGGGCGCAAGGTTCGAACGCTGCGTTCACCCGACGACTGTTGCATTGACTTGTGGATCGAGGGCGAGCGGTATTGGACCCTCGGCGCCAACGCCACCGAATGGGTCGTGGCCCCGGGTGCCGACCGGCTGACCGGGGTCAGAGGAGTCACGCTGCCGCCGGACACCGAGGACAACTTCGGTGCGACGCAGGGCGTCGTCGCCGTTCAGTGGGAGGGTGGGCGCCTCGAACGCACCGACACCGGCCTGTTTGCGCTGCCTTTCGACGGGCTCCCGGTCTTGTTGGCCGGCAGCGGCACCCCGACGAAATGGCAGCTGTCGACGAAGGGCAAGACCCTCGTGATCACCGACCCCGGATTCACCGCGAGGATTCCCACCCGAGCCAGCCAGGCCTACGCCGATCTGCTGTCGCACCGCGGTGGCTACGCTTTTTACCAGGTCTCGGACGGCGTGGGCCCCAACGGTGGCTACATCTACCAGTTCACGACCACCGGCACGCTGGTGCACACCTACACCCTTCACCGAGGGGTCGTTCAGGAAGACGCTCGCACCGTCGTGATCACCGACGACGCTCAGGTCTACCAACTCGTGTTGAGCGCCAAGACCGTTCGCGTTCTGCGGCTTGCTCCGAACTGAGTCGGTTGGTCGCCGACAGGATCAGCTCTGACGCGACCGCCACGGTGGGGGCGTGTCCCATCGAGCCACTCGAAGCTGAGTTTGATAGGCCGAGCGTTCACGCTTGCGCTCGCCGCCGCCCTTCCACGGCCTGCTGGCACAGCGCCACCGTCTCGGGCAGCAGGTCGACGCCGAGGATGCGCGCTTGCCTAGTGAGCTGATTGACCAGGCGTTCCACGTCGGCGCGGTTGCCCGCCTGATGCTCGGTGCGCAGTCGCGCCGCGACCAGGAGCTCGTCCTCCGGAGCCACCACCAGGGCGCGAGAGGCGGCCCAACGCGCCAGGTCGAGGTCATTGGCGCGCAACGCGCGCTCGGTGAGCACGACGCCGACGTCACGCAGCACGGCGGTGATCTCGGTGCGGAGCTCTTCAGCCCAGTACCACTGCCCGGGAGCCGCGTCGGCCAGTGGGGCTCCGCGGACGGCCTGAAGAGCTGCGATCAGGGTGCCGTCGCTCACCCGGGTGATCCCGGGGCCGAGCAGGATCTGCACCTGCTGCCAGTCCGACGTCACCCCGGGGTGGAGGCTGATCCGACCGGAGTACGCATCGGGCAGGTAGGGCTCGCCATCGGGATCATCGCCGAGCCATGCGCGGAGCCTGCTGAGGTTCGACCGCCGAGTGCTTTCGGCGATCGCCAAGCCGGACGCCATCTGGTTCGCGGTGCAGCCGGGATGCTCCAGGAGCCAGCCGCAGAGCTCGACCAGCTGCTGGCGCGAGCGTTGCGGCTGGTTGCCGGTCGTTCCTT
Source organism: Propionicimonas sp. (assembly GCA_036788135.1). Lineage (GTDB taxonomy): Bacteria > Actinomycetota > Actinomycetes > Propionibacteriales > Propionibacteriaceae > Propionicimonas. The sequence goes on from DAIQNZ010000008.1 coordinate 72,895, forward strand.
GTAGCTCTGCGGGGCCGAGCAGGAGCAGTCGCGGATGGACGGCCGGCTCGACGATCCTGACGACCTCCACCTCGTCACCTTCCCGGGTCGGTAGTTGGTACACATTGCCCTCGCCCCACCACGGGGCCGGTTCAGGCTCGGATTCGGTGAGCAGCTCACTGAGCAGTTCGCGAGCCTCGGCGCTGATCGCATGCGCCGCGAGATTCCCGGGGTGGCCGGCCAGCCGCCCTTCCGGACGGAGCGCAGTTCCGCCCACCAACCAGTCGGCTTGATCGGCGTCCTCGGTCGCGGTGATGACCGCGATACCCAGGGCTGGACCGCTGAGCAGCTGCTCGACCTCGGCCAGGCGCTCGGCCGCCAGCCCGTCCAGGAAGCAGAACACGTAGCCGGCGACCGCATCGGAACGTTCGGGGTCGACGCGCAGCTCGCCCAAAGTGTGTCCGGCGAGCGCACGACGTCGACGCTGCGCCACGTGCGTGAGTTTGGTGAGCGCCGCCTCCGCGCTGGTGACGTGGACGCGATCGTCCCCGGCGAGGCCGACCAGGCGGCTCGCCCCGCCGCAGACCACCACCCGTGCTTCGGCGCTCCACGGAGCACAGGCGAGTTCGACGGTCATGGCGGCGAGGGCATCGTCGCGCTGCCCGGGCGTGCCGGCGACCCCCAGCACTCGGGATCGCTCCGCATCGATCAACAGCACGTCGTCGTCCTCAGCTGTGCCGAGGCTGACCAGCGCTGGATACGGGCAGGGATGGTCTGTGATCGGCAGGGGCGGGGCTGAGGGCGCGATCCAGTGTCGCGGCGTGCCGGTGAAGCCGAAGGGCGGGTCCGCGGCGTCGTTGTGCCAGTCGAGGTGGATGCCGTCGCTGGCGACGCGGATCGCGCTGACCTCCGGCAGGGTCAGCCCACGGTCGTGGCAGTGGCGTCCGACGTGCTGGAGCGCGCGGACGAGCGCGGTGAGCATGTCGGGGCGCTCGGTTGCGCGCAGGCTCGTCCGCAGACGATCGGCGCCCGGGCTGGCGGCGGGAAGGCGACGCCCGGGCGGGCGTTCACGTAGTTGGAGCGCGCGCCGCAACTCCAGGCTTCCGACCAGGGCCGCAGCCGCGAGCGTCCCGACGGTCAGTGGCGCGGTGAGCCCCGATTGGTCGGCGTTCTCCTCGGCGGACGGCTCGCCCGAGACGTCTCCGGAAGGTGTCACGTCCCCCGTCGTGGACGGGCTCGCTGGCTCGGGGTCGAGGGCGTCGACATCAGGGCGCACCTGTCGTGGTGCCGGTCTTGCTGCGGGTGCTTCGGCGGTGGCGTCGGCCTTGGGATCGGCGTGGCGCAAAGGAATCCGCAGCTTCCAGCCGACCTCGATGTGGTCGGGGTCAGTGAGCTGCGGGTTGGCGGACATGATGCGGTTCCATCTGTGCGGACTGCCGAGGTGCTTGGCCGCGAGCTTGCTGAGCGAGTCGCCACGACGAACGGTGACCGTCGTGAAGTGCGGGTGCTTCGCAGACAGGGCATCAGCGGTGGCCGGAAGTACCAGCCGGGCGCCCACCGGAAGTTCGCCCAGGGGATCGGCCACGGATGGGTTGAGCGCCGCCAGCTGTCGCCAGGCCCGCCCGTCACCGAGGTGTCGTTCGGCGATCGACCACAGATCATCGCCGGAAACGACGACATAGCTGGGGGCCGCCGGGTCTGGGCCGGGTGTGACCTGGTCGACTGCCGGACGGGACTGTTGAGCAGGCGGGTCCGGATCGGCGGCGGGCATGTCGGCGATTGGTGAACTGGGTGGCGCGGCGACCGACGCGTCCACCGCCGACGGGACGCGGGCGGGAATCAGGGCGATCACGGCGATCAGCAGACCGCCCGCGATCAGTTGCAACGATGCGAGCCCGGGCAGTCGTACGGTCCGTCCGGTGAGGAGGGCGGCGATCTCCGCCGCAGTGGCGACGGTGAACGCCCCCCACGCCAGCCAGCCGATCAGCGTCAGGCCGGCGAGAACTGCACTGCCATCGTCGAAGCGCCACGACCCGATGGTGAAGTACCGGCCCCACCAGATCAGAGCGACTGGCGCGCCGAGGATGACTAGGACGAGAGCAGAGATGGCGCCGAGGCCGCGCAGTCTGTGCATCAGCCCCTCCTTCGGTAGGTGTCAAGGACGGCGCTTCCGCTGGCAGAGACGCGCATCGTCCCTGGCCAGCCGGGCACCAGCAGGTCGGAAAGTGGGACATCGCAGTCGGCCGTCGCCCTCACTTGTCCGGGGACGCCTGCGGGGGTGTTGAGGGCGTGTGCGTCCACCGTTACGGCCAGCGGCGTGCAGCGCACGTCGCCGACTGCAACCTGTGCGCGCGCCAGACGCTCACCCGCAGCGGCCGCTGCCGTCGGGGTGTACTCCAGGGCTGCTGCCCGGGCCGCTGCTCCGGCGACCTGCTCGACCGAGGATCGGGCCATCCATGTACGCGCCCCACCCACCGCGACGCCGAACAGCAGCATCAGCGCCGGCACGAGGATGGCGAACTCGACGGTCAAGCTTCCTCGTTGGTTCATCGAAGCTTCTCCCGAGGAAGGACGGCACGCTCAACGATCCGGCTCTGGCCGATGTCGAAGAACAGCGGTGCCCGGGCGCTGACCGTCACCACGACGCTTTCGGTATCAGTCGAGGTGGTGATCTGCACCTCTTCCAGACCTGCCAGGGCAGCGACCCTGCGCCCAGCGGCTTGCGCTGAGCTCGAACCGGCCGCGCTGAGATCAGCCACGGTTGCTGCAGCCTCTGCGGCGACCGTCCGCGCGTGCAGCCACACGCCAACCTGCACCAGACCGAGGACGAGCAGCAGCACGACCGGTGTCAGCACGGCCCACTGGGTCGACTCGGCGAAGCCGCGCTGGTTCATGGACGAGGGAGTTTCGCGTTCACGTAGACCGTAATTGCCGCTCCCACCGCGATGGCAATCCCGACGACGACTCCAGTGAGGATGGCAATTTCGGTTGATTGTGAGAGACCACGCTCATCGCGGCGAGGCATGGGGCCGGCCAGTGCGCCGATCAGCAGGTACAGGGCTTTCATGGCGTGTCTCCTTCGGGGTGGTGGACGGATCAGCCGGCGATCAGCCGAAGCAAGGGCGGGGCGAGGAAGAAGCCGGCGAACACCAGGGCCGGCACGACCATGAAGAAGGTCATCCGCTCGGACACGGCCGCAGCACCAACCTTTGCTTCGGTCAGGTGGGCGTCGCGAAGCTCCTTGACGCGGGCTTGGAGCGCCGTCGCAAGCGAGGCTCCCGACTCGTCGAGGCTCATCACGTCGGCGATATCGGCCAGAGCCGGCAGCTGGAGTTCAGCAGCTAGTCGCTTGAGGTCGCCGTAGGGTGCTCGCTGTTCGAGGCGGGACCGTTCGAGCGCCTCGGCGATCAGGACGAACACGGTGACGTCGCTGACCCCGGCAGCGGAGCGGAGTGCCTGCGACCCGGAGAGATTCGCGAGCCGTTCGAGAGTCACCAGGTCGAAGTAGCTGAGCAGCGCCTCGGTCGCGTCGTCGCTGGCCCGACGGTCGCCCGCTGCCAGGAGGACGTCCGGCACGAAGAAGGCGGCGGCCGCTGCCGGTGCGGCTGCGACACCAACAGCAGCGAAGCCGGCACCGACGATCCACGACCCGAGCGCAGCAAGGAGGAGTGTCGCCACCCCAGCGCTGAGACCGGCGAGCGCCTTGAGGGTGAAGTGCCGATCAATGCTGCGTCCGGCCATTCGGAGCCGGCGCATGGTGTCGTCGCCAACGGGTCTGCGGAGCTTGAAGCGCACCCAGGAGCCGAGCCGGTCGGTTCCGGTCGCAGGATCTGGTGCGGCGAGCGTGCCGTCGAGCAACTCGATGGCATCGCTGAGTCGCAGCGTGGGCCGCGTGAGCGCGCCAGAGGCGATTGACCACAGCCCGAGGCCGAGCACCATGCCGCATACGGCAGCCCACAAAGCCGGACTCATCAGCTCGTCCTTCGCAAGATGCGCTGCCTGGGCCGCGGCAACGTCATTCCACGCAGCACCATCAGCGAACCCAGATAGGCCGATATCAGCGCCGCGAGCAGGACTTGGCCCAGCGGCGTGCCGAAAGGCGCGAAGAAGGATCCTCCGAATACAAGAGCCAGGGCCAGCACGACGGCTGTGATGAGCGTCACCTGCCGAACAACGAAACGAGGCTTTGCGCGCTCGGTACTGATCTCACGGAGGGCGCGCAAGCGATCCTGCACGTTGTCGGCGAGCGCGGCGAGAGTGCCGCTCGCGCCGGTGCCGCCCCGTTGGGCGGCCAGGGCCAACGCTGCCAGGACGGCATCTGCATCGGGACTGTCGAGCTCGTCGGCCATCGCCACCAGGGCGTGCTCGACGGTCCAGCGATCGTCCAGGCGGGCGGTGAGTAGACGCAGGTGCGGGGCGAGCAGGGCAGGCGCCTGACGTACCGACACGCGGACTGCGTCCGAAATGGAACGGCCCGTGGGCAGCAGCGATCCGAGAGTCCTCACCCAGCGATCGATCGCTTGGAGGAGTTCCAACTCGCGACTCGGCGGAGCTGACAGCAGGGACGGAAGAACCACGAGCGTGACGGGAATGACCACGACGAGAAGCCACCAGCCGGTCGCGATGGCGGTCACCAGCCCGACGACGACGCCGGCCGCGACGATGGCGATGCGCTGCTTGTGACGCTTATCCACAGCCTTCATCCACACCGGTGTGGATAACCTGGGGATAGTTGAAACCGGGTTGGTGAACGCGACAACGAGCAGGACGCCACCAGCTGCGAACAGCAGGCCACACAGGATGGCCACGGCGATCATCGGGACTCTCCCCAGCCGAAGGCCGTGAGCTCTTCCAGCAGGTCTGGCGAGGGAGAAAACTGGTAATAGCTAGGGCTTTCGCGTCGATACGCGAGGTGCGTCACGGGACGCCCATTCTCGATAGCACCGGTCAGTTGACGAACTTCGGCGATCTCGCGACGGCGGACTCCGCCGCGCCAGGTCTGGTCAATGAGGTGGACATGAATCAGCAGATGCACGTGGTGTGCGATCTGCCGATAGGCCTCATCCACAGTCAGGACGCCGCCTTGGGCGACCCGAGAGGCGAGGCGATCCAGCGTGGAGGCGGCCGAATGGGAGTGGGTTGTAGAAAGCGTGCCTGCGCCGGCCGTCATTGCTTCGAACATGGCCCCGGCCTCACTGCCGCGAACCTCGCCGATAACCAGGCGGGACAGGTTCTGGCGCAGTGCCTCCGGAATCAGATCCGCGACCGTGTATTCGCCCAAGCGACGCCCGGCCACGATCTCACCCATGCCGACCCGCGACTGCAGGGCGAGCATATTCCGGCGGTGCGGCTGCAGATGGGTGAGCAGCTCGTAGTCGGTCTCCAAAGTTCCGAAGCGTTCATTCTCGGGAATGGCGGAGATCAGAGCCCGCAACAGAGTGGTCTTACCGGCGCCTTGATCACCCGAAATCACCATCGACTTGCGCCCCCGCACAGCGGCCGCGAGGAAGTCGGCAACGCTGTGCGGCATCAATCCGCCATCAGCAAGCTGCGACAGTGTGATGTCGGTCAACCCATGCCGACGGATCGTGATGGACGGCCGGAAGCTCAGCCCGAAGCCGATGGCGTGCAGCCGAAAGCGATCTCCCAGGGCGAGGGTGATCATCGGATGGGTGTCGTCGAAGGGCCGCGCTGGCGTCACGGACTCGCCCAGGAAGCGGATCGCGTCGATGAGCTCGTCGTCGCTGTCGGCCACCGGTGGACGGATCTCGCGATGCCCGTCGCCGAACTGCACGACGACCGAGTCGTAGCCATGGATCTCGATGTTCTCGGCATCGGCGATCTCGAAGAGCGGCTGCAGACGGCCGTAGCCGAAGATCGCGTTCTCGACCGCTGTTGCACACGCGTGTTCGACCTCCACCGGCCACAGGGCCTGGCCGGTACTGCTCAACGCTTCGACGTGATCGCGCACAGTACGCCGAATGATCGACCGTCCAAGCAATCGGCGATCGGCTTCGGTGAGGCGCTCCATCCCTGCGGCCGCATGAGTGATCTGCTCTGACGCGCGCCGCCGCAGGGAGACCACCAGTTGCCAGTCGAGTTCGGGGTCGCTTCCGGTGGCCTGAATAATCTGCTCGCGACTCGACGTCGGAGCAAAGGACGGCCCGTCGCGAAGCAGGCCGATATCGGCCAAGTTCGTCATCGCCGAACCCCCAGCAGCGCGCGGCGATCGGACTCGCGCGTCGCCAAGCGGCGGTCGAGGGCGCGCACCTGATCGACGTAGCCGGATTGGTCGTGTCGGCGCCCCGGCGGTGAGCCCAGCGCGTAGACCGCGGCTTCGCCGGGTTGCCACGGCAGTTCAGCCCACACGGGGACGCCGAACTGCCTCTGGATCTCGGTGGCGACGTACGGACGCCCAGGCCCGACGACCGCCAAACCCACGCGGTCCTCTCCGGCAGCGTGGAGGACGGACGGCAGATACAACCGCAGCGCGACGAGATCGGGAAGGGTCGAACCAGTGACCATCAGCAGGCCGCTGCACCCCTCGACCAGCGCTTGCGGGAGTCCGGCCGGGCCCACCCGCCCACAGTCCACGATCACTCTCGCCGGCTGGGCTTCCAGGGCGACGGCCAGTTCCGGCCACGCCGGGGCAAACAGTCCGACCATTCCGGGGTGTGAAAAGCCGGGCAAGAACTCGCTGTCAGGCTCGAGCCGAAGCGTGAGCGACGGCAGCGCCGAGGCGATGGACCGCCTTTCCCGATGGGCTTGAAGCAGACCGCCGAGTCCGCGTCCGCCAGGATCGGCGCCGGCAAGATAGCCCGCGAGCACCGCCTGGTCCGGTTCCCGGTTCGCGTCGACGAGGAGGGCGGGCCCGTCACCGTGCACGGCGAGGGCGACCGCGAGAGAGGTGACCCCGGGCGCGTGCGCCGCGCTGGCGAGCAGCAGCACGCTCATCGTGGCGACACCGGAAGGCGAATAATGGCCAGCTGGCCGGCAGTCGCTAGTTGCGCGACTCGTTCACCGGAGTCTTGGGCCACCGTGACGTCGAGAAGGCTGCTGCCATCGGTCTGCACCAGCGTGAGCGAAGCAACGGACGCGCCGACGCTCGGGCCCGACGGTGCGGCGGCACCGTCCTTCGCCACGGGGACCAGCAGCACCGAAGTGCCAGGAAGCAGCGGTGTCGCCGGAAGCCGTCCGGGTTCGAGTCGCAACCCGACCCGGACGGCCCCCGGTGCAACGGCCGGCTCACCGACCGAACCCGCCGCAAGCAAGCCGCCGGCCGGTAGGTCGGTGAGCGCGGTCTTGCCGACGATTTCCCCTAGCTGATCACTGGACACCGTCGCCAAACCTGGCGGTGGTGCCAGCGATGTGATGCTCAAATCGTCAGCCGTGATCACTTGATCGCGGTAGATCGTACGTTTCACCGCGATCACCGGAACCGCGCTGCTCACATTCACATAGAGCAGTGCGGCACCGAGCCCCCCGAGGCAGATGGCCAGCACTCCAACAGCAATCAGCCGCACATTTCGTCGCGGACGGATCGCCGGTCGAGCGATATCCCCCATGGCCGTATCTCCCAGACACCGCCCTAGCCGGACCGGGGTTAGCCGACGATCAAGCGGTGTTTGCGCCCGATGCTAGAACACCGGCAACACCGTTTCCTAATTGATGTCCTGAAATTGTGGAAAACCAGCGCGGCTGTGGATATCTGTACGACTTTGCTCGACTAGGGCCAAAGTGAAACGACAAAAAGCGAAGTGGCTAGGAGAAACGCGCTGTCCGACTCGGCCCAACCAGTGTCTACAGCAAGGGCGCAGCGAGCGCAGCGTGCGCCCGATCGGGAAGCCCACGGGTCTGCTCCGGCCGAACATGACTTCCCAACGGCGCGAGTCGGTGCGGCTTTCAGCAGCCGGGCCACCACGGGAACACGCTACAAATGTCCTGAAGCGCCGTGCCGCCGGACTCGTCGGCGGCTGAAGCCAGGGGAGCGGGGCTGGCGACTCCGCCGATCACGAATAGCGTGGCGACAAGCGCAAGAGTGATCCTCTTCATACTTCAGTATGCGGCGCCTGGCGATGATGCGCGGGAGATCTTGATCGCGAGATCGCAGCGATACCGCCGGCCCTGATCTTTGCGACGTTCAGGGTCGAAGGTGCACCGTTTGGTGGGCTAAGTTTCATTCCGAGGGTACGACCACCGCGCGGTGCTGCGCCCGAAGGAGGGACAGTGGTTTCGCTGGGACGGCGCCTGCGAGACAGTGCGGGAGGCCTGCTGCAGCCAGGTCGTATTGAGATCGTGCTCGCGGCGCTGCTCGCGGTGCTCTGCGTGTTCTCGGAAACCGTCTCGGGCCAGCCGCCGTCCAACCTCATCATCGACCTGATCGCGTGTGGGCTCACCGTCGTGGCGGTCCGCTGGCCGCGGGTCGGCGGCCTGATGGTCGCAGCCTTCCTCGTCGTTCGCTGTTTCATTCCGTGGGGCTATCGCGGCAACCTCGGTGAGTATGCTCCCCTGTTCACACTCCTGGGCGTGGGGATGCGTGGCGACGTCCGGCTGCGACGACTTCTCACGGTGTTGTACTTGCCGCTGATGTGGTGGGTGTCGTGGAGCCCGCGGGCTCCCCTGGCCAAGTTTGCCTGGGGCTTGGTGGTGTGGATCGCGTTGGTGGCGATCGTGTGGGTCGTCGGTAATGCCTTCCACGCCGTGACTGAAGCCGAGCGCAAGGCCCGAGCCGCGGAGTTGGTGATCCAACGGCAGCTACTGGCCCGCGAACTCCATGACACCGTCGCCCGATCGTTCACTCGGGTCACGATGATTGCCGAGCGCGCCCGACTGCGCGGCCAAGCGTCCATCGATGATCTTGCGACCATCAGTGACACCGCCGCCGCAGGTGTCGACGAACTGCGCCTGGTGATGAACCTGCTCCGAGACCCGTCGGCGTCGGTTGAGGCCCTCACCGGCGGCACCTCATTGGCCGAGGCTCTCACCAAAGCCGAGCGCACTCTGGCTGGCGAGGGATTCACGCCGACGATCAGTGTGATCGGCGACCTTGAGCGGGTCGACCCGGGCGTTTCCGAAGCCCTGGCTGCGGCCGTCGCCGAGGCTGTCGCGAATGTGGTGCGCCACGGCGATCCGGTCGAGCCGGCCGGCCTGATCGTCGACGTCGGAGAGCAGCGGATCAAGATCAGCGTCATCAACAGCCCGGCCGCCGACACCCACTCGTCCGAGAAACCTCTGGGGCTGTGGGGAATGAAGCAGCGAGTGGAGGGTATTGGCGGCACCGTGGATGCTGGCCCCGAGGATCAACACTGGGTCACCACGGTGCGCGCACCAGTCAAGAGCGGTTCCGAGGAGGACCTGGCTTTATGAGCCTGGAGAACCAGATCCGTGTCCTTCTGGTCGACGACGATCTCATGGTGCGCGAAACCCTCGCGGAGTACCTGGCCGCGTCGGGCATCGACGTCATCGGACTGTGTGCGGACGGCCCCGCCGCGATCGCGGCGGTGGACGAACTCGAGCCGGACGTCGTGCTGATGGACATCCGCATGCCTGGCATGAGCGGGGTGGACGCGACCCGCGCCATCCTGCAGGAGCACCCCGACGTTCGTGTCGTCGCGCTGACGACCTTCGACGATGACGGGTCGATCGCGGCGATCTTTGATGCGGGCGGCGCTGGCTATCTGCTGAAGAACACCCGGCCGGCGGCGCTTGCCGAGGCGGTCCGTGCTGCGCACAGCGGCCTGTCGGTGGTGCCGCCGAAGCTGATGAGCCGCTGGAGCCCCGGTCGGGCGGTGAACGACCCGCCGCGCCTGCTGCCGCGTGAGCGCCAAGTGCTGGAGCTGCTCACTCGCGGACTCACCAATCGCGAGATTGCCCGTGAGCTGTTCGTGTCCGCCTCGACGGTGAAGACTCACATCACCGCGCTCATGCGCAAACTGGACGCAGAGAACCGGACGAGCCTGACCACCCGGGCGCACGTGCTGGGGCTGATCTCGAACAACCAGTCGAACCAGCTCTGACAAGGGGTTCTGGCCACTTGGCCAGAGGACTGTCCACTTGGCCGATACCGCTATCGCGGCGATTGCGCTGAACTGTGAACACCTCGCCGTCGGCCCAGCGTGACCCTGGGCCGACGGCGATGGTCCAGACGGGAGGCGGCAATGGACACTCAATGGTGGTCGGCATGGACGCCGAAGCTCTCGGCCTATGCGATCCTGCTGCGCCTGCTGATCGATGCGCGCATCTCGGCCAAGGAGTTCCAGACCCTCTTTCTTCAGATGTACCAGGACGATCCGACCGAGTGGCCGATCCACCTGCTCGACGTCCTCGAGGAACTCTTCGCCGACGTGGACGAGCTCGGCGAACACGGGTGGGACAACCCGCGCCACGAGGCTGAGCTCCGGCACCGTGCGCGTCTGGTCTTCAACCAGTTCTCTGAGCTGGCACCGGCGGTCGGCTAACCAGCTGCCCGCCGCAAACGCGGCCTGACTTGCCGCTATGTAGTGGCTCATGCGACGATTGAAGGCTGTCCATTCACCTTCGTTCGTTGAGGAAGTCTCGTCATGCCCGCGCCCAGCCAGACCAAAGAGCTGCTCGCCAACACGCCCTATGTGGTGCTGTTGACTGCTCGAACGCTGTCGATGCTGGGGATGGCCTTCGCGCCCGTGGCGCTCGCCTTCGGCGTCCTGGGTTTGCCCGGCGCCGACGCTGGGACCCTCTCGTTGGTGATGGCCGCCAACACGGTGCCGATGGTGGTGCTCCTGCTCGTCGGCGGCGTCGTCGCCGACCGGTACCCCCGCAAAACCGTGCTCATCGTCGGTGAATCGTTCGCCGCGGTCGGCTTCGCCGCCATCGGGGTCATGTTGCTGATCGGCTACGCGCCGGTGTGGTTGCTCTGCACCGCCGCTGGTGTTGCCGGTGCCGCCGGGGCGATGACCTACCCGGCGTTGAGCGGCATCATTCCCGACATCGTGCCGGAAGATCTTCGCCAGAAGGGCAACGCCTGGCTGGCGATGGGTGCCTCGGCTGCGCGCCTCGGCGGCCTGGTGGCCGGCGGCGCGGCCGTGGTCTGGCTCGGTGGCGGTTGGGCGATGATCGCGGCCGGTTCGCTCTATTTCATCGCCGGTCTGCTCTTGCTGCGGCTGCCGCGCGTGGTCGGCAACATCGCCGGAGAGAGCGAGCACCCGCTGCGTCAGTTGATCGACGGCTGGGGCGAGTTCTCGTCGCGGCAGTGGCTGTGGGTCGTGGTGGCGCAATGGTCGGTGATGATCATGGCGCTGCAAGCGGCAGAGGGAGTGCTGGGACCCGTCGTGGCCAAGCAGGAACTCGGCGGCGCCGGTGCGTGGACGATCATCCTGGTCGGGCAAGCGGTCGGCGCCGTCATCGGTGTGTGGCTGTCGATGGTCTGGAAGCCGACTCGCCCGATCCTGGTCGCGACGCTGCTCACCCTGACCTCCGGCGTGCCGCCGATTCTGCTCGGCCTGAGCGCCCCGCTGTGGAGTGTGGTCGCGGCGATGTTCGTCCTGGGCATCACCTTCGACCTGTTCGGCGTGCTGTGGATGACGACCATGCAGGACGAGGTGCCGCCGGAGGCACTGGCGCGAGTGGCGTCCTATGACGCCTTGGGCTCCTTGATGCTCGGACCGATCGGACTCGTGCTCGCCGGTCCGGCCATTCTGGTGTTCGGCGTGCACACCGCACTGGTGGGCACCGGGATCATCGCCACCGGTGTGACCGTGCTCGCGCTGCTGTCGCCGGAGGTCCGTCAGCTGCGCTCGCGCTCTGCGCAACAGCTGAGCGTGGCCGACGTGGCCGAGGACCTCGAGATCACATCCCCGGTGATGTAACACGGATGCGGCTGGCCGTTCGGACTGCGACCAGGCAGAACGGCCAGCCGCGCTGATAGGTGAAAGCACTCCCGGCACTCCCCTGGCCGGGGCGCCGGGCGCTACTGTGGGCGCCGAGCGTCGCCGGGAGGGAGAACAATGGTTGCCGCGCACGCGGTGCCGCTGCCGCCACCGGCCCTGGCCGACTGGGTTCGGAGCGTTGCGTCCGCCCAGGATCCGCGCGTCGGTCCCACCACACCGGTGGTGCCGCTGCTGACCCGCGGAATGCCCACCCGTCCCTACGCCCCGGCGCACTCGCAGGTCTACATCTGCGCCGGCGTCATCGTGAAACTGCACAGCCCGGCCGCGGACCCCGGACGTCTGGCCCGGCGCATTCACTGCATCGGCGGGCCAGACATCGACCGGTTGTGGATCCAGCCGCTGATCTACGCGCCGTTCGAAGCTCCCGGTGGCCGCCTGGCCACCATCTGGCCGCGGGTCACCGTGCTGGCGACCATCGATCGTCCGCCGTGGACGGAGATCGGCACCCTGCTGGCCAAGTTGCACACGCTGCCCATTCGCGACGACCCACCCCGCCTGGGGGGCCACACCCGGCTGCAACTCGCTGTGCGCTACCTGCGCAACACCGCGCCCAGCGAACTCAGCTGGTTGATCGCCCGCGGGGAGCAACTCTCCGAGCAGCTTGCCGAACCGCGGCTCACCACACTGGCCCACGGCGACTTCCACCTCGGCCAACTGGGACACACCCCGCTGCGCCGCAGCTGGAAGCTGCTCGACGCCGACGACTTCGGCACCGGCGATCCGGCCTGGGACTTGGCCAGTCCGGCCGCCTACTGGCGCGCCGGCCTGCTCGACGATGACGCGTGGCAGGAGTTCTTGCGCGCCTATCGCGAAGCCGGCGGCAGCGCCGTCCCAGCGCAGGACGACCCGTGGCCGGCCCTCAACCTGCCGGCTCAGGCCGCGCTGTTGATCGCCGTTGCGCAGCAACTGCGCGCCACGGGCGATCTCAGCGGAGCCGGCGCCGTGCTCGATGCCGCTGCGAGCCTGCCGATCGAGGTCTAGCGGCTGCCCCCAGCCAGAACGCAGCGATGCCCGGGTCCCACGAACCAGACCCGGGCAACACCACGCCGTGCGGCAGCTGAGCCTAGATGTCGGCCAACGCCTCGGTGGGAGCAGCCTGAGCCGCCCGCCGTCCGGGCAAGACCGAGGCCAGCCCAGCCGCCACCATCGCGATCGCGATCATCCCGAGTGTCTGCGGGACGTCGACAGCGAATCGCACCTCATCGAAGCCGCCCGACTGTCCGGTGGCGGTGGCAGCCAGCCAGCCGAAGAAGCCGCCTGCGATCACGCCGACCAGCACTCCGACGAGGGTCACCTGCATCGCCTCGATGGTGAGCATCGCGCGCAGTGAGGACGCCTGCAGGCCCAGCGCCCGTAGCAGGGCCGACTCGCGGCGCCGCTCCAGCACCGACAGGCCCAGGGTGTTGCTGACGCCGATCAGAGCGATCAGCACAGCGACCCCCAGCAATGCCGTGGTGATGGCCAGCAGGATGTTCAGCACCTGCTCGTACAGGTACGACATCGCGATCGAGCCGCCCAGGCGTTGCGAGTCCCCCACGATGTCGGTCGCAGTCGCCATCACATTGATCGCATTGCTGCGGTCGGGGATCGACAGCCACATCACCGCGTTCGGCGTCGGCTTGCCCAACCTCGACAAGGTGGCCGAGGAGACGATGAGCTGGTCGTAGTCGGCCAGCTTCGACGGACGCACGGTCAGCCGCGCGTCGCCGCTGCCGCCCTTCACCGTCACGCTGGCGGGTAGCTTCTCGGCGCGATCCGGGTTCACGAACACGTCCTGGTCCGATGGCGCGCTCGTGACCGAGGTCACGGTGGCGACGCCGGCCTGATAACCCAGGACGGTGAAGCCGGCTTGCCCGTTCATCGTGCCTGGCGTCGACGGCAGCAGCACCGAGTTGGCCACCCCCGGGATCGCGGCAAGTTTGGCGGCGTCGGTCGCCGGTATCGTCACGCCGGAGTTGCCGCTCTGGTCAGTCCAGGCGACCTGCAGATCCACCGGATAGTGCTGCTGGATCTGATCCAGCACGGTCGCCCGGATGCTCGCCGTGGCCACCTGCAATGTCACCATCAAGCCGATGGCCAGCATCAGCGCCGTTGCGGTCGCCGTCGCCCGGCGGGGATTGCGTTCGGCGTTGTCAGCGGCCAGTCGGGGCACCGTTCCGAAGACGCGGACGAGCCGACCCGACAGCCGCAACAGCGAGGGGACGAACAGCGGGCCGCCGAACAGGACGCCGGCCGAGATCAGCGCGCCGGAGCCGATCGCGACCAGCAGCGCGTACGGCTGCTTCCACACCACCGCGACCACGGCCAGGCCGGCACCGGCCAGCACCAGCAGCCCGCAGATCACGGCCCGAGCCACCGAAGCGCGGCGCTGTTCGTCGCTGGCCAGGACGGGCTGCAGCGCCTCCAGCGGAGCGACCCGAGTGCCACGCAGCACCGGCACGAAGGCCGCCACCATGGTCGCCACGACCCCGACGCCCACCGCGATCGCCAGCTGCGACCAGGGCAGTGCCAAACCCCAGAACAACGCGCTCGACCACGCGGTGACCGCGGCGGCCAAGCCGACCCCGAGCGCCAGACCCAGCAGCGAGCCGACCAGGCCCAACACCAGCGCCTCTGCCAGGAATCGCCGACGCACCTGGCTGCCGGCGGCACCAACGGCACGCAGCAGGCCGATCTGTCGACGGCGCTGGGCCAAGGTGATCGAGAAGGTGTTAGCGATGGTGATCATGCCGACCACGACCGCCACCGCGCCGAAGCCCCACAGCACGTTGGCGAACACGTCGAAGTCTCCGGCGAGCTTGGCTACCGAGGCGGCGCGCACCTCGTCACCAGGGCGGGCGCTCAACCACGGTGCGAGCTGCGCGAGCTGCGGGTTCAGCTCGGCGGCAGCCGCGCTGATTGAGACGCCTGGCTTGACCTTGATCGCCCACTGCGGTGCCACGTCCGCGCTCGCGCCGCCGGCTTCGAGCGCAGCGGTCGAGGCGTAGCCGGTCTTGGCGAACATCCCGCTGGGCTCGTTGGTGATGCCGCTGACCACAACCTGACGGTCGCTGCCCACCAGGCGCAGCGGCTGGCCCACGCCCGTCCCCAGGGACTGGGCGGCACCGGCGCTGAGCGCGATCTCGTTCTCGGCCTCGGGCCAGTGGCCGGCGGTGAGCTGCGCCCAGCGCAGCGGCTGCGGCGGAACGTTGACCAGCTGCAGCGATTGCGAAACCGCCCCCGAGCGCACCAGCACTGAGGTGGACAGCACCGGGGTATACGCCGCGAGGTCTTTCTGTGCGGCCAAGACGGAGCCGACGCCGGGAATGGGGTCGTGCTTGTCGAAGGTGATCACCAAGTCGGCCTGGGCGATGGCCACATTCATCGCCTTACCCTGCGCCTGACCCTCGGTCGCCACCAAGGTGGCCGAGCCGGCCAGGAAAGCCACCGAGATCGCGATCGCCAGCAGCGTCGAGATGAACCGTCCGGGGTGATGGCGCACCTCGGAGAGTGCCTGCCGGAACATCAGGCCCCCAGCCGCGTCATCGCGGCCAGCACCTGATCGGCGCTCGGACGCTCGAGGTCGTCTCGGATGCGCCCATCGCTGAGCAACACCGTCCGGTCGGCGAAGGCTGCGGCATTCGGGTCGTGAGTGACCATCACGATGGTCTGGCCCAGCTCTACGCAGGTCTGGCGCAGATACGACAACAGCTCGTGGCTCGCACGGGAGTCGAGGGCGCCGGTGGGCTCATCGGCGAAGACGACAGCCGGCTGAGCGATCAGCGCCCGTGCGATCGCCACCCGCTGCTGCTGGCCGCCAGACAGCTGCGAGGGCAGATGCTTCAGCCGATCACCCAGACGCAGCGAGGACACCAGCCGCTCGAACAGCTCCTGATCGGGGCGGCGTCCGGCGAGGTCGAGCGGCAGCAGGATGTTCTGCTCCGCGGTGAGGGTCGGCAGCAGGTTGAACGCCTGGAAGACGAAGCCGACCGCGTCGCGACGCACGCGGGTGAGGGCGCGGTCGTTCAAGGCCGACAGATTGTTGCCGCCGAGCATGACGATGCCCGACGTCGGACGATCAAGGCCGGCCAGGCAATGCATCAACGTCGACTTGCCCGAGCCGGACGGACCCATGATCGCGGTGAACGAACCCGCCGAGAAGCTGACGTCGACGCCGGCGAGCGCGTGCACCTCTGCTTCTCCGGAACCGTAGATCTTGGTGAGGTGATGCGCCGACGCGATCGGCGTCGCGGCGGCCGGGACAGGCGTGGACATGAATGCTCCAAAGTCGGGGATGAACAGATCTCAGGCCCGCCGCGCAGCAGCGATCACGCGCCCTGCGGCGGACGTCTCCACGCTAGGTCGGACGCCTGCGACGCACCTCGTCTGCTGCGGCGGCCTTGATAGTCCGCGAGGACGAGATCGGGTTCCTCCTCGAGAGGGGCCGGATCAGTCGAAGATGTCGGTGATGTCGAAACCGCTCACCGCGTCACCGATGGAGTCGAGGACGCCGTCCACCCCGGGGAGGTCGGTGAAATCGGCGAACTGCGTTGTCAACGCATCGAAGATCCCCGAGTCGGGGCCGAGAAGCTCGAACAACATGATCGCCTGGAAGGCGTCGTCGAGGACCAGCCACTGCAGGCCGTCGACCTCGGCGCCGGGCTCGGCCTGGAAGGCCTGGGTGAAGACGGAGCGCCAGTGGTCGACGACGCCGAAGACCATCGCGTACGGCAGGTACCGCGAGAAGGTGTCCAGCCCGGCCTCGAAGCGCAGCTGCTCGGCCTCAGCGGTGGCCAGATACTGCTTGAACCCCTCGCATTGCGCGCGGACGGCGGAGCCCTCCGCAGTCAGCGACTCGGGAAGCTTGCGGGTGAGCGCGAAGAAGACGCCCCCGCCGACCAGGGCGCCGATGCCGACGAAACCCAGGTTGAAGACGAACAGCCCGAGCAGGCCGAGCAAGACCAGTGCCGGCCCGCCGACGTTGGTCAGCCAGCTGACGGCAGGCGGCGGCACCGCCAGCCATTGGCGCTCTTGGGCCTCGGCGATCAGGACCGTCGGGGCGTCGCGTACCTCACTACGACCCCGGAAGACCGACAGCGCGGTCACCGGGCCGTCGGTGAAGGCCGCAGCGAGCAGCGTCTGTTCGATGGGGGTGAGTTCCTCGTCCGGTGGCACGGAGGCGCTGATCAGCTCCCAGTCGTAGGGCTTCGCGCCGGGCGCCTTGGTGAGCGGCCGCAGCTGCAGCCAGCCGCGCCGCCCCAGATCGATCAGGGTCGCCGACAGCTCCACGGGGTCGACGCGGCCATCGATAGCGACGCCGGCCAGGCCGGGGGCGATGCCGTCAGGCGGATTGAATCGCACGGCGATCGGCTGACGTTCACCGCGACGCAGATGTCGACGGGTTACCTGCTGGCCTGGTGCGGGTAACAGCCCCGGAGTGAGCCCATCGAACACCTCGTCGCGACGCAGGATGCGCACGGCGATGCCCCCCACCAGTGAAGCGATCACGATGACGAATCCCACAACCACAGCCATGCCCTCCATGATGGCCGATCGGCCTACCGCGTGGGGTGAAGCCGTCGACGCGGCGGACGCAGGCAGTGCTACCCAGATGCACCACCGGATGCCGCTTCGGCCCGCCGGCACAGCTAGCCTGGGGCCATGGCGCTAAGCGTCTTCGATCTTTTTCGGGTGGGCATCGGCCCGTCCTCATCGCACACCGTCGGGCCAATGAAGGCCGCCGGACGGTTCGTCCGCGCTCTGACCGACACCGGTGTGCTGGAGCGCGTCGCTGGGGTGAAGGCCGAGCTGTTCGGGTCGCTCGGCGCCACCGGGCACGGGCACGGCAGCGTGGAGGCCGTGGTCCTGGGGCTGGGCGGCTATGACCCGGAGACTGTCGAGCCCACGGCGGTGCGTCCGGTGGTTCAGGGGTGCCGGGAGACGCGTCGGCTGCGGCTGGCCGGAGGGCGAGAGATCGGGTTCACCCCGGACACCGATGTGGTGCTGCACCGACGTCGCTCACTGCCGGTGCACTCCAACGGCATGATCTTCACCGCGGTCGACGCCGCAGGGCAGACCCTGGCCGAACGCACCTACTACTCGGTCGGCGGCGGCTTCGTCGTGGACGACAACGCCTCCGGAGTGGATCGGATCGTCGCCGATGCCACCGAACTGCCCTACCCCTTCGCCAGCGGCGCGGAACTGCTGGCGCATTGCGCGACCACCGGCTTCTCGGTTGCTCGACTGATGCGGGAGAACGAGCGGGTGTGGCGCAGCGACGCCGAAATCGACGCCGGCCTGCTGCACATCTGGGAGGTGATGAGGCAGTGCATTCATCACGGACTGGACACCGAGGGAGTGCTCCCGGGTGGGCTGAAGGTGCGGCGCCGCGCGCCGGAGCTGCTGCACCGGCTGCAGGTCGAGACCGACAGCTCCGATCCGCTGCGCGGGATGGACTGGATCACGTTGTACGCACTGGCGGTGAACGAGGAGAACGCTTCCGGCGGCCGGATCGTCACCGCGCCGACCAATGGTGCCGCCGGGGTCGTGCCGGCGGTGTTGATGTACTACCGGCGCTTCGTCCATGGCGCGGACGACCAGGGCGTGATCCGCTTCCTGCTCACCGCAGGCGCGGTCGGGGTGATCATCAAGGAGCTGGCCTCGATCAGCGGAGCCGAGGTCGGCTGCCAGGGTGAGATCGGCGCGGCATGCTCGATGGCGGCGGCCGGGATGGCGGCCGTTCTGGGTGGAACCCCTGGTCAGGTCGAGAACGCGGCCGAGATCGGGATGGAGCACAATCTCGGCCTCACCTGCGACCCTGTCGGTGGCCTGGTGCAGATTCCGTGCATTGAGCGCAACGCGATCGCCGCGGTGAAGGCCGTGACCGCGGCCCGGACGGCGCTGCGCGGCGACGGGCACCACATCGTCAGTTTCGACTCGGTGCTGAAGACCATGCGGCAGACCGGCGCCGACATGAGCGTGAAGTACAAGGAGACTGCGCGAGCCGGGCTGGCCGTCAACGTCATCGAGTGCTGACGAACGCCGTGAGTTAGATTGAAACGTCCCTAGGAGAGGAACCGTCGATGCCGATTCTGGATGCGTACGCGCCCGACCCCGACCGTTACGACGGACGGATGCCCTACCGGCGAGTCGGCCGCACCGGCCTCAAGCTGCCGGCGATCTCATTGGGGCTGTGGCACAACTTCGGTGATGACGTGCCCTTCGCGAACCAGCGCGCCACGTTGCGGCGAGCCTTCGAACTCGGCGTCACCCACTTCGACCTGGCCAACAACTACGGCCCGCCGTATGGCTCGGCCGAGACCAACTTCGGGCGGCACTTCCGCGAGGACTTCAAGCCCTACCGCGATGAGCTGATCATCTCGACGAAGGCCGGCTGGGACATGTGGCCCGGTCCGTACGGCGATCTGGGCTCGCGCAAGTACCTGCTGGCCTCGCTCGATCAGTCGTTGGAGCGAATGGGCCTGGACTACGTCGACCTCTTCTATCACCACCACTACGACCCGACCACGCCGATGGAGGAGACCATCGCCGCGCTCGACACGGCCGTGCGACAGGGCAAGGCGCTCTACGTGGGCATCTCGTCCTACTCGGCCGAGCGGACCCACGAAGCGGTCGCCATCGCGCGCGAGCTGGGCACTCCGCTGGTGATTCACCAGCCGTCTTACTCGATGCTCAACCGCTGGATCGAGGGCGGGCTGCTCGACGCCCTGGACGAGACCGGCCTGGGCTGCATCGCGTTCTCGCCGCTGGCCCAAGGCATGCTCACCAACAAGTATTTGGGCGGGGTTCCGTCCGACTCGCGGGCGGCGCAAGGCAAGTCGCTGTCGCCGGAACTGCTGACCGAGCAGAACCTGGCCCACATCCGTGCGCTCAACGAGCTGGCCGGTGGGCGCGGCCAGACCTTGGCTCAGCTGGCGATCGCGTGGGCGCTGCGAGATGAGCGGGTGTCGTCGGCGCTGATCGGCGCCTCCAGCGTCAAGCAGCTGGAGGACAGCGTCGGTGCGGTGGCGAACCTCTCCTTCACCGAGGACGAGTTGGCCCGCATCGACCAGTACGCCACCGACGGCGGCATCAACCTGTGGGCGGCGCCGAGCCAAGCCTGAGCGGCGCCGGCTCCCGGATCACTGATGCGGGATACTCCGCCCATGGAGCCCTTCACCATCGGCGATGCTGCCGAGCTCGCCGGCGATGTCGGCCCTGACCCGCGGCTGATTGCGGTGCTGGCCGAGCTGGACGCGCCTTTGGACGTGGCCGCGCTGCGCGCGGAGGTCGGCGCCCGGATCGGCACGCTGCCGCTGTTGGGTCGGGTGCTGACGACGTCGACCACTCGACCCGCCTGGGACGTCGTGGAGCCAGATCTCGACTGGCACATCACCGCGATCACGGTCGACGACGCCACCGAAGCCGTGTACGCGCTGCTCACGACGGCGCTGCCCCCCGATCGTCCGTTGTGGCGCCTGGTCGTGATCGAAGGCGCGCACACGACGCAGCTCGCCTTCCTGGCTCACCACGTTCTGCTGGACGGTTCCACAGCGGTGGCCGTCGCCGGCCGGCTCTTCGGACTTGAAACGCCGCCGCCGGTCACCCCGGGCCGTCCGCCTTGGTTCTCGCCGCTGGGCCTGATCGCCGGACTGGCCCGGCCGACGAGCAGGACGTCGCTGCTGACGCCGATCACCTCGGGCTTTCGCCTGGTCAGCGCCGAGGTCGACCTGGAGCGGCTGCGGCGCACCACCCGCGCTGCCGGAGCGACCGTCAACGATGCCGTGCTGCTGGCCGTGGCCGAAGGGATCCGGGCCGTCGCGGCAGCACGCGGCGAGACCCTTGCCCGCGTGGTGGTCAGCGTGCCAGTCGCCGGACGTCCGCAGTCGCCGGGTGGACGCAATGAGGTGGGCGCCTTGGTGGTGTCGGTTCCGCCTCCCCGCGGCGACGACCGGCACCAACTCGGACGCATCGCAGGGCGAACCCGTTGGCGCAAGATGCTCGCTCGCGGGCTGGCCGGGGCGCCGTCGATGGCCCGGCTGCTGGCGTGGTTGGGCAAGAAGGGCTGGTACCGGGGCCTCTTCTCTCGTCAGCGAGCCATCACCACCTTGGCGACGAATCTGCGCGGCCCCGAGCAGGAGCTCATCCTTCACGGGGCACGGGTGGTGTCGCTGACCCCGATCAGTCCGGCGCTCGGCAACGTGGCGACCGTGTTCGCCGCGATCAGCTATCGCGGACGGCTGCGCATCACCGCACGGTTGGACCGCTCGGTGTGGCCGGACGCGGAGGTGCTGCGCGCGAGCGTCCAAGCAGCGCTGGACCGGATGGCTGCGGATGCCGCGGTCGGTCGAGAAGTCGTCCGCTTGCGCTGACGGCTCAGCTGCAGATCTTCTGTGCCACCCGAGTGAAGTTGCCCAAGGCGAGCGCGAACTGGCTGAGATGCTCCTGGGCCTTGTCCTTGCTCAATCCGACCACGGTCAGACTGGCGGTCTTCAGGTCGGCGAAGGCCGGCAGTCCGTCCACGGGAAGGTCGTTGGCCGCAGTACCGGTGTAGGCCTTCTCAAAATCGTCCTGCGTCGCTGAACCCAGGCTGGCCTTGACGGCGAAGGTGGTGGCGTTCTTGAGCAGCGTGCTCGCAGCGGTGCACTGCTTGGATCCGGCACCGTAGCTCTGCACTGCTGCGGCCGGGTCGAGGTCGCCGCCGGTCGACACCGAGGTCGGGTCGGAGGAGGTCTCCGGTGCATCCGGGGTCGAGGTGACCGACGTCGAAGGCATCGGGGCCGGCGGTGCCAGCGGGGTGACGGCCGCGCAGGCGGTGAGCGAAGCGGCAGCGACCCCAGCAAGGATCAGGCGAAGCACAATCATCGGTTCTCCTCGGACGTCCGCGGGGAGCGGAAGCGGATCACCCAGAGGCTAGGGGGACGCCGTGACCAACGACCTCCGGATAACGAATCTCTGATTGCAGCTCGTCAGGCCGTGTTCAGTGCGGGAACAGCGAGCGCACCTAGTAGCCGATGCTCCAGTCGGACACCACACCGCGAACGTAGGCGGCTTGGCCGAGGTGAGCGACGGCGTCGTCGATGATGCTGACCAGCCGCACCCCCCGAGTGACCGGCGGATCCCAGCGGGTGTCGACCACGTCGTCCAACGCGGGCGCGGTCGCGAGATAACCGATCAGTTCGGTCACCGCGGCGTCCAGATAGGCGGCGAGCAACGCCGGATCACTCACTTGCAGGGCGGCGACATCGGCCACCGAGTCGCCGAAACCGATCTCTTTCGCGCCACGGTCGATGCCCAGGCGCGGCGCCCAATCATCGCGACTCCACACCTGCGGCTCCCCACGAAGCGCGGCCAGTTGGGCGTCGAGTTGGCGGGCGGCATGCCACACCAGCCAGGCGATCGAGTTGCCTCGTCCGCCCGGTTGCGCGTGGAGGGTTTGCGGGTCGATCCCAGACAGGGCCTGCCGGGCCGCACCCGGGATCCGTCCGGCAGCTTCGATCAGAATCTGCGAGGCATCCATAGGGCCATTGTGCCAAGGCTGTCGCGCGAAAGACCGCGGATCGTCGTTCCTGTGGCGGCCGTCGACTTTCACCGCTGGCCCGACCTGCGATCGCGCTGTGACGGTTCAGCCGAGCTCGTGCAGCAGCGCCAACACCAGGTCGCGGGCGTACGGCGCTGCGACCTGCTCCAGGAAGGCGGCGAAGTCCACGGCGGCGTCGTGATCGGCGCGGTCCGACACCGTCCGGGCCAGAGCGAAGGAGACGCCGGCCGTCCGGCACACCTGGGCGACCGCGGCACCTTCCATCTCCACGGCCAAGGCGTCGGGCAACGCGGACTGAAGGGCGTCGGACGCATCAGCCGAGCCGATGAACTGGTCACCGGAGATGACCAGGCCTCGATGGACGCGTCCGGCAGGCAGCCCGAGGTGTGCCAGGTCGGGACGATGCTCAGCGCACACGGCGGCCGCGGCGGCGCTGAGCAGCTCGGTCAGGGCCGGATCGGTCGGGATGCGGCTCTGGCCGACGCCGGGGAGCGTCCACTGCGGCCACAGTGGACGGGCGTCGAAGTCGTGCTGCAGTAACTCGGTGGCGACCACCACGTCGCCAGGGTTCGAATCGCCCAGGCCGCCGGCGGTGCCGACCATGATCATGATGTCGCAAGTGGTGGCCAGCAACGCCGAGGTGGCCGCAGCGGCCACCTTGCCGACACCGGATTGGGCCAACACGACCGGACGCCCCGCCAGCGTGGCGTGATGCAGTGGTCGGCCGGCGAGCACCTCGGTGGTGAGGGGACCCTCGGCCTCGGCCGCGGTCATGATGGCGGCGAGCTCCTGCTCCATCGCTGCGATGATCCCGATCATGAGCCCTCCTCCGCCGACGGCATATCGGTGGCGCATTCGCGACAGTTCGGTTTGCGCCAGACCTGGCCCTTGAGTATCCCAGGCGTCACCGGTGGGCGCGCTCAGCGCAGGAAGAGCGACCGCAGCCGACGCGTGGTGAAGGCCACACCGAGCACCGACATCACCACGAAGTAGGTCAGGTGGATCGCCGACGCGCCGTCGAACATGCCGACCGACAGGTCGCGCATCAGCTCGACGCCGTGCCACAGCGGCATCGCCATGATGAACCACTGCACCCCCTGCGGGAACACCGAGATCGGGAACAGCGTGGCCGAGAACAGGAACATCGGCAGCATCGCGATGTTGATCCAGTCCATCTGTTGGAAGGTGGTGAAGTAGCTGGTCAGCGCCATCCCGACGGACGCGAACCCGAGCGCGATCAGCAGTGCCACCGGGATCATCGCGATCGCCCACCAACTGCTGGTCAACCCCATCGCTGCGATCAGCACGGTGAAGCTGACCGCGTACAGGAAGCCGCGGAACAGTGCCATGAAGATCTCGCCCGCAGCGACGTCGAACGGCCCCAATGAGGTCGCCAACATGCCCTGGTACAGCTTCACGAAGCGCAGCTTGAAGAACACATTCCAGGTCGAGTCGTACAGCGCACCGTTCATGGCAGAGGTCGCCAGCATCGCCGGCGCGATGAAGGCGGCGTACGAGATCGGACGACCGTCGGGGCCGATGACGTTGCCGATCAACCCTCCCAGGCCGAAACCCATGCTGAGCAGGTACAGCACCGGCTCGAAGAAGCCGGACAGGATGATCACCCAGTTCTGGCCGCGGACCACCTTGAAGCCGCGCTCGACCACGGAGCGAGCATTGCCGGAGGAGTTGGCGGCGAACCACGCGCCAACGCTGCGTGGACGGTCGACGGTGCTGACGCTCATCGGCTCAACCTCCGGGTGAAGTTGCGGACGGTGAACACGATGCCGATCGTCGCCAAGGTCACCAGGAACAACAGATGCGTGGCCACCTCGAGCGCCGACTGCGGCAAGCCGAAGCCGACCAGGCGCGCCAGTTGAGTGCCGTGCCACATCGGCGAGATCCAGCCGATCCACTGAAGGTAGCTCGGCATCGTCTCCAGCGGGTAGAAGGTGCCGGCGAACAGCATCATCGGCGTCAGCACGAAGCGCTGGATCATCGAGAACTGGAATCCCTCGTTCTCCAAAGTGGCGGAGTAGGCGGCGATCGGTGCGCCCATGGCCAGCCCAGCGAGGGCGGCGATCGGGATCATCAGGGCAGACCAGCCGGGTGTGGTGGCCCCGAGTGCGACCAGCACCAGCCAGAAGATGCCCGACTCGACCAGCGAGCGGATGCCGACGGCCACCAGCTCACCGGCCGCGACTTGGCCGGCGCTGGCTGCGGTGGCTGCCCGAGCGAAATAGAGCTTCTGCCATTTGAAGCCGCCCATGACCGGGAACATCATCTCGTTGGCGAACGACATGACCGCCGTCGAGGCGAGCAGGCCCGGAGCGACGAAGACCAGGTACGAGACTCCGCCGATGCCGCCGGTGCGGTCGTCGACCAGGGTGCCCAAGCCGATGCCGGTCGCGACGACATAGAGCGCCGGCATCAGTACCGACCAGCCGAACACCGAACTCAGGTAGGCCTTCATGCTGAACAGTCGCCACTCGGCCTGGTACCACCAGCCCCAGCGGCGCACCTTCTGCGCTTGTCGGGCAGCGCTCAACACCCGCCGCTGCGAGGACGGGGCGGACGCAGCCGTGGTCAGCTCACTCAATGAGGCTCCGTCCGGTCAGCCGGAGGAAGACGTCCTCCAGGGACGAGCGGCGCACCAGCGACGTCAGCGGATCCAGCCCGTCAGCCTTGATCCGGACCAGGGCGGCCTCGGCATCGTCGGTGTAGAGCAGCACACGATCGGGCAGCGGTTCGATCGAATCGGCGTAGCCGCGCAGCCGATCGACCAGAGCGGCATTGCGTTCCGAGCCGAAACGCAGCTCCAGGACTTCGCGGGTGGAGTACTGACGGATCAAGGCCGCCGGGCTGCCCTCGGCCACGATGACACCGTGATCCATCACCACCAGGCGATCACACAGCTGCTCGGCCTCGTCCATGAAGTGGGTGGTCACGATCAGCGTCACGCCGGTCTCTTTCAACCGGAACAGCCGATCCCACAGAATGTGCCGCGCCTGCGGATCGAGGCCGGTGGTCGGCTCGTCCAGCAACAGCACGCTCGGCTCGTTGATCAGCGAACGGGCGATGGTCAGCCGCCGCTTCATGCCACCAGACAGGTTGTCGACCTTCTCGCCGGCCTTGTCGGTGAGCTGAGCGAAATCGAGCAGCTCGTCGGCCTTCGGGCGCAGGTAGCTGTAGGGCAGGCCGAAATAGCGGCCGTACATGATCAGGTTGTCGCGCGCCTTCAGCTCGGGATCGAGATTGTCGGTCTGCGGGACCACGCCCAGGCTGGCCCGCACTTCGGGGCCGTGGGTCTCCGGGTCGAGGCCGTTCACCAGCAGGGTGCCGGACGTGCGCAGGCTGGTGCCGCCGATCATCCGCATCGTGGTGGACTTGCCGGCGCCGTTGGGGCCCAGCAACCCGAACGACTCGCCCGGGGGAACCTCGAACGAGATCGCGTCGACAGCGCGCAGGTCGCCGTAGACCTTGCTCAGTTCCCGGGCTTCGATGACAGGCACCAGATCACCCTAACGGCGGCGACTGACAGCGTGCACAAAGAGTTCGCTCTCGGCGCAGGAAGGCGCTTGACCCTCACCCGATTCTGGTCAATCGTGGAATGACAAGGGGTGAGGCAGTCCGTCGACAGGTGCTGGCGTGCTCAGCCGCGATTCGCCCGGTACTGCAGCGCGTTCGGACGGCACGGCGCCTCGGTGGCGATCTGAATCGGCGCGATCAGCCGCTCGTCCCGCAGCGCGAACAACTTCGGCACCACCCGATCGCGCAGCTGATACGGACCAACGGTGTTGAGGTAGATCCGGGTGGCGCCTTCGAAGCCGGCCAGCGTGGACGTCCGCCACTTCAGCATCACCCGCCACGGCATTGGCAGGTCGGAATCGACCGGACGGTAGTGCCACTCCTCATTGCACGGCACGCCGACGCCGGTGGCGGCGTGCATGGCGTGCACCATGTCGGCCATGCCGCGCAGCTCGTCGGTGGTGTGCGCCCACGGGTCGCAGGCCTCCGACTTGGAGTAGATCTCAATGGTCGGGTAGCGGTGCCCGAAGCCGGCGAAAGCGATCGCATACTCGCTCTCGGCCAGCACGAGGTTGTGATAGGCGGCGTAGTTGGTGCCGTACTCGTTGTAGATGTTCGGATTCAACCGCAGCCGCTGCATGGCCTCCTCGTGCTGGACGCCGCGTTCGTCGATCGCCACCAGCTGCTTGTGCAGGTGGTCGAAGGACGCGCCCGCTGGGCGCAGCCAGTTCTGGAAGACCGCGACGTAGCGGGCGTAGCGGTTCAGGTCGAACAGGCCGCCGACCGACTCCACCGTGAAGCCGAAGAACTGGAAATGCTCCTCGGGAGTGAGTGTGCCGGAGGAGGCGAGTTGGGTGGTGTCGGTGGCGCCGTCGATGTAGTGCCGCCGGGCGACGATGACGTCGTGGCCTCCGCCGAAGAAGCCGGACGCCGCCTCGATCTGCGCGTCCTCGCCCATGGCGGCGATGTCGGCATCGGTGAGGCCACCGGCGCGGAGCTTGGCGCCGATCACCTTCAGCACGTGCTCCCGCCCGACCGGTGAGGCGAGGTAGGAGTCCTTGCGCTGCTGCACCCGCTCGGGCAGCTCGTAGCCGTAGTTCGCGTGCCAGTAGTCGTAGGACAGGATCTCGAACAGGTTCGGGATCCGCCGGAACTCGGCCACGGTGGCGTCCAACTCTTCGGCAGGGACGCGATAACGGGTCTCCCACGAGCCGTCGGCGTGGCGGACGACGCGCGACTTCTCCGGCGGGGTCTCCTGGTAGCGGTGCTCGCAGAACGCGCAATGGCGTCCGTGCTCGGCGGGGTCGAGCGGCGCGGGATCGGGCAGGCTCACTCCGAGCGGACGGTTGCCGCGACCGGCCACCGTCCACACCTCGGTGCCGCTGAACGGGTTCAGCTGCTTGATAGTGCCGTCCTTGAGTTCGGAGATGAACTCGGGCTCGCGCTGGTAACCCGGCAACGACGACACCGGTGCCTCCTCAAACGTTGCGACGTTCCAGGGTAACCGTCGCCAGGGGGTGGTCCGGCTCAGGCGGCACCGTTGGCGGACGAGTGGCCAACCAGCCACCCACGGCCGCAGAGACGAAGATGCCGTACGCCAGCAGCGGTGCTGATGCCAGCACGTCGAAGCCCGGCTGCAGCACCGACGGCGTCTCGGTGAGCACCGCGGCCACCCAGCAGACTGACGCGACCGCGGAGAAGGCCGCCACCCCGCGCCGAAACCAGCCGTACCAGCTGCGAGTCGCCATCAGCAGCAGCACCGGCAGTACCAGCGCGACGATGGTGAGCTGGGCCAACTCGACGCCGACGTTGAAGCCGAGCACGGCGACGACGGTGGCTTGGGGGTCGAGCCCCAGATCGAGAATCGCGGTGGCGAAGGCGGTGCCGTGCACCAGGCCGAAGACGCCGCCGACGATGATCTCGCCACGCGTAGCCAACGGACGCCAGGCGTGGACGGCGGCCACCAGGATCGAGATCGCGACCAGCACCTCCACCGGCTGCTGCGGGAAGCGCACCAAGCCGAAGGAGACCAGGGCCAGCGAGGTGGTGTGGCCGAGGGTGAACGCGCTGACGATGCCGAGGGTGCGCAGCAGCGCCGAACCGACGCTACGGCGCCCGACCCAGCGTCCGCCGCGGGCGAGCAGCGGCGCGGCCAGCAGCAGCGTCACCAGGAACAGCATGTGATCGGTGCCCTCGGCGATGTGCTTGGCGCCGAGACCCACCATGGCGCCGAAGCCGGTCAGCCAGGAGGCGCCGTCCCGCTGAATGCTGAGCTGCTCGTGGCCGGCCTCGATGCTGCCGACCGGCTGCGGGCCGCCTTCTGCCACCTGCCCGGCTTGCAGGTCGCTGACCAGGAACACGAAGGCGCGATGCCCGGCGAGCTGGTCGACGACCAGCGAGTAGCTGAGCAGCAGGTTGCCGTCGACATGCCCGGACGGCGGCGTCGCGGCCAGCCGGGCCACCAGGGCGGGGGTGCTGTTGACCACCTGGGTGTCCAGGCTGGTGATGGTGGTCGCGTAGGCGGCGCCGGAGTCGTCGCGGACGTGGACGCCGGCACCCACCAGGCTGCGCAGCCGTTGGTCGTTCGCCGTCAGGGAGGCGTCCGTTGGTGCCAGGGTCAGTCCGGTCGCCTGGTCGAGCTTGTCCAGCGGAACGGCGAGCTCGAGACTCACCTGGGTGTCAGCGACGGTGACGTAGACCGCGCTGGCGCCGATCGGGTGCGCCGAGGCGGTGGCGGCCGGCGACGCGAGCCCGAATGCGACCGCGGCCAGGGCGATCAGGGCGGCGATCCGGGAACGACGGGCAGGACGGGGACGCATCAGGAGGCCTTTCGGCGACTGCGCACCAGCCACACGGCCAGGCCGGCGGCGATCGGCAGGCCGATCAGCGCAGCCGGAAGCACCGGCGGCAGCCACCCGGCCCCGCCGCTGCCGCTCAGGCTGTCGGACGCTGCGGGCGCGGTCGACGGGTCGAAGTGCCAGTCACGGCTGCTGGCATAGCCGGTGTAGGTCGCTTGGGTGCCGTCCGGCCCGGTCGCGATCGTGGCGTAGGACGCCTCCAGGTCGGTCATCAGCTTCAGCTCGACGGTGGCCTGGGTTACCGGGCCGGGGCAGGTGAAGACCACGGTGGTGCCCTGGTTGGCGATGTCGGCGGGTGGGACGACCTGCGGCTGGCAGGTCTGGCCCTGGCTAGTGACCGTCATCTGCCTGGTCAGGTAGGACGCCAAGGCGGGCGACGTCTCCAGCAGCTGCGCGTCCGAGGCTTGGGGGGTGATGGCGCCGTCCAGCATGATCCTGTCGGCGGGCAGCAGACCCAGGTCGTAGGCGAGCCAGCTGAGATCGTCCATGGCGCCGAACTTCCACACGATCTGCACCTTGTTCGGGGCGGCCAGGCTCAGGACGGCTTGTTGAGGCGGGCCCATCGGATGCGCGTCGGCACGGACGGCGGGCCCGGCAAGCAAGGCGATCGCTGCAGCGGCCACGCCGGCCAGCCGCAGGAACGCCGAACGGCGGGGGTGGTGGCCCACCCCCGCCATCGGTTGGTCGATTCGACTCACCGCAGCGACGCCCGCAGCGTGGTGGACGACGCGGCGTACTTGACCTTGTCCCACGGGGTGAAGCTGACCTTGATCAGCACCGTGGCGGACTTCGGCCTCACGACGGTCTTGAGCACCGAACCCTTGGTCACGGTGAGCTGGTAGCTCTTCGTGCCGATGGTGATCCGGACCGTGCCCTTGGCGGAGGCCGGACTGACCTTCACCGTGACCGCCAGCTTCGACTTCGTGGTCTTGACCGACACCTTGGTGCTGGTCTTTGCCGGCTTGGTGGCCTTCACCACGTTCACCGTCACCGTGCCCGTCGACGGCTTGTGCAAGGTGTCACCGCTGTAGGCCAACGTGAGCGTGTGCAGGCCCACGCTCAGCCCTGTCCCGGTGAAGGTCAGCTGGCCACTGCCGTTGATCAGGCCGGGACGGCCCAGCAGGGTCGAGCCTTCGCTGACATCGACGGTGCCCGTCGGAAGCTGCGCCCCACCGGAGACGCTCACCTTCAGCGTCGCCACCGTGCCCTGGGTGATGGTCAGCGGGGTGCCGCTGGTGGTGGTCGCCACCCTGTCGACAGCCGGCTCGGTCACCTTGAGCGCGATCGCGGTGTGTGCCGGCAGGTGCGTGGCGTCGCCAGAGTAGTCCACCGTCACCGGGTAGGTGCCGGTCGGAGGCAGCGCCGAGACCGTGCAGCTGGCCGTACCGTTGACGATCGTGCCGCGGCACAGCTCGTCCTCGCCGGAGTTGAACTGCACCGTGCCGGTCGCATCGGACGGGGTGACCGTCGCGCTGAGCACCGGCGAGGTGCCGAACACCAGGTTGACGTCGCTCGCGCTGACCTTCGCTGTGGCCTTGTCGGGCACGACGAGGGCCTTGACGGTCACCGTCCGGACGGCCTGAGCCTGGTTCCCGTTGGCGTCGGCCGCGGTGTAGATCAGCGTGTAGCTGCCGGGCTTGGCCGTGGTCACCGAGCCGACCACCTGGATGCTGGCGCTGACATCACCGTCGGTGTTGTCGGTGGCCTTCACCCCGCTGAGCGCGTCGAAGGTGGTGTTCTGATCGACAGTGGTGCTGTCGGGGAACTCGATCACCGGAGCGGTGGTATCGGTGCCCTTCGCGGTGGCGGTGAAGACGCCGCCGAACTGGTTGACGCTGCCGACCACAGTGCCGTCGGCATTGGTCGAGGTGGCCGTCCAGGCGTAGGTCTTGCCGGCCTCCAGGCCGGTCCAGGCCACCGATGCCGGGAAGCCCGACTTCACCGTTGCCGACCCGATCACCGTCGTCGTCGGGCTGAACACGCTCAGCCCGGTGGTGGCGAACGACGTCTTGCGACTGGTCAGATCCACCGGGACGGTGAAGTTGTCCTCTGCGCCGTTGTAGCGAGCCGACGGGTCGTTCAGCGTGTTGCCGAAGGCATCGAAGAACGGCGAGTAGGTGTCCACCGACATGGTCGCGTTCTTCACGTTGAACTGCAGCACCCGCTGATAGGCGGCGCCGAAATACAGCATGTCGTTCGCCTTGTGATCGACCGTGCCGTCACCGTTGGTGTCGACCGAGCCGTCGCTGCCGAACACGCAGCTGGGGCAGGTCTCCTTGGTAAAGATCTTGCTCGCCGGCAGCTGGTAGTTCTGGTAGTCAGCCAGCATTTCCACGGTGTGGTGAGTGATCTGGGTGGTGTTGGTCTGGTAGGTCTTCAGGTTGGTGCCGACGCCGTGAATGTGTCCGGCGAGCACCAGGAACACGTTCGGGTTGGCTGCGGCCACCTGCTGGTAGAGCCGGGAGCCGTCGCCGGTGGTGGCCACGTTGCGGCCGTCCGGGTTGGCGGCGGTTGCGGCTGCCAGGTACGAGTGGGTGATCAGGATGCCGTTGCGGTCGTGGTAGCGCGCGAAGACCGAGTTCGCCCAGTCGGCTTCGGCCTTGGTGACGCCGTAGGAAAGCCCGACCGCGACGAAGTCGAGACCGCCGGCGGAGAACAGCACATAGTTGTTCTGGTTGTCGGAGCCTTCAGCCGTGGTCTTGCCATCGGCGTCGGTGGTCTCGTCCCAGGCGTGGTACGAGGCGCCGGCCGGCCAGGCCTGGGCTTGGGCGTAGTAGCTGGCCGCGCTGAAGGCCTTGCTGAATCGCGAGTTCGGTCCAGTTTCGGCCCCGACCTGATCATCGTGGTTGCCGGCGATGGTCTGGTTGACCACCCCCGAGCCCTCCAGGCGCTTGAACTCCTTGGTGGCGAACGCGTTCTCCTTGTCGACCTGGGCGTTCAGGCCCGGGTAGGCGAGGCTGCCGTCGGTGTTGGTGGCGTCGGGGTTGACCAGGTCGTTGTTGATGATGTCGCCGGTGTTGGCGGCGTAGACGATCTTCTTCGACGCCGCGTTGTCGGCCGTCCACTGCAAGGCCTTCTGGTACGCGGTGGCCCAGACGGCCTGCTCGTCGGCGGTCTGCACCCCGGACGAGGTGGTGTAGGTGGGGCTGGCCGGCCACTTGCCCGAACCGCCGGTGGCGCCTTCGGTGATGTACTGCGGATCGGTCCAGTGGACGAAGGAGAAGTCGTAGTCGCTGGACTTCTCGAAGTGATCCTTTTCGGCGCTGGTGCCAGCGGACGAGTCGTGCGCCGACAGGTCGTCGGCGAACGGATCCTGAGCGACCACCAGCACGTGGGCGGTCCCGTTGTCGACGGCGTCGGCCGGGGCCTTGCCCGACAAGACGATGTCAGCGTCGGCCTGGCCGGCGGCGCCGGCGAGCTTCACCCAGGCGGCGGAGGCGGCGTTCCACACGTACAGGCTGGCGGTCCGCTGCGGGTCGACCTGGCCGCTCCAGCGGATCATCCGGTCGGCGTCGGCAGAGCCCACGCTGACGTCGAAGCGCTGGAAGGGCATCAGGTCGTGGCTCGACGGGCTGAGGATCTTCTGGCCGGCGGTGAGCTGATCGCTGGTGAAGTTCGCGCCGTCGGAGTAGCTGAAGTCCAGGGTGGACGGGATCGCCGCGATCGAGCCGGTGAAGCCGCCCGTGGGCAGGTTCGGCGTGGCCGCGGTGAAGGTGGTGGTGACATCACCCTTGGCTGCGCCCTGCGCGAGCGCGGACAGGGTCACCGAGCCCTTGGCCTGGGTGGTGTCCGTGCCGCCGGCGACCGGGATGTCACCGGTGGTGAAGGGCACCGTCCACGAGATCGGGTGGCCGAAGGCGTCGGTTGCGGTGATGGCGATCGTGTGGGTGCCGGTGGTCAGACCGGCGCCGATCTCCTGCCCGATGCTGATCGGGGTGCCGTCCAGGGTGTAGGCCCAGCCGGTGGCCGAGCCCTGGTTGGTGATCTTGGTGCTGAACGTCACCGGCTCGGAGATGCTCGCGCCCGCTGCCGGGACGCTCGACTTCAGCGAGATGTCGACCTGACGAGCGCCGCTGACGGAGTAGTTCAGCGCGGCGACCTGATCGGCGGTCAGAGCGGTGCTCCAGATGCGAGTGTTGGCGACGGTGGAGGGGGCGAGGAACTCGGGGTAGCCGCTCACCTTGGTGTCGCCGCCGACGACGAAGTACTTGGCGTCGTCCACCGGTGGGGTGAGGGTGCCGGTGATCGCCATCGCGTCGGCGACCTGGCCGTCGACGTACAGCTTGTAGGTGGCGCCGTCGTAGGTGGCGACCACGGTGTGCCAGACACCGGTGGCCAGGCTCTGGCTGAGCACGCTGCGGTAGGCGCCGCCGATGTAGGCCATCGAGCCGATCTTGTCGCCGGAGGCGTAGACCGCGAAGCCGCCGGAGTTCTTGCCCGAACACACGTCCAGCTCGGACGGAGTCGGCACGGGCCCGTTGAAGCGGAAGTCGCACTCGATGCTGAACGTGTTCACCACGTTCGGCGTCTTGGTCGAATCCCACGCGTTCGGGATCGGGTAGACCACTGCCTGGCCGACACCGTCGAAGCTGACCGCCTTGCGCCCGAGGGCGGGATCGGTGTCGATGCGGGGATCGGCGTACGGGTCGGGGGTGGCTCCGGTGGCCTTGTCGGTGAAGGAGCCACCGGCCAGGTCGACGTCCAGCACGTCCGCGGCGGGGACGGTTGCCGGGGCGGCCGTGTCGGCCGCGTACAGGGCGGCGACCTGGTCGGCGGTGAGGGCGGTGCTCCACAGGCGGGAGACCGCGACGCTGGAGGGGCTCCACTTCTCCGGGGCGGCCGAGGCAGTGTCGGCGCCGAGCACGAAGTAGCGTCCGCCCGGAGGGGTGATCGGGCCGGTGATGGCGGACTGGGTGACCAGCGCGCCGTTCAGGTACAGCTTGGTGGCCGCGCCGTCGTAGGTGGCGACCACGTGGTACCAGGTGTTCAGGTCGAGCGGGGTCGACAGGTACCGGTAGGCGCCGCCGATGTAGAAGGCCGAACGGATCACCGGCTTCTTGCTGACGTAGTTGACCTGAATGCCGATGCCGCCGGTCTGGATGCCCGAGCAGGCCTCCTGCTCGCCGGTCGGCAGCGCCGAGCCGTCATAGCGGAACCAGCATTCGACGGTGGCCGCCGTGGTCAGGTTGGGGGTGGTGGCCGAGTTCCAGGCGCTGGCCATGTCGTAGAAGTAGGCGCTACTGCTGCCGTCGAAGGAGGCCACCACGTGGTTGAGGGTGCCGTTGGCGGTCAGCTTCGGGGTGCCGTACGTCTTGAACGTCCGTCCGGCGGCGTGATCGACCGGAGAACCGTTGCGGAAGTCGACGTCGAAAACGTCGGCCTTGGGGACGGTCGTGTCGGCGTGGGCAACCGTGGGCACCGTGATCGCCGTCCCCACGGCGAGCACGCTGACCAGGGTAAGCACCACGGCTTTCAGGTGCCGGAGCCGGAGCGGCGGGGCCGACCGGCTATTGCGGACAGGTGGCATCAAGAGACTCCCTCATGGCATGGCAAAGCCACCGTCCGGGATTGGTCCGGGCGGGGCTGAGCGCGGATCGGGCCTGCTGGTGGCCCGCGACCTCAGGCAACCAGGGCCGGGTGTACGACACGCCCGTGGTTGGTGGCCAATGGGTAACGAAAGGTCGGACATCGCACCGCCGACGGCAGGCTGGGTGGACGCGCGAAGGCCCGCCGGTCACGTGACGGGCGGGCCTTCTGTGCTGCGGGGAGCGGGCTGCTACATCTCTTCGTGACGGCTCGGATCGGCGTCGAAGAGCCGTCCGTCCGGTTGGGTGAGCGCGCTGATCGAAGCCAGCTGGGCCTCGTCCAGTTCGAAGTCGAAGACGTCGAGGTTTTCGGCTTGCCGGGCCGGGCCGGCCGCCTTGGGCAGCGGGACGCAACCCAGTTGCAGCTGCCAGCGCAGGATCACTTGGGCGGGGGTACGTCCGACGGCTTCGGCGATGGTGGTGATCGCCTGGTGCGCGAACAGGTCGCCGCGGCCGAGCGGGCTCCACGATTCGGTGAGGATGCCGAGCTCGGTGTCGACGCTGCGCTGCTCGGCCTGCGCGAAGCGCGGGTGCAGCTCAATCTGGTTGACCGCCGGGATCACGCCGGTCTCGGCGATGATGCGGTTCAGGTGCTCGGGCAGGAAGTTGCTGACCCCGATGGAGCGCAGCAGGCCGTCGCGTTGCAGGTCGACCAGTGCCTGCCAGGCCTCGGAATAGCGCCCGGTGATCGGGTTGGGCCAGTGGATCAGGTAGAGGTCGATCTGCTCGACTCCCAGGCGGTAGGCCGACTCGTGCGCGCAGGCCACAGCATGTGCGTAGCTGTGGTGGCGGCCGGGGAGCTTGGAGGTGATCACGATCTCTTCTCGCGGCACACCCGAGCGACGGACGGCCTCACCGACCGCACCCTCGTTCTCGTAGTTCACTGCGGAGTCGATCAACCGGTAGCCGGCATGCAGCCCGCTGACGATCGCGTCGACGGCCTTGGTGCCAGTCAGCGGCCACGTGCCCAGCCCGAGGGCCGGCAGGGAGGTTCCGTCGTTGAGCGTGCGACTAGGGATCATGTGTTGACCCTAGCTCTCCGGGCTGACAGGGCCGGGTGGGGTGGGCAGATATGTGGGGCGGGTGGTCGAAGGTGTGGCGGCGCCCGCCGTCATGGGGAATCGTCGACCTTGGGCACTGGAGCTTGGTTTAGCGTGCTTTGACGGCAGCGCTGTACTTGTTGAACTGGTCGTCGGTGAGGATGAGGTTGCCGAAATCGTGGCGTGCTTTGGCTTTGATGTCAGGGTCGACGCGGAGGTCGTCGTTTTGGGGGTATTCGGCGTCGGGTGTGGTGGGGAACCAGGCGGCGAGGTCTTTGTGTTGGACGAGGAAGCGGTCTGTGGTGAGGGGTTCGATGTGCCAATCGGACAGGTCGTGGGCGCGTGCCAGGTGGCTGTCGGTGAGCACCATGATGCCGGCGACGTCGGGGGCGTGGATTGACCACAGTTGAGGCGTGATGCCCCAAAGCGTTCCGTCGCGGAGGTAGCTGCCCTGGCTGTTTGAGTGTTGGAGGTTGATCCAGCCGATTTCGATGTCGGCGGCGAACTCGATGAGGAGTTCGCGGAGGTGGAGGGCGCGGTCGAGTTGGTCGACGTCGTCGAAGCGGCTTGCCCACGCCGAGGCGCCCCAGTGCGCGAAGGCGATCACCCGGTCGGCTTGGCCGTCGGGGGTGTAGCCGTCGACGTAGGCGAACTCTGCGGGTTTGGTGTCGGTGAGGATTCCGTTGAGGATTTCGGGTACCTCGGCGCGGGTGGCGGTGATTTGGCCTAGTTCGCCGGCCGCGCCGTATTCGCCGTCGCGGATGCACCAGTTCCCGGCCCGCTGGAAGAGTCGCTGTTTCGCTTCGGCGGGCACATTCCAGCGGTTCGGCACGTAGGGGTGAGCCATCGATTCGACCGACATCGGCGGCTCGAGCCGGTGCATCATCGCAGCGAACGGCAGCGCCTCCATCGGGAACTTCAGGCTCCATGGATGTGAGGGTGGGACGGTGACGGACACGTCGTGGCCTTGACGGGCCAGGGTGTTGACGACGGTTTGGAGGACGGGCTGCCATTGCCGCATCCAGAAGCTGACAAAAGTGCCGCCGGTGATCGCGTACACCCTGATGGGCTCGCCGGTCGCTTCACACGCGGCCTGGACAAGGTCGAAGGACTCCTGCTTGGGCAGGCCGCCGTCCAGCACAAACCACGTGTCGCATTGCGGCCTCATCTGGGAACGCGCCGAACGATGACGCTGACGAATACCGTCCCAATCAACCGCCGTAGCCATACCTGAATCCTGCCGATCGGCCTCCACAACTCGCAACCAGTGTTTGCCGACCTGACCGGCACTTCCATCCCGACCACTCAAGTTCATCGACGTGGATTTCCGAACCTGCGTTGACCGCTGTCCGTGATCAGGTTGCGGTTCCAGTTGACCTCCACACAGTGATTCGGTGTGCCGTCTGGGGGTCACAACCGGAGAAGCCGGTGCGACAAGCATCGTGACGCCCCTTCTTAGCAGCGCCACTAGCGGCTGAAGGGTCGAGTGGCCTCGCTCTACCGCCAACGATGGGCGCTTCCTCGAAGACCGCGCTTGTGCGCCAAACATCGGCTGAGTCGCGAAAGCACCTCGACTCAGCCGATGTAGTGATCGGCTACTTCTCGACCTCCACGATCGGGGCCTCCGGAGCGTTCTTCTTGACCGACTCGATGCCACTGATCGCGGCGGACTTCGATGTGTACCCCTCGCCGCCGGTTGCGATCACCTGACCGTTGGATGCCTTCAGACGCCACCGGTACTCGCCTTTGGGGTCGGGATAGAGCTCGAACTTCCCTGCCATGTCGTTCACTCCCTTCCTCGGGCAACGCTGCCCGCTGGGCTCAACTTAGCAATCGAGGGCTGCGCGGAATCGGCCTTCGCTGGAAAAGGTGCGGACGCGCGCTGAGAGCACACCAATCTTGCCTACGCGCCGGTGTCACTCGATCGCTTTCGACTCCCTCTCACGCTCCTCGCCGCTGTGCCTGTTGCGCACTTCTCGGAAACAACGTTCTTGAAGCTGGCTGGCGCGGTAACCTGCGCGCATTCGCCCCGTCCGTCTGGAGGCAAGCCTGTGCCGAGAGCGTCGTCATTGAGAGCGGAAGCGCGCGACTCCAGGCAGTTCATACTCGCGGAGTGCCGCGACCCGTCGGGACGGTTACAAGCCGGACCGAAGGCCCGACTGCGGGGAGCGGCGGCTGTCGTCCTCGTAGCGGTGTTGGCTGGTTGTGGGTTGTTGCCGCGCGCGTCGATGGCGGAGGTGTTGGACGGTCAGGCGACGTCTGAGGCCCGGTCGGCGGCGATTGGGCGGGTTGAGCAGTGGCCGCAGGGGTTTTCTGTTTCTGGGGTGTCGGAGGTCGCCCGTCAGACGTACACGACGTGCGTTGAAGGGCAGAACAGCCTTTGGGTGCACGATGGCTACCGGTTGAAGTGCGCTGCGCACTCGTTGGTGTATTTCGGGTGGGACGGGGACTACGGCAAAGGCCTTCACGCGACACTCGATGGCATGGCCCGGGTTTGTGTGGTCACCGAGCGGCCGACGATGGACGACGTTCCGCCTAGTGGCCCGGTGCCAACCCTGGGCCCGAATTACTCTTGCTCCCCCGACATGCGCGGGGTCGCGCAGAGTCTGAGTGGTGGCGAGGCGGCCTTCGCTGTCACTAGTGAGTCGTGGGGCGTTACCTTCGACGATCGGCGGGTGGTCGCTGGACCTCAAGACGATGCCCTGTTGAAGCGACTCAGGACCCGTCGGTGGCTGTTCGCGGTGGATGTGAGTTCGGTCTTCTTTCAGGACGCTCCGTGATGCGGGTCTGCGTGAAGGTGCTTGTGGGCGCGGTGATGGCCGCGGTGTTGGCTGGTTGTGGGTTGTTGCCGCGCCCGTCGATGGCGGAGGTGTTGGACGGGCAGGCGACGTCTGAGGCTCGGTCGGCGGCGATTGGTCGGGTTGAGCAGTGGCCGCGCGGGCTGTCAGTTCCTGGCGTGTCGGAGATCGCCCGTCAGACGTACACGACTTGTGTTGAAGGGCAGAACAACTTCAAGCGGAAGGACGGCTACCGGCTGAAGTGCGAGGCCCACTCGTCGGTCTATCTGGGCTGGAACGGGGACTACGCCAAGGGCCGCGACACGATGCTGTCGGCGATGGCGAGCTTCTGCGTTAGCGATGGTTCTGACGTCGTCGCGCACTCTCCCAGTGACACAACGACCGTGTGGGGACAGAACTATTCCTGCCCACCGAGTCTTGTTGGGCGCTCGCAACTCTTGAGCGGTCACGCGGAGGAAGCGCTAGTGACGGTCGATTCATGGGGCGTGACCGTTGACGATCAGCGTTGGATCGATGGCCCGCAGGGTGATGCGCTGCTCAAGAAGCTGAGGACCCGCAGATGGTTGTTCGCAGTCGATGTGGCTTCGGTCTTCTACCAGGACGCGCCGTGATGCGGATGGATGTGAGGGCGCCAGGTCCCTCCGGAAGTGAGCCCACTCATGAACTCTGATCAGCTTGATCAGGCCGACGCCTCGCTTGTGGGCTGGGGAACGGTGCCGGTCCCATGGGGCGGCGGAATGGTGGCGGTCGTGCCCTGGCCGACGCTCGTTCTCTCGTTTGGCGACTTCGGTGCTCGGCTTCGGGTGAGACCCAGGTGGCACGCCCTGCTGGTGACCAATTCACGGAGTCCAGTTGAGACGTCGTGGAACGCGATGAGGCGGTTCGAGTACAGCCCGAATAGCGCGGCGTGGCTCAATCAAGACGGAATGCTCTGCCGCTTTGCCACCTACTCTGACGGAATCGTGGGCTTCATTGCTGAGGCGTTGAGGCACGGAGTTGAGGCCACTCCGGTCACGTCGACTTACCGGCGTGCCTGGACGCTCACCTGAGCCCGAGTGCGGAAGAGGCCGGGGGTACCGCACCCATCAGTTGTGCTGCAAGGTCGCCTTCGTTGGGCAAGCTCGGGCGGGATGGGCAACACCGAATGCCGCACGCGACTCTCTCCCAGCGCGAGCCAGGCCTGCGACCACGCGAACCCCGTCATCCGGCCGACCATCGCCCAAGGCGACAGCCGGCCGAACTGTCTCAGCTGACGAAGGCCGCCAGCCGGGCCCCAGACGACGTCCGGGTGCGTCCGAACCAGCGCTCGAGTTCGGCGATGGTGCCGCCCTCGGCGAAGGTGCCGGTGACGTGATCGGCTGCCAACTGGACGGCTTCGCAGGCGTCGCCGACGGCGACTCCTCGTCCGGCCCAGGTGAGCATCTCGATGTCGTTGCGTCCGTCACCGATGGCCAGCACGTCGTCGGCGCTGTAGCCGAGCGCGGAGACCACCTCGTGCAGCCCGGACGCCTTGCTGACGCCCGCCGGTGCGATGTCGAGCCAGGCGCTCCAGCCGACGAAGTAGCTCACGCCCTGCAGGCCGAGCTTTTCGGCCAAGGCCATGAACTCACTGTCGGAAGCGTCCGGATCGCGCACCACGATGCGGGTGACGTCGCTGCCGGCCAGCTCCTCAGGGCTGACCACCTCGATGTCGCCGTTCAGCTCCCCCTCGGGGAAGTGCCGGGTGACCCGATAGCCGGTGCCGACCACCTCCGCTGCCAGGGCGGCGGACGGGTGCTCGCGGCACACCTTCTCGACCACTTCGGACGGGTCGAAGGTGACGGTGTTGATGACTTCAAAAGGCGGGAACTGGACGATGACTGCTCCGTTGGAGGAAATCACCGGACCCGGAGGCAACTCCAGTTCCTCGAAGACGGGGCGCGTGGCATGCCAGCTGCGGCCCGTCGTCAGGACGACCGGAACCCCGGCCATCGCTACTCGTCGGATAGCCCGACGCATCTCGTTGGGTAGCACTCCCTCGTGGTCGACGATCGTTCCGTCGATATCGAGTGCCACCACTCGCGGCTTCCAATCCGCGTGGTTACTCTTCTTCATCTTGAACCCAGGGTAGCTGGCGTGGATGACACCGGGGTGAACGCCTAGTGAAACGTGCTGAGTCGGCGTCGACCCGCCGCACGGTGCCGCCGTCGAGCTGGCGGCCACGCTCCGCCGCGCGGCGGCAGGTCGTCAGCTGGACGTTCAACCGCCTCAGAACGTCTCGCGATCCGGATGGCACCGGCCAAGCCCCTGACCGCCATTCGGGCTAGGTCGCCAGCTCCCTTCGGGATGTCAGATGACGAGGAAAGACGAGAGTTTCCGCCGCTACCGCCGGCGGTCTTCTGCGCTTGTCCGCGAGAGTCGCGCATTTGCAACTCAAGGCGCTCATTGATAGCTTGCCAAGAAGTACGAAAATCCAAAGCCCACCCCGCTTTCGTCGAGCGTATTCCAGGAGAAGATCAGTCATGAATTTGCTCAGAGTAGGCATAATGTCGGCAGTCTGCGTCGGCTTGTTGTCCACCACTGCCAGCGCCGCGTTTGCTGGCACTGAGATCCAGGGATACCTGGCTCGCGATGGGCGATTGGTCAAGTTCGACACATTCCGTTATCACGATGCGAACGCCTACTCCGACGCCGGCATCTGGCTCGGAGATTCGGTCGATAGCTGGAGCCGCTTCGGTCTTCGCAACACCTCAGGGACTCAGGTGACTGCTTCAGTGCAGTTCGCGAGGCAGGACTACGGCTGGCGAAGCTGGGGGTATCTGAAGTCCGGGAGGTTTGCCCTCAACGGACGAATGGGGTCCATTTCTGGCGGGGACAACTCGTTCAGTGGCGAGTTGATGGTCTAGTTGAGGGCCATGATGGGCGGCTCGCTCCTGCGGCCATCAGCGCTGATCGTGATCGGCCTGGTGGTCGCGGGTTGCTCGAACACGTCGCTGGAGCCGGGCTACGGCACGTGGGATCAGGTGAACGCGGAGTATCGGGCCTACACCGCGCGGTTCCCGCACCCCTTGCCGCCGGGCAGAGCCTTCCCTCGCAGCCTGCCGGCTGAGCCCCACGGTGAGGCCGGCTCGATCTACCAGATGGGTTACGGCGAGGCGCTGGCTTATGTGTACTGGGGCTGCGCGTGGCAAGACCTCGCGATCCAGAACCAGAAGGTGAGCCCGAAGACCGCCGATAGTGCCTTGTCTGAGTACGAGAAAGGGCTCAGCGACTCGGTCTATATGGAGCATTTTCCCGATCCTGACAAGGCCTTTCAGAGCAAAGTCGTGGATCGCGCCAGGCTGGGTGACTACACGCGACTTCGAGAAGTCTTCGACTCCGACTGCGATTGGTACCGTTCGTGACACGTCGGGCAGTCCAGCTAGCCGGAATCATCGCTCTTGCATTCACCCTGGTGGCCTGCACTGCCGGACCGTCTGAACTCTCGCCGCCTGCGACGGCGCCCAGCGAGGTCGAGGCGCGGATGGGCGATCTGGTGCCGACGGCTACGGTCGATGCGCAGGTGGTCAGTTCTCCCACGGTGCTCGTCCAGAGCAGCTCGTTGGGCAGGGTCGGCCGGATCGCTCGCCCGGGATCCACGGTCAAAATAGGCCAATTGGTGGCCACCGTAGGCTCAAAGCCCACTCGCGCTCCTGCGGACGGGGTCGTTACCCGCGCCCTCGCGGAGCCGGGGCAAACGGTACCTGTCGGACTTCCACTCGTGGAGTTGAAGTACAGCGGCTTCGCCTTGACAGGCTCCGTGCCTGCGGGCTTTCCCTGGCCAGGCGACACCGCCGACGTCCATGCCCGAGCGCAACTCACCGAGGCCGCAGGGCCCTTCTCTTGCACAGCGGTGGTTACGCTGCCGACGCTCGCCGAACCCGGGCAACGACACTCGGGCGCTCGTCGAGCCTGCATCGTCCCCAAAAGCATTCCGGTGGAGATTGGTTCGGCCGGACTCTTCGTTGT
The DNA here is from genome assembly GCA_036788135.1 of Propionicimonas sp. GTDB lineage: Bacteria > Actinomycetota > Actinomycetes > Propionibacteriales > Propionibacteriaceae > Propionicimonas. The sequence goes on from DAIQNZ010000008.1 coordinate 115,113, forward strand.
GACGGCGCCAACCCTGACGCAGGTCGTCCTCGTTCCCACTTCGGCGGTAGCTGGGCGCCAGGGCACGGGAACGGTGACGGTCATGGAGGGGGGTCGCCGAGTTTCAACGACCGTGAACTTAGGTCCTAGCGACGGAACAGATATCCAGGTCACGTCCGGACTGGTCGCTGGTCAGCGCATCGCCGCAGTCGCTCCCAACCTCGAAACCCCTCACACATGACGGTGTCGGAGCCGCTGATCTTTGCGGAGGGGATCACCGTGGAGGTCACCCTTCCCGACGGAAGCCCACTCCGCCCAGTGGTCGATGCCAGCGCCGTCGTAATGGAGGGCAGTTCGGCAGCCGTCGTTGGAAGATCAGGTTCGGGCAAGACCAGCCTGATTTCGGTCCTTGGCCTACTCAGTACCAACTTCTCCGGAACATACCGATTCAAGGGCCAGGACCCACGAGCGTTGTCCGACAGACAGTTGGCGGCGATGCGAGCCAAGCAGGTCGGCTTCGTCTTTCAGAACTTCTCCCTGATGGCGCACCTGAATGCGGTGGCGAATGTCGCCGTCGCCGCTCGGTATGCCGGCTACAACCGGGTGGACGCGGTGAAGCGGGCGCGCCGATCGCTTTCCTTGGTCGGTCTCCACGACCGCGGGGAATCGCTCCCAGCTCAGCTCTCCGGTGGTGAACAGCAGCGAGTAGCCATCGCCCGGGCGCTCGTCACTAGCCCTTGCGTAGTGGTCGCGGATGAACCGACTGGCGCGCTCGATGTCGACACCGGCGACGATGTCTTCTCTTTGTTGCTCGACGGAGTGCGCAACGTCGGCACCACGCTCCTCGTGGTCACCCACGATCGCGCGCGGGCTCGCTGCTGTGACCGAATCCTTGAGATGGATCGCGGTCGACTCTCGGAATGGTCGGCATGACAGATCTTCTCCAGGACTTGCGCGCCCACCCGCTGAGGTCCGTGCTTACCGGGGTGAGCCTCTTCATCGGAGTGCTGGCTGTCGTGGGCATAGTCGTGGCCGGATCATTTGCCCGAAGCGTTGCGGTCGCGACGGCCGAGCAACAGTCAGGTCGTTCGCCGAGCTTCGTGGCCTCCATTGAGTTCGCAGATGAGCTCACGCCCGAGCGACTGATCGACCTGGCCACTTCCCTGCCGACGACGGCTGAGGTCTCGTTGGAGTACACCGGCGACGACACGATCGCCGTTTCGCCATGGCCGGGTGATGGCGGTCTGCCCGTCACGGTGACGCGATCTGTGGTCAGACTCGTGGCTGGCGACGTGATCGGGACGTTTCGGATGCCAATAACGGCCGGACGATGGCTGAGCGTGGACGAGCAGACCGTCCCGATCGAGGTGGTCGTCAACAAGGCATCAGCGAGAACGCTGGGTGGTCCCGGGCAGATCGTCGCCATCAGTGGCAGTGGGTCGAATCGAGCATCGCGAGGCGTCGTTGTGGGCATCGTGAACGACGGTGACAGCGAGCCACGGGCCTACGTGAAGGCGTCAGCGCTTGCGCAGCTGGCACCGATGATCCTTCATCCCACGGGCCTCGCTTTGCGCTGGCACGTACCGGGGTGGACGAACGGGCAGGTGGCCAGCGCCAGTTCGGACTGGGCTGCTGACATGGCACTGCCTGCTCCGGACCCGCCGGTGCGGGTCGATACGGTCGAGGAGTTTCTTCCGGTGATCTCGGCTCTTCAGGCCTCCTTCGGTGCGGCCGCTCTGCTCACTCTCACCGTGGCCGCGATCGGCATCTTGAACGTTGGGCTTGCATCCATCCACGAGCGTTCCCATGAACTTGTCATCCGGCGCGCTCTCGGCGCATCCCGGTCAAGCATCTTCGGGTTGGTGGTTGGCTCGGCGCTCCTGCTCGGCGCAGTGGTGGCCGCGCTTTCGGTAGCCGTCGCGGTAGCGGTCGTCGCCGCATTTCCGCTGTTCCTTTCTCCGGACACCCCGGTTGACGCCCCCGGTTTTCCCGTCATCGCGGCGATTGCCGGCGTTGCAGCAGCGTTGGTGACTGCGGCGGCGGGTTCACTTGCGCCGGGCCTGGCGGCAAGCCGCTGCCAGCCGGCGGACGCCCTCCGGGCCTGAGGCAACCGAAGCCGGTGGCCGACGCGTCAGGACCTCAGCGTGACATTCGTCACGGGTCGGCTCAGGCGAACTTCTTCTTCAGCTTCGCGATGTCGGTCGTCGTCAGGCCGAGGCCCTTGCGAAGGTACGTGCCGATACTGCCGTACTTCTTCTTGGCTTCGTCGAGCCCGCCTTGGAGCTTGGACGCGACGGTGTCCGTGGTGCGCAGGTACTCCTTCATCACCTGCGCATCGCTGGCCCCGATGGCGTACATCAGCATCGCGACCGCCCAGCCGGTGCGGTCCTTACCGGCGGTGCAATGGATCAGCACGGCGCCCTTGGCCGCGGCGGCCTGCCGCAGCGCTTTGGCGAAGGCGTCCCTGCGTGCCTTCTCGGTGACGTACTTGGGGTAGTCGGCGTCCGGGTTGATGCCGATGTTGAGGTGGCTCACCTTCGGCAGGCTCGGATCGGGGTACTCCGTACGGGCGGCCGAGGCGCGCAGATCGATGATCAAGCCGCCGCGCAGTTCGGTGGCCAGTTTCAACTTGTCGCGTTTGGTGGCGTCGACCAGCTGCGCGGTGCGCAGCAACACGCCCCTCTTGAACCCGTAGCGCGCCAAGGCGTCGCGTTCGTTGTGGACGCCGGACAGGCTGATGCTTGACGGATAAGTGAAGGTCTGGTTGCCCAGCGACGAGGTGAAGACCTGGCCTTTGCTGAAGCGTTGCAGGTAGCCGGTGCGTCCGCCGATCGTGGCGGACACCCGCGCTGACAAGGGCTTTCCGAAGGTCTTGGTGCCGCCGGCTGACTTCCACGCCGAGTAGGTGCTGCCGACGATCGGAACCCCGTTGACCGTGGTGGACGCCGCGACGGCCGGAGCCGGCGGTGCGACGAAAGTCAGCGAGATGATGCCGGCGATCAGGCTGGCCAGCAGCGCGGGGGGCTTGCGCATGGAACCTCCTAGGACGCGACCAGTGTCAGCCCGGACCGCGTCCGTCGTCCAGTGAACGCCCGAACGCCCCGGCTCGGACTCGACCTCAACCCGAGCGTGTCAGGCGACCCGATCAGGCCTGCGGACGCAGGTACTCCAGCCCGCCGAGGTACGGACGCAGCGCAGCCGGCACGTAGATCGAGCCGTCGGCCTGCTGGTGATTCTCCAGCAGCATGATGATCATTCGGGTCATCGCGCACAGGGTGCCGTTGAGGGTGGCGGCCGAACGCACGCCGTCCTGATCGCGCAGGCGGATGTTCAACCGGCGAGCCTGGAACTCGGTGCAGTTCGAGGTGGAGGTGATCTCGCGGTACTTGCCCTGCGTCGGCAGCCAGCCGTAGCAGTCGTACTTGCGAGCGGCGCTCAGCCCGAGGTCGCCGGCGGCCACCTCGAGGACCTGGAAGGGGATCTCCAGCGAGCTGATGAACTCCTTCTCGAAGCCGAGCAGCTTCTCGTGCTCGGCGGCGGCGTCGGCCGGGTCGCAGTAGACGAACATCTCGACCTTGTCGAACCAGTGCACCCGGAAGATGCCGCGGGTGTCCTTGCCGTAGCTGCCGGCCTCACGGCGGTAGCACGGCGAGTAGCCGACGTAGTGCCGCGGCAGGGTGCCAGCGTCCAGGATCTCTTCGGAGTGGTAGGCGGCCAGCGCGACCTCGGAGGTGCCGACCAGGTACAGGTCGTCGGCGGGCAGGTGGTAGACGTCCTGCGCTGCTTGCCCGAGGAAGCCGGTGCCCTCCATCGCCGACGGCTTCACCAGCGCCGGCGGCAACACCGGGGTGAAGCCCCAGCTCATCGCCTTGCTCAGCGCCAGGTTGATCAGCGCCAGTTCGAGCTGGGCGCCCACACCGGTCAGGAAGTAGAACCGCGAACCCGACACCTTGGCGCCGCGCTCCATGTCGATGGCACCGAGCATTTCGCCGAGTTCGAGGTGGTCGCGCGCGGTGAAACCCTCGGCCTCGAAGTCGCGCGGAGTGCCGAAGGTCTCCAGCACGACGAAGTCGTCCTCCCCGCCGCGTGGAACGTCGTCGAAGACGGGATTGGGCAGCTGCTTGATCAACTCGTCGAAGCGGGCGCCGGCGTCATTGGCCGCAGCCTCGGCGTCCTTCACTGCCGAGGCGAGCTCCTTGGTGCGCGCCAGCAGCGCCGCCTTCTCTTCACCCTTGGCCCGAGCGACCTGCTTGCCGAGCTCCTTCTGCTCGGCCCGCTGGGTCTCGAAAGAGGCGATCGCCGAGCGCCGCGCTTCATCGGCAGAGATCAGCTCGTCCACCAGTTCGACGGACTCGCCGCGAGCCTGTTGGGCACGGCGAAGCGAATCAGGGTCGGTGCGCAGCAATTTCGGGTCGATCACGGGCAATAGCCTAACGCCCGGGCGTGTCGGCTCCCGTCCACCGACCGGCTTCGACGAGCCGGATCAGCGCGGCTCGGCCAGCACGATCGGTGGATGCTCGGCGCGGAAGTCGTTGACCGGGTCGTCGGACGCGTACCCCAGCGCCAGGCCGGTGATCAGCTTGTAGCCGGCCGGAATCTCGAACTCCTCGGCCACCGGACGCCGCCAGGTGGCCAGCGCACCGAGCGCGCAGGAATCCACCCCGTGGGCCTTCGCCGACAGCATCAAGGTCTGCAGCATCAGCCCGGCGTCGTGCGCGGCGAACGGCAAGAAACCGCCATGGACGAAGATCCACAGCGCCGTCGGTGCCCCGAAGGCCTCGAAGTTGCGGATGCTGTGCGCATCGCGCGCGGCCCGGTCACCGCGGGCGATCCCGAGATGCTGATAGAGCCCGACACCGACCTTGGTGCTGCGGGGTCGCAGGTCGTCCGGGTAGCGTCCCCAGGTCTTGAAGTCGCCATCGGGGAATCCCCTGGTCAGGATGGCTTTGGCGACGGCTGCGGGCTTGCGCTGCTGCAGTCCCTTCGCCGCCTCGAAGGCTGCCACATAGGCCGCGCTGAGGCGGTGCAGCCGCTCACCGCTGGCAATGGCCACGCAGTAGCCGCGGGTGTTGCTCCAGCTGGGGGCATAACGGGCGTCATCCACGATGGCGTCGAGTACCTCGGCGGGAATGGCGTCCGGGCGAAAATCGCGGACGCTGTGGCGCGCCCGAAGCAGCGCAGAGAACTCGTCGGCGTTCACGACCGAAGTCTAGGGGCGCACCGACGCTCGACTCGGATCGGACCAGGGCGAGGCCTCGGCCCGCCGGCTCACACCTGCAGCCGGTAGCCCAGTCCCGGTTCGTTCACCAGATACCGCGGACGGCTCGGGTCAGGCTCGATCTTGCGGCGAATCTGGTTGGCGAAGACCCGCAGGTAGTGATGTTCGCGGCCGTAACTCGGCCCCCAGACGCTGCGCAGCAGGTCCTCGTGCGAGACCAGCCGGCCGTCGTGGCGCGCCAGCTCGGCCAGCAGCCGCCACTCGGTCGGCGTCAAGTGGATCGGGGTGCCGTCGAGGCTGGCCGCGTGATCGGCGAAGTTCAACGACAGGCCGGCCGAGGAGAACGCCGCCGGGGCGTCGGCCTCGCTCGACGTGCGCCGCAGCGCGACGCGGACCCGCGCCAGCAGTTCGTCCATGTTGAACGGCTTGCTGACATAGTCGTCGGCGCCCTCGTCCAGAGCCTCGACCTTGTCATCGGCATGTTGGCGGGCGGAGAGCACGATCACCGGCACGGCGGACTGCGCCCGGATCCGTCGCAGCACCTCGACGCCGTCCAGATCGGGCAGGCCCAGATCGAGAATCACCAGCTCGGGCTTCTCGGCGATGAAGGTGTCGACCGCTTCCAGGCCGGTGCCGGCCAGCAGCACCTCGTGATCGCGCGCTCGCAGGTTGATCCGCAGCGTCCGCTGCAGCACCGAATCGTCGTCGACCACCAGGATGCGGCTCATGTCGATGCTCCGTCCGGCTCGGTCGGGTCGGCCGCCGACAGCGCCACCACCATGGTGAGGCCACCGCCGGGGGTCGGCTCGGCGGTCAGTTCGCCGTCCATCGCCTCGGTGAGGCCGCGGGCCACCGCCAAGCCCAGACCGAGGCCGTCGCCGCTGGGCACGTCCGACTGGCGCTGGAACGGCTCGAAGATCCGCTCCTGGTCATCGAGCGGGACACCGATGCCGTGGTCGACCACCCGGATCTCGACCCGATCGCTGACCCGGCTGGCCAGCACCAACACCGGCTCCCCGGACGGCTGGTAGCGCAGCGCGTTCTCCAGCAGATTGCTCAGCACCCGATCCAGCAGCCCGGCGTCGGCCCGCGCCACCCGGGCGTCCGGCTCGATGACCCAGGTCACCGCGTCCGGATTGCTCAACCCGGCCGACGTGGACGGAATCACCTCCTCCAGGTCGATCGGACCCACGTTGGCGATCAGCGCCCCGACCTGCAGCCGAGACAGGTCGAGCAGGTTGCCGACCAGGACCTCAAGTCGGTCGGTCGATTCCTCGATGGCCGCCTTCAGTTCGTCCTCGTCCTCCGGAGACCAGGTGATCTCGGTCGACCGCAGGCTGCCGATGGCCGCCTTGATCCCGGCCAACGGCGTGCGCAGATCATGCGAGACCGCCGACAGCAGCGCACGCCGGGCTTCGTTGTCGCGGGCCAGCCGTTCGGCCGAATCGGCCGAACGCTGCAGCTCCTGGCGCTGCAGGATGGCACCGGCATGGGTGGCGAAGGCGGTGAACAGGCGGCGACGGTCCGCCGGCAGACCGGCCGGCTGCAGGACCAGCTCGTACTCCCCGGACGCCCGCTCGTGGTCGCCGAGGGCCACCGGATCGAACGGCCCCACCGACGCGACGACGGTCGCGAGCCCGACCGGCTCGCGATGCGTCACCGCCGCGGCCGCCACCCCGAACATGTCCACGACTTGCCGTAACAGCAACGGCAACTGATCAGTCGAGCCGAGCAGCGAGTTGGCCAGCTCCGCCAGAGCCGACGCTTCGCGCTGCGCGGCCCTGGCCTCCTCGGTGCGCCGGGCATTGCGGTGGACGATGGTCGCGACCAGCACCCCGACAAGGACGAACACCCCCAAGGCCAGCGCATTGTGCGGATCGGCCACGGTGAGGGTTCCGACCGGCTGGACGAAGAACCAGTTGAGCAGCAGCGAACCCACCACCGCCGCCACCACGGCGGGGACAACCCCGCCCAGGACCGCGATCAGCACCGTCAGCAGGAGAAACAGCGGCATCACCAGGGGAAGATCGCGGGTGATGGGATCGGCCATGAGAACAGCGGTGAGCGCCGGTGGTGCCAGGACGGCGCTCACCAGGCCCGCCACCACCCGACGCTGCGACAACGCTCCGCGAGGACGCGGACCGAATCCGCGTCCGGCAGCGTGGTGGGTGACCACATGCACGTCGATGTCGCCCGACTCGGCGATGATCCGTTCGGCCATGCCGTTGGACAACGCGCGCTGCCACGGCGAGCGTCGCGAGACGCCGACCAGAATCTGGGTGGCGTTGACCCCGCGGGCGAAGTCGAGCACGGCTTGGGCCGCGTCGTCCCCGGAGATGGTGTGAAACTCGCCGCCCAACTCGTCGGTGAGGCGGCGCAGTTCGGCCACCTGATCCAACGTCGCCGACGCCAGGCCGTCGTCGCGGACGGCGTAGACCGCCAGCAGCTCGCCGCCGGCCAAGCGGGAGGCGATCCGAGAACCGCGCCGCAGCAGGGTCTCCCCCTCCGGGCCCCCGGACAATGCCACCACTACCCGCTCCCGGGTGGGCCAGCTCTGGGTGATGCCGTGCGCGGCGCGGTAGCCCTCCATTCCGGCGTCCACCTTGTCGGCCAGCCACAGCAGTGCCAGCTCGCGCAGCGCCGACAGGTTCCCGACCCGGAAGTAGTTCGCCAACGCGGCGTCCACCTTCTCGGCGCGGTAGATGTTGCCGTGCGCCATCCGTCGGCGCAGCGCCTCCGGCGCCATGTCGACCAGCTCGATCTGTTCGGCGGCGCGCACCACCTCGTCCGGCACGGTCTCGCGTTGGACGATGCCGGTGATCGCCGTGACGGCGTCGTTCAGCGATTCGAGGTGCTGGATGTTCACCGTCGAGATCACCTCGATGCCGGCGTCCAGCAGTTCGTCGACGTCCTGCCAGCGTTTCTCATTGCGGCTGCCCGGCACGTTGGTGTGCGCAAGTTCGTCCACCAAGGCCACCTGCGGATGCCGGGCCAGCACCGCATCGATGTCGAGCTCGCTGATCACCGCACCCTTGTAGACCACCTCGCGGCGGGGTAGCACCTCCAGCCCGTCCAGGCATTCGGCGGTGTACGGCCGGCCGTGAGTCTCACACAAGGCGACCACGACGTCGGTGCCACGCTCAATGCGGCGGTGGCCTTCGTCCAGCATGGCGACGGTCTTGCCCACCCCGGGGGCGGCCCCGAGGTAGATCCGCAGCTTGCCGCGCCCCATGGCTCACCTTCTCATCTGCTCGCCAGCAGGGCGTTCAGCCGCACCACGTTCACCGCGTCCTGGCCGAGATAGCCCAGCGGCGCGCGGTCGGTGGCCCGGTCGATCAGCCGATCGAGTTCGTCGACGCTGAGCTGACGGGCCGCCGCCACCCGCGGCACCTGCCAGTGCGCGTAGGCGATCGAGATGTCCGGATCCAGCCCGGACGCCGACGCGGTCAGCGCATCCTGAGGTACCGGGCCGACGGCATTCGGGTTCGCCGCCACCAGAGCGGCGCGGCGCTGCTCGACCGCCTTCGCCTGCGCGTCGGAGACCGGCGACAGGTTGGAGCCGCCGGAGGTCGTGCCGGCGTAGTCGGAGGCCGACGGCCGCCCCTGGAACCACTGCGGACCATCGAACTTCTGACCCAGCAGGGACGAGCCGACGACCCGTCCGGCGCTGTCGGTGATCAGCGAGCCGTTCGCCTGCGCGGGGAACGCCTGGGCGGCCAGCAGAATCACCAGCGGATAGCCGACGCCGAGCAGCACGGTCATCACCAGCAGCAACCGCAGCGCCGCGCCGAGTTGACGAAGCCAAACCATGGTTTTCACCCCAATCCTGGGATCAGTGCGACCAACAGGTCGATGAGTTTGATGCCGATGAACGGCGCCACCAGCCCGCCCAAGCCGTAGATCAGCAGATTGCGGTTGAGCATGGCCGAAGCGCTCATCGGTCGATAGGCCACCCCGCGCAGCGCCAGCGGCACCAGCGCCAGAATGATCAGCGCGTTGAAGATGACCGCCGACAGCATCGCGGAGTTCGGCGAATGCAGACCCATCACGTTCAGCGCCTGCAGCCCCGGGAAGACCCCGACGAACATCGCCGGGATGATCGCGAAGTACTTGGCCACGTCGTTGGCGATCGAGAAGGTGGTCAGCGCCCCGCGGGTGATCAGCAACTGCTTGCCGATGGCCACGATGTCGATCAGCTTGGTCGGGTCGGAGTCGAGGTCGACCATGTTGCCGGCCTCCTTGGCCGCCGACGTCCCGGTGTTCATCGCCACCCCGACGTCGGCTTGGGCCAGAGCGGGGGCGTCGTTGGTGCCGTCGCCGGTCATCGCCACCATCCGACCGCCGGCCTGCTCGGCCTTGATCAACGCCATCTTGTCTTCCGGCGTGGCCTCGGCCAGGAAGTCGTCGACACCGGCCTCGGCGGCGATCGCCTTGGCGGTCAGCGGGTTGTCGCCGGTGATCATCACCGTCCGAATGCCCATCGCCCGCAGCTGGGCGAAACGCTCGGTCATGCCGGGCTTCACCACGTCCTTCAGCTGGACGACGCCGAGCACCCGGGCCGGAGCGGACGCCGTCCGCGCGGCCACGACCAGCGGCGTCGACCCCAGCCCGGAGACCTCGTCGACGATGCCGCCGAGCTCGGCTGGAGCCTGTCCGTCCTGCTCGCTCACCCACGCCGCGACCGCCGAACCGGCGCCCTTGCGCACCTGGGTGCCGTCGGGCAGGTCGACCCCCGACATCCGGGTCTGCGCGGTGAACGGGACGAAGACCGCACCGCCACGGGTCAGGCTGGCCTCGTCCGGCCCGGCGGGCAGTTCGGCTGCGGTGAACTCCACGATCGAGCGCCCCTCAGGGGTGAGGTCGGCCAGCGAAGCCAGCCGGGCCGCGTCCAGCAGTTCGGTGCGCTCGATGCCGGGCAGCGGATGGACCTGCGACGCGCGGCGGTTGCCGTAGGTGATGGTGCCGGTCTTGTCCAGCAGCAGCGTGTTCACGTCGCCGGCGGCCTCGACGGCCCGTCCGGACATGGCCAGCACATTGCGCTGCACCAGCCGATCCATGCCGGCGATGCCGATGGCCGACAGCAGCGCGCCGATAGTGGTCGGGATCAGGCAGACCAGCAGTGAGACCAGCACGATCACACTGAGCTGATCGCCGGAATAGATCGCCTGCGGCTGCAGCGCCATCACCGCCAGCAGGAAGATGATCGTCAGCGTCACCAGCAGGATGTTCAAGGCGATCTCGTTCGGGGTCTTCTGCCGCGACGCGCCTTCGACCAGGCTGATCATCTTGTCGATGAAGGTCTCGCCGGGTTTGGCGGTGATCTGGACGATGACCTTGTCGCTGAGCACTGTGGTGCCGCCGGTGACCGCGCAACGATCGCCGCCGGCCTCGCGGATCACGGGAGCCGACTCGCCGGTGATGGCCGACTCGTCGACGGTGGCCACACCGTCGACCACGTCCCCGTCACCGGGGATCACCTGGCCGGCCTCGACGATCACTCGATCGCCGATCCGCAGGTCGGTGCCGGCCACCTGCTCCTCGCCGTCGGCGGTGCAGCGGCGCGCCATGGTCTGCGTCCGAGTCTTGCGCAGAGTGTCGGCCTGCGCCTTGCCGCGTCCTTCGGCGATAGCCTCGGCGAGGTTGGCGAACAGGATCGTGGCCCACAGCCAGATCGCGATCGAGATCGCGAACACACCAGGACGAAGGACCGCGAGCACCGTGGTGGCCGCCGATCCGACCCAGACCACGAACATGACCGGGTTGCGGAAGACATGCCGCGGATCGAGCTTGGTCGCGGCCAGCGGCAGCGAGTGCCAAGCCGTGACCGCCAGCGAGGAATGCGCCGGACGTGGGTGCTTGCTCATGACAGCGCCTCCGCGATCGAGCCGAGAGCCAGGGACGGGAAGTAGGTGAGCCCGGTGACGATGAGGATGACCACGATCAGCAGCCCGGCGAAGGCCACCGTGTGGGTCGGCATCGTGCCGGCGGTCACCGGTCTGCGCTGTTGCCCGGCCAGGCCGCCGGCCATCGCCACCATGGCGGCGATCGGGACGAAGCGGCCCAGCAGCATGCACAGCGCCAGCGCGAGGTTCAAGAACGGCTGGTCGGCCGACAGTCCGGCGAAGGCCGATCCGTTGTTGTTGGCCGCCGACGTGAACGCATAGAGCATTTCCGACAGCCCGTGCGGGCCGGTGGTCGACAAGGCGCTCAGTGAGGCGGGCACCAACAAGGCGACGCCGGTACCCAGCAGCACCAGCGCCGGGGTGATCAGCATCGCCGACGCCGCCAAGGTGATCTCGCGACGTCCGATGCTCTTGCCGAGCAGTTCGGGCGTCCGTCCGACCATCAGGCCGGCGATGAAGACGGCCAGCACCACCATCACCAGCATCGAATACAGGCCGGTGCCGACACCGCCGGGTGAGAGTTCGCCGAGCATCATGTTCAACAGCGCCACGCCGCCGGACAGTGGCTGCAGTGACTCGTGCATCGAGTTCACCGCACCGGTCGAGGTGCTGGTGGTGGCCGAGGCGAAGATCGCCGACCAGATCGGGCCGAAGCGCTGCTCCTTGCCCTCCATGCTTCCCGACGCCTCCAGCGCGGTCAGCAGCCCCATCGCGCCGAAGCCCAGGACGGCCATCACGCCGGCCATGGCGAAGCCCTGACGGCGGTCGCCGACCAGGCGCCCGTAGGTGTAGGGCAGGGCGCTCGGGATCGCGAGCAGCAGGATGATCTCGAGCAGGTTCGTCCAGCCGTTCGGGTTCTCGAAGGGGTGCGCGGAGTTGGCGTTGAAGAAGCCGCCGCCGTTGGTGCCGAGTTCCTTGATCGCCTCCTGTGAGGCGACCAGCCCGCCCTGGACGGTCTGCTGGCCGCCGGCGAGGATGGAGACGAGGGAGGGATCGGTGAGGTTCTGGATCACTCCGCCGATCACCAGCACCACGGCGGCGATGACCGCACCGGGAAGAAGCACGCGGAACACCCCGCGCACCAGGTCGACCCAGAAGTTACCGAGCCGGTCGGTGCCTTCGCGGGCCAGCCCGCGGATCACCGCGATCGCCACCGCCAGGCCCACAGCTGCCGACAGGAAGTTCTGCACGGTCAAGCCGATCGCCTGCACCAGATAGCCGGTGCCGGCCTCCCCGGCGTACGACTGCCAGTTGGTGTTGGTCACGAAAGAGATCGCCGTGTTGATCGCGGTATCGACGTGCATCGAGCGACCCTGCGACAACGGCAGCCAGGGCTGCAGCATGAGCAGCGCCCACAGCACCACGATCGAAACCGCGGAGAAGGCCAGCACAGCCAGCAGGTACACCGACCAGCGCTGCTCGACCTCGGGGTTCACACCGACCAGGCGGTAGAGGCCGCGCTCGACGCGGGTGTGATGCGTAGAGGTGAAGACGCGATGAAGCCAGCGTCCCAGCGGGACGTGGATGGCGACCAGGACGATGGCGACGGTCGCGATGGAGAGCGCCGCATTCAGCACCGTCGGCATGCTCAGAACCGCTCAGGGTGGGCCAGGGCGTAACCGAGGTAGACCAACAGGCCTACGCCGATCACGGCGGCAATCAGTTCTTCGATCACGGCATGATCCTGCCGCGCCTTGAGCCTGGCCGCAGGCTCCAGACGAGACTCTGACGGATCTTTACTCGTTCCTGACGGACCGCGCGGGCCCGCGCTCAGGCCGGAGTGCTCGCCAACAGCTCCACGGCGTGGGCCAGGGCCGGCAGTCCGGCCGGCTCGGCCGTGCCCAGCGGACGGTCCAGTTCGAAGCCCATGAAGGCGGCCTCGACGAGCTCGGCGATCTCGCGGCTACGTGCCACAGGCACCCCCGAACTCACCAGATGAGCGCGGACGGCGTCCAGCCAGACCTCGTTCATGGCCGCGACCTCGTCGGCGTAGGGCTGCTCGCCGAAAAGGCCCAGGGTCGAGGCCTCGACGTAGAGGCGTTCGCACTGCGACTGACGCTCGGTGGTGCGCAGCCGCCACTGGTCGAGCACGGCCTGTCGCGGTGACGCTGAGGGCGGCAACGAACGAAGCTCGCCGGCCGAACGTTCGGTCGAGCAGCGAATGATCTCCACGATCAGCTGCTCCTTGCTGCCGAGGTGATAGAGCAGCATCCGGTCGCTGGTTCCCAAAGCGGCAGCGAGCGGGCGCAGGCTCAATCCGACCAGGCCGTTGCGCCAGGCCCAGTCGGTGGCCTGCTCGATGAGCTCTTCGCGTCGGGTCGTCATTTCCCCTCGATTGTAGCGGGTGCTACATTGGTGGTGTTGTAGCGGTCGCTACACACGATCAAGGAGTCTCTGTCATGCCCGTCGCACTCGCACTGCTCGCCCTGGCGATCATGGTCGAAGTGGGTGCATCGGCGCTGCTTCCCAAGGCGGAAGGTTTCACCAACCCCGGCTGGACGACGCTGGTCGTCGCCGGCTACCTGCTGGCGATCTGGCTGCTCACCATCGTGGTGAAGAAGATGGACGTCTCCATCGCCTACGCGATCTGGTCTGGTGTCGGCACCGCCGCTATCGCGATCATCGGCTACCTCTGGCTCGGCGAGGCGATGTCGCCGCTCAAGGTCGCCGGCATCGCGTTGATCATCGCCGGCGTGATCGCGGTCAACCTCAACATCGGTGCCGCCCACGGCGCGTGATCAGGGGTTCAACAGGCCCGAATACCAGGCGGCCGCGTCGGCGTACTCGCCGTCACTGAAGCCGCGTCCGATCTCGGGTGCCACGCCGTCGGCGCGGGCGTACGAGCCCAAGAACACCACCTCGGCGCAGATCCGATGCAGGCCTTGCAGCGTCTCGGCGATCCGCGGATCGCGCAGGTGGCCTTCGGCGTCGATGCTGAAGCAGTAGTTGCCCAAGCCGGTCTTGGTCGGCCGGGACTCGATGCGGGTCAGGTTCACGCCACGGCTGGCGAACTGCTCCAGAATCTCCAGCAGTGCTCCGGAGTGATCGGCGTGCATGTAGGCCACCAGGGTGGTCTTATCGGCACCGGTGCGATGCGGCGGTGCCGACGGCAGCGAGACCAGGACGAAGCGGGTCACCGCGTCCGGGTTGTCGGCGATGGCGGTGGCGATCGGCGTCAGCCCGTACATTTCGCCGGCCACCTGCCCGCAGATGGCGGCGTCGTAGCTGCTGCCAGGGTCGCTCACCTCCTGCGCAGCGGCCGCATTCGAGCCGCCCTCGATGACCGCGGCCTGCGGCAGGTGCTCGATCATCCAGTGCCGGGTCTGGGCGGCGGAGTGCGGGTGGGTGATCACTCGCTTGACCTCGGCCATCGTGGTTCCGGCGCGTCCGTACAGGTTGAACTGGACGGGGATCAGCACCTCCTTGGTGATCATCAACCGCTTGCCCGCGGCCAGAATGTCGAGAGTGGCCGAGACCCCGCCCTCGACGGAATTCTCGATCGGCACCATGGCCGCGGTGACGTCACCGGTCCGGACCGCGTCCAACGCTTGCGCGACAGTGCGGAAAGGGATCGCCTCCTCATCGGTGACGCTCAGCAGCGCCTGATGAGTGAACGTTCCCGCGGGTCCGAAGTATCCGAGCACCGGACAAGGGTATCGGCCGGACGGCTCAGCGCCGACGGGTCGGCTGGGGCGGTGGACGTCGTCCGCCTGCGCGGAGGCGTGAAAAGCCGACCGCGGGCTCAGGCGGCGGCGTGCTTGCGAAAGATCCGCCGGCGCACCTGGGCCAGGCCGCCACGCAGCTGCGCCCACCACTGCCGCAGCGGCGGCAACTCGTGACCCCAGCTCCACCACCACCAGACCACCCACACGATCACGAAGACCTGCGCGGCCACGTTGATCTGCTCGCGGAGGAACTTCTCGACCACGTGCATCTGATCGCCGAACTGCAGCGCCCGTCCCGTGACCCAGGCGATGGACAGCCAGGCGCCACGCCACATCATGATCAGGTCGAGCCGGGAGGCCCACAGCAGACCCAGCGGCGCCCACACGATCAGGTCGTACCAGGTGAACGACCACGGTGTGGTGATCAACCAGGCCGCGCTGAGCACCACGATCGTCCGGACGGTGACCGTCAGCGGATCGAGCCGCGGGTCATCGTCCTGCGGGTCGCCGGGGACCAGGCGCCACGGCAGCGTCCGTGACAGCATCCAGCCGATGGCCACCATCAGCAACCACCCGCTGCCGCCGACGATCTGCCGGGCGACCGGGTCGCCGACCAGCGGTGACAGGCCGAGCAGCAGCCAAAGGCCCCAGTTGCCGGGCGAGATGTACCCGGTATTGCGCTGAGCGGCCAGCAGGGCGTTCGGCATCCACAACCCGTAGGCGAGCACCAACGGCACGGCGGCGCCGGCACACAGCTGCAGCAGCCGCTTCGGGTCGCGACGGTACCCCCACGCCATCGCGATGCCGTAGAACACCATCGACACCTTCACTGCGCCGGACAACCCGATGCCGATGCCGGCGACGAAGGGGTGCTTGCGATAGAACCACAGCCCGGCGATCGCGAAGACCAGGCTCAGCGGCTCGTTGTGCGCCCCGACCAGCACCCCCCAGATCATCAGCGGGTTCATCACGGTGAACAGCACCGCTCGCGTCTGCAGCTTGGGGTCGCTGTGCGCCAGCTTGACCACGATCGCGCCGATGATCAAGAACGGGATCAGCGCGAACATTTGCAGCCAGAACACGATGTTGTGCATGTTCTCGCCGCCCAGGACGGCCGACAGGTACTGCGAGAACGACGCGATCGGGCCGTACACGCTCGGGGTGTCCTGCCAGGGCCGTTCGGTCCAGATCAACACCGGGTCGTAGGCCTGGCGGAAGATCTCCGCCGGAGTGATGTCGTAGGGGTTCAGGCCGAGCACCTGCAGGCGTCCGTAGGCGGCGTACATCAGCACGTCGGCCGACGTCAGCGGGGGCACCAGGCACGATGCCGTGCTCAGCACCGCGCCGAGCGCGAACAGCTTGCGGTTGTTCGGACGCCAGCCGGCGTTGACCGCGCGCCAGCACACCCAGAGACCCACCGAACCCACAGCCAGCATCAGCCACAGTGCCGGCACCACGACCCATTCGCCCAGCGACACCCAGCTCACCGGCAGGTACCACGGTGGCAGGAAGCTGTTGCGGGGTCCGAGCTTCAAGGTGACCGCCGAGGGTCCGCTGAAAGCGATCACGACGGTGACCACGCTGGCCGCCACGATCAGCGTCACTCCGAGGCGATGGTTGGACGTCCACGGCGGCAGCATCGCTTCGAGGCGTCGCCGCCTCTCCATGACCGCCGCCCGCACGCGTGCCTCCTGAATCCCCCCGAATGAGCCAGCTAGAGACTACCGAGTCGATGGCAGCGCACTTCCGGCTGCCAGTTGCGACCCGATAACGATCTGGCCGGAGAGGGTCAGTCCGCCGTCGGTTCCGTACCGGCGGAGGCGCCGTTGCGCTTGGCGCCGGCGAAGGCGATCAGCGCGACGACCGAAGCGGCGAGCATCGTCCATGCCAAGGGCGCAGCGGTGCTGTCGCCACCCAGACCGACCAGGGGTGCCACGATGCCGCCCAGCCCGAACTGCAATAGGCCCAGCACGGCGGAGCCCAGGCCCGACACCGTGCGCACCGAATCCAGCGCGAGCGCGGTCAGCGGCCCGAGGACGAGTCCGAGCGCGCCGATGGCCAACAACAACGGCAGGCTCAGCCAGATGGCCGGAACCTGCAGGACCACCAGCGCCAGCAGGATCACGATCCCGGTGGCGTTCCCCGCCAGCCCGAACAAAGCGATCGTGCGTGGTGAGTGTCGCCGAACCAGGCGTGCCGATAACCCTCCCAGCACGGCGATGGCCAACGCGTTCAACCCGAAGGCCAAGCCGTACTCGAC
The DNA here is from genome assembly GCA_036788135.1 of Propionicimonas sp. Taxonomy (GTDB): domain Bacteria; phylum Actinomycetota; class Actinomycetes; order Propionibacteriales; family Propionibacteriaceae; genus Propionicimonas. The sequence continues at coordinate 132,138 of DAIQNZ010000008.1, forward strand.
CTGGGTGAGCCCCATCATGGTCTGGTAGAGGAAGGGTGAGGCCGAGATGTAGGCCATCATCGTGGCGAAGGCGAAGCCGTAGGCAAGTGCATTTCCGAGGTAGCTCGGCTGCAGCAAGGCGCGCAGGCCGGCGGTCGCCGACAGTTTTCCAGCTGCCGCTCGAGCTTCGGCGGAGCGGGTCTCGGGGACGAAGGCGATGGTCGCCAGCAAGCCGACAAGACCGACTGCCGCGATGACCCACAACAGCCCGCGCCAGCCGATAGATCCGCTGAGCAGGCTGCCGACCAGCGGTGCCGCGACCGGTGCGATCCCGCTGACCAGCATCATGATGCTGAAGGCGCGCGCTGCTTGTCGTCCGTGCGCCAGGTCGGAGATGACCGACCGTGAGATCACCATGCCGGCGGCCCCGCTCACGCCTTGCAGGAGGCGCGCCACCACCAGCACGCCGAGGTTCGGCGACAGCGCGGCCGCGATGCCGGTGATGACATACAGCGCCGTGCCGACGAGCAGGGGCCGGCGTCGTCCGAGGCGGTCGGAGATGGTGCCGAAGATGGCCTGTCCGGCGCCGGCTCCCAGGAGGAAGGCGGTGAGTGAGAGCTGCACGCCGCTGCTGGTGGTGTGCAGGTCGGCCACCATCAGTGGGAAGGCGGACAGGTAGAGGTCGGTGCCGATCGGGGCCGCGGCCGCCAAGAGCGCCAACGACAGCAGCAGCGAGGGACGCAAGGAAGCGCTGGTCGTGGGGGCAGCCGCCTGGAGCTCTGTATCTATGGTCACATAGCTATGCTAGCATAGGAGTGTGGATGGAACGCCAACGGCGCCCGCGCCGTCCGATGACGAACTGGCCGATCTCGCCGAGCGCGTCCTGAGCCTGGCCCGTCGAGTGACTCTGCTGAGCCACCGCGACGGCACCGTTGTGCCCTTGAGCCAGCTCGAGGCGCTGCTGATGCGGCACGTCGACGAGCACCCCGGCTGCAGCCCCTCGGCCCTGGCAGCTCACCTCGGCCTGAAGAGCAGCAACACCAGTGCGGCCCTCACCTCGCTGGAGAAGCGTGGCCTGATCGTGCGCAGCGTCGATAGCCGCGACGGTCGCTCGGTGAAGATTCATCCCACGCCGCTGGCTCATCAGAATCGGCGGCTCCTCCGGGGCTCCTGGGGGCGACTGTTGGAGACACTGAACCTCGACGGTGATTCCGTCCGTGCGGCGCTCACGATCTTGACCGCGATGGACGACGGCCTCGACGAGGCCATGTGCCGTCCGACCACCTAGCGCAGCAGTCGCGACATTCGACGATCGGCCAGCGGCTTGCCGCCGGTCTGGCAGCCGGGGCAATACTGCAGCGAGGAGTCGGCGAAGCTCACCTCGGCGATGGTCGTACCGCACACCGGGCAGGGTTGACCTGTGCGCCCATGGACGCGCAGGCCGGCTCTCTTGGCGTCCTTCAACTCCTTCGCCTGCAGGCCGGACGCCCGGGCGACGGCCTCGGTGAGCTCTGTCCGGATGGCGGCGTAGAGCTCGGCGCGCTCGCGCTCGTCCAGCCCGTTGCACGGCTTGAACGGGCTCAGCCGTGCCGCGTGCAGAATCTCGTCGGAGTACGCATTCCCGATGCCGGCGATGATCCGCTGATCGCGCAGCACGCCCTTGAGTTGGGCGCGCCCAGCGGCGTCCAGGATCTCGCCGAGCACCGCGGGGGTGAAGCTGTCGGCCAGCGGATCGGGCCCCAGGGTGGCCACACCCGGCACGTCGTTGAGCGCGTTGACCAGATACACGGCCAACCGCTTCTGGGTTCCGGCCTCGGTCAGCGTGAATCCGGAGTCGTCATCGAAGACCAGTCGGAACGCCAACGGACCCTTGCCTGGGCGAACCGGAGACGCCGGCACCTCGTCCTTCCAGGTGAGCCAGCCGGCCCGGGCCAGATGGAAGACCAGCCAGAGCCCGCCGATGCAGATGCCGATGAACTTCCCGCGGCGCTGGACCTCCTCGACCTCGAGGCCGCCCACGGCCGACAGCGGCGGATCGTAGGTCTTCAGGGACGCGAACGACGCCAGCTCCGCGCGCGCGACGGTCTTGCCGACGCAGGCGCCGGCCAGGAAGCCGCGCAGCGCCTCGACCTCGGGCAGTTCAGGCATCGTCCCTCCGGGTGGGCCAGCGGGGCTCCGGTACCCGCAAGACATCGTCGAGCAGTTCCAGATACTCGCCGCGGTCGATTTCGATCACGCCCAGACTCGCCAGATGCGGGGTCTGCCACTGGGTGTCGATGATTCGTGCCTCGGCGTAATCGTCACTGAGCACTTCGACGAGTCGCAGCAGAGCCACCTTCGACGCGTCGCGACCGTGCTCGGGGTCGTGGAACATCGATTCACCGGCGAACAGTCCGCCCAGGCCGACGCCGTAGAGGCCGCCGACCAGCCGACCCTCACCGTCCCAGGTCTCCACGGAATGGCAGTACCCGGCGTCGAAAAGCTGCGTATAGACCTGCCGAATCGAGTCGTCGATCCAGCCGAACGGACGCGACGGGTCGCCGCAGGCATCCAGGACCTGTTCGAAGGCTGCATCGACGGTCGTGGTGTAGTGCTTTGCGGATTTCCGCAGCGACCTGGTGACCCGCAGCGCGTCCAGCGGTAGGACGCCGCGCCGGGTCGGCGACCACCACCCCGTCTGCCCGAAACCCGCCTCGTGCAGCGGCATGGGAAAGACGCCGCTGCGGTAGGCGTCCAACACCAAGCCGGCGTCGAAGACGTCGGAGAATGCGATCAGATCCTGGTCAGGCCACTCCCTGGGAGGCCCGAACACGTTCATCCGCATCATGCACCGATTCTGCCAGTCGCCTCCGACGCCCGGGGTGCCTCCGGGGATGACCAGGGGTCGAGCCCACAGACGTGGCGACAGCGATCCGCCTACCCTGGATCAGACGAAAGGAGCGGCATGGCCAAGGCCACCGAGATCGGGAAGCAGCTGGTCGCGCGCACTCCCGAAGTGGCCGGTGGGCTTCTGCGCAGCATCGTCGACTTCGCGATCTACGGCAACGACGCTTTTCCCGGGGCGCGGACGATGGCCGCGCGTGCGATGGGTTCGCGCCGCGAACGGGAGGCGGCCATCGACCTGCTGGTGACCCAGCACGTCGGACTCGCCTCCGCGCAGGGCTTTTTGACCAGCGTCGGCGGATTGATCACCCTTCCGGTCGGCTTGCCGGCCAATATCGCCGGGATGGCTGTGCTCAGCGTGCGGATGGTCGCTTCGATCGCGCATCTGCGCGGCTACGACGTCGAGGATCCGCGAGTGCGCGCCGCGATCACGCTGGCGATGTTGGGTGACGACCAGGTCCGCAAGCTCGTCGAATCCGGAGCTTTGCCCGCGACGCCCCTGGTGGTGGCGACCGCAGCCGCTTTCGATCCCGACCTCGAGCGCGCCATCAGCGAGCGGGTGATGGGGTCACTGGCCTCCCGCCTGGGCGGCAAACATCTGGCCGTGGTGATCGTGCGACGCATTCCGCTGGTCGGTGGCGGTGTCGGCGCCGCCGTCGACGGTTGGCTCACCTATGGGCTGGCCGCGTACGTGAAGCGCGAGTTCATCGCCCGTCAGCAGCTGCTGCGCTGACCGGAGGCCCTCCTCAGCCCTGGCGGCGTCGGTCGCTGAGCTTCTTCAGCTCCTTGCGCTGCGCCTCGGTGAGGCTGTGCAGGCCCTGCTCGCTGATCTGGTCGAGCAGTTGATCCATCCGCTCCTGATCGGACGCCTTGCGCTCGGCCGCGCGCGCCTCGGCGCGGGGCACCCGCGGCTTCTTCGCGGGCCGCGCGCCGCGCTGCCCGGGGATCCAACCGTAGCCGGTCAGCAGACCGGCCCGGCGGGCCGCCATCGCCACGAAAGCCAGGCTGAGCAGCAAGGCGAGCAGGCTGGCGGTCTGCTGGTAGGCCACGTACGTCAGCACCTGGACTGCCAGGATCACCGCGCCGAAGACCCACGCCGGAATGTTGAACAGGAAGCGGACATTCGGGTACTCCGCGATCCAGGTGAGCAGGATCAACAGCTCGATGGTGCCGATGCCCATCAGCCCACCGCCGCCGGAGAACAGCCAGCCGGTGAGCGTGTAGCTCGCGGTGAGCACCAGCCAGATCGTCACCAGGAAGCCGGCCATCGGCTTGCGCCCGATCTGCCCCTCCAGGATTGAACCGAAGTACCAGAACAGGAACAGCGTCAAGACGCTCCAGAAGCTGCCGGACAGCCCTTCGGCGAACGGCCAGGAGAACAACCGCCAGGCCTCGCCGTTGCGCAGCAGCAGCGGCTGATAGTAGGTGGCGTAGGTCCAGGCGCCGCCGGTGAACACCCACGGAATGATCCCGACAGCCACCGCGAGTGCGGTGAACACCACCGTGGTGACCTCGAATCGACCGATCCGGAACCAGGGATCGGTGTGCTCACGGTAGGAGAACAGGCCACTCATGCGTCAAGGTTGCCAGATGAACCAGCGCGCCCGCGCGCCTCGTCCGCCAGCGAAGGCCCTCGGTGCTCGGACGAGTCCGAGTCTGCCGACGGTGGTGGACGAGGCGTCCACGGTCAGTGGGCTGCCAGCCAGGCGATCACGTCGGCGGTGACCTCGTCGCGATTGGTTTCGTTGAACACCTCGTGCCGAGCGCCGGGGTAGACCTTCGCGGTGACATCGGTGAGGCCGGCCTCGCGATAGCGGTGTGCGACCAACTCAGTGAGCTGCCCAGCTCCCGACAACGGATCGTCCGAGCCCGAGATCACCAGGATCGGCAGATCCCCGCGGATCTTCGCCAGCTCGGCCGGGTCGGACAAGCGTTGCCCGTCGGCGAACAGCGACGGCGTCGTCACCGCAGGCAGGTCGAAACCGCACAACGGATCGGCCACGTAGGCATCAACCTCTGCCACGTCGCGGCTCAGCCACTCGTAGCCCGTTCGTGGTTCGAAGCCGGCATTGAAGGCGCTCAGATCGCCGGCGGGCGCATCGGCCAGGCCGGCGGCCATCACGTCGATCGCGGTCGTCCCGGAGAGCACCACGGCGTCGTAAAGACCGGAGAACTCGGGCAGCAACTCTTGGGCGGCGAACGAGCCCATCGAGTGACCGAGGAGGTACAGCGCACTGTCGGGATACTGTTCGCGCAGCAGCTGGCCGTACTGCGCGACGTCCCGCCACAAGGCGGTGAAGCCGGCAGCGCCGAAGTCGCCAGGGATGGTGTCGATCGTGGCGCCGTGGCCGCGATGATCGTTGGCTGCCACCCGGAAGCCTGCCGCAGTGAGAGCGGCCGCCAGCCGTGCGTAGCGCGGCGCGTACTCCGCCAGGCCGTGCGCGATCTGGACGATGGGAGCTGACGGGTCGTCGACCGGCCATTCGTAGGCCGTGATCGTCAGGCCGTCCTGGGCTGAGCGAAAAGTCGAAGTGATCATGAGCCGAGGCTAAGCCCGCGGCGAGGCGCACGAGGCTACTCCCGGTGTTTTCACAGCGATCTCATCACCAGATGAATCCGATCGGAGGTGAAGGTCATCGGCCGAGGAATGAAAGCCCGCCCGCCGCGCGTTAGTTGAAACATGAAGAACATCGGGTTCCTGTCGTTCGGGCATTGGACGCCGTCGCCGCATTCGCAGACCAGATCGGCCGCGGACACGCTGCTGCAGTCGATCGACCTGGCGGTCGCCGCTGAGGAGTTGGGTGTCGATGGCGCCTACTTCCGCGTCCATCACTTCGCCCGCCAGCTCGGCTCCCCGTTCCCGCTGCTGGCCGCCATCGGCGCCAAGACCTCGAAGATCGAGATCGGCACCGGCGTCATCGACATGCGCTACGAGAACCCGTTCTACATGGCCGAGGACGCCGGCGCCGCCGACCTGATCTCGGGCGGACGACTCCAGCTCGGCGTGAGCCGGGGATCGCCAGAGCAGGTCCTCGAGGGCTACAAGTACTTCGGCTACGTGCCCGCGGAGGGGACGACCGATGCCGACATGGGCCGCACCCACGCCCAGGTCTTCTTGGAGATCCTGAAGGGCGAGGGTTTCGCGCAGCCGAGCCCGACCCCGATGTTCCCGAACCCGCCGGGCCTGCTGCGGATCGAGCCGCATTCCGAGGGCCTTCGTCGCCGCATCTGGTGGGGTGCCGGCACCCGGGCCACCGCTGAATGGGCGGCGGAGCAGGGCATGCACCTGATGAGCTCGACCCTGCTCACCGAGGACACCGGCGTGCCGTTCCATGTGGCTCAGGCCGAACAGATTCGGATCTTCCGCGAGGCCTGGGCGAATGCCGGCCACGACTGGGAGGCGCGCGTGTCGGTGAGCCGCAGCATCTTCGCCCTGGTCAACGACCGCGACCGTGCCTACTTCGGCGGTCAGGGTGACGAAGGTGACCAGGTCGGCTTCCTCGATGGCGGGAACGCCCGCTTCGGCCCGTCCTACGCCGCCGAGCCGGACAAGCTGATCGAACAGCTAGCCAAGGACGAGGCGATCGCCGCGGCGGACACGCTGCTGCTCACCGTGCCGAACCAGCTGGGCGTCGATTACAACGCTCACGTGCTGGAGGCGATCCTCACCCAGGTCGCGCCCGGTCTCGGCTGGCGCTGAGCACTTTCACCCGCGTCGGCGCCGGGGCGTCATCAGAACGGCCCCTGCGCCGGTGCGGCGACTCCTATGGTTATGCCGTGACCAGCGACAGCCAGGGCGACTGGGGGTTGAGCCCGCGGGCCGCCGACATCGTCGACATCTTCGTGTACGTCGTCGTGCTGAACCTCGCGGTGGAGTATCTGCCAGCGGTGATCAGCGAGACGTTCACGCTCTCGTTGCTGACCGCGCTGCTGCTCAAGGTCGTCTTGGAAGTCGTGGTCTGGATCAAGGACCGCATCAAGGCCCGGATGAAGGCCGCGCCCGGAATGCCCGGCAAGGTCGTCGGGGCGTTGGCCCTGTGGGCAGTGCTGGTCGGCAGCAAGTTCGTCGTGCTGGAGCTGGTGGCGCTGGCTTTCGCCGGGCAGGTCAAGCTGGGCGGATTCTTGGCGGTCACCGGGCTGATCCTGATCCTGATGCTCGTGCGCGCCGGCGTGCGTCGCTTGCTCGACGCCTCGCCGGCTCAGCGCTGAATCAGGCGCTCCACCCGGAGCCGGTGCTGCGGGTCGAACAGGCGCTGGAAGGCGAGTTCCAGCCACGCCAGGCAGGCCATAGTGGTCGTGCAGGCGATCACGAACATGATCACCACCTGGTAGCGGACCGCCGTCGTCGGGTCGGCGCCGGCCAGAATCTGGCCGGTCATCATGCCGGGCAGGCTGACCACTCCCATCACCGCCATGCTGTTCAGCGTCGGGATCATCCCGGCGCGCAACGCTTCCCGCAGCGGTCCCCGGACGGCTTCACGTCGGGTCGCACCCAAAGCCAGCAGGCCTTCGATTCGCTCACGGTCGTTCACCAGGGTCGAGGTGAAGCGCTCGGTGGCCAGCGAAACCCCAGTCAGGGAGTTTCCCAGCACCATGCCCAGCACCGGCACCAGGTACTGCGGCAGGTACCACGGCTGGATCCGCAGAATCCCGTCGAGCACCAGCCCGGTGACCAGGAATGAGCTGGTCAGGATCGCCACGAAACTGTCGAGCAGCAGCTGCGGGTAGCGTCGCCGGGATCGTTGCGCTGCCGATTGCGCGGCCAGGAAGGTCATCACCACGGCGATCCCGAGCACCAGCCACGGGTTCTGCAGCGAGAACACCCAGCCGAGCACCAGCCCGACCAGCAGGAGCTGAACCACCATCCGCACGCCGGCGGTCAGGATGTCGCGGGCCAGGCCCAGGCGCAGCCGCCAGCTCAGCAGCAGGACGATCACCAGCAGGCCCGCCGACAAGGCGAGTTGCAGATCGCTGATCGGCTGGCTGGTCATGCCGCGTCCGCGGCGGCGAAGTCGGCCAATCGCAGGACGGCGCTGCCGATCCGATCTCGAGCCGACGGGTCATGACCGACCCAGACCAGCGCGCGATCACTGTGGACCCACGTCAGCAGGACCGATTCCGCGGCCGCTGCGAGTTCCTCGTCCAGCGCTGAGGTGACCTCGTCCAGCAGCAGAACCGACGGTTCTAGCAGCAGCGCTCGGCACAGCAGCACCGACTGGCGCTCGCCGCCGGAGAGAGTGTCGACAGACGCCTCCCACAGCGACGCCGGACGCCCCAGCGCCGCGAGCAGTTCGCGAGCCTGCCCCTCGTCGAAGGAGCGCTCGCGGTGCGTGCTCAAGGTGAACGGCGCGGCCAGCGCGGCAGCCACCGTCCCTTCGGGTAGCGCGGCGCGTTGCGGAAGGTACATCACCTGGGCGCGATAGCGCGGCACGCCCCACTCCTGCGGCGTCCGGCCGCGGAACCGGCACTCACCCTCGAACGGATCCAGCGCGGCGATGGCCCGCAGCAGCAGCGTCTTGCCGCTCCCCGACGGTCCGTCGACCACCAGCCGGTCGCCGCCGTCGACGACGAAGCCGAGATCGCGCCACAGCACCCGCTCGCCTACCACGCGGCTGGCTCCGCGCATCGACAACAGCTCGCTCATGATGGCTCCATCATGGCTGCTGGTACGGCCGCCGCGAAGCTCAGTCGAGGTATTGACGAGTGACCCGCGGCGCGATCAGACAGGTCATCTCGTAGGGGATGGTGCCCATCAGCGCCGCCACCTCGGTGGTGGTGATCTCCTCGGACTCGTCGCGACCGACCAGGACGACCTCGTCGCCCACCTTGTCTGTGGCGTCCGGGCCGAGGTCGACCATCGCCTGGTCCATGCAGATCCGGCCGACGATCGGGCAGGAGCGCCCACCGACCAGCACCCGTCCACGGTTGCTGAGCAGCCGGGAGTAGCCGTCGGCGTAGCCGATCGGGATCGTCCCGATCACGGTGTCGCGGGGTGCCGTCCAGGTGCGTCCGTAGCTGATCGTGGTGCCGGCCGTGACCCGCTTCACGAACGAGAGATAGGTCGACCACTCCAACGCCGGCTCCAGCGGGATCGTCCGCGGCGCGGCCGGGTCGGGGTAGGCGCCGTAGATGATGATCCCTGGACGCACCAGGTCGAGCCAGGCGTCGGGGTGGCCAAGGACGGCGCCGGAGTTGGCCAGGTGCTTCAGTGGGATCGGCCCGCGGGCTGTCTCGATGGCGGCCACCGTGTCGCGGAAGAGGGTGATCTGAGCCGCGGTCGCGGCGTCCTGCCCGGGGTCGTCGGACGCCGGCAGGTGCGAGAAGGCGCCGCCGAGCGTCAGCGCCGGGCTCTCGTCGATCAACGCGGCCAGTTTGACCGCCTCCTCGGGACGACAGCCGATGCGCCCCATACCGGTGTCGATCTTGAGGTGGACGTCGGCGACCACGCCGGCGGCGGTCGCGGCCGCCGCCACGGCCATGATCGAGGTGGTGTCGGTGACGGCCACGGTGATCGCTGCAGCGACCGCGGCGGTGGTCTCGTCCGGGTGACGGGTCATCGACAGCTTGAGAATCGGCAGCGTGATCCCGGCATCACGCAGCTCCAGGCCTTCGCTCACCGTTGCCACCCCGAGCCAGTCGGCCGCCTGGGTCTGCTGGATCATCCGGCTCACCGCGACGGCGCCGTGGCCATACGCATTGGCCTTCACCGCGGCCAGCACCTTGCGTTCGCCGACGTGGGCGCGAATGCGTTCGAGGTTGGTGTGGATCGCTTGCAGGTCGGTCAGCGCGAGGCTGGTGGGTTCGATCACCGTCACTGGCCCACTGCCACCGGACGCGCCGGATCGGACGACCAGCCCGACCAGCTCGGCGGATAGAGCGCGGCTTCGATGCCGAGGCTGGCCAGCGCCAGCACGACCTGAGCGGCGGAGACGCCCGAGCCGCAGTAGACCGCGACCGGTTCGCCGGCCGGAAGGTCGAGAAGTTCGACCAGCTTCTCGGCTTCAGGCAGCTGCCCGTGCTCGTCGAAGAAGCCGCTGACCGGGCGGTTCACCGCGCCGGGGATGTGCCCGGCGCGCTTGTCGATGGGTTCGACCTCGCCGCGGAAGCGCTCGCCCGCGCGGACGTCGATCAACAGCCCCTCGAAACCACCGGCCTCGTCTGCTGTCAGCGTCGGCAGCGCGCCGACGGCGAGTGACAGCTGCGTGGGCGTGGCCGGCGTGGGTTCACCGGGGAGCAGGCCGCCGTCCGCAGCCGTCCAGGCGGTGATCCCGCCGTCCAGTACCCAGGTCTCAAGGCCGGCCCAGCGCAGCACCCACCAGGCGCGACCGGCGGCGAACGAGCCGGGTTCGTCGTAGACGACGATCGGGCGATCCGGGTCGATGCCGAGCGCGCCCAGCCCCGCGGAGAGCTGCTCAGCCGAGGGCAGCGGGTGGCGTCCGAGGGTGGGGTCGGTCAACGGACCAGTGAGCACCTTCTCCAGGTCGAGGAATCGGGCCCCGGGCAGATGCCCTTCGAGGTAGCGGCCGTAGCCGGCGCCATGCTCCTCGCCGAGGCGCCAGCGCACGTCGAGCAGTTGAGCTCCGGCGTTGACCGCGTCGGGCAGATCGTTGACGGCTACCAGGACGTCTTTGCGGAAGGACACGCCAGCACTCTAGTTCGGTCGCCGGTCGCGAATCACGCCCGAGACGGCCGGTCTCGCCGGGACGCGTCAAACCGAAACCCTCCGAACCCGCCGATGACTCGGCAAGACCGGGACGGACCGGCCTGACGGCTAGAACAGCAGCGCCAGCCCCGGATTCGACATGATGGTGGCCACCTCGGCCAGGAACTTCGAGGCCATCTCGCCGTCCACCAGGCGGTGGTCGAAGGTCAGCGACACCGTGCAGACGCTGCGCGGTTCGATCCGCTCGTCCGCGCCGGTGCCAACCACCCACGGCTTGCGGCGGATCGTGCCCAGGCACATGATCGCCGCCTCACCGGGACTGAGGATCGGCGTGCCGCCGTCCACACCGAAGACGCCGACGTTGGTGATGGTGAAGGTGCCGCCGGCCAGGTCGTACGGCTGGACGCGGCCTTCGCGAGCCACCGAGACCATCGCGTTGAGGGCCTGGGTCAGCTCGACCAGGTTCATCCGCTCGGCATTCTTGATGTTCGGCACCAGCAACCCGCGCGGAGTGGCTGCGGCGATGCCGAGGTTCACCGCACCATGCAGGACGATCTCGTTGCGCTCCTCGTCGAAGCTGGAGTTGATCTCGGGGATCCTCGAGATGGCCAGGCAGGCGGCCTTGGCGAAGATCAGCAGCGGGGAGACCCGCATACCGGAGAACTCGCGGCGAGCCTTGAGCAGCTCCAACATCTCGACCGAGCCGGTGACTTCAGCCTCGATCATGGCGGTCGCCTGCGGCACCTTCAGTGAGGCGGTCATCGACTTGAACATCTCTCGCCGAATGCCGCGCAGCGGAACCCGGCGGTCACGGCCGGGCAGCCCGCCGGCGGCGGCCGACACCACGTCCTCTGCGGTGATCAGGCCGTTGGGCCCAGAACCGCTGAGCTGGTTGAGATCGACGCCCAGATCGCGGGCCACCCGGCGCACGGCCGGGGTAGCCAACGGTCGACGACCGCCCCGCGCCCCGGTGGACGGGCGCCCCGGCGGCGGCAGATGTTCGCCGGACGCCTCGGCACGCAGCCGGTCACTTGGGGTTACCTCGTCGATCTTGCGCGAGACCGGACGGTCGGTGTCGTAGGACTCCTGCACCTGCTCGGTCTCGGGGACGGCCACCACCCCGGCGCTGCGTCGGGGCCGACGCGATACCGCCCCCGCCTTGGCCCCGTAGCCGACCAGCATCGCATTCGGTGCGTCCTGGGCTGGGGTCGCGGGCTCGGCCGCGCGGGTCGGAGCCGGCGCGCTCGGCCGCGGATCATCGGGCCGGTCGGGAGTCTCAGCACCCTGATCGCCGGCGGGCATCACCGTGCCCTCCAGCGGCGCCTCGGACGGTTCGCCGATCCGGATGATCGGCGTGCCGACCTCGACCAGATCGCCTTCTGCGACCAGCAACGCGCTCACCACGCCGGCGAACGGGCTGGGCAGCTCGACCAGCGACTTGGCGGTCTCGATCTCGACCAGGATGTCGTTGACGGCGACCTGGTCGCCGACGCCCACCAACCAGCGGACGATCTCGGCTTCCTGCAGGCCCTCGCCGGGGTCGGGCAGTTTGAACTCAGGCATGACGGTTCCTCACCAGTTCAGCGAACGGTCGACGGCATCGAGTACCCGATCGACATCGGGCAGGTAGCCCTCCTCCACCTTGGACGGCGGGTAGGGCAAGTCATAGCCGGTCACGCGCAGGACCGGCGCGTCCAGCTCGTAGAAGCAGTTCTGCTGGATCCGGGCGGCGAGCTCCGCACCGATGCCCAGCGTCCCGACGGCCTCATGGACGACGATGGCCCGGCCGGTGCGGCGCACCGACTCCAGGATCGTGCGGTCGTCCAGCGGCGACAGCGAACGCAGATCCACGACTTCGAGGTCGCGGCCTTCGTCGGCGGCGATCATCGCTGCCTCCAGGCAGGTGCGCACCATCGGCCCGTAGGTCAGCAGTGTGGCGTGGGTGCCCGGCTTGACCACCCGAGCTGAGAACAGCGACAGCTCGGCCGACTGCTGATCCAGGTCGACCTCGCCCTTGTCGTGGTAGCGCCGCTTGGGTTCGAGGAAGATCACCGGATCGTCGGAGGTGATCGCCTGCTGGATCATCCAGTACGCGTCGGACGCAGAGGCGCAGGTGACCACCTTCAGCCCGGGGGTGTGCGCGAAGTAGGCCTCCGGCGACTCGGAGTGGTGCTCGATCGCGCCGATGC
>DAIQNZ010000009.1:0-94183 GCA_036788135.1 Propionicimonas sp.
AGCACGCCGCCCTCTCAAGGCGGTAGCGGGGGTTCGAATCCCCTCGGGGCTACCACTCGTCCCGCACCTAGTCAGGTGCGGGACGTTTGCTTTTCTAGGCACCCTGAGACACCAGCCTCAAACCAGGCTCGGTACACACTGGGTACACAAGTGCGGCCGTTCTTGCGGCGTCGAGGGCTTCGGCAACGAGGTCGAGTCGGTCGCCGAACAGGTGGCCGTACAGGTCAAGGGTCATGGTGGCCGACTTGTGGCCGAGCATCTGTTGGACCACCTTCACGTCAGCACCCGAGGCGATCGCCAGGGATGCGGCGGTGTGGCGCAGTTCGTGGGGGTGTAGTCCCTCAAGGCCAAGACGACCGGCCGCTGGCGTGAGGGCGGCTCGTTGGAACGTCTGAGAGCGGAGCACTGCGCCTCGTGGGCCGATGAACACCAGGTCGTCGCGGCCACGGCCGGCGATTTGTTGTTCAAGTTCCTGGGCGAGAAACCGGGGGAGTGGCACTTCACGGCGCTCGTGACCCTTGGTTGGGCCCCAAGTCATGACGCCGCCCACGGGTGTGACGGATTCTGCGACGATCGCGCGGCCACGCAGCAGGTCAAGGCGCGAGACGCGCAGAGCGGCCATCTCGCCCCAGCGAAGGCCGGTGTAGGCCAGGAATCGCACGATGAGGGCCCAGTCCTCGCCCACCTCGGTTGCTAGTGCGTCCACCTGTGCATGAGTGAGGAACCGCATCTCCGACTGCTCGACGCGGGGCAGCGCTATCTGCTCGGCTACGTTGCGGGCAAGTCGCCCATCCTTCACTGCAGCGGCCAGGATCATCGAAAACACGCGGTGCACCTTGCGAACCGATGCGGGAGCCAGGTCTAGTTCGGCGACCCACTTCTGGACCTCGGCGTGCGTGACTTTGGCCAGTGGAACATTCCCCCAGCGCGGGCGAATCTGCGCCCGGATGATGCCCTCGTAGCGCTCCCGCGTTTTGGGAGAGAGGTGAACCCGTCCAGCGATCCAGTCGGAGGCCCACGGACCCACGGCCACTTTGGAACGAGCTGGGTCGACGAACCCGCCGACGAGCTTGGCGCCCTCGACTCCCGTCAGAAAGTCGGCTGCGTCCTTCTTGCGGTCGAAGACCTTGGTGCGCTGTATTCCGTCAGGGGTTCGGTAACGCGCGTAGTAGCGGGTGCGGCCGTCGCGGACGCGCTTCTCAATGCTTGGCACTGGTCACCTTCTTGCGATTCGCCGGCGGAATGAAGCCACGGTCGCGTGCTTGGGCGATCCAGCTGTGGACAGTGCGGACACTGGCGTGAATCGTGGGGATCTCCGCGATTGCCTTTGCGACATGTGGGCCGCGGCTCAAGGCGGCGGAGTATGCGCGTGCCAGGTCCGCCAAGAACGCATCAGTGAGGCCATCCACGGGGTCGTGGAGGGTTAGCTCCTGGGCATCGCTGGCGCGTGGTCGGCGTCGATGGGCGGGTCTGAGTACAGCGCGGCCGTTGACTTCGGCACCGAGTTGGGCCAGGAACGACAGCATCACCCAGTCGAGTTTGGCCTCGTCGATTGGGCGCCCGTTCCAGTAGGCGTCGGTGCCGCACTTGCGGGGAAGCGACGCCCCGTCGGCGTAGCTGGCGAGGGTGGACAGGTCCGGGCCCGCCCGGCCGATTGAGTGCTCCAGTGTTTCTGGGCTGAATGCCCGAATCGCCTGCTCGGCCCTACCGAGCGGAAACGCTCGCAACGCCCCAGCTTCGATGGGTTGGCCATCGCCATCGATGTAGAGCTCAGTGAGTCGCAAATCGCCAGATTCGGTCCGGGTGAATCGCACGTACACACGACCGGGGAGACCTTCCATCTCCTCGCCGTGAATCTCAACCCAACCGCCTTCGCCGTATCTCCATCCCATGGCCGTAAGCAAAGCCGATGGGACGGTAAGCGTCAAGGCTTACTGTAGAGAAGTTGCGGGTGAAGATGGTGGCGACGTTTGAGACAAGAACCAGATTGGAGGGCGAGATGCCCGATTTGATGACTACTGCCGAGGTTGCCGCGCTAGTCCGCACGAGCCCCGAAACGCTGCGGTACTGGCGCTATATGGGGCGCGGGCCGAGGTGTTTCAAGGCCGGTCGCCGAGTTCTCTACCGCCGTGAAGACGTGGACCAATGGCTGGCCGAACAGATGGCGGCCACCGTGGGCGGCAACGCGGCATGACTGCGAAGCAAACCCCGCCGGGGGCTATCCGGCGGGGTTCTGAAACTGCCTCAAGTCTACCGCCTTCCCTGGTGGTAGATGGGCCGCGGCCCGCGGTGGAGTGGGTGGCGAGTCTCCCGACAGAGTGGACGACAACTCGGGAGCGCTTGGTGCTGTTCGCGCTCGCCTGCGATGCGTACGACAGCGTGTCTGCGCCGGGTGGCGCCGCACTTAGCGCCTGGAGCGGTCTGATCAATGGCCGCCTCTACGAGGTGCTCGGCAAGCTGGCCACAGCTAACGACGTGCGGCCGGCACTCATTCAGCGAGTCGATCGCCACGGCATGCCGATACCCGAGGGGAAGCGTTACGGAGGACGAACCCGAACGGGGTATCGGTTGCTGGTCGAAACTCTCCCGGGGAACCGGGACAGTAAGGAACTGTCCCGACAGGGCGGGAGAGTTTCACCCGCTAACTCTCCCGCCAACTCTCCCGGGAAACTCTCCCGCGAAACTCTCCCGGGAAACTCTCCCGTACAGCCGGGAGACTCCCTTCCCTTCCCTTCCCTTCATCATCATCTTGATCAGTCAGGTACCGATGCGCGCGAGGCGGTTGCGTGATGATGAACGACACCCTGAGAGCCGCGTGCTTGCTCATCGTTGATGAGGCCGGCAAGCAAGGCAAGGGCTGGGACTACCAGGGCGTGCACTCGACGGTCAGGCGTGCTGTTGAAGACGACGGGCGCCAGTTGGCGGACGTGGTGGTCGCCGGCGTCTCGGCGGCTCGCTCCACCGCAGCGCAGACGCCCGGTGCGATCCGCTGGGGCAACCTCTACAGCCACACGCCGCCTTCGGCGCCGTACAGCCCGGCCTGCGGGGTTTGCGGCCGTCCTAGGCACGCCCACGACGCCGCCGAGGCTCTCGTGGCCCCGGCGCTCCGCCACGACTTCACCAACGACACGGAGGGAATCCGATGAGTGACGAACGGCAAACTGCCCACGAACCGGCGCCCTTCCGGCGGCGGCTACCTAGCCGAGTGTGGCGGGGGCGGCTCGTCGGTTGTGCGCCGTCACTCGGGGTCTTCGTCGTCGAACTGGACTCCCCGCGCCTCGATCGCGAGCACGGCGGTGATGAGGGCTCCGATGGCCTCCCAGATGGCCCCGCCGGGGTTGTCGCTGGATTCGGCGAGCATGACCCGGTCGAGCAGTTCGGCCGTGATCGGAAGGCGCTCGCGGAACTCGATGCTGTCGCTCCTGATGGCGCGCCCGTTCTGGAGGGTGATGCTGATGATGGATTCCACAAGAACTCCCCTGGTCATGGACGGCCCGATTCCGCCCTACCGGTCAGCCTAGGGGCGCAACTGGCCCAACGCCCGGGCGACAGTCTCGACGATGGCGAGAAGCCCATTGCAGGCGGTGACCGATGAGGATCCGCACTTGGCCGGCGCTCGACGCGGCCTTGGTTCGACTCGCTGCAGAGGGTTTGCGGCCGTCCTGCGGCACATGGTCGGACTCGTCGCCGTGGCTTTCGGAGGAGCCCGGGTTGAGGGCGCTGGCGTCGCGGTGGTGCTCGGGCTGCCCGGTGGCCGCGGAGTGTGCGCAGGCGGCCGTCGCCTTGAGGGTGAGCTTCGGGGTGTGGGGCGGCCGGGACTGGACAAAGCGAACGAGAAAGGCAAGAGCCGATGAGTGACGATACCTGGCCGGCCGAGGTAGTGCCGGCGCCGCCCATGACCGCCCATGAGCACCGGCTGATCTTGGCGGGGAGCTTCGAGGCTGTGCGTCTGCTACTGCCGCACAGCGATGCGCCGGGGTTGGCAAGGCTGCGCCTGTGGTTGCGCCACCCGAGCCGGGTCGAGATATCCGCGGGCGTAGCGCTTGCTGACACTCGCGTGGCGCTGCTGGAGGCTACCTGTGAGCGGCTGATCGAGCTGGGCGCCGGTTCCCTGGAGTACTTCGTCGCCGCGGGAGACATGTTCGCCGGCGTCCCTGACGACCTCAGCGAGTTATCCACATGACGGCCCGCCCAGTGTCGGCGGCGCGAGCTAGAGTTCCGGTGTTGCGTCTAGCACTCAGACCATCTAGGCCTGGGCATCTCGCCTGCGCCGGTCTTGAGGATCAGCGGCCCGACACCGATCACACCTGCGGGTGTCGCCCTGAAACCACCATCGGGGCCGGTGAAGGCCGACCCCAGAAAGCAGACCAACCATGACCATGAACCCCACTAGCCGAGGCATGACCTTGGACCAGATGATCGATCGCGAGAAGACCGCTCACAACGCCAAGGTGTACCGCTACAACGAGATGATCGTCGAGCGGGACAAGCTGGCCGGCAAGCACCGGATGACCGAGGACGAGCAGGTCCGTCACGACAAGCTGCGCGACGAGGCCGCGGCGCTGCGCGCCGAGGTTGAACGCTCGGCCGATCACATCATCATGCTCGAACGGGAGCTGGAAGACGACAACCGGATCGTCGAGGCGCAGAGCCAAATCATCGACATCGGGTTCACCGCCACCGGTGGTGGAGATGGGTACACCGTCGGCGGGGACGGCGCGCGACGCGCCGCAGGCGGCAGCGCTGGCCCGCGCCTGGTGCGGCTGAACGACCTGAAGCCGGCCACCGTGGCCCGCGGCCAGCGCTTTGCCGACCACGCAGTTGTTCGCGAAGACCTGACCCGCAACCAGGGCCGCGACGCGGCCGTCATTGGCCAGCACGGCGACCTCGGCCAGCTTGTTCGCTCGTTGACCACCACCGGCGGTTCGGCTCTCGTTCCGAGCGTCTGGGCCGCAGACGTGATCGACCGCGCTCGCAATCTGTCGGCCGTCATGCAAGCCGGCGCCGAACTGGTGCCGATGGACGCCAAGACGGTCCAGGTTGGGCGGCTGACCGGCGACCCGACCGCCGCATTCCGTGGCGAGGGCACCGCGATCACTGCGAGCGATCCCACCTTCGACAATGTGACCCTCACCGCGAAGAGCCTCAACGCTTTGGTGATCGGCTCGATGGAGTGGTTCATGGACGCCGCCGACGCCGAGGCTCTGGTGACCAACGCAATCGCTCAAGCCATCGCGCTCCAGCTCGACAAGGTGGCGCTCTACGGAGGCACCAACACCGGTGGTGTTGACCTGACCGCAGCCACGAACCCCACTGGCGTCGTGGCCAACCTCACCGCCAGCGCGGCGACCTCGATCCTGGGCAACGCCACCAATGGCACCACCCAGACCGCGACCTCGTTCTACGGCGAACTGATCGACGCCGCCTACACCCCGCGGGACTACAACGAGACGCCCAACGCTGCGATCTGGAACAGCAAGGCCGCCCGGCTCTACGCCAAGGCCACCGACTCCACAAACCAGCCGCTGCGCCGCCCGGCCGACCTCGATGCTCTCCAGTGGTTCATCAGCAACCAGGTGCCGAGCTACACCCAGGGCACCATGGCCAACGTTGCCACCGACGTGTTCGTTGGTGACTTCAGCCAGCTCCTGATCGGGCAGCGCCTCGACCTCACCATTCAGGTGCTGACCGAGCGGTACGCCGACCTCGGCCAGATCGGAATCGTGGCCACCTGGCGCGGCGATATCGGCATCGCCCGGCCCCGCGCCTTCTCGGTCTACAAGGCGATCAAGGGCGCCTGATGAGCTGGGGGTCAGGCAGCGAAGAGCCGGTGGTGTTCACACAGAACGCCACCGGCGGGCTGGCATCACTGCCTGGCCAGCCAGAGTTCCACCACCCCCCGCCCATCATCGAACCCGAGATGGACTGCGAGCCAGCCGAACCCGACGAGACCGCGGTGGACCTCGACCCGGCCGAACTGGCCGAACCCGGGGAGGGTCCGCACAATCTGCGGACCCTTCTCGTCATCGACCCGGCCGAACTGGCCGAACCCAGGGAACCCGAGACCGACACCGAAGCCGACGCGAACGCCGAGCGGCTCGATTCGGATGCCCTCAGTACTGCTGAGGTCATCGACTCGATGGGTCGGACGCAGGCGGCGCGAGTCGTGAGCGAGTCGATCGCCGAACCATAGACCGCTGCGTCAACCTCATCACCCGACTCGAGTCGCGGTCGGAGTGAAAGGAAGGCCTAGCCCGCCGGCGTGCTCCTTCACGCTGCTAGGCCTGCGCAGCACGCCGCCCCCTGCACCTCATAGGGTGCGGGGGGCGGCAGTCTTAACGGCCCCCGGGGGTAGTACTCACCCGGCGTTGCCGATCCACCCCGAGCAGGCTTGGCGATGCGTGCGCCGGCGTTGCGAGGACTCGATCGGCCGAAGGCGTCTCGAGGCTCGGCTATCGGTGGGCCGATGGCCATCCCCAGCGCAGAAGGTACTGGGCGGGGCAACTGAAACTCGGCCCGATCCAGTGCGGATGCACGGGCGATTGCCACGCGCACACCGGGCGCTGCTCGGTGGTGATTCACGACGGCGACGAATGGCACCTCGGCCACGGCGTGAGCCTCAAGGCAGGCGGCACAGGTGAGGACTCCACGCCCTGGTGTCCGCTGTGCAACGACCGGGCCAGCGCATGGGCAACCAACCACCCGACGAACGCCTCGCGCGACTGGTGGGGGCGCCGTTTTCTTTGAAATCGCGGGGTGCTCGGAGACCCCGGGTCTCGCGTATTTCCCCCCGAGTTCGGAACTTCCGCCAGGCGGCGCGCGGCCGGATGCATTTCCCCTTGTGGCGGGCACCTTGCATGCCCTGATCTAGAGTCATCCCATAAGCGACGTGCCGCACCTCGCTCAGCCAACCGATCGGAGGGACGCGCAAGTGAAGATCACCGTCACCGCCACCAGGTGGTCCCAGGGCTGGATGCTGACCCTCGGGCCCGACCTACACACCCAAGTCGTCACCCTCGACGACGCAGCCCAACAGGTACGTGACTGCCTCGACACCACCGACCCCTCGGTCGACCACAGTGCCTGGAATGTGCTGATCGAAGTACCAGGCAAGGCCTGAGACGCAACAACGGCCCCGGCGCTCCACAGGGGAGAGCCGGGGCCGTTGTGCGTTCAGCGGCGGCCTAACGCCCTTCGAGCAAGCCGGCCGCCTCAACGAGCGCGGTCGCCAATGTACGGGCGTCTGCGGCCGTCAGGCGGGCCGTGCTGGCGTCGAGCTGCAGGTATGGCGTCATCGCGCCCCTGAGCAGCACCGACGGCGCCTGCCCGCGGGCGTGGGCCAGCTCAGCCAACTCATTCACGGTCATTCCGTCCACAGACGGCTGGTGCAACTCGACCCAGACCCCTTCGACGGTCTCGATCGGCCGCGAGTGGCCGACGAACTCCCCGTCGAGTTCCTGGTGCTCAGCACACCAGCTCGGGCAGGTCATGGTTGCGGTTTCTATGTTCATCATGGTCTCCATTCGGTTGGTGGTTGGGTTGGGGCTTGGGGGACTCCGGTACACATTCGGTACACGAAACAGTCACGGGCGGCCCTCGGCAACCAACGGAAGCAAACGGCCGGACTAGGGCATATGGCTCTATCCATCGCGAGCAAACGCGCCGGGCGCGCCCTCTCAAGGCGGTAGCGGGGGTTCGAATCCCCTCGGGGCTACCAGGTCAAGACTCCTTGTCAGGCATGAGCCTGGCAGGGAGTCTTTCTGCATCTTGGGGCATGTTCGCCGCGCTGATCCCGGCGGGATCCGGCTGCGACGCTGGGCAGCCATCACTTCGTGGCGCCGTGGGGCGCCTAGTAGCCGAGGTAGCGATCGGGGCGATGGTTGAGCGCAAGCACCAGATTGAGGATCACTGCCCCCGCTGCCGAAAGGAGTACCTCAGTCAGCGACACCACGGAGACCGCGGAGATGATGATCACCGCGTCCATCGCCAACTGAACCCATCCGGCCGGCCAGCCGAACTTCTCCTGGGCCAGCAGTGCGAGGGTGTTCAGGCCGCCGAGGCTCGAGCGGTGGCGGAACACCATCAACATGCCGATGCCGGCCAACAGGTTGCCCAGCAGGGTGGCATAGACGGGGTCAATCGTCAGCGCAGGGGTCATCGCCGGATGGACGAAGGCCAGGGCGGAGACCATGCCGATCGAAATGATCGTCCGCAGGGCGAAGCTCCAGCCCTTCTGCCGCACCGCGAGGATCAGGAACGGCAGGTTGATGCCGAAGAACAGCACCCCGAATGGCAACCCGGTGGCATAGCTGATCAGCAGCGCCAAGCCGGCAGTACCGCCAGTCACCGCATGAGCGGCCTTCAGCAGGAACAGCCCGAACGAGACCACGACGGTGGCGGTGAGCAGCCCGAAAACGTCCTCGATCGGCGTGTGCCGCAAAGACAGTTCGGTCGGCGGATCGGAGGAAATCGCTGCCATCAGCTCGCTTCTGAGTTGTCGGTGGCCAGAAGGGCGGCCTGGTCTGCGAGGACGGCCAGTACGCGGTCGTTGGCCTCCGGCCCCGCGATGGTGATGCGAACGCCGTCACCGGCGTAGCCGCGCACCAGAATGTCGGCAGCGTCGAAGGCGGCCATCAGCTGCCCGCGGCGGAGGTCATCGGTGCGGATCCAGAAGAAGTTGGCCTCGCCGTCTGGGACCGTCCAGCCGAAGGTGCGTGCGGTCGCGATGACTCGGCGGCGCTCGCTGGCCACACTCGCGGCGCGAGTTCGGACCTCCTCGATGCTGTCCAGCGCCGCGATGGCGGCCGCCTCGGCGATAGCGCTGACCGAGAACGGGACCTGGGTTCGCCGCACCCCCTCGGCGATCTCTGGGGTGGCGATGGCATATCCGACTCGCAGCCCGGCCAGGCCGTGGGCTTTGGAGAAGGTGCGCAGCAGGCAGAGGTTGCTGAAGCGCTTGGCGAGAGCCTCCGAGTCCAGTGGGTCGTCGCAGAACTCCCGGTACGCCTCGTCCAGCACCACCAGGACGTTCGAGGGGACGGCGGCGAGAAAGTCCTCAAGGGCGTCGGCGTCGATCCCGGTGCCGGTTGGGTTGTTGGGCGAGCACAGCAGGACCACCTTCGTACGGCTGGTGACCGCAGCGGCCATCGCAGCGAGGTCGTGATCCTCGGCGGCTGTCAGCGGAACGCGCACGGCCCGAGCTCCGGCGATCTCACAGAGAATGGGGTAGGCCTCGAAGGACCTCCAGGCGAAGACGACCTCGTCGCCGGGGTCGCACAGTGCGGCAATCAGCTGGCTGAGAACGCCGACGCTGCCGGGGCCGACCGCCACCTGGTCGGCGTCGACGCCGCACTGCTGGGCGATCCGCTCACGCAGAGCGGCCGAAGCCATGTCCGGATAGCGATTAATGCGGACCGCCGCAGCAGCCACCGCTGCCAGCACAGCAGGCAGTGGGGTGAAGTGGCTCTCGTTGGATGCCAGCGGCTCGGTGAGGGCGGAGTTCGCACGTCGTCCGGCGACATAGGCCGGCAGCGCTGCCACCGCCGGGCGAAGCTGAGGGGTCGACTGGGTCATGGCTTCCTTCCGTGTCGCACCCAGTGAATCGAATTTGGGGCTCGCGAGCCAGCCCGTCCCATGAGGCAGTCGCGCGGAGTGGGCGGACTGGTCGACGTGGACCCGCCGAGATCCGCGCCAGATTTCTTGGATCACGTCTGGCAGCGATAGTCTCACGCCCGGCGCCAGTGTCCGTCGCAGCCTTGGCTCTGCGGCTGCACCGGGGTCCGTGCGCCGAGCAGAACTCGGAGCCGGCGATCCCTGCAGGGAGGCTTGGCGGGCACGTCTTTGTCGATACCGAGGAGCACCAGCCCGTGGTGATGAACATGGAAGCCCCGACAGCCGCGAACCCGGCGCCGCAGTCCTTCGACGCCATCGTGGTCGGCGCCGGCTGCGCAGGAGCAACGGTCGCCCGCGAGCTGGCCGAACGCGGAAGCCAGCGCGTCCTGGTCCTGGAGCGCCGCAATCACGTCGCTGGCAACGCCTACGACCGGCTCGACGACGCCGGAGTGCTGATCCACCAGTACGGGCCGCACATCTTCCATACGGCGAACAAGCGGGTGTTCGACTACCTGTCGCGCTTCACCGCCTGGAACGGCTACAGCCATGAGGTGCTCGCTGACGTCTTCGGCACCTACCTGCCGGTCCCGTTCAACAAGGTCTCGCTGCGCTTGGCCTTTGGCCCCAATCGCGGTGAGGAGCTGATTGCGAAGCTGATCGCTCGGTTCGGCGATGGCGCCAAGGTGCCGATCAGCGAACTTCGTCGCGAGTCCGATGCGGATCTGAACGAGGTCGCCGACTACGTCTGGAACAACGTCTTCCTGCACTACACCACCAAGCAGTGGGGCAAGTCGGCCGATCAGATCGATGCCTCGGTGACCGCCCGCGTGCCGGTCTTCATCTCTGAGGACTGCCGCTACTTCACCGACCCCTATCAGGGCCTTCCCAGCGACGGTTACACCGCGATGTTCGACGCCATGCTCGATCACCGGTTGATCACGGTCCGCACCGGGGTGGACGCCCGCGCTGAACTCGACTTTTCGACCGAAGGCGTGGTGGGCTTCGGCGGCAAGCCCTTCGCCGGCACGGTGATCTACACCGGTCCGCTGGACGAACTGTTCGGATACCGGTTCGGGAGGCTGCCGTATCGCAGCCTCGATTTCGCGTTCGAAACCCACCAGGTCGAGCAGTTCCAGCCCCGCGGCACGATCAACTACACCGTCTCGGAGGACTACACCCGGATCACCGAGTTCAAGCACCTCACCGGCCAGCAGCTGCCCGGTCGGACCACCATCGTGCGGGAGTACAGCAAGGACTACGACCCGGACGCCGGGATGGACCCGTACTACCCCGAGGTCAATGACACCGCGCAGTCGATGCATGCGGCCTACGTCGAGTTGGCCTCCGCGCTACCGTCGTTCCAGATTCTCGGACGGTTGGCCGAGTATCGCTACTACAACATGGACGCGACGGTCGCGAATGCGCTGGAGTTGGCGGACCGCCTGCTGGAGGAAGCCCGATGAGGACCAAACGCATCAAGACGATCACCTTCGTCATTCCCTGCTACAACTCGGCGGCCTATATGGACGCCTGCATCGAGTCGATTCTCGGTGGCGGACGTGATGTTGAGATCATCATCGTCGACGACGGTTCCACCAAGGACGACACTGCTGAGAAGGCAGACGAGTGGGCCGCAGCCCATCCCGACATTATTCGAGTGATCCATCAGGAGAACGCCGGCCACGGCGGGGCGGTGATGGCGGGGCTGCGAGCCGCGACGGGTGTCTACTTCAAGGTGGTCGACTCCGACGACTGGCTCGATCGAACATCGCGCGACCTGCTGATGGCCAAGCTGCGCGGCTTCATCGCCGGAGACAATCTGGTTGACCTGGTGGTGTGCAACTACGTCTACGAGCACATCCAGACCGGATCGCAGCGGGTGATCCATTACCGTCGCGCGCTGCCGACGAACAAGATCATCACCTGGGACGAGGTGGGCGTCTTCGGGCCGGGGCAGAACATCCTGATGCACTCGGCGATCTATCGCACCCAGGTGCTTCGTGACAGCGGCCTGGAACTGCCCAAGCACACGTTCTACGTCGACAACATCTTCGTCTACGTGCCGCTGCCGTACGTGAAGACCCTGCACTACCTGCCGGTCAACCTGTACCGCTACTTCATCGGTCGCGAGGACCAGTCGGTGAATGAGCCGGTGCAGCTGGGCCGGCTCGATCAGCAGATGCGGGTCACCAAGGCTCTCACTGACGCCTATGTGCTCCCCGATGAGATTCCCAGTAAGCGCTTGGCGCGCTACATGGAGGGTTTCTTGGCGTTGATCATCGCGGCTTCGTCGATGTTCTCCGTGCTGCGCGCGGACGATGAGGCGCTGGCGATGCGCAAGCAGATGTGGGACGACCTCTACGCCAAGGACGAGAAGATGGCCAAGCGGTTGGGGCGTCACCCGCTGGTTTTGGCCTCGAACCTGTCCAGTGCGACCGGACGCCGGGTCTCGGTGCGCCTGTACCGGCTGGCGCAGCGGCTGTATCGCTTCAGCTGACGTCAGCGGCTCGGCCGTCTCACGACGGCGAAGCGGCGTCGGTTGGCGACGGTGTGCGCTCGTCGAACTGCGGGTGGATCGTCGCCAGCCGAATGACGCCGCCGATGGCGACCGCGCCGAGCGCGATCATCGCGGTGGCCGCAAGCGGCTTGAGTTCGGCGCCCTCGCCCAGCACGGCGATCCCGAACAACACTGCGACGACCGGCGAGGTGATCGTCATCGAGGCGACCACCAGCTCTGCGGGTCCAGTCGCGTAGCCCTGCTGCACCATCCAGCCGGCCGTGGCGCTGCCGATGATCAAGGCCACGAGCGTGCCCCAGAAGGCGGGACTGGTGGTCCAGGCGTCCTGCTTGGCGAACTCCATCAAGGACTTCACCAGCGAAGCCTCCAGCCCGTAGAAGACCGCGCCGCCGGATGCCCAGAACAGACACCGCCACTGTCGAGCACCCCGAGAGCCCAGCAGACCGAGACCGGCGGCTGAAAGATAGGCCACCAGCGCGCCGATCAGGACGCTGGACTCGCTCAGCGCCGCCTCCGGCGCGGCGTTGAAGCCACCCACGCTGATGAACCCGAAGATGGCCAACACTGTCACGATCACCGCACTGCGCGCGGGTCCGGAGATCGGCACCTTATGGGCGCGCGACTGGATGATCATCGACCAGGGGAAGGCGAGCACGCCCACCGGCTGCACGACCGAGACCGGCGCAAAACTCAGTGCCGTGATCTGGCACACCAGCGACAGCCCCATGAAAGACAGTCCGAGCAGCCAGCGTGGTGTGCGAATGCTGATCCACAAGGTCGCCAGATCGAGCCGATGGGTGTTGTCGCTCTCCGCGACTTCGGCAACGACGACTTTGTCCTGCAGGTATGCGGAGTAGGCGAAGAAGAACGAGCCGATAGTTTGCAGCAGCACGGCGACCGGAATGATCTGCGGCAACGCCGTCCTCCTCCATCGACTCCTTCGGTCGCCCTACGCTACCGCAGCCATCAGGCCGATCGCGTCGAGGCGCCCGGTCGAGGTGCTTCGCACTCGCCAAGTTGTGCGGACACGTGATGCCGGCCGAGCCTGAGCAGCGCGATGATTCCGCTGTGACGATCATCGATGACCCGGAGTCGACAGCCGAGCTGACGCGGTTGCGCCAGGTGATGAGGGAGTTCGTCGGCGTGACCCAAGCCCGCGCGCCGCTGTACGCGCGCCTGGCTGCCGGGGTCAGTGAGCATGATGAGGTGGTCGGCCTGCTACGCGTTGCTCCGGTTGCGCATCGGATGCCAGTGACCTTCTTTGCCGCGGTCCACGACGTGCTGCTGGCCGACCCTGACGAGCCGTTGGCGGCGTGGTATCCGAATCTGAACAGGAATCCGCGCACGGACGACCCGCTGCCGGCCTTGCTGGAGCTGTGCCGACGGCGAGAAGCCGAGTTGATCGCCCGGATCAGTACTCGGACGCCCCAGACCAACGAGATCGGTCGCAGTGCCGTCCTGCTGGTGGCGCTGGCGCGGCTCGGCGAAGAGGTGGGGCCGTTGGTACAGCTGGACGTCGGTGCCAGCGCCGGCCTGAACCTGCTGGCCGACCGCTTCAGCTACGACTTCGATGGACACCGGGTGGGGACGGGAGATCTGCGGTTGTCGTGCGGCGTCCGCGGGACGGCGCGGCCGGAACTCTTGCCGTCACGGCTGCCGCTGATCACCGACCGGCTGGGGCTGGACCGTGAGCCGATCGACGTCACCGACGCCGAGCAGGTGCGCTGGCTGGAGGCCTGCGTCTGGCCCGATCAGCCGGACCGCTTTCAGCGGCTCCGCACCGCCATCAGCCTCGCCGCAGCCGAGCGCCCGCAACTGATCCGCGGTGATGCCGTCGCCGATCTCGCAGACGCGGTCAGCCGACTGGGAGCCGGTCACCCGGTGGTGACCACCTCGTGGGTGCTCAACTATCTCGGTCCGCGCGGGCAGGCCGCCTTCGAGCGGGCGGTGGGGGCCGTCGGTGCGCAGCGGGACCTCAGCCTGGTCAGCTACGAGCAACCAGACCTCACCCCAGGATTGGGGTGGCCGTCTGGAGTGGCGTCGTGGCAACTCAGCGTGCTGCGGATCGTGCGTTGGCGTTCGGGCCGACGAACCGACGATGTCGTGCTCGCGGGCCATCCGCACGGCTACTGGATCCAGTGGCCGGACTGATCAGGCCTCGCCGCCGTTGCGACGCAGCACCTCACTGAGGCGTTCGGCCGCTGCGATGACGGCGGGGGCGTGCAGGCGTCCGGGCTGGCGAGACAGACGCTCGATCGGGCCGGACACGCTGACCGCGGCGATGACCTTGCCGCTGGGGGAGCGGACCGGTGCAGAAACCGAGGCCACCCCGGGCTCGCGTTCTGCGACCGATTGTGCCCATCCGCGCCGACGCACGGTGGCCAGCGCCACCGCGGAGAACGACGAACTCTGCAGTCCGCGCTGGATGCGATCCGGATCCTCCCACGCCAGCAGCACCTGAGCCGCCGAACCCGCGCTCATGGTGAGCTGAGTGCCGACCGGGATCGTGTCGCGCAAGCCGACCGGACGCTCTGCCGCGGCGGCGCAGACGCGCATGTCGCCCTGGCGGCGGAAGAGCTGAGCAGACTCGCCGGTGATGTCACGCAGCCTGGCGAGCACCGGACCGGCGGTGGCCAACAGGCGATCTTCGCCGGCGGCCGAGGCCAGTTCGGTCAGCCGCGGGCCGAGGACGAAACGCCCCTGCAGATCGCGGCTGACGAGTCGGTGATGTTCGAGGGCCACCGCGAGACGGTGGGCGGTCGGACGGGCCAGGCCGGTGGCGGTGACCAAACCGGCGAGGGTGGTCGGGCCTTGTTCGAGTGCGGTGAGTACGAGAGCTGCCTTGTCGAGAACACCAACGCCACTTGAACTGTCCATAGGCTAAGACTGCCGTCTCGGATCATGATATGCAAGCGGTACACTCTGATTGCTTGGATCAAATCCGTGAGGAGCAATGGAGGTCCGATGGGTAAAACCCTCAGTGACAAGGTATGGGAACAGCACGTTGTGCGCACGGCCGACGGCGAGCCCGACCTTCTCTACATTGACTTGCATCTGGTTCACGAGGTGACCAGCCCGCAGGCTTTCGACGGCCTGCGCTTGGCCGGACGGGGCGTCCGGCGCACGGAGCTGACCATGGCGACCGAGGATCACAACACTCCGACGTTGAACATCACCGCTCCGATCGCCGATCCGGTTTCGAAGCTGCAGGTCGACACTCTGCGAGCCAATGCCGCTGAGTTCGGCGTGCGCATTCACTCCCTGGGCGATCTCGACCAGGGCGTCGTTCACATTATCGGGCCGCAGCTCGGGCTCACCCAGCCCGGCCTGACCGTCGTCTGTGGTGATTCGCACACCGCGACCCACGGTGCGTTCGGCGCGTTGGCCTTCGGCATCGGGACGTCCGAGGTTGAGCATGTGCTCGCCACTCAGACCCTGCCGCAGGCGCGTCCGAAGACGATGGCAGTCAACATCAACGGCGCCGTGCCCGACGGCGTTACCGCCAAGGACATCGTGCTTGCGCTCATCGCCAAGGTGGGCACCGGCGGCGGCCAGGGCTACATCGTGGAGTACCGCGGCGACACCATCCGGGGCCTGTCGATGGAGGGCCGGATGACCATCTGCAATATGAGCATCGAGTGGGGCGCCAAGGCAGGAATGGTTGCCCCCGACGAGACCACCTTCGCTTACCTCAAGGGGCGTCCGCACGCTCCGGAGGGTGCCGAGTGGGATGCGGCGGTCGCGCACTGGAAGACGCTGTACTCCGACGAGGACGCGGTCTTCGATGCCGAGGTCGACATCGACGCCAGCCAACTGTCGCCGTTCGTGACCTGGGGCACCAATCCCGGGCAGGGCGTCCCGCTGGGTGCTGCGGTGCCCTCGCCGACGGACTTCTCCGACCCGGTGGAGGTCGCAGCCGCCGAACGCGCGCTGGAGTACATGGGCTTGAACGCCGGCACGCCGATGCGAGAGATCGCGGTCGACACCGTCTTCCTGGGTTCGTGCACCAACGGCCGGATCGAAGACCTGCGGGCTGCCGCCGCGGTCGTGGACGGTCGCACCATCGCCGATGGTGTGCGCATGCTCGTCGTCCCTGGCTCGGCTCGGGTCAAGGCCCAGGCGGAGGCTGAGGGCCTGGACAAGATCTTCAGCGCCTTCGGGGCCGAATGGCGCGCGGCCGGGTGCTCCATGTGCCTGGGGATGAACCCCGACCAGCTGGCTCCCGGTGAGCGCAGCGCGTCCACTTCGAACCGCAACTTCGAAGGCCGCCAAGGCAAGGGTGGGCGGACCCATCTGGTGTCTCCGCTGGTGGCCGCGGCCACTGCGGTCCGTGGCACCCTCAGCTCCCCGGCCGATCTGTAAGGAGAACGGACACCATGGAGAAGTTCAGTTCGCACACCGGAATCGCCGTCCCGCTGCGCCGCAGCAATGTTGACACCGACCAGATCATCCCGGCGGTCTACCTCAAGCGGGTCACCCGGACCGGCTTCGAGGACGGTCTCTTCGCCGCATGGCGCAACGATCCCGAGTTCGTGCTCAACCAGCCCGCCTATGCCGCTGGCTCGGTGCTGATCGCCGGCCCCGACTTCGGCACCGGTTCGTCGCGTGAGCATGCGGTGTGGGCATTGCAGAACTACGGCTTCAAGGTCGTCATCGGCTCCCGCTTCGGCGACATCTTCCGCGGCAACTCCGGCAAGGCCGGCCTGGTGATCGCGACCGTGGATCAGGACGTCGTTGAGCAGCTGTGGGCGATCGCCGAAGCCACCCCCGGGGTGGAGTTCAGCGTTGACCTGGCGGCTAAGACCATCACTGCTGGTGATCAGGTCTTCGCCTTCGTGATCGACGACTACACCCGCCACCGCCTGTTGGAAGGCCTGGACGACATCGGTCTCACCCTGACCCATGAAGCCGACATCGCGGCGTTCGAGGCCAAGCGCGCCTCCTGGCTCCCGAAGACCCTTCCTGCCAAAATCGCTGGGTGACGCCGCAAGACAGCAGTCCACCGTCGGGGCCGAGCACGGCTGACCGTGCGGGGCTCCCGCTGCGCCGGGCCAACCGCAGCCCGGTGCAGCCGACCTATCGGCGGGCAGCTGCGTTCGCTGGCTGGCTGCTGCGCCGCCTCGTTCGGCAGAACTGGGACGATGCCGCGTCGCTCCCGGCCGACGGGGGCGTGATCGTGGTGAGCAACCACATCTCCAACTTCGATCCGCCCTGCCTGGCGCACTACCTGGTCTGGCACGGACGCTGGCCACGGGCCCTCGGCAAGTCGGACCTGTGGCGGGTCCCGATTGTCGGGGCCCTCGCGCGCGCAACCGGGCAGATTCCGGTGGAGCGCGGCACTGAGCGCGCCAAGGATGCCTTGGTGCACGCACGCGCTGCCTTGGAGGCGGGGGAGTGTGTGGTGATCTACCCCGAGGGGACGATCACCGCTGATCCGGACACCTGGCCGATGACGGCGCGGCCCGGCGCTGCGCGGCTGGCGTTGAGCACCGGCTGCCCGGTGATCCCGGTCGGGCAGTGGGGCGCCAATCTGGTCATGCCGGGCAAGAAGCCGGTCTGGCCACGTTTCCGGCCTCGTCGCACGGTGAGTTTTCGCGCCGGCGCCCCGGTGATGCTGGACGATCTGCTGGGCAGCACCGATCCCGAGGACGTGCGCGCGGCAGGCGCACGGATGATGGAGGCGATCACCGCTCTGGTCGCGGAGATCCGCCAGGAGCCGGCCCCCGATGGGGTCTACGACATCCGAGTGGGCGCGCGAGTCGCCCGTCCTGACGCCCGCTAGGGTGGTGGCGAATCAACCCCGGAGGTCAGATGTCTGGACAACTCGCTCGAACCCGTGTGCTGCTGGTGTTCGGAGGGGTGAGTTCGGAGCACCAGGTGAGTTGCTTGACGGCCGGAGGTGTTGCGCGAGCGATCGACTCGCAGCGCTTTGAGGTGATCGGTGTCGGCATCACCCAGCACGGCGATTGGGTGCGCATTCCGGCCGCCGAACTGGCTGGCTACGAGGTGGTCGACGGCGTCCTGCCGTACGTCGCCGAAGATCGGCCGTCGGCTGTGCTGTTGCCGGGGCATCCGGCCTCGGTCGCGACCCGCGAGGGCGATCGCCTCGTCGACATCGCCGCTTTCGACGTGGCGTTCGCGCTGCTTCATGGCCCTTACGGCGAGGACGGGACCATCCAGGGACAGTTCGAGATGGCCGGCGTCCGCTACGTGGGCGCTGGGGTCGCGGCCAGTGCGATCGGTATGGACAAGGACCTGATGAAGCGCTCGATGGCTGCCGCCGGGCTACCGGTCGGGCCGTGGGTGACGATCACGCCGACCGAGTGGGCGGCCGATCGCCAAGAATGCCTGCAGCGTGCCGCACAGCTGTCGTTCCCGGTTTTCGTGAAGCCTGCTCGAGGTGGTTCCAGCATCGGCATCGTGAAGGTTGACCACGCCTCGGGTCTGGAGGCGGCGATCTCACAGGCGGCGTCGTACGACCCCAAGATCGTCGTGGAGCAGGGCTTCACCGCCGTGCGTGAGATCGAGGTAGCCGTGCTGGGCTCGGCCGACGGTGCGCCGCGGGTCTCTTCGCCGGGCGAGATCCGCATGCACACCGAAGACGCTTTCTACGACTTCGAAGCGAAGTACCTTCCCGACCAGCAGGTGAGTCTGGACGTCCCGGCGCACCTGGATCCTGAGACGGCGCAGCGCGCCCGAGAACTGGCCGGGCGCACTTTCGCGGTGATGGCCTGCGAGGGTCTGGCTCGAGTCGACCTGTTCCTCACCGCGGAAGGTGAGTTCGTGGTGAACGAACTCAACACCATGCCCGGCTTCACCCGCACGTCGATGTTCCCGATGATGTGGGCTGCGGCAGGGCTGGAGTATCCCGACCTCATCGCCACGCTGATCGAGCTCGCCCAGAACCGATCGCTGGGGCTGCGATGACCACGGCCGGCGAGGTCGGCGAGTTCGGGCTGATTGGACGCATCACCGCCGGCAGCCGAGCTGGTGGGGCCGTCGTTCTCGGCCCGGGCGACGATGCGGCGGTGCTTCGACTGGCCGGCGATCTGGCGGTGTCGACCGACACGATGGTCGAGGACGTGCACTTTCGCAGGAGTTGGTCCAGTGCCGAGGACGTTGGGCACAAGGCCGTCGCGGCCTGCGTCGCCGACGCCGAGGCGATGGGCGCTGCTCCGGTCGGTGTCGTGGTCAGCTTGGCGATGCCTGCCGACACCCCGCTCGAGTGGGTTGATGGCTTTGCCGCGGGGGTGAGGGACGAAGCAGATCGGGCCGCCGCGCCGCTGATCGGCGGAGACCTCACCACGGCGCCGGTGATCGTGGTCACGGTGACCGTCCTGGCTGACCACGGCGCCGTCGCGCCGATCACCAGGGCTGGAGCTCGCCCTGGCGACGTGGTGGCCGTCGTCGGTCGACTCGGTTGGGCAGCGGCCGGCCTGGCGGTCCTGACCCGGGGATTTCGTTCGCCGGGATCAGTGGTGGCTGCACATCGGCGACCGGAAGTGCCCTACGGCCAGGGGCGGGTCGCCGCCCAAGCCGGGGCCAGCTCAATGATCGATGTCTCCGACGGGCTCTTGGCCGACCTGGGACATATCGCCGATGCCTCCGGCGTCCGGGTGGAACTCGACTCGGCCGCCTTCGAGATCGCCGAGCCGCAGCAGGCGGTCGCTGCGGCGATCGGCGGCGGAGATCCGCTCATGTTCCAGCTCACCGGCGGCGATGACCATGCCTTGGCCGCGACGTTCGCCCGCGATGACGTTCCGCCCGGCTGGCGAATGATCGGCCGGATCGTCGAGGGCGAGCCGGGCGTTCTCGTCGACGGCATCGTGCCGGAAGTCGACGCCTCCGGGTGGCAGCACTTCGGCAGCGTGAATCGACCCTGAGCAGGGCAGCGATGGGCAAACTTTCGCTCCTCCGGCGTGGAACCGCAGCGATGGCGCGCTGACTGGATAGGTTGACTTCATGGCGACCCGCGCGTCTTCCCCTTCGCGGAGCCGCAGCAACGCATCATCGCGCCAGCGCGCCTCCCGAAGCTCCGGAAGCAAGAAACCCAGCAGTACACGTAGCAAGCAGCCGGAGGAGTCCGGGCTGTCCAAGTTACTGTCCGCGATCGGACGTGGATTGGTCGCGCTCTGGCGCGGGATCGCTACCGCGATCGGCAACGGCGTGCGCGCGGTCGGTCCGGCCGTCAAGGATCTTGAACCCGAGCAACGACACGACGGATCGGCCTTCGCGCTCACGCTTTTTGCGCTGTTGGTCGCCGCCGAGTTCTGGTTCGGCTTGCCGGGCGCGACCGGCACCTGGATCTCCATCGCTATCACCACGGTCGTCGGGGTCGCAGCCTATGCGGTGCCGGTGGCGGCGATCGCGATGGCGTGGCGGACTTTCCGTCATCCCGAGCGTCACGGTAGCGCGGGTCGCCAGGTCGTGGGCTGGACGGCCGCCGGATTCGGAACCCTCGGGGTGATCCACATCGCCCGTGGTTTCCCTCCGGGAAATGAGCCGGCGATGGTTCGCGGCGCGGGTGGCTTCTTGGGCTTCCTGTCGTCGTCGATGCTGATGCAGCCCTTGGGGGTGTGGCTCGCCGTTCCGGTGTTGTTGATCGTCGCGGCCGTCGGCTTCCTCGTGGTGCTGGGGATCCCGCTGAACGAGATCGGCACCCGCTTGGGCGCCGGCCTGGCCAAACTGCGTCGTCCCGAGAAGGCCGAGATTCAGTACGGCACCAGTCAGCGGGCTTACGACACGCCCTTGGTTGATGCGCCCGAGCCTGACCCGGACAGCGAAGTGACGGTGGTCATGACCACTCGTCCGCGCCCGGGGAAGCGGCAACAGCCTGTCGAGGAGCCGGTGCTGGAGGTACCGGAGATCTCATCGGCGCCGCTGCGCGCTGAGCAGCCGGTGCTGGCCGGCGACATCGTCTACGAGCTGCCCGACCCGGCGGTGCTGAAAGCCGGCACCGTCCCCCGCGCCCGAACGGTCGCCAGCGACCAGGTGGTCAACAGTCTCACCGAGGTCCTCAAGCAGTTCGAGATCGATGCGCAGGTGACCGGTTACACCCGGGGGCCCACTGTCACGCGGTACGAGGTCGAACTGGGAACCGCCGTGAAGGTCGAGAAGGTCACCGCTCTGGCCAAGAACATCGCCTACGCAGTGGCTTCCGCGGACGTGCGGATTCTCTCGCCGATCCCGGGCAAGTCCGCGATCGGGATCGAGATCCCCAATGCCGACAAGGAGATCGTCTCGCTGGGCGACGTGCTGCGCTCGAACCGCGCGCGCAACGACCACCACCCCATGACCGTTGGCCTCGGCAAGGATGTCGAAGGCGGCTACGTCGTGGCGAACCTGTGCAAGATGCCGCACCTGCTCGTCGCAGGTGCCACCGGTTCAGGCAAGTCGAGCTTCGTGAACTCGATGATCACCTCGATCATGATGCGCTCGACCCCCGAGGAAGTCCGGATGCTCCTGGTCGACCCCAAGCGGGTCGAGCTGACCCACTACGAAGGCATCCCACACCTGGTGACGCCGATCATCACCAATGCCAAGAAGGCTGCCGAGGCACTGCAATGGGTCGTACGCGAGATGGATGCGCGTTATGACGACCTGGCCGCCTTCGGTTTCCGGCACGTCGACGACTTCAACAAGGCGGTTCGGGCCGGTCAGGTCAAGCTGCCGCCCGGCTCGGAGCGGGTTCTGGCGCCGTACCCGTACCTGTTGGTGATCGTGGACGAGCTGAGCGATCTGATGATGGTCGCACCACGCGATGTGGAGGATTCGATCGTTCGGATCACCCAGCTCGCGCGCGCCGCCGGCATCCACCTGGTGCTCGCGACCCAGCGTCCCTCGACCGACGTGGTCACCGGCCTGATCAAGGCCAATGTGCCGTCGCGGCTGGCTTTCGCGACGTCGTCGATGACCGACTCGCGAGTGATCCTGGATCAGCCCGGCGCGGAGAAGCTGGTCGGCCAAGGCGACGGCCTGTTCCTGCCGATGGGGCAGTCCAAGCCGCTGCGCGTCCAGGGCGCGTGGGTGAGCGAGGCGGAGATCCGCGCCGTAGTCAAGAAGGTCACTGAGCAGTTGGCCCCGCAGTATCGCGAAGACGTGAACGCCCCGGTGGAGTCCAAGGCCGTAGCCGAGGACATCGGTGACGATCTGGAGCTGGTGCTCGAGGCCTGCCAGCTGGTGGTCAACTTGCAGCTGGGCTCCACCTCGATGTTGCAGCGCAAGCTGCGCGTCGGCTTCGCGAAAGCCGGACGCTTGATGGACATCCTCGAGACCCGCGGCGTGGTTGGCCCCTCGGAGGGCTCCAAGCCCCGGGAAGTGCTGGTCAAGCCGGACGACCTCGATGATGTCCTGGCCGCACTTCGCGAAGGCTGAACCGAACAGGTAGTTTGGGTCGGTGACGTCCCCAGGCTCTGCCGTTGTGCCCGTACACCTGATCAGCCTCGGCTGTGCCCGCAATGAGGTTGACTCCGAGGAGTTGGCCGGACGGTTGGCCGCTGACGGCTTCGCGCTGGTGGATGACCCTGATCAGGCCGAAGCGATCGTGGTGAACACCTGCGGGTTCATCGATGCCGCCAAGAAGGACTCCATCGACACCCTGCTCGCCGCAGCCGATCACAAGAGCGGCGGCACCACCAAGGCCGTGGTTGCTGTGGGCTGTCTTGCCGAGCGCTACGGGGCCGAGCTGGCCGAAGCGCTGCCCGAGGCCGACGCCGTGCTGGGCTTTGATGATTACCCCCAGATCGCTGCGCGGCTGACCGCGATCCTTGCCGGTGAGCGGCCTGCCGCGCATGCGCGTCGCGACCGCCGCACCTTGCTGCCGCTCACCCCGGTTGCGCGTCCCGAGCAGGCCGCGGCGATTTCCGTCCCTGGACATGGGTTGGGTGACTTGCCTGAGGGTCTCGCGCCGGCCAGCGGGCCGCGGGTGCTGCGCCGGCGTCTCGGCGCGGGACCGTCCGCTTCGCTCAAGATCGCCTCGGGTTGCGACCGTCGCTGCGCGTTCTGCGCGATCCCCAGCTTCCGGGGCTCGTACCTGTCCCGGCCGGTCGCCGACGTGGTGAACGAGGCCCGCTGGCTGGTGGATTCTGGCGTCCGCGAGGTGGTGCTGGTCAGCGAGAACTCCACCGGCTACGGTCGCGACCTCGGCACCAACCTCGAGACGCTCTTGGCCGAGTTGGCTGTGGTTGATGGCCTGGACTGGGTGCGGGTGAGCTATCTCCAGCCCGCGGAGATCCACGCCTCCTTGTTGCACGCGATGGTGACCCTGCCGACCGTGGTTCCGTACTTCGATCTGCCATTCCAGCATGCCGCAGAGCCCTTGTTGCGGCGGATGCGTCGGTTTGGGAACCCGGAATCCTTCCTCGACCTGATCGCCAGGATCCGCGCCGATCGTCCGGAGGCTGCGATCCGAAGCAATGTGATCCTCGGATTCCCCGGCGAGACCGAGGAGATGGTCGACGTCCTTGCCGACTTCCTCGCGGAGGCACGGCTGGACGCCGTCGGTGTGTTCGGCTATTCGGACGAAGAGGGGACCGAAGGCGAGCGGTTGCGGCCGAAGGTCGAGCCAGCCGAGATCGATGCTCGAGTCGATCGGATTGCCAGCTTGGTTGAGGTCGTGAGCGCCGATCGTGCTGCCGATCGGGTGGGTTCCCGGGTCCAGGTGCTGATCGAGGGCAGCGACGATCAGGGCCGAGCCGTCGGGCGGGCCGCGCAGCAGGGGCCGGAGACCGACGGTCAGACGACGGTGCTCACCGATGCGTCCGCAGCGCCGATCGGAAGCCTACTGTGGAGTATCGTCTCGGACACGGACGGGGTGGATCTGTTCGCCGAGGTGGAGGCGTGATGTCTGGCCAGGTGCAGTCAGAACGATTCCGGGTGCCGGCACAGTTGCCGAACGCACTCACCGTGCTGCGTCTCATCCTGGTTCCGGTCTTCGTGGTGCTGATGTTTGTCGATCCGGGCACGGGCCTTGGCTGGCGGCTGGCCGGGACCGTCGCGTTCGCGGTCGCGATCATCACCGATTTCTTCGATGGCAGGCTTGCCCGTCGCTACAACCTGGTCAGCGACTTCGGAAAGATCTGGGATCCGATCGCCGACAAGGCCCTCACCGGTGCCGCCTTCATTGTGCTGAGCATCTTTGGCGAGTTGCCGTGGTGGGTGACGATCCTGATTCTGCTGCGCGAATGGGGCATCACCTGGATGCGTGTGGTGATGCTGAAGTACGCCGTGATGGCCGCAGCTCCGGCCGGCAAGTTGAAGACGCTGACCCAGTCGATCGCGTTGTTGATGTTCCTGCCGTACAACATCTGGGCCACGCTGGCGATCGCCCCGTTCTGGTTCTGGCTGGGCTGGTTGGTGATGGGGGCCGCCTTCGTGCTCACCGTCGTGACCGGAGGCATGTACGTGGTGGATGCGGTCCGGCTGCGACGGCAGTCGAGTTCTTCGAACGCAGATGAGTCCTGAGCCGCTGGCCGTCGAGCTGATCGAGGCCCTCGGTGCGGCGCGGCAAAGCCTGGCGACAGCGGAGTCCCTGACCGGAGGGCTGATCGGAGGCGCCATAACTGCGGTGCCGGGCGCCTCGGCGAGCTATCTCGGTGGAGTGGTGAGCTATGCCACGCGGCTGAAGAATGAGCTCGCCGGCGTGCCGCTCTCCGTCCTGGACGCGTGGGGGCCGGTTGCCGAAGCAACCGCGGCCGCGATGGCGGCGGGCGTGCGCGCCCGAGTCGGAGCCGATTGGGGACTGGCCGTCACCGGTGTGGCTGGGCCGGACCCCCAGGATGG
The DNA here is from genome assembly GCA_036788135.1 of Propionicimonas sp. Classification (GTDB taxonomy): domain Bacteria; phylum Actinomycetota; class Actinomycetes; order Propionibacteriales; family Propionibacteriaceae; genus Propionicimonas. Next base: position 24,911 of record DAIQNZ010000009.1, read on the forward strand.
CCACCGGCCTGGTGAGGTGTGGATCGGCATCGCCCGTCCGGACGGGTCGTCCGCTGCTAGCAGAATTGACCTTGACGGCTCCCGAGAGCAGATTCGGACAGCTACGGTGAGGGCTGCGCTGGCCCGGCTGTTGCAGGACGTCGTTGCAATCTCGAGCCAGGGTTGAGGAACAAACCGACACCTGCGTGGCGTTGTTGAGCTAACCACAGAGCACAGGTTGGGACAGGTAGAGTCGAATCATGGTTACCGAAGTGCGAGAGCGTCCGGTGATCCTTCGGGAGATCCTGGGGGAGTCGCTGCGTGATCTGCGCACGTCCGAAAACCTCACCTTGCGAGAAGTCTCGGGCCGAGCACAGGTCTCGCTCGGCTATCTGTCCGAGATCGAGCGCGGCCAGAAGGAAGCCTCTTCGGAGTTGTTGAACGCGATCTGTGGCGCCTTGGGTGTGCCGCTGTCGAGCATTCTGCGCGAGGTCTCGGATCGGATTGACCTGCGCCACACCGCCGAAGTCACCCGGCTTCCGCTTCGTCCGCGCGTGCAGGCGGCCTGAAACCCCGATGCGGGAGGCGGAACTCCGCGCTCGTTTGGATCAGCACCTGAGCTATCCCTACTCGCTCGCGTGGGCCCAGACCTTTGTGATCGCCGGCTTGGGCCAGCGCACCGTCGATGAGGCGTTGGCCGCAGGGGTGCCCTGCAAAGAGATCTGGCGTTGCGCGTGGGCGGAGCTGGAGCTGCCCGACACCTTCCGCTGACTGGCGCGGCGTGTCGTAGCATTTCGAACACCTGTTCGCCTAGGCTAGGCAGCAACGACGCACCAGCTGAGTTATGCACAGCCCGGAAGTTCGCCTGAAAGATTGTCAGGGCCGATACCTAAGGTGATGGGCGACGAAGCAGAACGGAAAGGAACCCAGCATGGCGGTGGCAGACCGGGAGAAGGCGCTGGCGGCGGCGCTTGCCCAGATCGAGAAGGCGCACGGTAAGGGATCGGTCATGCGATTGGGCGAGGACGCCCGGCAGCCGATCGAGGTCATTCCGACCGGATCGATCGCGCTTGATGTGGCGCTCGGAATCGGAGGGCTGCCTCGCGGCCGGGTCGTGGAGATCTATGGTCCAGAGTCCTCGGGTAAGACCACGGTCGCGCTTCATGCGATCGCGAACGCTCAGGCGGCGGGCGGCATCTGCGCCTTCATTGACGCCGAGCACGCCTTGGATCCGGATTACGCCTCGAAGCTCGGCGTCGATACCGACGCCCTCCTGGTGAGCCAACCTGACAACGGTGAACAGGCGCTCGAGATCGCCGATACCTTGGTCCGCTCCGGCGCGCTGGCGCTGATCGTGATCGACTCGGTCGCCGCGTTGACGCCCCGTGCCGAAATCGAGGGCGAGATGGGCGACAGCCACGTTGGGCTGCAGGCGCGACTGATGAGTCAGGCACTGCGCAAGATGACCGGTGCGTTGTCCGGTGCCGGTACGACTGCGATCTTCATCAACCAGCTGCGAGAGAAGATCGGGGTGATGTTCGGGTCACCGGAGACCACGACCGGCGGTCGGGCGCTGAAGTTCTACTCGTCGGTTCGTCTGGACGTGCGTCGCATCGAGACGCTGAAGGACGGTTCCGAGATGGTGGGCAACCGTACGCGCGTCAAGGTCGTCAAGAACAAGGTCGCGCCACCTTTCAAGCAGGCGGAGTTCGACATCCTTTATGGCCAGGGCATCAGCCGAGAGGGCAGCCTCATCGACCTCGGCGTGGAAATCGGCATCATCCGAAAGGCGGGTGCCTGGTTCACCTATGAGGCCGATCAGCTTGGGCAGGGCAAAGAGAACGCTCGCAACTTCCTGAAGAGCAACCCCGAGGTCGCCGCGGAGATCGAGAAGCGCATTCTGTCCCAGCTCGGTGTGGGGGAGTACGCGGTTGTGCCGGAGGGCATCGATCCGGTGACCGGTGAGGTGGAGTTCTGACCTCATGCGACATGGGGAGCCTGTACGGGATGACGACGGCGAGGCCGGCGACCCGATTGCTGTCGCTCGCGAGATCGCTCTGCGGCAGCTGACTGTTCGGGCTCGCAGTCGCGCGGAGCTGGCTCGAGCGTTGGCGCGCAAGCAGGTACCCGATAACGTCGCGGTGACCGTCCTCGATCGCCTGGAAGAAGTCGGCTTGGTCGATGACGAGGTCTTTGCCCGAGATTGGTTGGCTGCGGGGGATCGCCGGCAGCGCAGCCGCCGGGCTCTGATCGCGGAGCTGATCGAGAAGGGCGTTGCGAAAGACGTCGTGCAGGCAGCCGTGGGTGAACTCGATAGCGATCGTGACTATGGGGTGGCTCGCGGCTACGCCGAGCGCAAGGTGGCATCGCTGTCTCGGGTTGACCCTGCCGCTCGCTATCGGCGCCTCGCAGGCGCTCTCGCCCGACGGGGCTTCTCCGCTGAGGTGGTCGCGCGAGTGACTCGTGAGGTGCTGGCTGAGCTACCTCAGGGCGAGGACGATGCCGGGGGCGGCGATCCCTGGCAGTGATAGGCCACAGCACGAGCTCTGTGTCGGTTGCGAGGTGTTGACTCGGGGCTTAGCGTGGTGCCGGTGTCGGGTCGTGCCGCCGCAATGGATGCCGTTGCCAGGCCCTTTCATACCGAGCGGCTTTGCCGGCAGGCGTAGCCGTTCGCGGCCGTAACGAATGTGGATCGACGGCTCGCGGATCGGCGAGGCGAGATGGAGAGGTCGCGGTGTCGCTCGAGATTCTGGCCCTGGCGGTGGCATCGTGTGCCGCGCTGGTGGCGACGGTGGTCGTGCTGATCCTGATCGCGCGACGCCGTCCGGCCGTCCCATCGGCGGCGGATTCTGGCTTCGTGATGCAGCGGGAGCGACTGCTGGCAGAGCGCGAGGACCGGCTCAATCGGCGCGAAAGTGAGCTGGATGCCCGCCAGGCGCAGGTGGATGCGCGCGAAGCGGAGGCGCGCGAGAGCGGCGTTCGGATCGCGCAGTTGGAAGCCGCTCGCGCGGCCGCGCTGGCTGAGGCCGCCGGGCTCAGCATGGAACAGGCGCGCGAGCAGATGCTGGTTGCGGCCGAAGCGATGGCGCGACAGGAGGCTGGGCGGCGCGCGGACGAGATTGAGGCCGCCGCGGTTCGGACGGCAGAGCAACGGGCCCGAGCAACGGTGGTGACCGCGATCCAGCGCATCGCAGCCGAACAGACCGCCGACTCCGCAGTCAGCGTCGTTTCGCTGCCGGGTGACGACTTCAAGGGTCGACTGATCGGCAAGGAAGGTCGCAACATCCGGGCTTTCGAGCAACTCACTGGTGCGAATCTGCTGATCGACGACACGCCTGCGACGGTGGTGTTGAGCTGCTTCGACCCGCTGCGCCGCGAGATCGCGCGACGCACCCTCCAAGAGCTGATCGACGACGGGCGGGTTCACCCGGCTCGCATCGAGCAGGTCTTCCACCATCAGCAGCAGCAGGCCGACCAACTGTGCATCAGGGCCGCGGAAGAGGCCGCTCGCGAGGTCGGAATCAGTGACCTCGACGAACGTCTGTTGCCGATTCTGGGCGCTCTTCAGTTCCGAACGTCCTACGGGCAGAACGTCTTGGCGCATCTGGTGGAGTCGGCGCACATCGCTGGCACGATTGCCGCCGAACTGGGGCTTGAGGTCTCCACCTGTCGCAGGGCGGCGTTCCTTCACGACCTCGGCAAGGCGGTGGTCGACGAGTCAGGGTCGCATGCCGTGGTGGGTGCGGAACTCGCCCGACGCTACGGCGAGTCCGAGGACGTCGTCCACGCGATCGAGGCCCATCACAACGAGGTTCAGCCCACGACGGTCGAGGCGGTGCTGACCCAGGCGGCCGATGCGATCAGCGGCGGTCGCCCCGGCGCGCGCAGAGAGAACGTGGAGACCTACGTGCAGCGGCTCACCCGGTTGGAGAAGATCGCTTCGGCTCATGAGGGCGTCGACAAGGTCTATGCGATGCAGGCTGGCCATGAGGTGCGGGTGATGGTGCGTCCCGAAGCGATCTCAGACGCAGAAGCGCACCGCCTCGCCGCAGAGATCGCGCGCGAGGTGGAGGCAGAGCTCTCCTATCCCGGCACGATCCGGGTGACGGTGGTTCGCGAGTCGCGAGCCACGGCGCTTGCACAGTGAACCAGGTAGAGTCTCTGCGTCGATCCGGCACGCGCCGGTCCAGCTCCCCACGATCAGAATGAGATGAGTAGTCCGTTGTCAGGCCGCACTTTCCACGTCATCACGTACGGCTGTCAGATGAATGTTCACGACTCGGAACGAATCGCCGGCGTCCTCATCGACGCTGGCTACCAGCCAGCCGAAAAGGACGCCGAGGCCGATGTCGTGGTCTTCAACACCTGCGCCGTCCGCGAGAACGCGGACAACCGCCTGTACGGGAACCTGGGCCATCTCGCGCCGGTGAAGCAGGGCCGTCCCGGGATGCAGATCGCCGTGGGTGGATGCATGGCGCAGAAGGATCGCCACGTCGTGGTCGACAAGGCGCCGTGGGTCGACGTGGTGTTCGGAACCAACAACGTCGGCTCCCTGCCGACCCTGCTGGAGCGAGCCCGCGTCAATCAGTCCGCTCAGGTGGAGATTCTGGAGTCCCTGGAGCGCTTCCCGTCGACCTTGCCGACTCGTCGTGACTCGGCTTACGCCGCCTGGGTGTCGATCAGCGTCGGCTGCAACAACACCTGCACGTTCTGCATCGTGCCGTCGTTGCGGGGCAAGGAGACCGACCGTCGTCCGGGCGACATCCTGGCTGAGATCAGAGCCCTGGTTGATGAGGGGGTCCAGGAGATCACCCTGCTGGGCCAGAACGTGAACTCCTACGGTGTCGAGTTCGGCGACCGAGGCGCATTCGCCAAGCTCCTGCGCGCCTGCGGCGACGTTGAGGGGCTGGAACGCGTGCGGTTCACCTCTCCGCACCCGGCGGCGTTCAGCGACGACGTGATCGACGCGATGGCCGATACGCCCAACGTGATGCCGAGCCTGCATATGCCTTTGCAGTCGGGTTCCGACCCAATCTTGAAGGCCATGCGACGCTCCTACCGTTCAGAGAAGTTCTTGGGCATTCTCGATCGGGTTCGTGCAGCGATGCCGCACGCGGCTATCACGACCGACATCATCGTCGGGTTCCCCGGAGAGACCGACGCGGATTTCCAGGCCACGCTCGATGTCGTGGCTGCTGCCCGGTTTGCGGCCGCCTTCACGTTCCAGTACTCGATCAGGCCGGGGACGCCGGCGGCGACGATGCCCGACCAGGTGCCGGCCGAGGTGGTCGGCGAGCGCTACCAGCGCCTGGTCGACCTTGTCGGCGAGATCAGTTGGGCCGAGAACCGCAAGCTGGTCGGCACGCCGGTCGAAGTGCTGTTTGCCGACGGCGAAGGACGTAAGGACGGCGCGACCCAGCGGATGTCGGGCAGGGCGCGCGACAACCGGCTGGTCCACGTTCGGGTACCGCAGGATCCCGCGCAGCGTCCGCGCCCTGGCGATATCGGCACCGTGGAAGTGACCTATGCGGCGCCCCATCACCTCAACGCGGATGCCGACATCACGTCGCTGCGTCGGACCCGTGGCGGCGATGCCTGGGAGGCTGCGCACGGCCCGTCCCTGGTGGGGCTGGGTCTGCCGAAGAAGCTCCGCACACAGGCCGAGGGGCCGGCGTAGTCGCCGACCCCTCGGGTTCGTCGGTACGGCGGGTGTGCCCGCCAGCAGATCAGTCGATCGGGTTAGTGGTTGCCACCACCCAGCTTTTCCATCAGGAAGGCCTGGGCCCCTTCGACCAGTGCGGTGTTCTTGCCGCCGATCGCCGAGTCCATCAGGTGCGCGACGATGTCGATGCCCTGCATTGCCTCGCGTTCGTGGCTGTCCACCGCTGTGATCTGTTCGACGATGTCCATGCCACCTCCTTCCTGTCCTGGGTGCCGAGCCGGTCCCGGTCACGAGTCCATTCTTGCTCTCAGTAGGCCCATCGCGTTGGGGTTTCGCTGAGAAGAGTTGCGCAGCGACCTGGCCCCGCGTCGAGCGGTTGGGAGATCGCGGGCCGAGCGCGAGACAATGGAAGGGATATGGCAGAACTCCCGGTGGTCACTCTGAACGGACCGACGGCCAGCGGCAAGACGGCGCTGGCGGTCAGCGTCGTGCAAGCGCTGGCTTCTGACGGCCTGGCAGCTGAGGTGATCAACGCCGACTCGATGCTGGTCTACCGAGGCATGGACATCGGCACTGCCAAACCCACCCTCGCTGAGCGTGGCGGCGTACCGCACCATCTGATCGACATCATGGACGTCACCGAGACGGCTTCGGTGGCCGACTTCCAGGAACGCGCACGCACGGTCATCGCTGACTGCCGCAGCCGCAGCGTGATCCCGATCCTGGCGGGAGGCTCGGCCCTGTACGTTCACGCCATCGTCGACGAGTTCAGCTTCCCGGCCACCGACCCGCAGCTTCGGGCGCGATTGGAGGCCGAACTGGAAGCCGTCGGCCCGGCTGCGCTCCACGAGCGGCTGCGCGAGCGGGATGCGATCGCAGCGGCCGCAATCCTTCCAGGGAACGGACGACGCATCGTGCGCGCGCTTGAAGCCCTCGAGCTGACCGGTCAGTTCCGAGCAGCGCTCCCGCAGTGGCGTTCAGCCGTTGGTGGGGTGATGCAGTTCGGGCTTGAAGTTCCGCGTGAAGAACTGGACGCGCGCATCGCCGCTCGCGTGCAGCAGATGTGGGTCGACGGGCTCGTCGATGAAGTCCGGCGCTTGGAGAGCCACGGCCTCAGACAGGGCCGTACCGCATCCCGCGCGATCGGGTACCGCCAGGTGCTCGCCATGTTCGACGGCGAGCTCAGCCAGGAGGAGGCGATCAGCGCGACTGCTCAAGGTACCCGCCGACTGGCGCGCAAGCAGCTGGGGTGGTTTCGTCGTGATGACCGCATCAGGTGGTTCGCGGCTGAGGTCGACACCGCCCGCGAGATCGCGTCAGTGGTGCGAGATAGGGTTCACGCGGAGACCAGGAAGGGTTGAGCATGCGCAGCATCGAGTTCGCGAAGGGGCACGGCACGCGTAATGACTTCGTGCTGTTCGTCGATCGCGACCGGCTGATCGAGCTGACAGACGAGCAAGTCGCGGCACTGTGTGATCGGCGGGCTGGTATCGGTGCGGACGGCATTCTGCGTGCCGTGGACGCTTCGCTGATGCCAGGAGTCGAGGCGAGTCCTGGCACCTGGTTTATGGACTATCGCAATGCTGACGGATCGATCGCCGAGATGTGCGGCAACGGCCTGCGGGTGTTCCTGCGGTATCTGGCTCAGGAAGGCCTGGTCGACTCGTTCGGGCCCGTGACCGTCCTCACACGAGCTGGTGCGCGAACCGGACGGTTCCTCGACGACGGCCGGGTCGCTGTCACCATGGGTCCGGCGCGGGTCGGGGCGCAGGTGCGGATCGACGTGGGGGAGCGACACTGGCCGGCCACGGTCGTTGACGTCGGCAACCCACACGCGGTGGTCCAGCTCGGCGACGCGGATCTTCTCGATGCGCTTGATCTCACGCTCTCCCCGGTGTGGACACCGGCCAGCGCCTTCCCCGCCGGTGTCAACGTGGAGTTCGTCGTGGCGGATGGCCCTGGTCGCATTCGGATGCGAGTCCACGAGCGCGGCTCAGGTGAGACCCAGTCGTGCGGCACCGGTGTGGTAGCCGCTGCTGCGGTAGCCGCCCCCGCCGGTCGGTGCGAGGTCGTCGTGCCAGGCGGCGAGCTCGACGTTGACCTCACCGGCGAAGAGGCGATCCTGCGTGGTCCCGCCGAGATTGTCGCGCGTGGCCGCTACTACTTCCCGACGGCGAGCGAGGAGACCGCGTGACCGACGACGACACGCTGCTCGATGCCGAGCAGTACGACGGGGAGCAGCTCGATCTGGCCGAACGTCATTCGCTGCGGCGCGTGGCGGGGATGTCGACGCAGCTCGCCGACATCAGCGAGGTCGAGTACCGCGATCTGCAACTCGAGCGTGTGGTGCTGGTGAGCGTGTGGACCTCCGGCACTCAGGCCGACGCGGACTTCGCTTTGGCCGAACTGAAGTTGCTCGCCGAGACGGCTGGCTCTCAGGTATTGGAAGGGCTGGTTCAGCGGCGCAGTTCTCCTGACCCGGCCACTTTCATCGGTCGGGGAAAGGTGGACGAAGTTCGCGAGGTCGTGATCGCCACCGGCGCTGACACGGTGATCTGCGACGGCGAACTCGAACCGGCGCAGCTTCGCAATCTGGAGGACCGGGTCGGCGTCAAGGTGATCGATCGCACCGCACTGATCCTCGATATCTTCGCCCAACACGCCAAGAGCGCGGAGGGCAAGGCCCAAGTTGAACTGGCCCAGCTGCAGTATCTACGTCAGCGGTTGCGGGGCTGGGGTGGGAACCTCTCCCGGCAGGCCGGCGGCCGAGCAGCCGCAGGTGCGGGGATCGGTGGCCGAGGCCCTGGTGAGACCAAGATCGAAACTGATCGCCGTCGGATCAAGACGCGCATCGCCGTCCTCCGCCGTCGCCTGCGAGAGCTGGATGAGGTTCGTTTGACCAAACGGGCCCAGCGGCACCGCAATCAGGTACCCAGCGTCGCGATCGTCGGCTATACCAATGCTGGCAAGAGCTCTTTGCTCAATCGGATCACCGGCGCGGGTGTGCTCGTCGAGAACGCCTTGTTCGCCACCCTCGACCCGACCACCCGCAAGGCGACGACCAGCGACGGGCGCGTGTACACCCTGACCGACACGGTGGGATTCATCCGGCATCTGCCGCACGACCTGGTTGAGGCTTTTCGGTCGACGCTGGAGGAGTCGGTGGAGGCCGATCTGCTACTTCATGTCGTCGACGGCTCGGACCCCGACCCCTTTGGCCAGGTCAACGCGGTGCGCGCTGTGCTTGCCGAGATCGGCGCGGCCAATGTCGCTGAACAGCTGGTGATCAACAAGACCGACGCTGCGCAGGCCGACGTGTTGTTGGCCTTGCGCGGCGCCTACCCCGACGCAGTCCTGGTCTCCGCGCGCAGTGGCGACGGCATCGACGGCCTGCTCGCGCGGGTGGAAGAGCGCCTGCCGCGTCCTGAAGTCGAGATCCGCGCCCTCGTCCCGTATGCCCGGGGGGATCTCATCGATCGGATCCACACCAGTGGCGAGTTCGTGTCTGCCGATCACACTGCCGCCGGCACCTTGGTGGTTGCTCGGGTGAACGCCGACCTTGCCGGGGAGCTGGCCGCCTTTGCCGACAGTGGTGACGGTGGAACGCACTGATCTGGTCGACCGGATTCTTGCTGCTGCGGTCGCGGGAATCGGCGGTGCCCGTCGTGACGGCCAGCTGACCATGGCTGCCGAGGTCGAGCGCACCTTGGACAGTGGGCAGCATCTGCTCGTCCAGGCCGGCACCGGTACCGGCAAGTCCCTCGGGTATCTCGCCCCCGTCCTCGCGCGGCTCGCCGACGATCCACAGGCGCGGATCGTGATCGCGACAGCCACCCTCGCCCTGCAGGCGCAGCTGGCCGGCAAGGACATTCCGGCCGCGGTGGCGGCCTGCAAGAGTGTCACGGGTCTGCAGGTCGAGCACGCCGTGCTGAAGGGGCGCAGCAACTACGCCTGTCTGCTCAAGGTTCGCGATGGCCAGGGCAGCGAGCAGGACGCTCTGGTGCCAGACGCCACGGCGAGTTCACAGCTGGGTGCAGAGGTGGTGGCGCTGAGAAGCTGGGCCGAGGAACAGGCAGACAGCGGCGAACTGGCCGATCGCGATGACGCACCACCGCACTCACCGCAGGCGTGGGCGCAGATCTCGGTCCCGGTGCGGGAATGCCTCGGTGCACAGCGCTGTCCGCAGGGTGCGGCCTGCTTGGTGGAGAAGTCTCGCGAGCGGGCGCGGGGCAGCCAGTTGGTGGTCACCAACCATGCCCTGCTCGCCATCGACGCCCTTCATGGTGGGACGGCCTTGCCGTCCTATGACGCGCTCGTGATCGACGAGGCACACGAGCTGGTCAGCAGGGTCACCGGCGCAGCGTCGGTGGAGCTCAGCGCGTCCGGCGTCGAGCGCACCGCCAAGCGTTGCCTGTCGTGGCTCACCGACGACACCGGGCTGGACTTCCTCGACGCCGCCGACGGCCTGCAGGCCGGCCTTGACCAGGCAGAGGTTGGCCGTCTGACCGATCCGGACGCGGCACTGCGCGCCGCGATCGTGGTCGTACGGGATGCAGCTCGTGCAGCCGTGAGCGGCCTGGCCGGCGGACGCGACGATGAGGTGGATCGGCGCCAGGCACAGGCCGCGGCGCAGGAGGTCTTCGACATCGCCGAGCGCATGGCCAAGCTGAGCGAGTTCGACGTTGTCTGGGTGTCCGAATCGGAGCGCTTCGGCCGCCAGCTCAACTGTGCGCCACTGTCGGTTGCCGGGTTGCTGCGGGCGCAGATCTTTGACGCGCATCCGAGTGTGCTCACCTCCGCGACCTTGAAGATCGGTGGTGACTTCTCCTCGATCGGGGCCGCTTTCGGACTGGGGAGGCCGGAGGATCGCGGCTACCGTGCGATCGACGTCGGCTCACCCTTCGATTACACCCGCCAGGGCATCTTGTACGTCGCCCGTCAGTTGCCTGCGCCCAGCCGCGACGGGATCAGCGCCGAGGCGCTCGCGGAGATCGCCGAGCTGTTGTGGGCCGCCGAAGGCAGGACGCTGGGCCTGTTCGCCTCCCAGCGGGCCGCGGAGGCCGCCGCCCGCTACTGCCGTGAGCAGGTTCCCGATCGGCTGATCTTGTGTCAGGGCGACGCTCATCTGACTCGTCTCACCTCAGAGTTCGTGGAGGATGCTGAGGCTTCGCTGTTCGGCACGCTGTCCCTGTGGCAAGGCATCGACGTTCCAGGCGACACCTGTCGCCTGGTGATCATCGCCAAGATCCCCTTCCCGCGGCCAGACGACCCGCTGATGCAGGCGCGGCAGCAGGCCGTGGCCGAGGCCGGCGGAAATGGCTTCATGGCGGTGGCGGCCACGCATGCCGGACTCCTGCTGGCTCAGGGGGCTGGTCGGCTGATTCGTACCCTGGACGACCGAGGGGTGGTCGCGGTGCTCGACCCGCGCCTGGTGACGGCGAGGTACGGCCGGTTCCTGACCGCCTCGATGCCTGACTTTTGGATGACGACTGACCGGGAGGTGGCGATCGGCGCTCTGCGCCGCCTGGGGGCGACGCCCTCGGCCTAAGCGGTGGCTTCCCCCAGTCGGCCGGCGGCCTCGGCGTACTCGCCCTCGCCCGGCAGGCTGCCGGGGACATACCGCAGCCGGATGACGCCGGTGGGGAAGGTCTGCGAACTCAACAGCCGCAGCGGCTGGCGACGCCCCTGCGCGGCGAAGATGCGTTCGCCGGATCCAGCGACCACGGGGTGAACCAGCAGTCGAAGCTCGTCGAGTTCGCCGAGTTCGAGCAGGGCGCGCACGATCGACAGCGATCCGGGGATCAAGACGGTACCCAGATCAGCCTGCGTTCGAAGGGCACGCAGTGCTGTCGGCAGCTGGGTCATCGTCTCGGTGTTGCGCCAGGCCCACTCGCGCGGCGTGGAGGTGAGCACAATCTTGCGCAGGTCGCCCAGCTGGGCGGCGAAGCCGGCGTCCTCACCGCCGGCGAGCTCGCGCTCAGGCCACGCCCCGGCGAAGCTGTCGTAGGTGACCCGGCCGAGCAGGAGCGTCTCGGCCTCGGCGTAGTCATCGGTGACCGCCGCGGCCATATTCTCGTCGAAGTACGGGAAGTGCCAGGACGGGTCGACCTCGGCGACACCGTCGAGTGAGCAGAACAGAGTCGAAACGAGACGGGCCATGGTGCCTCTCAGCGATTGAGCAGTTCCTGGAGGCGACCAGCGTGGTCACCAGGGATGTCCACAATCTTGGTTCGGCTGGAGGCACCTGTCACAAGTGTCAATTCCCGCACGGGAAGGCCGAAGGCATCGGCGAGCGCGGTCAAGGCGGCCTGGGTGGCCTTGCCGTCGACCGGGCGAGCCTGCACCGAGACCACGAGGATGTCCTCGTCGTAGCGGCCGCCAACGTGGGTTCGGCCGGATCCCGGCTTCACCCTGATCGTGACGCGGATGTCACACCCGCCGAAGGACTGCGACCACCTTGCCCAGGATCGAGGCCGCGTTGCCGTCGATCGGCTCGTAGGCCGGGTTGTGCGGCAGCAACCACACCTGACCCGGGGTTCGCTTGAAGGTCTTGACGGTGGCCTCCTCACCCAGCAGTGCCGCAACGATGTCGCCATTCACCGCATCCGGCTGTTGGCGGACGACCACGTAATCGCCGTCGCAGATGGCGGCCTCGATCATCGAGTCGCCCTTCACCTCCAGCAGGAACAACGTGCCTTCGCCGACAAGCTGCTTGGGAAGGCTGAACACGTCCTCGACGGCTTGTTCGGCGAGGATGGGTCCGCCCGCGGCGATTCGTCCCAGAATCGGCACTTCGACCGAGGGGGCCGAAGGTGCCGGCAGGTCCGGCTCCACGGCAGGCGGGACTGAGGTTGGCGCGAGAGAACCCGGGAGGCGGACTTCGAGTGCCCGCGGACGATGGGGGTCGCGGAAGAGAAAGCCTTTCGCCTGCAGCACCTTGAGCTGATGTGCCGCCGACGACGAGGACGCCAAGCCGACCCGGTCGGCGATCTCGCGGATGCTCGGCGGGTAGCCGCGTTCGGCAAGATCGTCGCGAATCACCTCGAGGATGCGTCGCTGGCGCGGCGTCAGGCCCTCGGCGTCCACTGGCCCGTCGGGCAGCTCGCTGACCTTGGTGCCGAGTTGAGCGGCGACATCCTCTTTCCGAGGACGTCCCGGGCGGCGGGGAGTGGGTGGTACTGCCGTGGTTGCCATGCCGACAAGTTAGCGCCGCAGTGGGAGTGAATCAAACACATGTTCGACGTGTCGGCGAACTCCCGCCGGCGATCAGAACTGTCAGTGGCGCCTGTGAGAGTTGTTGCTGCCCGACACGCCGTGGAACACGCGTTCGAATAATTCAGGGCTGAGTGGGTAGAGTATCGAACAGATGTTCGAGAGAGGTGGAGATCATGAGCGCAGTGCTGGTCGATGAGCTGATCATTGCCGAGCCGGTCCGACTGCGGGCTGTGCCGTCTGATGACTCCATGGGCCTTGAGCTGCCCGAGTCGGCGATGCGAGCCCACGTGGCTCCAGCGCCCGCATCCCGGCCGCTGAGGTTGACCGACCGCGGCATTGCGGTGATCGTGACGTTCTTCATGGGCCTGGTCGTTGCCGCGGCCGCTGTGGTGGTCACGAGTTTCCTCTCGGTGAGCGACGCGCCGCTGTCGGCGCCTGCTGGAGCGGTGGCCGCCGCGGCGACGCACGGTTGAGCCATCCCGCCTGGGCGAAATTGCGAGTCGCGCGCGACACGCCAATGCTCGACCTTGCATCGCGGCGAGGGCCTGCGTAGCCTCTACATGTAGTAGTTACACGCGTGTGTTTCATCCACAGATAGTGGTCGTAACGCACAGCGTTATCCACAGGTTCACCCACCGGTGAATGCTTCGAGGAAGGCTCGCTGATGCATTGCCCGTTCTGCCGCAACACCGACACGAGGGTGCTCGACAGCCGGGTCGCCGAGGATGGCAAGAGCATCCGGCGCCGGCGTCAGTGCCCGGCGTGCGAGCGACGCTTCACCACCTTGGAGCAGATGCAGTTGGTCGTGGTGAAGCGATCCGGCGTCGTCGAGCCCTTCTCCCGGGAGAAGGTCGTCACGGGTGTGGCGAAGGCCTGTAAGGGTCGCCCGGTCTCCGAAGCCGACCTGGCCCGACTCGGCCAGCAGGTCGAAGAGGTTCTCCGGGCTTCGGGGCAGGCAGAGATCCCGGCCGACGAGGTCGGACTGACCATCCTTGGCCCCCTTCGTGAACTCGACGCGATCGCCTATCTGCGCTTCGCCAGCGTGTACAAGAAGTTCGATTCGGTGGATGACTTCTCCGCCGAGATCGAGACCCTCCGCCAGCCTTCGCTGGCCGACTACTGACACTCCCGCAACGCCCCCTGAAAATCGAAAGGCAGTCCCCATGACCGAGACCGTGAAGGCCACTTCTCGTGGCCGTAAGGCCCCTGGTTTGAAGATCGACCGGGTCTTCACCACCCCCGGCGTCCATCCCTATGACGAGGTCACCTGGGATCTGCGTGATGTCGTGCAGACGAACTGGAAGACCGGCGAAACCGTCTTCGAGCAGCGCGGTGTCGAGTTTCCCGACTTCTGGAGTGTGAACGCCTCCACCATCGTTACCACCAAGTACTTCCGAGGCGCGCTGGGTACTCCGGTGCGCGAAGCCAGCTTGAAGACCCTCATCGACCGGGTGGTGAAGGCTTATCGGACCGCGGGCGAGGAGAATGGCTACTTCTCATCGGGCACCGATGCCGAGGTGTTCGAGCATGAGCTCACCTGGATGCTGCTGCATCAGTACTTCAGCTTCAACTCGCCGGTGTGGTTCAACGTCGGCACCTCCAGTCCGCAGCAGGTGAGCGCCTGCTTCATCCTCAGCGTCGACGACTCCATGGATTCGATTCTGAACTGGTACAAGGAGGAAGGCTTCATCTTCAAGGGCGGCTCAGGGGCCGGTCTGAACCTGTCGCGGATCCGGTCCAGCAAGGAACTGCTGTCGTCGGGCGGCACTGCGTCGGGCCCAGTCTCGTTCATGCGCGGCGCTGACGCGAGCGCGGGCACCATCAAGTCCGGTGGTGCGACCCGGCGCGCCGCCAAGATGGTTGTGCTGGACGTGGATCACCCCGACATCTACGAGTTCGTCGAAACCAAGGCGCGTGAGGAAGACAAGATCCGCGCGCTGCGCGACGCAGGCTTCGACATGGATCTGGGTGGCAAGGACATCGTCAGCGTCCAGTACCAGAACGCCAACAACTCGGTGCGAGTCAGCGACGAGTTCATGCGCGCGGTAGAGGACGGCAGCACATTCGGCCTACGCGCTCGCGCGACCGGCGAGGTCATCGAGACGGTGGACGCCCGCGACCTGTTCGGCAAGATCTCCCAGGCCGCCTGGGAGTGCGCAGACCCGGGCATTCAGTACGACGACACGATCAATGCCTGGCACACCAATCCAGAGTCCGGCCGAATCAACGCGTCCAATCCGTGTAGCGAGTACATGAGCCTGGACAACTCGTCGTGCAACCTGGCCAGCCTCAACTTGATGAAGTTCCTGCGTGAGGATGACACCTTCGACGTCGGCAACTTCGTCAAGGCCATTGAGCTGATCATCACCGCTATGGACATCTCGATCTGCTTTGCGGACTTCCCGACCGAGGCTATTGGTGAGACCACGCGCAACTTCCGCCAGCTCGGCATCGGCTACGCCAACCTGGGCGCTTTGCTGATGGCGGTCGGGCGGGGTTACGACTCCGACGGCGGCCGAGCTCTGGCCGCCGCCATCACCTCGCTGATGACGGCGACGTCCTACCGTCGTTCGGCAGAACTCGCCGCCATCGTCGGTCCGTACAACGGATACGCCCGCAACGCCGCCGCACACCAGCGGGTGATGCGCAAGCACCAGGCGGCCAACGACGATGTGCGTGGTTTTGATGGGCTCGACAAGCCGGTGCTGAGCGCGGCGGCCAGCGAGTGGGGCCAGGTGGTGAGCCTGGGTGCCAAGAATGGCTTCCGCAATGCGCAGGCTTCGGTGTTGGCTCCGACCGGGACCATCGGCTTCATGATGGACTGCGACACCACCGGCATCGAGCCGGACTTCTCGCTGGTCAAGTTCAAGAAGCTGGTCGGCGGCGGATCGATGCAGATCGTCAACCAGACGATTCCGCGTGCTCTGGTCAAGCTTGGCTACCCGAACGAGACCGTCGAGGCGATCGTCGAATACATCTCCACCAACGGTCATGTGGTCGACGCCCCAGGGCTCAAGCCTGAGCATTACGAGATCTTCGACACCGCCATGGGAATGCGGGCGATCAGGCCGATGGGGCATGTCCGGATGATGGCTGCGGTCCAGCCGTTCCTTTCCGGCGCGATCTCCAAGACGGTCAACCTGCCCGAGACGGCCACGGTCGATGAGATCGCCGACGTCTACCTGCAGGGCTGGAAGATGGGCCTGAAGGCCTTGGCGGTCTACCGCGACAACTGCAAGGTCGGCCAGCCGCTCAGCGATGGCAAGAAGGCAGAAGAGAAGGCTCCGGTGAAGCCCGAGGCTGAGGTGCGGATCGAATACCGTCCGCGGCGCAAGCGTCTGCCGAAGTCGCGCATCAGCCGGACGACCTCGTTCTCCGTCGCGGGTGCCGAGGGCTACATGACCTCCGGCCAGTACGACGACGGCAAGCTCGGTGAGGTGTTCCTGAAGCTCGGCAAGCAGGGCTCAACCCTGGCCGGTGTGATGGACGCCTTCTCGATCGCGGTCTCGATCGGCTTGCAGTACGGCGTGCCGCTGGAGCAATACGTGCAGAAGTTCACCAACCTGAAGTTCGAACCGGCCGGCATGACCGACGACCCGGACATTCGGATGGCGCAGTCGATTATGGACTACATCTTCCGGCGGTTGGCCTTGGACTATCTCTCTTTCGATGAGCGCTCCGAACTCGGCATCCACACCGCCACTGAACGGGCTCTCTATGTCGAGACCGGTCGCTACATCTCCGAGGAAGATGAGGCCGAGCTGATCGAGTCGGAGTCGCTGAAGAACGACGAAGCCGATGACGTGCGGGTCCATGAGGATGGCCCCAACCAGCCGGCGCTCGTGCCGATGGAGGCGCACTCCACAGCCGAGGTCTTGGAGAAGATCTCCGGTCTGAGCGTCGATGCGCCGCTGTGCTTTACCTGCGGTACGAAGATGCGGCGTTCCGGCTCCTGCTACATCTGCGAGGGCTGTGGGGCGACCAGCGGCTGCAGCTGATCGCTTCCGGGGACACGAAAAGGCTGCAGGCCCGAGGGAAGTCCTCGGGCCTGCAGCCTTTTCGTCTGAGGGCGACGATGGTCCGGCGGTGCGGTCGGCCGGCCGGCCCTCAGTCGTCCTGGTCTTCGGGTGTGACGACCACCTGCGTGCGAACGCTCAGGTTGTAAGTGGTGGTGTGACTCGGTGCAGGACCGGTGGCGAGGTCGGTCCTCGGCGTTGTTTCTGCTGGCACCCCAGGAGTATGCGGTCGTACGTTCTCTCCGAGAGCGGCGCGGAGTGCCTGGGCGATGGCATTGCCGGAGTCAGGGTTGTGCTTGCGGATCTCAGCCATGGCTCACATGCTAACTGCGCTGAGCGGGGCTCGGCTGTGGGCGCCCTGTGAATGCCGGCAGGCCACCCCTGCGGGACGCAGATCCTGCCTCAGCGCGGGAGCTGGGTGCGCCGACGGAACTGCCACACGATGTAGCCGGCGATGAACAGCGCGGCGATGGTGAGGCTGCTGATCGCGACGACAGGGGAGTAGGCGTACAACCGGGCCGCGAGGTCGATCCCGACGGTACCCACAGTGGCATAGAGCAGAGCCCACATCAGGCCGCCGAGCGCGACCGCGGGCAGGTAGTGGCGCAGTTTCATGCCGGTGGCTCCGGCGGCGAGGTTCGCCAAGGTTTGGAAGCCGATGGTGAGGAAGGAGATGGTCACGATCGGCGCGCCGTAGGCGTCAATCCGTTCGGTGGCTCGCAGGTAGCCCGGGGAGGTCATCAAGCGCGCGAAACGGGTGCGTCGTGCCCCGGCCGAGCCCAGTCGTCCGAGCCAGAAAGTGGCGTTTGCGCGGACCATGACGATCACGAAGAGCGCGCCAACGATCAGCGGAAAGGGCACATTCCACTGGGTCGGGTCCATGACAGCACCTCCGCGGCTGAGTTGGACCAGGAGTCTAGCCGGAGGTGCGCGTCGTGGCTCGACGCAAGAGCCACACGCCGAGGGCGAACACCAGCACCGCGAACCCGGCAGCCGGCTCGGCGGGATGCAGCAGCGCCCCGAACTGCCACACCGCCCAGACGCCCATGACGAAGAGCGCGTAGCCGGCCAGCGCGGCCAGCGCCTGCGGCTCGCCTTCGCCATGGGTCGGAATCAGGCGCAGCTCCAACCGCGCGATCTGCGGCACGGCGACGATGACGATCGCCACGACCAGCACGATCAGCACAATCGGACTCATCAGGACCACCGAAGCAGGCGGAATCAACAGCGATAGGCCCACCAGGATCGCCGCGGCGACCACGATTGCCGGGATGTGCCACAGGTAGGCCGACAGCAGCAACGCGTTCGCGATGCGGACGACGCCGAGGGCGCGCTCGCTGAGCCGATCGGCGACCCCGGACTGCTGGAGCAAGGCAAGAACGATCGTCTGACACCAGCCCAGCACGGCGATAGCTAGCGTGGGCGGGAGCAAGTTGGCCACGAGGACGTCGGCCCAGGCAACAGCCGCCGGCGGGTAATGCAACAGCCACACCAGGCCGGCGATGACCGCCGCACCGGCCGCGAGCAGGCCGAAGAGCAGAGGTCGCCGCCAGGTTCGAAACCACCCGCGGTGATACGCGATGCCCCATTGATGGGCCAACGGCCACACGAAGGCGAGGTTGACCCACTGCAGACTGAGATCGCCGCTGACCCGAACAACGGCGTCAACGCCGATCACTCCGATCAGCAGCGGCAGCATCACCCAGCCGCCACAGCGGTCGTGAAGCCAGACGGCCAGCGGCGCGGCCGCGAGGAGGAGGAGATAAACCACGGCAAACCACAGCAGCTGTGCGAACTGCCGACTCAGTGTTGCCGCCGCACTGGGCGATACCGTCCAGGCGCCAATCGTTCCGACGGTGGCGAACACGAGTGTGAACAGCGTCAGGGGGCCAAGCAGGCGGCTGCCGCGTAGCGTGAGGAAGGCCGCATAGCTCGCACCGCTGTGGCGCCATCGATCGACCACGACCGCGTTGGCGAAGCCGGCGGCGACGAAGAAGATCGGAATGATGGTCGCAACCCAGCTGATCGCCCACAGCACCGGACCCGGCGCCCAAGGCACGACCTGGACGCGTCCGTCGACCAGCAGGATCTGCCACAGCAGGGTGTGGAAGACGATGACGATCACCATCGAGGCCACGCGGGCGAGATCGACCAGATGATTCCGCTGTGACACGACGCTCATGGTAGGCGTTCTGCGCTCCTCGGTCGTGCGGTGACCGCGTCGCGCGGCACCATAGGCTGAGCGCGTGCAGGCAGCGCTGAGCGGTTACGTCACGATCTGGACGGTGATTGCCGCAGGCTGGCTGGCCGCCCACCTGCACGCTCTGGACGAGAATGCTCGCCGGGTGCTTTCACGCTTCGCCTTCACCGTGGCTTCGCCAGTGCTGCTGTTCACGCTGGTGGGGCGGGCTGATCTGCGGCATCTGTTCAGCCTCACCGTGGTGGTTTCCGGGTTGGCGATCGTCGCCGTGGCCGGGCTGTATCTGGCCGTGGCACGTCTTCTGCTGGCCCCAGGCAGTCTGGCCGAGCGGGTCGTGGGTACGTTGTGCTCGGCCTACACCAATGCGGGCAACCTGGGTTTGCCGATCGCGGCGTATGTGCTCGGGGACATGACCTGGATGGCGCCGATCCTGCTCATCCAGATCGGCATCCTCCAGCCGACCGCCTTGGCGCTGCTGGACGCGTCGACCCGCCGGGACGGCGGACGCCTGCGCTGGCGGACCTACCTCACCTTGCCGCTGCGCAACCCGTTGACCCTCGGTACCGCTCTTGGCCTGGCCGTCAACGCCGCGGGCTGGCACGTCCCCGACGCCATCTGGGCTCCGGCAACGATGCTGGGCGCTGCCGCAGTGCCGGCGATGCTGGTGGCTTTCGGGGTCTCGCTGCGGCTGGATCCGTTGCCGGGCAGGGGCCCGCATGCGCGGGAGTTGGTCGTGGTCACGATCTTGAAGGTCCTGGTCCAGCCGGCGGTCGCCTTTGGCCTGGCGACCGCGGTCTTCAGGCTGCCGACAGACCAGGTGTTGGCGGTGACCGTGCTCGCTGCCCTGCCCACGGCGCAGAACATCTTTCTCATCGCCGGGCGTTATCGGGTGGGGTATCGGCTGGCTCGAGACGCCATCTTCGTGTCGACGGTGGCGTCGATTCCGGTGATCATCGCTGCCGCGACGTGGCTGCGTTGACGACGCCACGAGTATTCCGTGGCGGGCGCAGGCCCCACGGAGGCCCTGCGGACGGTAGCATTTCCGCGCAATGGATTACGACGGCCACTTCACCCGACTCTCTGGGGACGAATGTCGCCAGTTGCTGCGCGCGCGCAGCGTCGGGCGCATCGGTTGGGCGTCTGCGGTGGGCTATCAGATCCTGCCGGTGACCTATGCGATCACCGGGGAGCGCATCGCCTTCCGTACTCATCCGGCCACCGTGCTGGGCGAGCTGTTCCGGCAGCCGCAAGAGGTCAGCTTCGAAATCGACGACGTCGACGAGGACACGGCTAGCGGTTGGAGTGTTCTGGTTCGCGGCGTGGCGCGTGGCTACCTCGACGATGTTCCCGACGGGCTGACCCTCCCGCTGCCGTGGGCGCCCGGTGACCATCCGTTGACGGTGGTGATCGTACCTACCGACTACGCCGGCAGAGCGGTGTCGGCGACCACTGGAGGTGGAGCATGCTGAAGCCGTACCAAGGCCCCCCACGAGTGCTGGTCGGGTTCGACGGGTCCGACGATGCCTACCGTGCCCTGGAGTTGGGCATCAAACAGGCCCACGAGCGCCAGGCTGAACTCGTCGTGGTCCATGCGGTCGACGACACCGTCCTCAATAGTGCTTGGGGTGTGGTCTTCGATCCGGAGGAGATCAAACTCAACGCCGCCGAGATGTTGGCCCGAGGTGTCGAAGATGCTGTGACCGCGGGACTGCCCCGTCAGCGCATTCGCACCGAGGTGGTATTGGGCAACCCCGCAGCCGCCCTGACCCGGATGAGCAATGAGGCCTCATTGGTGGTGCTCGGATGCCGTTCCGACGAGCCGGGGGAGCGGCCGTTCGTCGGATCCACATCGGTCGGAGTCGTGGGCGCGGCGCACTGTCCGGTGATCGTGGTCTCAGCCTCCGACACCGTGCATGAGGGCCGGACGGGGGTTATCGGGGTCGCAGTGGACACCTCGGCTCGCGGCGCCGTCGCCTTGGAGTGGGCGCTTCAGGAGTGCACGCAGTTCGGCGGGCGCGTCGTGGTGATCAGCATCTTCCGCGCTCCCCAGGGGCGTTGGTTCAGCAGCGGCGAACTCACTGAGGAACAGAAGGACAGCGCGATCGCCGTGACCCGGGCGCGGATGGAGGAGATGGTCTCCGAGATCACGGAGGACTACCCCGATGTCGACGTTTCGCTGGAGGTTGAGTACGGCAACCCCGTTGACGTGTTGGTCTCGCGCAGCGAGGAGCTCGACCTGCTGATGCTTGAAGTCCACGCCTCGTTCCCGACCTATGCGGTGGGCGGTCTGATTCGCGGCGTTCTGACCCATTCCCGCTGCCCGGTGGGCGTGATTCGTCCGAAGGACAGTCACGGCTCCTGACCCGGTGCCGCGCCGGAGACGGACGCGGCCGGAGTCGACGCGTAGGATTGGTCGGCTATGACTGCTGAGCCTGTCTCCATCACCTTCGATCCGGCGCTGCCGATCAGCGCCCATGTCGCTGATTTGCGCGAGGCATTGGAGTCCCACCAAGTGCTCGTGGTGGCCGGCGAGACCGGTTCGGGGAAGACCACTCAGCTTCCCAAGATCTGCCTGCTCGCCGGGCGGGAGCGGATCGGCCACACGCAGCCGCGTCGCATTGCGGCCCGGACACTGGCCGAGCGCATCGCCTCCGAACTCGGTGAAGAGCTGGGCGCAACCGTCGGCTATCAGGTGCGGTTCTCGACCAAGCGCAGCGCGCAGACCAAGGTCAAAGTGATGACTGACGGCATCATGCTGGCCGAGATCTCGCATGACCGGCTGCTTCGTCGCTACGACACGATCATTATCGACGAGGCTCATGAGCGCAGCCTGAACATCGACTTCCTGCTGGGCTATCTCAAGCAGCTGCTACCGCGACGCCCGGACCTGAAGGTGATCATCACTTCGGCGACCATCGACACCGCCCGCTTCAGCGAGCACTTTGGCGATGCTCCGATCGTGGAGGTCTCCGGGCGCACCTATCCGGTGGAGATTCGCTATCGGCCGGTCGTTGACGAGGCCGCTGACCGTGACCGTGACCAGACCGACGCCATCTGTGACGCGGTCACCGAGCTGACCAGCGGCGGGCTCGACGGAGACATCTTGATCTTCTGCTCCGGGGAGCGGGAGATCCGCGACGCCGCCGAGGCCATCGCCGGACTGCAACTCCGCTTCACTGAGGTTCTGCCCCTCTACGCTCGGCTCTCGGTAGCCGAGCAGCGCCGAGTCTTTCAGGCCCACAACGGGCGCCGCATCGTGTTGGCGACCAACGTCGCCGAGACCTCGCTCACGGTGCCGGGCATTCGTTATGTCATCGATCCCGGTTTTGCCCGCATCTCGCGCTACTCGGCGCGGACG
The DNA here is from genome assembly GCA_036788135.1 of Propionicimonas sp. Taxonomy (GTDB): domain Bacteria; phylum Actinomycetota; class Actinomycetes; order Propionibacteriales; family Propionibacteriaceae; genus Propionicimonas. The sequence goes on from DAIQNZ010000009.1 coordinate 47,341, forward strand.
AAGGTTCAGCGTCTGCCGATCGAGCCGATCTCCCAGGCCTCGGCAAATCAACGCGCCGGACGCTGCGGGCGCCTCGGCCCGGGGGTGTGTTTGCGGCTGTACAGCGAGGAGGATTTCGCAGCCCGCGCGGAGTTCACCCAACCCGAGATTCTGCGGACCAATCTTGCTTCAGTGATGCTGCAGATGGCCGATGCCGGTCTGGGCGACATCTCAGACTTCCCCTTTGTGGAGCCCCCGGAGTCGTCCCAGGTGCGCGACGGCATTCGGCTACTCACCGAGCTGGGTGCCATCCGCGGCGGCGTCGGCAAGCATGCTGGTGTGCGGCTGACCCCGGTGGGTCGGACGTTGGCCCGGTTGCCGGTCGATCCTCGGCTGGGTCGGATGCTGGTGGAGGCCGATCGCCTGGGATGCTTGCGCGAGGTGCTCCCGGTGGTGGCCGGAATCGCGATCCCCGATGTCCGCGAGCGTCCCGCTGAGGCGGAGGCTGCCGCCGACGCGAGTCACCGTCGCTTCTGGGCGCCGCTGACGGAGGCGGGGGAGAGCTCCCCGGATGGCTCGGACATCGCCGCCCTGCTGCGGTTGTGGGTCTATCTCCGCGATTCCCGACGGCAGCTCTCGGGCAACGCGTTCCGCCGCCTCTGCCGCCAGGAGTTCTTCAACTTCCTGCGGGTTCGCGAGTGGCAGGATCTGCACACGCAGCTGCGCGATGCCTGCAATGAGGCCGGGCTGCATCGCAACGACGCGCCGGCCGGCTTGGATCGGGTCCATACCGCGGTGCTGTCGGGGCTGCTGTCGCATGTCGGCCTGTTGGACGCCGCGAGTCTGGCTAAGCCGGAGCGAGGGCGTCGCCGAGGGCCGGCGGAGTACCTGGGCGCTCGGGGGGCGCGCTTCGCGATCAACCCGGGCTCCAGCGCGGCCAAGACCAATGCGGAGCTGGTGATGGCCGTCGAGTTGGTCGAGACCAGTCGTCTGTGGGCGCGCACCGTCGCGCCGATCACTGCCGAGCAGGTGGAACAGGTGGCCGGACATCTGCTGAAACATCACTACTCTGAGCCACACTGGTCGGCCAAGGGCGGGCAATGCGTCGCGTACGAGCGCGTGACCCTGCTCGGCGTGCCGATCGTCGCCCAACGACTGGTCAGCTACGCGAAGGTCGACCCGATCGTTGCGCGTGAGGTGTTCATCACCTCGGCTCTCGTCGAGGGTCAGTGGCGTACCCGTCACCACTTCTGGGCCCGGAACGAGGCCGTCCGAGCTGATGCGGAGAGCCTCGCTGACCGCAACCGGCGTCGGGACCTGCTGGTCGACGATGCCAGCATCGCCGCGTTCTACGACGCGAGGATCCCACCGGAAGTGGTGAGTGTGGCTCACTTCGACCGATGGTGGCGTGATGCCCGTCGCTCAGAGCCGGGACTGCTCGATCTGGCGATCACCGATCTGGTGATGCCTGAGCTGAACGATGCTGCCGACGACTATCCCGAGCGCTGGTCTACGGCCGCTGGTGAGCTCGACGTCGACTACGCCTTCGATCCCGGCTCCGGACATGATGGCGTCACCGTGACGGTGCCGCTGGTGGCACTGACTCGGTTACGTCCGGCGACTTTCAGCTGGCAGGTACCGGGATTGCGCGCTGAGGTGGCCACCGAGCTGATCCGATCCTTACCCAAGCAGTGGCGGGCTCAGTTGGTGCCGGCGCCCGACACCGCGCGCCGGGCGTTGGAGTGGCTTGCTGAGCGCACAGTGAACCCCGAGGAGGAGTTCTGGGTTGCCTTCAGTCGTGCGGTGACGGCGGTCACCGCAGTGGTGGTTCCGCAGGACCAGTGGCATCCGGAGGCCCTGCCCGATCATCTGCGGGTGCGCTTTCGCATCCTGACCCCGGACGGCTCGCCTGTCGTCGGTCGCGACTTGGCACGTCTGAAGGCGCGGCTCGAGCCGAAGGTGAGTCAGACGCTCAACCGCTCGGCTGAGCACCTCACCCACCAGGGAGCGACCAGCTGGGTGTTCGGAGCCATCCCCGAGCGCATTACCGAGCCGATGCCCGGCTACCCCGCCCTCGTCGACCGAGGCGCCCGCGTCGGTGTGCAAGTCTTCCCTGATCCGGCCCAGGCGCGGCGTGAGCATCGCAGCGGGCTGCGGCGGCTGATCACCCTGACGACGGTCGACCCCACCCGTTCGGTGGTGGCTCACATGAGCAATCTGACGAAACTGGCCTTGGCGACCTCCCCGTACCCGGACGTGCCGGCGTTGCTGTCCGACGCGCGGTTGAAGGTCACCGGGGAGGCGATGGACGCATGCGGCGGCCTGGACGCGGTGCGCGACGCTGCGGCTTTCCAACGACTGTCGGACGCGGTCCGCCCGCACGTTGCCGGGGCGCTTCAGCAGGCGGTTACGGTCGCCGGCGAGGTCCTCGCGACGGCCTCGGAGATCCGTGGACGGTTGATCGAGGTGCCACCTGACTCCGCCGAGGATATCCGCGAGCAGTTGGACGGCCTGATCTACGCCGGCTTCATCGCGGCGACGCCGGCGACGTGGTGGCGTCGCCTTCCGGTGTACCTGCGCGCGATTCGTCGGCGCATTGACGCAGCGGCGACCAACCCCCGTCAGGAACAGGCCGGATTGGCGACGATCAGCGAGTTGGAAGACGAGTATGCGCAACTGTGCAGCCGGTTCCCGGCCGGCCCGTTGCCGGCGGCGGTCGACGAGGTGGGCTGGCTTGTTGAGGAGCTTCGAGTCAGCCTATTCGCCCAAGCCATGGGCACGGTGGTGCCGGTGTCGGCAAAAAGAATCCGGGCCGCGATGTCCGCGGCCCGGTGAGGGGTTTACCGCTGTAGCCGGCGCGGCCGCCCGGCAGCTGCCGGTCCTGGCGCGGCGGGCGCCGGCTCAACGGTGGAGGTGCGCTCCCTGTTGGAAGGGGCGCGGCGAGTGAACGGCGCCGCGGCCCCGGGTAGCGCGCTTACACGCTAGCGAAGTGGGTGCGAATCCCTTCGCTCTCGGTCATCGCCCGGCGGAACCAATGCCGACGGTCGATCTTTCGGGGGTGGACGGGGGCAGGCTCGGTCAGGCGCGCAATGTCGAGGTCTTCGACGAGACGCTCCTTGTCCCGATCGGTGACGCGGTAGCTCAACATGAGTCAAGCGTCCCGCAGTTGCCCATTCGGGACAAGCACACTTTACCGAATAATCATGCGGTCATGCCGTACGATTATTCCATGCTCGATCTCAACCGATTACGCATCCTGCGGGCGGTCGTCGCTAGCGGCTCCGTGAACGAGACGGCCCGCCGTTTGGGCTACACCCCGTCAACGGTCAGCCAGCACATTCACACCTTGGAGAAGGAGGTCGGCTTCCCGCTGATCGAGCGGGTCGGCCGGGGGATCGTACCGACCGCCGCAGCGGTGGAGTTGGCGATGGCGAGCAGCGACGTGCTGCACGCGGCAGCGAAGCTCGATGCGCTGACCCGCGACCTCCGCGAAGGTGCTACTGACCGCCTAGAGTTGCGGACGTTCGCCTCGGCCGCCTACGCCTGGATGCCGGCGATCGCGCGCACGTTGCGACACGAGTTCCCTGGCTTGACGCTGGAACTGACGATCAACGAGAACGACTCGGCCGAAGCCGCCGGCGGTGCCGAGATCGAGATTCACACCGAGTTGCCCTACGCCTCGCCGATGGCGGTCGCGGGTTATCGGCGAATCGAGTTGTGCAATGACGACTTCCTGCTGGCATTGCCCTCTGATCATCCACTGGTAGGTAGCGGCCCGATCGATCTGGCGGAGTTCGCTGAGGACGACTGGGTGCAGTACGACTTCCACGACGAAGTAGCCACCGGCTTGGCCACTCGGGCCTGCGCCGAGGCCGGCTTCACTCCGCGTTATGTCGCCCGCGCTCAGGACCACGTGACCGGCCTGGCGTTCGTGGCCGCAGGAGTGGGAATCGCTCTGATTCCCGGCTTGGCCGCGGCCTGGTCGGCCTTCGATGTCGACTTCGTCCGAACCCAGAACCCCACGCCGCATCGGCGGATCGTCGTGCTGGTGCGCAATGCCGTCTCCTCCAACCCGGCGGCGGCCCGCTTAGTGGAACTGCTGAGCGAGTTGGCGGCTGCTCCGCCGGCCGGTCCGCCCTCGGCGAACGAGGCCGAGTGAAGCCGCTGTAGCTGGGACCGTGGGAGGTACAGTGGCGGAATGCTGGATCCCAGATCGCTGTACGAGGTTGAGCCTGCTGTGGCCGCCTCCCTTGCGGGCACGCATCCTGCGCTGATCCACTTTTTCGACGGCTACATCGACGCCGGCTCAGTGACGCACCGAGGAGCGCGCTATCTGCTGGAGAGCTGCGAGCACGAGGTGCTGGCACGCTTCGACCACGACCAGCTCCACGACTACCGGTCGCGGCGGCCGCAGTTGATCTTCGATACCAATCACTGGGAGGAGTTGATCGACTACTCCTTGCTGCTGCACCGGCTTTATGACACTGCGGGCAAGCCCTTTCTGCTGCTGACCGGCCCTGAGCCCGACACCCAGTGGAACCGTGCCGCCGCGGCGGTCCTGATGCTTGCCAGTGAGTTGGGCGTTTCGCAGCTGCTCACCGGCTCGGGGGTTCCGATGGCGGTGCCGCACACGCGCGACACCTTGATCACCGCCCACGCCACCGACCCTTCGCAGGCTACGGGCAACCCCATGTGGATTGATCGGGTGCAGCTGCCGGGTGCGTTCTCGCACATGCTGGAGTTCCGCAGCGGAGAAGCCGGCATCCTCGCACAGGGGTTCGTGGCGCATGTGCCGCACTACCTGGCGCAGTCGGTGTTTCCGCAGGCGACGGCAGCCGTGTTGGCGCGGATCGCGAGCGCTGCTGGACTGGACTTGCCCTTCGACCAACTCCACGAGCAGAGCCAGGCCACCTTGGCCACGATTGCAGCTGAGACCTCTGAAGACGCCGACTTCCCGGCCATGGTCGCCGCGCTGGAGGAGCAGTACGACCAGTTGGCCGCCAACGGCCGATCGGTGCCGACGGCGGAGGAGATTGGCGCCGCGGTTGAGCAGTTCCTGGCTGAGCAGGACCCACCGAACGACTTCCGCCGCTGAGATGCCGGAGTCAGTTGAAGAACTGATCGGCCTGCTTGAGCTTCGCCAGATCGACGAGAGTGTCTTTCGCGGTCGCAACGACAGCCACTTTTCCGGTCAGCGGGTTTTCGGCGGCCAGGTCCTCGCGCAGGCTCTGATGGCCGGTTATGCCTCGGTCCCCGACGAGCGCGTTGCGCACTCGCTGGGGGCCTACTTTCTGCGCAGCGGAAGCTTGGGTCAGCCGATCGACTACAGCGTCGACACGGTTCGCGACGGTGGCAGCTTCTCGACCCGTCGCGTCGTCGCGCGGCAGGGCGAGCGAGAGATCTTCTCGATGGTGGCGTCATTTCACCGTCCTGAGCCGGGCCTGACTCATGCGGATCAGGCGCCCGATCATGTCCCCGCCCCCGAGGACTGCCCGCCGTTGGCGGAGGTGCTCGGTGCCAGAACCCAGCGCGAGGTTGAAGCGTGGCGCCGAGAGTGGGGCGTGCTCGACGTCCGGTTCGCCTCCGACACATCTGCGATAACTGCGGTTCACCCCGATGCCCAGATGAAGGTGTGGGTGCGGGCTGCCAGCGATCTCCCGACCGATCAGCGCCTTCATCAGGCGGTGCTGGCCTACGCCAGCGACCTCACGCTGCTCGCCGTGAGCACGGTTCCGCACCCGGTGACTTTCGGAGGCCCGGGACTGCAAGTGGCCTCGATCGATCACTCCATGTGGTTTCACCGGCCGGCCCGCGCCGACCAATGGCTGCTGTACGACCAGGTTTCTCCGTCGGCCTCAGCGGGGCTCGGCTTCAGCTTTGGACGAATGTTCGCCGGCGGCACGCTCGTGGCCTCGTGTGCTCAAGAGGGCCTGATTCGACTGACCGAGCCTTCCTGAGGCCAGACATACTGCGGGCCCCGAACCGGCGCGGAGTGGTTCGGGGCCCGCAGTGTCGATGGCGGATCAGGCCGCTTCTGCGTCGGCCTTGAGCTTGGAGATGGCGTGACGCTCGATCTGGCGCACCCGCTCAGCGGTGATGCCCCAAACCGCCGCGATGTCGCTGAGCTTGGCCTGGCGACCGTCAAGCAGGCCGTAGCGACGACGAACCACGTCCGCGGAGCGCTCATCCAGACTGGACAGCAGACCTTCCAGCCGGGTGCGATCGACGGCGTCGATGACCATTTCGTCCGGGCCCGGAGCCGTCTCCAGCGCCAGCAGATCGCCCAGGGCAGTATCGCCGTCTTCCTCGACCGGAGCATCAAGGCTGACATGGTCACGCGACAGCCGCAGCAGGTCGATGATCTGCTCGGCGGGGACCTCGAGCTCCTCGGCGATCTCGGCGAGTTCGGGTTCACGTCCGAGTCGGCGCTCCAGGGTGCGGCGGGCCGCAGCCACCTGATTGACCTGCTCGGCGACATGGACCGGAAGCCGGACGATGCGACCCTGTTGTGCGATACCGCGTGAGATCGATTGCCGGACCCACCAGGTCGCGTAGGTCGAGAACTTGAAGCCCTTGGTGTAGTCGAACTTCTCGACCGCGCGGATCAAGCCGGTGTTGCCTTCCTGAACCAGGTCGAGCAGCGGCATCTGTGCGCGTCCGTACTTGCGGGCGACCGAGACGACCAGGCGAAGGTTCGCCGTGATGAAGCGTTGCATGGCCGCCTCACCCTCTTCGGCGATCTGCTCCAGCTGTTCGGTGCTCGCGTTGAGATGGCGCTCGGCGTCGTCATCGGCGCTCAGGGCGCCGTCCAGGATCGAACGGGCGTACCGGCCGGCTTCGATGAGCCGGGCCAGCTCGACCTCTTCTGCTGCAGTCAGCAATGGCGTCTTGGCGATGCCGTCGAGGTAGAGGCCGACGGCATCCTTTCCGTCGATACCTTCGGTGCTTCGCATCCGGTGTGCGGTTGAAATCACGGTGACTCCCTTTCGCTCGCCACAAGTACAACCCGGTACCGGTGCTCCGAGATGCCCCCGACGGCGTGGTCCGGCCTTGCGGACGACCGGTCGTAGCGAGATTCAGACCACGGTCTGATATGTCAGGTCGACCGCGGTCGGTTGCCTGTCGAGATCCCTCAGCGGGTTCTCAGTCAGTCGACAGGCCAGGCTCGCCGGCTGGGGCCGGCGATGGCGTGGTCATCGTGATCAGCCAAGCGAGTTCGAATGCGGCGTCGTGCCACTCCTGATACCGCCCGGAGGCGCCGCCGTGGCCAGCGACCATCTCGGTCTTGAGCAGGATGGGCCGATGCGAGAGGTTGGCGTAGCGCAAGGCGGCGACCCACTTGGCCGGCTCGGTCACCTCGACGCGAGTGTCGTTGAGACTGGTGGTAACCAGGATTGCCGGGTACTCCTGCGGCCGAACGTTCTCATAAGGGGAATAGGAGCCGATCAGCTCGTAAGCCTGCCGATCGTGGAGTGGGTCACCCCACTCCTCCCATTCGGTGACGGTCAAGGGCAGCTCGGGGTCGAGCACTGTGGTCAGTGGGTCGACAAAGGGCACGGCGGCATGGACTGCGGCGAAGGCGTCGGGGGCGATGTTGATTGCTGCGCCGATCAACAGACCGCCAGCGCTGCCGCCCTCAGCCGCCAGTCGCTCAGCGCTGGTGTATCCGGCAGTGACAAGGTGTCGCGCGCAAGCCACGAAGTCGGTGAAGGTGTTGTTCTTGTTTGCCAGTCGGCCGCCCTCGTACCAGGATCGACCGCCTTCGCCACCGCCGCGCACGTGCGCGATCGCGTAGACATAGCCACGATCGAGCAGGCTGAGTCGAGCGACAGAGAAGCTCGGCGCCAGGCTGACTTCGTAGGCGCCGTAGCCGTAGAGCAGGCAGCCGGCGCTGCCGTCCAGTGGTGTGTCGGCGCGGTAGACCAATGAGATCGGCACCGGTGTCCCGTCGGAGGCGGTCGCCCACTCGCGGCGCTGCACATAGTCGGCCGGTCGGTAGGGGCCCAGCACGGGATGCTCAAGGACGGGCCGCGAGCGCAGGACGCGGCGCGAGCCATCGTCGAGGTGATACTCGATGACTTGGCCGGGGGTCACCATCGACTGGTAGTGCAGGCGGATCCGGTCGGTGTCGGACTCGTCACCGTCGTCTGCCTCGACGGTGAACAGCGGCTCGTCGAAGGTCAAGGTCATCGCCGGGCCCACGTCCCCGGTGCGGTCACGCAAGCGCAGCGCGACCTGGGCGAGGCCGTCGCGGCGCTCACTGATCACCAGCACCCGGTCGTAGGCGGTCACGCCGAGGAGTCGGACGCCGTCCTCGCCGGGCCAGATCTGCTCCCAATCCTGGGGTCCGCGGGCGGTCAGGGGAGCCTGGGCGAGTGCGAAGTCGATCGCGCCGTCGTTGTGCGCAATGAACAGCCGATCGTTGGCGACCTCGACGTCGTACTCCACGCCTGTGCGGCGACCGCCGATGCTGACCAGCGCCAGCTCAGGGTCGTCGACGTCGGCGAGCCAGGTCTCGGAGGTGTTCTTGCTCCCGGAGAAGACCACCAAGCGGCGTTGGTCGCGGGAGGTGTCCACCCCCAGCCAGAAACGCTCGTCGGGTTCGGTCAGCAGAAGTCGATCCTCGGCCGCGCCGAGTCGATGCAGCCACAGCTGATCGGGTCTCCAGGCGTCGTCCACGGTCAGGTAGCAGAAGGCGTCGTCGCCCACCCACACGCCGCCGGCGGCGATGCCGTCGAGTTGGTCGGGGAGAAGTTCGGCACGATCGAGGTCCCAGAAACGCAACCCGTAGCGTTCGTCGCCGGCGTCGTCGACGGAGTATGCCAGGCGTCTTCCGTTCGGCGAGACAGCGAAGGTGCCCAGCGCGAAGAAGTCGCGTCCTTCGGCCAGCCGTTGCGCGTCGAGCAGGAGTTCTTCACCGATCGGCGGCGGTGCGTCCGGATCGGGGAGGCTGTCACGTCCCGTAGCTGGGCAGCGATGGAAGCGGGGGTAGTCGTCACCCTCAGTCGTGCGGGCGTAGTACCAGAACTCCCCAAGCCCCGGGTGCCGGACGAACTCCGCGACGCTGAGATCGGTCTGGCGGGTGCGTGCGGAGATATCGCCGAAGATCTCCAGGCGCAGAGCCTCCTGATCTGCGGTGGCTGCCTCCGCATAGGCGTTCTCTTGCCTCAGCAGTTCGACGAACTCCGGGGCGGTCTTGTCGCGCATCCAGGCGTACGGATCTGTGTAGCTCTGACCGTGATGGGTACGCGTGTGGGCACGGCGAGCAGCAACCGGGGGAAGCAGGCGGGACGACATGTTGTTCACTCTAGAGCGAGGCCCGGCTTGGGGCTTTGCGCAAGGCGTGGCAGAATGGTGCGATCCAAGGGATTGACAGCTCCCGGCTGCCGCACGCCCTGTGACGATTTCTGTCGAGAGGTTTGACTGTGTCTCCACGCGCAACTGCCGCAGTGTCATCCGCCGAGAGTGAAGCGGTGGCGGCCACCCCCAAGCGCCGTGCGAAGAAGGTCGCAGCGCCCGTGGTCCCGCTGGCGAAAGCCGCCGACCAGGTGTCGCCAGTGACGCCGGACGTGGACGCCGATCCGGCCGACGACGACGTGCTCATCGAAGACGAGGCCGTCGAGGACGAGCTGGAAGATCTCAGTGAGAGCGATGAAGAGGACGACTCCGAGGCGTCGGTGACCGTCGAGGAAGTGCTGACCGCTGAAAGCACCAAGGTGAGTCGTGAGGGCGACGAACTCGTGCTCACCGTAGGGGGCAAGAAGCGTTCGCTCGACGATGTCGACGACGCCGCTTTCGTGCCAGCCGAGGCCGCGAAGACGGAGGCCGAACTCAGCGAAGACGAGGGCTTCAGCCTGTCCGATGCTGACGATGCCGACGAGCCCGAACAGCAGGTGATGGCCGCCGGCGCCACGGCTGATCCGGTGAAGGACTATCTCAAGCAGATCGGCAAGGTCGCGCTGCTGAACGCCGAGCAGGAAGTTCAGCTCGCCAAGCGCATCGAAGCAGGTCTGTTCGCTGAAGAGACCCTCAATGAAGGCGCCACCAAGGCCTCCGACCAGGAGGATCTGGAGTGGATCGCCGAAGACGGGCGCCGGGCCAAGAACCACCTCCTTGAGGCGAACCTGCGGCTGGTCGTGTCGCTGGCCAAGCGCTACACCGGGCGCGGGATGCTCTTCCTCGACCTGATTCAGGAGGGCAACCTCGGCCTGATCCGTGCGGTCGAGAAGTTCGACTACACCAAGGGCTACAAGTTCTCCACCTATGCAACCTGGTGGATCAAGCAGGCGATCACCCGTGCCATGGCCGACCAGGCCCGGACGATCCGTATTCCGGTTCACATGGTTGAGGTCATCAACAAGCTGGCCCGAGTGCAGCGGCAGATGTTGCAGGATCTCGGCCGCGAACCAACGCCGGAAGAACTGGCCAAGGAACTCGACATGACCCCGGAGAAGGTCGTCGAGGTCCAGAAGTATGGCCGTGAGCCGATTTCGCTGCACACCCCGTTGGGTGAAGACGGCGACTCCGAGTTCGGTGACCTGATCGAGGACTCCGAGGCGGTGGTGCCCGCTGAGGCAGTGAACTTCACCCTGTTGCAGGAACAGCTTCATGACGTGCTCGACACGCTAAGTGAGCGAGAGGCCGGGGTGGTGAGCATGCGCTTCGGCTTGACCGATGGTCAGCCGAAGACTCTCGACGAGATCGGCAAGGTCTACGGCGTGACCCGTGAACGGATCCGTCAGATCGAGTCGAAGACGATGAGCAAGCTGCGTCATCCGTCGCGTTCTCAGGTGCTGCGGGACTACCTGGACTGATCAACGGCGTCGTGGCGCCCGGCTGCGGGCGCCACGAATGCGAGGAGGTCTCGGAGATCGTCGATCACCGGCGGTCCGAGACGTCGCAGGTGCGGGCCGGCATGGTGCCCCCGGCTGAACAGGACGCACTGCGCCCCGAGCGCCGTGGCGATCTCGTGGTCATGGGCGGAGTCGCCGACGAAGACCACGCCCAGCGGGTCAATGCCTTTGTTGAGGAGCCAACGCTCGGCGACGCCCAGCTTGGAAGCGGCGTAGATGTCGGCAATACCGTACGCGCCGTCCAGCCACCGTCCTAGCGCGAACGGTGCCAGCTGGGCCTCCAGAACCTGCTGCTGCGAGGCCGAGATGATGACCTGCTGGACGCCGAAATTCCTGAGGGCCTCCAGCGCCTCGCGGGCACCGTCATGGAGCCTGCAGGAGGCGGCTGCGGCGGTGTACAGCTGGACGTAACGGCGGGCCGCCGCATCGAAATTGCCGTCGACTCCGGTGTCGAAGCCGAGGTCTGCGTAGTAGTCGGCTACCGGGAAGCGAAAGATCCGCTGGTAGCGATCGCGGCTGCCGAGGGGCGGCAGATTGAACTCGGTCAGCAGTTGGTCGGTGACGTCCAGACAACAGTCGAGGTCGTCGAGCAGTGTGCCGTTCCAGTCCCACACCACATGCGTCACCATGGGCAGCAACGCTAGCGCTGCCGGCGCGACGGACGAGTCATCGGGCAGTGAAGCCATGGATCTCGGCCAGAAAGGCCAAGGCCTCCTCGGCCACGGCGATGATGGTCTCAGCCCGCCGGAAACCGTGACCCTCACCGTCGAAAAGACGCAGCCGGACTGGCAGTCCGCGTGCCCGTACGGCCGCAGCCATTGCGTGGGCCTGGTCAGGGGGCACGACCCGGTCGTCGGCGCCTTGAAGAATCAGCATCGGGCAACGGAGACGATCCAGATGATGGATCGGAGAGCGATCGCGATAGACGTCGACGCGATCGGGGTAGGGCGCTACCAGGCGCTCGGTGTAGCGCGACTCGAACTTGTGGGTGTCGGTCGCCAGCGCCTCGAGGTCGCCGATTCCGTAGAGGCTGATACCTGCCGCGAAGATGTCGCTGGAAGTGAGCGCTGCGAGCGTGGTGAACCCGCCGGCCGAGCCGCCGCGGACGCTGAGCCGATCGGGATCGGCTCTTCCCTGTTCCACCAGAGTCTGGGCGCCGGCGATGCAGTCGCGGACATCGCTGAGGCCCCAGCGCCCGTTCAGACGGTCGCGGTAGGCCCTGCCGTAGCCGCTGGACCCGGAGTAGTTCACATCAAGGATGCCGATGCCACGGGTGGTCCAGAACTGCACGGCGACGCTGAAGTCCGGCGGGCTGTAGCTGGTCGGTCCACCATGGCTCCAGATCTGCACCGGTGGGAGTTCGCCGTCGATGCCGGTGAGATCACCGTTGGTCGGCGGGTAGTACCAGGCGTGAACCGGCCCATCGGGTGAAACCCAGGTGAGCTCCTCAGCGACCGAGACCGACCCGGCGGGAAGCCGGTGACCACTGCTGGCGCGGACGGTTTGCACTTGGCCGGTGGTCCAGTCGAGGAGAACCAAGGCCGACGGACGATCAGGAAAGCCGAACAGGGCTACTGCGCTGGTCCCGTTTCCCCAGACAGTGGCCGAACTTGCAGCGGTCGTGAGCTCCTCCAGGCGCACATCGCCATCCCCGTGAGTCAGCACGCCGACCCGGGCGCGACCATCATCGAGCCAGGTGCATCCGATCCTGTTGGCGTCAATCACGGTGAACGGCGGTGGCGTCAACACCCACAGGGGACCGCAGAAGTCATGATGGGAGTCCATAAGTTCGACCGGTTCGCTCCCGGCAACCCATCGACGGAAGGTCCACGATCCGCCGGCATCGCTCAGGTAGAGCAACGCGCCGTCGGGCGCCCACGCGGGATACAGCGCGGAGACACCCGGGTGGCACTCCACGACCGTGCGGGCTGGCGGGTCGCTCAGCGGCGCGACGACGATGGCTGCGCTGTCCCAGGCCATATCAGGGTGGTTCCACTCGCACCAGGCCACTCGGCCATCAGCGCTCAGACTCGGATGAGCGTAGAAGTCGCAGCCGGAGGCGATGACTGTGCCGCCATCGAGGTTCGGCCCGTCCAGGTCCAGCATGACCACGGTCTGGCACGGTTCGCCTTCGCGGCGATGGTCCTCGCGAACCGCGAGTACGAGCCGGCGTTGTGGGTCCAGCCAGAGCGCTGCATAGCGCAGACCGTCGCCAGGGGCGACCATGTGGGGGTCCTGGTCGGGTTGGAGCAGCCAGACCGAGCCGTCAGGCCAGGTGCTGTACACGATCAGTCCGTCGTGAGCGGCCCAATCTCCGCCGCCGTACTCGTTGACCCCGGTGCGGACATTCGCCTCCGGTGGCGTCACCTCTTTGCAGCTGCCGGCCTCGTCGCGACGCCACAGGCTCACCCGCCCGCCCTGCTCGGGGTGGCCTTCGCTCCACACGACGCTGCGGCCGTCGACCATGCCATAACCCAGACGCAATGATGACCGCGCTAGGTCCTGTGAGCTGACCGGGGAGGGCCAGCTTCCGAATGGCAGCGCGGTCATGCGTGGCGCTCCAGTTCAGTTTGGAAACCCTGGAGCAAGAGGTCGGAATACAGCACGAAACGCACCCGCTCGATGCCCGTCCGAGGATGATCAATGACCGTCTGGACGGCGACGCGCGCCGCCGTGGCTGGCTCCCAGCCGTAGACGCCGGCGCCGATGGCGGGGAAGGCGACGGTTCGGACACCGAGGCCCACCGCGACATCCAGGCTGTGCTGGTAGGCGGCGGCGAGCAGGCCTTCATCGGTCTGGCCGGCATGACGATTGGGGCCGACGGTATGGATCACCCACGTGGCGGGTAATCGGCCGGCAGTCGTCGCCACGGCTTGACCGACGGGAAGGCCGTCGGGGAACCGCTCGGCCCGAACACGCCGGCAGGCCTGAAGCAGGCTGGGCCCGGCGGCGGCATGCAGAGCTCCGTCAACGCCGCCCCCACCCAGGAGGGAGGAGTTGGCGGCGTTGACCAGGGCGTCGGCATGCTCGCGCGTCAGGTCACCTCGGATGGCGTCGATGGTCTGCACCCCAGCAGTATCTCAGCGAAAAGCAGTGGGCCCCGGGGAAGCTCCCCGGGGCCCACGACCAACTCGTCGGCTAGGACAGCTTGCTGGTTTCGTCCTGGATGTGCAGGGCCACCTGGCTCAGCTTCGCGGAGTGCTCATTGGCGTGGTGCCCGCAGAAGAGAAGCTCGCCCCCGGAGGTGAGGGTTACCCGCAGGTAGGCCTGAGCGCCGCAGCGATCGCAACGATCTGCTGTGGTCAGGGGCTCGGCAAACGTGCTGCTCATGGTGTCCTCACTTTCTCACTCACTTGAGTGTCCGGCACCGTCATCAACAGCAACGACGCTGCTGTTGTTCCCGGCCCTCTCAGTGTAGGCGCGCCAGCAGGAACTCTTCGGTGGCGTCCCGACACCGTTACCTGAATGCGCGGAACTGTTACGCCGTCGAGATAATCTGCCGGGCGTGAGTACGACGAAAGCCGGAGAAGGTAGGGACTACGAGGCCAGGCACCTCTTGGTGCTGGAAGGCCTGGAGGCGGTCCGCAAGCGTCCGGCGATGTACATCGGCTCCACCGACACCCGGGGGCTGATGCACTGCCTGTGGGAAATCATCGACAACGCCGTGGATGAGGCGCTGGCCGGTTTCGGTGACCGGATCAAGATTCGCCTGGATGCCGACGGCTCCATCCAGGTCGTGGACGTCGCGCGCGGTATTCCGGTCGACATCGAGCCGCGCACGGGGCTGACCGGCGTCGAGGTGGTCTTCACCAAGCTGCACGCGGGCGGCAAGTTCGGTGCCGGGTCGTACAACGCGACTGGCGGTCTTCACGGTGTGGGTGCCTCGGTCGTCAACGCTTTGTCGGCGCGACTCGATGTGGAGGTCGACCGTAATGGCGCTGTCCACACCATGAGCTTCCGGCGTGGCGTCCCGGGCTCCTTCGACGGGGATGGTCCTGACGCGCCGTTCACTCCGGGCGCAGAGCTGCGCAAGGTGGGTCGGGTCGGCAAGGGCGTGACTGGCACCCGGATCCGGTACTGGCCGGACCACCAAATCTTTCTGCCCGGCGCCGAGCTGTCGTTGCCGCAACTGCTGGCCCGTGCCCGCCAGACGAGCTTCCTGGTACCGGGGCTGGAGTTGGACGTGGTCGACGCGCGCGGGACCGAGCCGGTCCAAGAGGTGTTCAAGCACGACGGCGGGATCAGCGAGTTCTGTGACTACCTGTCGAGCGGGACGCCGGTCACCGATGTGATCAGGCTGCAGGGAAGCGATTCCTTCACCGAGACCGTGCCGATGCTGGATGATTCCGGCGCCATGACTCCGACCGATGTGGAGCGCGAGCTCGACATCGACATCGCGCTGCGCTGGAACGGTGGCTACGACACGCAGGTGTCGTCGTTCGTGAACATCATCGCCACCCCGAAGGGCGGCACCCACGTCACCGGCTTCGAGCGGGGCTTGACTAGGGCCTTCGCGCGCGGTTTGGACGGCACGCGACTGCTGAAGGCAAATGAGGAGATCGCCAAGGACGATGTCTTGGAGGGCCTGACGGCGGTGGTCACCGTTCGGCTCGCCGAGCCGCAGTTCGAAGGCCAGACCAAGGAGGTGCTCGGCACACCTCCGGTCTCGCGCCTGGTTACCAAGGCCGTCGAGCGCGAACTCGGCGACTTCCTGACGTCCAACAAGGCAGCGATCCGAACGCAGGCCCGGGCCGTGATGGAGAAGGTCGTCTCCGCGTCGCGCACCCGGGTTCAGGCCCGTGCGCACAAGGACGCACAGCGACGCAAGAATGCGCTGGAGTCGTCGACGCTGCCGGCCAAACTTGCTGACTGTCGCAGCACGGATCTGGATCGCACGGAGTTGTTCATCGTCGAGGGCAACTCGGCGTTGGGGACCGCCAAGCTGGCTCGCGACTCCGAGTTCCAGGCACTGTTGCCGATTCGCGGCAAGATCTTGAACGTCCAGAAGGCATCGGTCGGCGACATGCTGAAGAATGCCGAGTGCGCGTCCATCATTCAGGTGGTGGGGGCAGGGTCGGGGCGCAGTTTCGACCTGGACGCGGCGCGCTACTCCAAGATCATCTTCATGGCCGATGCCGACTCCGACGGCGCCCACATCCGCACCTTGCTAGCCACGTTGTTCTTCAAGTACATGCGGCCGATGGTGGAGGCTGGTCGGGTCTACAGCGCGGTTCCTCCGCTGCATCGCTTCGAGCTGATCAATCCTCGCAAGGGGCAGGAGAAGTTCATCTACACCTACAACGACGCCGAGTACCGCCGCAAGCTCGCCGAGCTGACCAAACGCGGTCAGAACTTCAAAGAGCCGCAGCGGTACAAGGGTCTGGGCGAGATGGACGCCGACCAGTTGGCCGACACCACCATGAACCCCCGCCATCGCACGCTACGCAGGCTGACCGTTGATGACGCCGCTGCGGCCGAGGCGACCTTCGAACGACTGATGGGCAATGACGTCGCCCCCCGGCGCGACTTCATTGTGGAGGGTGCCTACAGCTTGGACGCCGAGCGCATCGACGCCTGAGCGTCAGGCCATCGGCAGGCCCATGGCTTGCCAGCCGACGGTGCCGCCGACGACGTTGAACACGTCGCGGCCGGTCCCGGCGGCCAGCCGCGCAGCCTGCAGGGAGCGGCCCCCGGAGGCGCAGATGAAGATCAGTTCGGCGTCGGCGGGCAGGCGCGACACGTCCAAAGTTTCGACCGGGTGGTGGATGGCTCCGGCAGCGTGTCCCTGCGCCCACTCACCGTCGGAGCGCACGTCGACGATGGTGGCTCCGGCCTGCTGCCGTGCCCGTGCCTGGTCTGCGGTGATGTTGGTGATGGTCATTGCTCTCCTCGATTGCCCGCCTCATGATACCGGGTGGGGTATGGGTGCCGGACGGTCCCGGTCAGCAGATCTGCTCCAGCAAGCCGGTGTCGACGTCGTAGATGAAGCCGCCGACCTGGGCTCGACCGGCGATCAATGGGTGACCGGCTACCCGTTCAACATCGGCGCGTACGTGGTCGAGTTGATCGGGGTCGGCACCGAAGTGGTAGCCGCTCGCGTCACGGCCGGCTGAGGCGCTGACCCGCTGGACGATCTCTTCCTCCCGAGCCGAAGCCATCGCGCACCGGGTGTGCTCGACGATCAGGATTCGATTGACTCGAAGCAGGTTGACCCCCAAGACACAGCCGCTGAGCGCGTCCTCGGTCACGTGGCCGCCGGGCGTGCGCAGGATCTTCGCCTCGCCGAGGAACAGGCCAATCATCTCCAGCGGCTGCAGTCGAGAGTCCATGCAGGTCACCACCGCGACGCCGGCATGGGCGTAGCCGTCGAAGTTGCGTGGAGCGGAGTTGGAGTAGCGGCGATTGGCGTCCAGCAGGTCGGCAAAACCATCGGTCATGCAACTCACCATAACCACACCGCAGCCTTCACATCGAGTGGAGGGCCGCAGATGCGGTCAGGCGTGGTAGCGGGAGCCCACGGCGGCGATCGGCTGGGAACCGGGTGTGCCCGAACCGTCACGGCGTGGATCAGGCGCCGGCAGGTCGATCGGCGCCCCGCTCGCAGCAGCGGCGATCGCCGGGTCGGGTCCTGCCCAGGCCAGCAAGAGCACGTTCTCGCCCTTCAGCAGCCGCTGGCAGCGGACGCCACCGGTGGCCCGCCCCTTCTGGGGATACTCGGCCAGGGGGGTGAGCTTGACGCTGCCGGCATCGGTCCCGGGCAAAGCGTCGGACGAGCCAGCAACCGTCACCACCGACGAGTCGGCGCTCGGGGTGGCTCCGAAGTAGATCACCTGGGCGCCGGGATTGAGCTTGATGCCGGCCATGCCGCCTCCAGCCCGTCCCTGCGGACGGACGCTCGAGGCGGGGAAGTGCAGCAGCTGCGCGTCCGAGGTGATGAACACCAGTGAGACCAGGTCATGGGTGAGTTCGACGGCGCCGACGACTTCATCGCCATCGTCGAGCCGGATGACCTCCCATGAGTCCTTGCCGAGCACCTCAGGATTGACTCTCTTGACCACGCCCTTGCGCGTCCCCAATGCCCAGCCGAAAGTGCTTTCGGCGATCGTGCCCAGGCCGAGGATCCGCTCACCTGCCTCCAACGGCAGGAGCTCGCCGGCCGGCGACCCGCCCTGGAGATTGGGTGCGGACGCGGTGACCGGGACAGAGGGCACCTCGATGGCGTGGCCGCGAAGCAGGCGTCCGGTGTTGGTGAACACGCAGAAGTCGCCGCGGGCGGTGGTTCGCACCGCGGAAACGATGACATCGTGGACGGCGCGAGGGCCGCTGCTGGGCAGGGGATCGTCGTTGTCGGTGCGCGCCAGCAATCCTGCCGAGGACAGCATCACCCAGCACGGGTCATCGGCGATCTCCAACGACGCAGCTGCCCGCGCAGCGGTCACCTGGTTGCCCGCCGAAGCTAGCAGCACGGTGCGCCGAGGAGTGCCGTGGGTGCGGGCGATCTCGTCGAGTTCGCCGGCAGTCACCTCGTGCAGGCGTTCTTCGGAGTCAAGGATCGCCTGGAGGTCGGCGATGGTCTGCCACAGCTTGTCGCGTTCGCTCTCCAGGTCGATCCGGCTGAACTTGGTCAAGCGTCGCAGCTGCATGTCCAGGATGTAGTTCGCCTGGATCTCGCTGAGCTCGAACGCATCCATCAGCCGCATCCGCGCCTGGGCGGCGTCGTCGGAGGTGCGGATGATGGCGATGACATCGTCGATGTCGACGATTGCCAGCAACAGGCCTTCGACAAGGTGCAGCCGGTCTTTGGCCTTGCCAAGGAGGAAGGCGGACCGGCGGCGGATGACGTCGAGGCGGTGTTCGAGGTAGACGCTGAGCATCTGGCGCAGACTGAGCGTCTGCGGCTGGCCATCGACCAAGGCGACATTGTTGGCCGAGAACGAATCCTCGAGCTTGGTCAGCCGGTACAGCTCCTCGAGCAAGACCTCCGGATTAATGCCGTTCTTGATCTCGATGACCAGCCGCGTGCCGTTGGCCAGGTCGGTGAGGTCCTTGATATCGGCGATACCGGTGAGCTTCTTGTTGCCGACCAGCGTCTTGACCTGCTCGATGATGCGCTCCGGACCGATCTGATACGGAAGCTCCGTCACCACGATGCCTTTGCGGCGCGGGCTGACCTGCTCGATCCGGGCGGTGGCACGCACCTTGAACTGGCCCCGGCCGGTGAGATAGGCGTCGCGGACCCCGTCCAACCCGATGATCTTGCCCCCGGTGGGGAAGTCCGGTCCGGGGACGTAGCGCATCAGCTCTTCGCTGTCGGCGTCAGGGTGCTTCAGCAGATGCTTGAGCGCCTGGACGACCTCGACCAGGTTGTGCGGCGCGATGTTGGTGGCCATACCGACTGCGATGCCGGTTGAGCCGTTGACCAGTAGGTTCGGAAAGGCGGCCGGGAGCACGACCGGCTCGGTCTCCTTGCCGTCGTAGTTGGGACGGAAGTCGACGGTGTCAGACTCGATGTCGGCCGTCATGGCCACGGCGGCCGGAGCCATTCGGCATTCGGTGTAACGCATGGCGGCCGGCCCAGAGTCGAGCGAGCCGAAGTTGCCGTGGCCGTCGACAGTGGGCAGGCGCATCGACCACGGCTGGCCGAGGCGGACGAGGGCATCGTAGATCGCGGCATCGCCATGGGGGTGATACAGACCCATCACCTGACCCACCACGCGAGAGCACTTCACGTGCGAGACGTCGGGACGAATACGCATCTGGTCCATGCCGTAGAGAATTCGGCGTTGGACCGGCTTGAGGCCGTCGCGCGCGTCGGGCAGCGCGCGCGAGTAGATCACCGAGTACGCGTACTCGAGGAAGCTGGTCTCCATCTCCGACGAGACGTCCACGTCGACGATGTGCTCGGCGTAGTCCTCTTCGACCGGTGGCGGTTTGGCAACCATGGGTGGCTAGCGTGCCTTTCTTGCAGATAGTTCGATCAGTCGAGCTGGGGGAGTCCGTCGAGGGCGGCAAGCAGGCCGCGCCCGTCGGGGGCGGAGACCAGCGGGATGTCGGCGACCGGATCGTCCGGTTCGATGCCGACTGTGGTGCCGTGGGCCAGCACCTGCTCAGCGGGGGTGAGCTGGCGGATCGCAATCGCCCGAACCCGATCGGGCGCGACCCGGGCGAAATCGGCATAGATGGCCGGGTCGTGTTGGCCGTCGTCGCCCACCAACAACCAGGAGATGTTGGGGAAGTCGCGGGTGAGCTGCAGCAGGGACTCAGCCTTGTGTGCCCAACCTGAGCGGAACCAGCCGGTATTGGTGGGTCCCCAGTCGGTGAGCAGCATCGGGCCGGCCGGGTAGCCGTGTCGCTTCAAGAAGCGGGAGAGGAATCCTTGGGTGTTCCAGGCGCCGGTAGAGATGTAGACCACCGGTGCCTGCGGGTGCCGAGCGATCAGCGAGGAGTACATCCGTGCCATGCCGGGCACCGACTGGCGTGCTGATTCGTCGCGGATGAAGGAGTTCCAGGCAGCGATCATCGGCCGCGGCAGAAAGGTGGTGATGATCGTGTCGTCGATGTCGGAAACGATGCCGAAATCGACCTCGTCGCCGACGATGTAGACGTCGGCCGGAACCGGCTCGGACTGGGCGGTCGCGACTTCGACCTGCTGCCAGCCGGGCGTGAGGTGGTGGTCACGGATACGCAGGTCGATGTAGCCGCCGCGGTCGGTGCTGGCTTCGATGAGCTGACCACCCACACGGACGGTGAAGGCCGCCCGCACGCAGGAAGTGCTGAAGAAGTTGCGGAAGCCGCGCCGCCGCATGAGCTCCTCGGTCGCCTTGCCGAGATGGGTCCGGGCACGGCTGGGAACCAAGATCACCCGACCCAGAACGCGAAGCCCTGCGCTGGTGCCGTAGCCGGCATAACAGAGCACCTGTTCCCGCCAGCCCACTGCCCGCAGCAATGACTCAACGCGCCGGTCGAGGAACTCCTCGACGCGGGCAGCGAAGAATGGACGGGTGCTCACGGCATCACACCCTAGTGGGGCGGGAGCCTTTTGGGCTCGGTCGGCGCGCGTGGGAGAATGCCGAGGTGAGCTCAACAGGTGTCCGGCGACTGCCGGCGGATCTCGGCGCGGAGATCCACGCCTGCCGCTACTTCCCCGAACTCGTTGCTGACACGGTGGCGATGGCGCTGGGGAGTGAGGAGGTTGTGGCCTATCTGGTTCACCAGGAGGCCACTTTCAACCGCGAGGAGATCCAGCGTCACTTGACCGTGCTGGTGCTCACCCCCAGCCGGCTGCTGGTCTCGCATACTGACGAGAACGGTGAGTCCGGCACTCCGGCGCAGGCGCTGACCACCACCGAGGCCGTGCCATTGGCCAAGATCGGCTCAGTGGCCTTGAGTCAGGTCGTCAGTCACGCCGAACGCTATGGGTCGCGACGCTCAGAAGTGGTCGAGACCTGGTTGGCGATCGCGTGGGGCACCATGCGTCGAGTGGACCTGGAGCCTGCCCAGTGCTCCGACCCCAACTGCGAGGCAGATCACGGGATGACCGGAATGATCGCCGCCGAGGACATCACCGTGCGGATCAGTGCCGCTGCCGACGGCGCGGAGAAGGTGCAGCAGTTGGTCGCCTTCGCCACCGCATTGCAGCAGGTCACCGGCGCCATCCGATGAGTGCGCCTTTGATCCCGGCCTACGGCTCGGATTCATTGGCGGATCTCCTGCCGAGCATCGGCGCTCATCTGGGAATGCGCGGCAGCGACCGGTTGGGTCTCCCGCAGGCGCAGCGCTACCTGGTGCTGCTGATCGATGGCTTGGGCGCGGCTCAGCTCTCCGCTCACGCCGAGTTGGCTCCGTTTCTGGCTTCGCTGCCGCAGCGCGTGATCAGCTCCGGCGTGCCGAGCACCACGGCCACCTCGATCACCAGTCTGGGCACGGCACTGGTTCCCGGCTCCCATGGCATCGCGGGCTACAGCTTCTGGCATGAGCCCAGCAAGGCGGTGCTGAACGCCTTGCGATGGTCACAGGATGTCAGCGGCCTGGATGTGCAACCGCAGTTGACCTACTTCGAGCGCCTGGCTGCCGCCGGGGTGACGGTCGGTGCGGTTGCTCCGGCCGCCTTCGCCAATACCGGGCTGACCACTGTCGCCCTGCGAGGAGCGTCGTTCTGGCCGGTGGACGACGAACGCGACCTCGCTCGTCGAGCGGAGTTGGCTCAGTCTGCGGCGACGGCGGGCGAGCGCACCGTCACCTACTGCTACGAACGACGCCTCGATCACACCGGCCACGGCGCAGGCGTGGACTCCGACTCCTGGCGAGCTGCGCTCACGGCCGTGGATCGCCTCGCCGCGACCGTCCGTGCTCGGGTGCCTGATGACGTGCGGCTGGTGATCACGGCCGACCACGGCATGGTGGACGTCCCCGCTGATGGCCGACTGATCGTTGAGGACGAACCAGAGCTCCTTCTCGGCGTCGACGCCCTGGCCGGAGAGGGCCGTCTGCGTCATCTGAAGGTCTCACCGTCTGCGGTCGATGACGTCGCTGACCGGTGGCGGCAGCGGCTGGGCGCACGCGCCTGGGTGCGGACGCGGGCCGAAGCCGAGGCCGAGGGCTGGTTCGGGCCGATAGCGCCGCGGCTGAGTGATCGCTTTGGCGATGTGATCGTTGCGATGGCCGACGACAGTGCGATACTCACCCGCAGGCACGCGGGGGAGCTGGGCCTGATCGGCATGCATGGCTCCTTGACCCCAGCGGAGGTCCAGATCCCCCTGCTCATGGCATGATCGCGCGGCGATCGTTGACGGGCAGCACACGAGGAGAGCGAAGCGATGGCTGAACTGACCTACTTCACCGGCCCGATGGACTGTGGCAAGTCGACCTTGGCGCTCCAGGTGGCCTACACCGAGGCGCAGGCGGGGCGCCAAGGTCGGCTGTTCACGATGCTGGATCGCTCGGGCGGCGCGACGATCACCTCGCGGATCGGGCTCACCCGTGCGGCGATCGAGGTGCAGCCGGAGTTCGACTTCTGGGTCTATGTGGTCGGCGAGCTCACCAACGGGCGGCGGGTCGATTTCCTGGTGTGCGATGAAGCACAGTTCTACACCGGCGAGCACATCGACCAGCTAGCCCGGATCGTCGACGAACTGCAGATCGACGTGTTCTGCTTCGGGATCCTCACCGACTTCCGGACCGCGCTGTTCCCCGCGTCACGCCGGCTTGTGGAACTGTGCGACCGCATGGAGATGCTCCAAGTGCGACCCCGATGCTGGTGCGGCGAGCCGGCCACGCACAACGCGCGGACGGTGAATGGTGTGATGGTGACCGAGGGCAGCCAGGTCGTCGTTGGTGACACCGGTGAGCAGGTGGACGTGGCCTACCAGGTGCTTTGCCGCCGACACCATCGACGCCGCGTCACCGCCCAGGTTGCGGCCGTCACGCTGTCGCCAGAACCGCTGCCGTTCGGCGAATCCTGAGTTCAGGAGCGCTTCTTCGGCGAGCCGAACATGATCTCGTCCCAGCTGGGAACCTCGGCTCGCTTGCGGCGGGTGCGCGGCTTGTCCACGGGTAGGTCAGCCGCAGCATCCTCCAGGGACGGCTGGGTGGGCTCAGCTGCCTGAGGCTCCGACACCGAAGGTTCGACGGCTGGCGGAGTTGGCTCGACCAGGGGTGCTGCCGGCTCGACGTCGGGGCTCGCCTTCGAGTGCGTGCGGCGGTGCCTGGCCCGTTGGCCGCGACCCTCATCGGTCGTCGACTGCTGGTCCGGGTCGATCACGGGTGAGTTCGGTGCGACCGGCTTGCCGAGTTCGTCGCGGATCAGACCCGCGTAGATCTGGACGGAGTCCTCATCGAAGCTGGAGAGCATGTCGTACAGCACATCCAGCCCACCGGTCTGCGTCGGCAGGATGTCGTAGATGCCATCGACTTCGGCCAGCTCGGCTTCGGTGTACGCGTCGTCGACTTCACCCTCGACGTCATCGCTGCGTAGATCCTCGGCTCGCGGCTGGACGACTCGCACCAAAGCCAGGTCGCCGTTCAGGTCGACGGTGGGCTCCGCGTCATCTTCGCGGCGGCGTCGTCCCGGCTGGGGGCCGTGCGAGGCCGAATGCAGCCCGAGCAGCCAACGGGCATCATCGTTGTCGGCCACTGAGAAGCGCCCGGTCGCGTCATAGACGAAGCGGGCTTCGCGATGAGCCTTACCTGAGTCGTAGTCGAGCCGGACCAACCACCGACGTCCCTCCAAGCGCCACGCGTCCCAGACCAGGGTCTCCGGATCCACGCCGCGTGAGGTGAGCCGGTCATGCACGACCTGTTCCAGCGAACGATGAGCGATCGTCTCTCCGCCGCGGCGGACCTGCTGGCCCTGCGCCTGCTGGGCGATGAACTCCCGCTCTGCGATCACGGGGGCAGCAAAGGGCTCTACCCACTCCGCCGGCATCCCGGCGACCGCTGCGACATCCTCGATGGAGTCGCCTGCTCGGACGCGCGCCTGGATCTCACGGGGGGTGAGCGCGCTTTCCATGTCGATCTCCAGATGAGTGGGTGGTACAGCCGGACGCACCGTAGCTGATTCGGGTCGCTGACCTGATTGGTGAGTCATGGTGCCACGTCCGTTGGTGTTTGCAGGTAACCTACCAACCCGTTCCAGGTTCGGCGCGTCGGCGGGCCGCAAAGTGGTCCACCGAAACGGCCGATCGGGAATATGAGCGGTGTCACGCAGTGCTACTGAATGCTGACACTATTACCGCACACCTCCAGCACTAGGACAGGGATCACCAGCCGATGGCAACCGACTACGACGCACCTCGCAAGACCGACGAGGAAAGCGAAGACTCGATCGAGGAGTTGAAGACCCGCCGCAACGACAAGAACTCAGGCAAGGTCGACGAGGACGAGGTTGAGGCCGCGGAGTCGTTCGAGCTTCCCGGTGCGGACCTCTCCCATGAGGAACTCACCGTACGGGTGCTGCCGCGCCAGGCCGACGAGTTCACGTGCGGCTCATGCTTCCTGGTCAAGCACCGCAGCCAGGTGGCTGTGGTCAAGAACGGCGTGAGCTACTGCGTGGACTGCGCCGGCTGAGCCGCGGCGCTCACCGTAGCCGGGCGTCCGCTCAGTCGGACGACCCGGCGAACCTCCGCCATCCAGCCGCAGCGAGGCGGTTGATCAGCAGCTGCGCAATGCCGATGCCGATACCGCTGGCGACAGCCCAGGTGATCGCCCGTCGCAGCGGCACGTCAGGGTCTTCGGGGCGTGGGGGCTGCTCGCCGGTAGTGAGCTCCCAAACCTTGGTCGCCAGAGCGGCTGCGGCCATGCTGGCAACGGCGCCGACGGCGCCGGCATAGATCCGTGAAAACGCTGCTTGTGATCGGTTCATGTGGCCTCCTATTCGCATGATGTCAACACCCGACGCCGCAGGCAATGCCGTCGGCGGGCGCGAGTCGGGGCACCGCAGCGTCCGGCTAGACTGCGCGGGTGACCGCAGCCAATCCCGGTGATGTGACGATCAGCCTGGTCAGACTCGACCCCGGGCTGCCGGTACCCCGTTACGCCCGTGAGGGCGATGCGGGAGCCGATCTCGCGATCGCCGAGGATTGCGTACTTCCGCCCGGCGAGCGTCGGGTGGTGGGCACGGGCGTGGCCATCGCCCTTCCGCCCGGCTGGGCCGGCTTCGTCCATCCGCGCTCGGGTTTGGCGGCACGCTGTGGGCTGTCGATCGTGAACGCCCCCGGCACCATTGACGCCGGCTACCGCGGCGAGATCAAGGTCTGCCTGTTGAACACGGACCGGGAACACGCGATCACGCTGCGGCGGGGCGACTTGATCGCTCAGCTCGTGGTGCAAAGGGTGGCCTGGGCCAGCTTCATCGAAGTGGATGAGCTCCCCGCAAGTGAACGCGGCGCCGGCGGGTACGGGTCGACCGGTGGAGTTGCAGGATGGGCCGCGGCCGCGGCCGGAACAACCGAGGTGGAGTAGTGATTTTCGGACGCAAGCGCGCTCAAGCCGATGCCGACCAGGCAACCCAGGAGGCATCACCGATGGCCCCCGATGACAGCGAAGAGCTGAAAGACGACGATCCTTCGGCGTCAATCCTGGCCGAAGACTGGCGGATCGACGGGCCCTTCGACATCGAGGAGGTCGATCTCGACGGCGAAGTGCCGCGGATCGATCTCGAGACCATGGTCATCACCCCCTGGGATGGCTTGAACCTGCAGCTGCAGGTCGATGAGCAGACGCGCCGGGTGGTCGCGGTGACCGGAGTGTGGGCCGACTCGGGGTTGGAACTGGTGCTGCTTGCGGCGCCTGCGCGCGGCGGACTTGCCGAGGAGCTGCGGGCCGCGACGGCCGCGGAGGCCGACGAGTTGGGCGGCAGCGCGGAGATTGCGGACGGCCCGTTTGGGCCGGAGATCCGTCGGGTGCTGCCGCACACGGGGCCGCAGGGTGAACAGCTCTACCACGTCTCTCGGGTGTGGTTCGCCGAAGGTCCGCGCTGGCTGCTGCGAGGTACCCTCTTGGGAGAGGCCGCCCTCGATACCGAGGACATCACGAAGGCCGCACCGTTCGTGGAGTTCTTCCGCAATGTGGTGGTGCGTCGGGGCGACCAGCCGATGGTGCCGGGTGACCGGATCACCATGAGACTGCCTGAAGGAGCTTCGTGATGGCGAGCAACAACCCGGTGCTGCGGGCCCTGCGGCGGCTCGGCGCTTCGAACGCCGAGCTCGAATCGGAAGAACGTCAGCGTGTGGTTGAGTCGACCGGCTGCAACAAGGTCGGCGACCTCCGGGATCGGCAGCGGGTGCGCTTGCGTGGAACCATCAGCGTGCTGACGGTGAAGCCGCGGGCCGGCACCCCCTGGCTGGAGGCGGAGTTCAACGACGGCTCCGGTGTGGTGAGCCTGGTTTGGATGGGCCGCAGAGAGATCCCGGGAGTGGTAGCCGGCCGTGAGCTGGAGGTCACCGGTCGGGTCTCTTGCGTCGACGGCGGGCGCCGGATGTACAACCCGCGCTACGAACTGATCGCAGGCTGAGTTCAGGCGTCCTTCACCAGGCGCGGCATCAGGTACTGAGCCAGCTCGAGTTCCGAAGTCGACGGGGCGATGAACAAGAGTTCGTCGTCAGCCTCCAAGGCGCCGTCACGCTCAGGCGCACGTGCCACACCGTCACGAATGATGGCAACCAGAACCGAGTCGCCCGGCAGGTTGAGATCCGAAACCCGGATGCCGACCCGCGGCGACTCCTCGGGCAGGGTCATCTCCACCAGGTTGCTGGCACCGCCGCGGAAGCTGAACAGTCGCACCAGGTCGCCGACGGTGACAGCCTCTTCGACGAGAGCGCACATCAGCCGAGGGGTGGAGACCGCGACGTCCACACCCCACAAGTCGTCGAACATCCACTCGTTGGACGGGTGATTCACCCGACCAACCGTTCGCGGCACCGCGAACTCGGTCTTGGCCAGCAGGGAATGCACCAGGTTCGCCTTGTCGTCTCCCGTCGCGGCGATGGCCACATCACAGGTGTCCAGGCCTGCCTCCTCGAGACTGCTGACCTCGCAGGCATCGGCGAGGAGCCACTCGGCCTCGGGCACGCTTTCGGGCTTGATGGCGTTAGGGTCGCGGTCGATCAGCAGAATCTGATGACCGCTGGCGATGAGCTCGCGAGCGATGGAGCGGCCGACGTTGCCTGCTCCGGCGATGGCAACACGCATCGGGGCCTCCTCAGTGCTCCACGGGGGCAGCGCCGAGGATGTCCTCCACGTCACTGACCTGTTCGTTGGTAACGGCGGCGTAGATCAGGTCGCCGTCCTGGAAGACGGTGCGCTCGTTCGGGACGATGCCCGAACCGAAGCGCATCAGGAAGGGGATGCGGCAGCCCGAGGCCGCTTCCATCGCCGCAACCTTGCTCCCGACCCACCCGGAGTCCACGTGAACCTCGACGAGGCGCACGGTCCCGGACGGGTCGCGCCACTGCGGTTCCGAGCCCGACGGGAGCAATCGGCGCAGCACCTGGTCGGCGGCCCAGCGCACGGTCGCAACGCTCGGGATGCCCAGGCGCTCGTAGACCTCTGCTCGACCTTGGTCATAGATGCGGGCGACGACATTGCTGACCTCGAAGGTCTCACGCACCACGCGAGCAGCCAAGATGTTGGAGTTGTCACCGCTGGATACGGCGGCGAAGCCGTCGGCACGCTCGATACCGGCCCGGATCAGGACCTGGCGGTCGAAGCCGACTCCCTTGACGGTCTTGCCCTGGAACTCGGGCCCGAGCCGACGGAACGAGTCCTGCACCAGATCGATGACGGCGACCGAGTGACCGCGCCGCTCCAGCGCTCGGGCCAACGAGGAACCGACTCGCCCACAGCCCATGATGACGATGTGCATCGCCAATGCCTCCCAGAGATTCGGTCGAGCTTTCAGGGGTGACCCTATCAATGCTGCACACCGCCGGCGCGCGCAGGCGCTCGGCTGAATCTTGCTGGGCGAACGGGCTTGGTGGGCCCGGTTTGGCATAGGGTGCGTTGACGTGAACGCCACGGACTTCGTCAAGCGGTTGTTGGTTGGCCGCAAGCTGGCTAGTGCCCAGCTGGGGGAGACGCTGCTGCCCAAGAGGATCGCCCTGCCGGTCTTCGCCTCGGACGCGCTGAGTTCGGTGGCCTACGCCCCCGACGAGATCCTGCTCACCCTGTCTCTGGCAGGTATGGCCGGCTTTGCGTTCTCCTGGCAGATCGCGATCGCGGTGGCGGTCGTGATGCTGCTGGTGGTCTTGTCTTATCGCCAGACCGTGCACGCCTACCCGTCGGGTGGCGGTGACTATGAGGTGGCCACGGTCAACCTCGGTCCGAACGCCGGACTAGTGGTGGCCAGCGCGTTGCTGGTGGACTACGTGCTGACCGTGGCGGTTTCTGTTTCGTCCGGCATTCAGAACGCGAAGGCCATGCTGCCGTTCCTGTCCGGCCACGAAGGGTTGTGGGCCACGGCCGTCATCATCTTGTTGATGACGATGAACCTGCGCGGGGTGCGCGAGTCAGGCTCCTTCTTCGCGATCCCCACCTACGGCTTCATGATCGGCGTGCTCGGCATGACGGCCTGGGGTCTCTTCCGGATCTTCGGCCTCAGCGATCACCTGCAGGCGCCCACCGCCAACCTCGAGGTTGTGGGTTCGCCGTCGTATGAGCCGTTGATGGGTTTGGCGATGGTCGTGCTTCTCGCCCGTGCGTTCTCGTCCGGTTGCGCAGCCCTGACCGGCGTCGAAGCGATCTCGAACGGCGTGCCCGCCTTCCGCGAGCCGAAGAGTCGCAATGCCGCGACGACGCTCGCGCTGCTGGGCACCGTCGCGATCAGCATGCTGGGCGGCATCATCCTGCTGGCCAACCTCACCGGACTGAAGATCGTCGACCCGGACGGCAACTCGCACTTCGAGAAGAACGGTGTGCCGGCAGACGTCGCGCACGAGACGGTGATGGGGCAGCTTGCCCGAACGATCTTCGACAACTTCCCTGCGGGCTTCTTCTTCGTGATCACGGCGACGATGATCATCTTGTTCCTCGCCGCCAACACGGCGTTCAACGGCTTCCCTGTGCTGGGTTCAATCTTGGCCCGCGACGGCTTCCTGCCGCGGATGTTGCACACCCGTGGTGACCGCCTGGCCTACTCCAACGGCATCCTGGTCTTGGCCTTGGCCGCGATCGGTCTAGTGCTTGTCTTCAACGCCAATGTCACGGCCTTGATCCAGCTCTATGTGGTCGGGGTCTTCGTGTCGTTCACTGTCAGCCAGTTCGGCATGACCCGTCACTGGACGCGGCACCTCAAGACGGAGAAGGACCCGAAGGTCCGGGCGCACATGCAGCGCTCACGGGTCATCAACACCATTGGCCTGACCGGTACCGGAGTCGTCTTGATCATCGTGCTGGCATCGAAGTTCATCTACGGTGCCTACGCTGCGGTGCTCGCCATGGCGGTGATCTTCGTTCTGATGCGGGGGATCAGGGCGCATTACCAAAAGGTGGCCCGTGAGACCGCGGTCAGCGCGATGGACGCCAGGCTGTTGCCCAGTCGCGTCCGCGCGGTGATCCTGGTGCAGGAAGTCAACAAACCGACGATGCGCGCGGTGAACTTCGCTCGGGCCACGCGAGCCAGCAGTATCGAGGCGGTGACCGTCGCGGTCGACGAGGCCGAGACGCGCGAGATCATGTCCACCTGGGACGCGCAGGGCTTGGACGTTCCACTGAAGGTGATCGCTTCGCCCTACCGGGAGGTCACCGGACCCTTCCTCAACTACGTGCGGGGCATCCGTTCGGACAACCCCCGTGACGTCGTCTGCGTCTACATTCCGGAGTACGTGGTCGGCCACTGGTGGGAGCAGCTGCTGCACAACCAGACCTCCTTGATCGTGAAGGCTCGCCTGAACTTCATGCAGGGCGTCATGGTGACCTCGGTGCCGTACCAGCTGGCCTCGTCGAAGTACGCGCTCAACCGTGCCGAACGCAACAGTGCCGCTGCCTGGCGTCGTCCGGGATCTGGCCAGGTCCGGGTCGGCGGTTACGGTGAACCGGGGCCACGGGAGTGACCTTCGAGGTCGGCCAGCAGCTGCCGGGGATTGAGGTCGGGCCCATCGCGCACGGCGGTCATTTTGTTGCTCGCCACGAGGGGCGGGTGCTGTTTGTCAGGGGCGCGCTCAGCGGAGAGTTGGTCGACGTCCGGATCACCGAGGTGAACCGGCGGTTCGCGCGAGCAGAGGTCAGCGCCGTCCACCGCCCGTCCCCGCATCGAATAAAGCCCCCATGCCCGGTCGCCGGGCGTTGCGGTGGCTGCGACTTCCAGCACATCGCGCCGGCGCACACTCGCGAACTCAAGCGGCAGGTGGTGGTCGAGCTACTGGACCATCTGGGCGGTTACCACTTCGACGGCGAGGTGGAAGAGGTGCCGCCGAGCCCTGGGGGGTGGCGTACCCGGATGCGGTATCACGTCGGCGCACGCGGCCAACTCGGGCTCACCGCCCATCGCTCGCGCGAGGTCGTGGAACTCCCGCCCCAAGGCTGTTTCCTGGCGGTGGAGTCGATCGCTCGGCCACAGGTTCCGGCCGGCGTGAAGCCGGGGCAACAGGTGCTGGCCGTCGCCGCAGACAGCGGAACCCGGGTCGTTGCGGCCGCCGGTGCGTCGGGGGTGGTTACCGAGAAGGTCGATGCCCGGCAGTACCAGGTGGCGGTCGACGGCTTCTGGCAGGCGCACCGAGGGGCGGCGAAGGTGCTGACCGACGCCGTCATCGAAGGACTGCATCCCCAGCCCGGCGAGCTCGTGGCCGATCTGTACTGCGGCGTTGGACTATTTGCCGCTGCACTGGCCGAGCGTGGCTGCCATGTCCTGGGCGTCGAGGGTGACCGCGAGGCGACCGAGCTTGCCCGGCGCAATGTGGTCGGAGCTGACTTTCTCCGAGGAGACGTGGGACTGCTGGTCGATCGGTTGCCGCAGCGGATCGATCTGATCGTCCTGGATCCGCCTCGCACCGGTGCCGGCGCCGAGGTGATGCGTCACCTGCTGGAACGTCAGCCACGGGCGGTCGGATATGTGGCCTGCGATCCGGCGGCGCTGGGTCGCGACCTCGGCACCGCAGCCCAGCTGGGCTATCGGCCGACGTCGGTGACGGCCTTCGACGTGTTTCCACTGACCCATCATGTGGAGTGTGTTGCGATCTTGGAGCCTACGGCGTGACGGACCGCCTGCGTTCGCGAAATGTGCAGCCTCGCTGTCCGGTCAGGCCGCAGGACCCGTGCAGTCTGTGTCAGCCCGGCGCGACCGGTCCGCAGGATTGCGGCCTGGTCTACCTGCTGCGGACGGACGAGGAGCTGCGCACGTCGGTGGCCCGCCGCCGCGGCTGAGGTTGCAGCAGTCTGGGGGACCTTTTGCGGAGGGTCGCGGGCTACCCTCTGAGCAGAGGGTCGGCTAGTATCTCGATATCAAGATAAATCGTAGGCTTCGGGAGGCCACATGAGCATCGACAGCTACCGCGCGTCCGACGAGCTGAAGGTCGGGGAGAAGAGCTTCCAGATCTTCCGTATCGATGCGGTTGAGGGTTCGGCGAGCCTGCCGTTCAGCCTCAAGGTGCTGTTGGAGAACCTGCTTCGCACCGAGGACGGCGCGAACATCACCGCTGAGGACATCGCAGCCCTTGGCGCGTGGGATCCGAGCGCAGATCCCAATCGCGAGATCCAGTTCACCCCGGCTCGCGTGATCATGCAGGACTTCACCGGCGTTGCTTGCGTCGTGGACTTGGCCACCATGCGACAGGCGGTTTCTGATCTCGGCGGCGACCCGTCCAAGGTCAACCCACTGGCGCCGGCCGAACTGGTCATCGACCACTCGATCATCGCGGAGTATTTCGGTACCCCCGACGCGCTGGCCCTCAACGTCGGCGTGGAGTACCAGCGCAATGAGGAGCGCTACAAGCTTCTCCGGTGGGCCCAGACCGCCTTCGATGAGTTCAAGGTCGTGCCCCCGGGAACCGGGATTGTGCACCAGGTGAACATCGAGAACCTGGCCCGCGTGACGTTCGCCCGTGAGGTCGACGGCGTTCTGCAGGCGTACCCCGACACCTGCGTCGGCACCGACTCCCACACCACCATGGTGAACGGGCTCGGCGTCGTCGGTTGGGGTGTTGGCGGCATTGAGGCCGAGGCGGCCATGCTCGGCCAGCCGATCTCGATGCTCATCCCGCGGGTGGTGGGCTTCAAGCTCTCCGGCAAGCTCAATGACGGCGTCACCGCCACCGACTTGGTGCTCACCATTACCGAGATGCTGCGTAAGCACGGCGTTGTCGGCAAGTTCGTGGAGTTCTACGGCCCGGGCGTTTCCGAGGTGCCGCTGGCGAACCGCGCCACCATCGGCAACATGAGCCCCGAGTACGGCTCGACCATCGCGGTCTTCCCGATCGACGACAAGACCATCGATTACTTGCGCATGACCGGCCGCACCGAGGAGCAGATCGCTCTGGTCGAGTCCTACGCCAAGACCCAGGGGTTGTGGCTGGATCCGCACGCGGAGCCTCGCTATTCCGAGAAGCTGGAGTTGGACCTCGCCACGGTGGTGCCGAGCATCGCCGGGCCGAAGCGTCCGCAGGATCGCATCACTTTGGCCGAGAGCAAGGGCAAGTACGCCGAGGTGATCGGCTCCTACACCGATGACCCGGCGCGGACGGTTCCGGTCACCCTCGCCGACGGGCGTAGCTTCGAGCTGGCCAATGGAGCGGTCACGGTTGCTTCCATCACCTCGTGCACCAACACCTCCAATCCGTCGGTGATGATCGGTGCTGCCCTGGTGGCGAAGAAGGCGCATGAGCGCGGCCTGCAGCCCAAGCCGTGGGTCAAGACCTCGGTGGCTCCGGGCTCGCAGGTCGTCACCGACTACTACGCGAAGTCGGGCCTGCAGGAGCACCTGGACGCACTCGGCTTCGAAACGGTGGGCTACGGCTGCGTCACCTGTATCGGCAACACCGGCCCGCTGATCCCCGAAGTTTCGCAGGCGATCAATGACAACAACCTCGCCGTGACGGCCGTGTTGTCTGGCAACCGCAACTTCGAGGGCCGGATCAGCCCGGATGTGAAGATGAATTACCTCGCCAGCCCGCCGCTGGTGATCGCCTACGGCCTGGCCGGCACCATGAACATCGACCTAGCCTCGGAGCCGCTAGGTACCGGCACCGACGGAGAGCCCGTCTACCTGGCAGACATCTGGCCGACCACCGAGGAGATCGAAGAGGTCATCAACTCCTCGATCAGTGCCGACATGTTCGCTCGCCGCTACGCCGACGTCTTCGCCGGTGACGAGCGCTGGCAGAACCTGCCGACGCCGGAGGGCAACTTGTTCGCCTGGGATGAAGCCTCCACCTACATCCAGCGCGCGCCGTACTTCGACGGCATGCCGGCGACCCCGGCACCGGTGACCGACGTCACCGGTGCGCGAGCCTTCATGAAACTGGGCGACTCGGTCACCACCGACCACATCTCGCCGGCCGGCTCGATCAAGCCGGAGACCCCTGCGGGGCAGTATCTGACCGCGCATGGCGTCACTCGTTCGGACTTCAACAGCCTGGGGAGCCGCCGCGGCAACCATGAGGTGATGATCCGTGGCACGTTCGCCAATATCCGCCTGCGTAACCAGATCGCTCCTGGCACCGAGGGTGGGTTCACGCGTGACTTCACCCAGCCGGGTGGTCCGGTGGTCTACGCCTTCGACGCAGCAGAGAACTACGCGAAGGCGGGCGTACCGCTGGTCGTCCTTGCCGGCAAGGAGTACGGCTCGGGCTCGTCGCGTGACTGGGCGGCCAAGGGCACCACGCTGTTGGGTGTCAAGGTCGTCATCGCCGAGAGCTACGAGCGGATCCACCGTTCAAACCTGATCGGCATGGGCGTCCTGCCGCTGCAGTTCCCCGAAGGCCAGAACGCCGACACGCTGGGGCTGACCGGAACCGAGGTCTTCTCGATCACCGGCATCACGGCTCTCAACGATGGCGTGACGCCGGCGACGGTCCGAGTTGAAGCGGTTGGCGACGGCGAGCCGATCGTCTTCGATGCGATCGTGCGAATCGACACCCCAGGGGAGGCCGACTACTACCGGCACGGCGGCATCATGCAGTACGTCCTGCGCTCGCTGTTGGCGCAGTAGTCCGCGATGGCACGTCGACGCGCCGCGTCCGGTGCGACATCCATTCGAGCCGAGTGGCGGGAGGATCTCCCGCCCTCGGCTCGCGTGGCGTGGGCGTATCTGAGCTCTTTGATCGCCGCGGTCGGCGCCGGGGCGTTGGCGCTGTTGGCTACCCAGACCCTGGCGGTCGGTCTTTGTCATGGATCTGCGGACGGCGACATCGCCGACTGCAAGCTGAGCTGGGCGATCTGGTCGTCGGTCGCGGCCTTCCTCATTCTGCTCATCCCGATCGCGTGGAAGGCCCGCTTGGGATGGTGGTTCTCCGTCGTCATGTGGGCGGGCTTCGGCTGGTGGGTCGCCTCCGACGCCATCGATCAATGGTGGTGGTGGGTTGCCGTCGTCGCGCTGCCTGCCGTGGCGGCCCTGGCCAGCGCGGACTGGAATCGGGGATCGCGTTTCCGGCAAATCCAGATCGGCGTGATCATCGCGGCGCTGGTCAGCGCCGTGGGGGCGCTGATCTGGTGGTACCTCCGCGGCTAGCTCTAGAATCGCACGCATGTGCGAATCGTGTGGGTGGGTTCCGCCGGGCTGGCCGGAAGAGGTGTGCGCGCCGAGCCGCCCCGAATGGCAGGCCACAGCAGTGGAGTTGCTCTTCGACTGCTGTCCTGCCGATCTGCGCGCGAGCCGGCTCCTGCGTCGGCAGCCGACCGTGCTGGCAGCGTTTGCTGTGCGTCATCTCGATGCGCAGCTCCAGGCGTCCAGCCAGGGCCGCGCAGAGTTGCGGGTCGAACTGAACTCCCTGGTCGGCCCGCATGTCGTCAGTGAGGCACTGGACGTGTGGGAGGCCGTTCACGCCCGCCTGATCCGACGCAGACGAGAGGTCGGGCTGGTCGCAGCAGGGCTGCGCGGCGAAGTGTTCCGTCCGCGGCTGTGACGTAGACTCCTGGGGTGCCGTTGCTGAACAGGATCACCGGACCTGCGGACTTGCAGAAGCTGTCTGCTGCTGAGTCACGGCAGCTGGCAGCAGAGATCCGGAAGTTCCTGATCACCAACGTGAGCCGAACCGGCGGCCACTTGGGTCCCAACCTCGGCGTGGTCGAACTCACTATTGCTCTGCATCGGGTTTTCGATTCGCCGCGCGACGCGATCATCTTCGATACCGGGCACCAAAGCTATGTCCACAAGATTCTGACCGGACGCCAGGCCGGCTTCGCGCACCTTCGACAGCGGGGCGGCTTGTCCGGGTATCCCAGTCGGGCGGAGTCCGAACATGACTGGGTGGAGAACTCGCACGCGTCGACGTCCTTGTCGTGGGCAGACGGTTTGGCCAAGGCCTTTCGTCTGACCGGCGAGAAGCGCTGGGTGGTGGCTGTCATCGGTGACGGCGCATTGACCGGCGGCATGGCCTGGGAGGCGCTGAACAACATCGCCGTCGACGAGGACGAGCGCCTGGTGATCGTGGTCAACGACAATGGCCGTTCGTACACCCCGACGGTGGGGGGTCTGGCCACTCAGCTGTCCGGGTTGGGGCAGCAGCTGACCGCGTTACGCACCGATCGGCGTTATGAGCGCACCCTGCGTCTGATCAAGGACAAGGTGCTGGCCGCGCCGGTCATCGGTCAGATGATCTATGGCCTGATGCACGGCTTCAAGACTGGCGTGCGTGACGTCCTGGTGCCGCGCGGCATGTTCGCGGATCTGGGCTTGAAGTATGTGGGTCCGATCGACGGGCACGACATCGGTGCGGTCGAGACCGCGCTGCGCCAGGCGCAGCGTTTCGGTGGCCCGGTCTTGGTGCACTGCATCACCGAAAAGGGCAGGGGCTTCAAGGCCGCAGAAGACAACGAGCAGGATCGTTTCCATGCCGTCGGCGTGATCGACGAGGACACCGGCGAGCCTTTGGTTGTCGGCGGACGCACCTGGACCGAAGCCTTCAGCGAGGAGCTGGCTCGGATCGGAGCGACGAACGACCGGGTGGTGGCGATCACCGCGGCCATGCTGCATCCCACTGGCTTGGATCGTTTTGCGCGATTGTTCCCCGATCGGATCTTCGATGTCGGGATCGCCGAACAGCATGCCGTCACGTCAGCTGCCGGCTTGGCCACTGGCGGCTTGCATCCGGTGGTTGCGGTCTATGCGACCTTCCTCAACCGGGCCTTTGACCAGGTCTTGATGGATGTCGGTCTGCATCACTTGGGCGTGACCTTCGTCCTCGACCGCGCAGGAATCACCGGCCCGGACGGGGCCAGCCATCACGGCATCTGGGACACCTCTTTCCTCGGTCTGGTGCCGGGGCTGCAGTTGGCCGCTCCGCGTGACGAGCAGCGCTTGGACGAGGCACTGCGCCTCGCGGTGGCGATCGATGACGCACCGACCGTCATTCGCTACTCCAAGGAGTCCTTGCCCGACCCCATCGGGGCACTGCGGCGACACGGCGATGTCGATGTGCTGTTCGAGTCCGCGCACCCGAGGGTGCTGGTGATCGGCTACGGCCAGATGGCAGGCATGGCTGCGGAGGTGGGCCATCGTCTCGCTCAGCAGGGAATCGGAGCCACGGTTGTCGATCCGGTCTGGGCGCTGCCGGTCTCCGCTGACCTGATCGAGCTGATCGCTCAGCACGAACTCGCGATCAGCGTCGAGGACGGAAGCGTCGTGAACGGGCTGGGGGCGCGGGTGAGCCAGTGTGTCCGTGCCGAAGACATCGCGACCCGATTCCGCGAGTTCGGGGTTGCGCCGGGCTACCTGCCGCATGCTTCCCGCAGCCAGCTGCTCGAAGAGCAGGGGCTCAGTGCTCAGGAGTTGGCGCGCTTTGCGACCGAGCAGATCGCGGCCGTCGACCGCGCCAAGACCGTCACCAGTTCGCAGCGATAACCGGCACCGCGAGGGCGCGTTGCCAGGGGCGAGCCCCCAGTTCGGCTAGGCGCGCGTCGATCGTCGCCTCGTCGATCGAGTCGGGGGAGTCCCACAACAGCCGCCGCAGGTGGTCGGGTGCGAGCAGGTTCTCCACCGGAACGTCCGCGTGCTCCGCCGCCTCGATGAGTGCAGGACGAACGCGATAGAAGCGCTCGAACGAACTGGGCCAGCGTCGCTCCCACGCCCGGGGCTGCGGGGGTCCGTCGGGGCTGAGATGGCGCTCCGGAAGGCCTGAGCGCGGGGTATCGGCTGCTCGATCCAGGGCATCGAGCCAGTTGCTCTCGTAGCGGGCGGCCAGACGTCCGTTGAACGCTCGAACTGAACGAAGGTCGGCGCGGGTGAGGCGTGGACGCTTCGTGTTCTCCTGGATCAATGCCAGGTCGCTGATGGCGCGGTCGGGGAGCACCCGGCCCGGCGCGCGGTCGAGTCTTTGAGCGAGCTCCTCGCGGGCGGTCCACAGCTCCCTGACGATCGCCATTGCGGTGGGGGTGTGGATCGCGTGCAGGCCGGAGGTGCGGCGCCACGGATCTCGGCGAGGCGCGACCGAGTCAGTGGCGTGGGCGACGAGGTAGCTGAACTCCTGGTGTGCCCAATCGAGCTTTCCGGCCTGAGCGAGCCGCTCGATCAGCCACTCGCGTAGGTCGATCAGTCGCTCGACGTCGAGGGCCGCATAGACGAGCCAGTCTTCGGGAATGGGGCGCCGGGACCAATCGGCAGCCGAGTGCTCCTTCAACAGGCTCAGCCCCAGCGCAGTCTCCATCAACGCGCTCAGGTTGACGCGAGGCAGATTGAGCAGGCGTGCGGCCAGTTCGCTGTCGAAGAGGCGTTGCGGCACCAACTTCACCTCGACGAGGCAGGGCAGATCCTGGGATGCGGCGTGCAGGATCCAGTCGTCGCCGGCCAGGTCTGCGGCCAGGTCGGAGAAATCGGCACGAGCACCGTCGCTCTCGAAGGCCACTGGATCGATGAGGAAGGTACCGGAACCTTCACGGCGGAACTGCAGCAGGTAGGCCTTCGCGCTGTAGCGGTAGCCCTGGGCTCGCTCGGTGTCGACGGCGATCGGTCCGGTTCCCGCAGCGAGTGCCTGCTTGGCCGCCTGGAGCGCGTCCGGGGTGTCCACGACGCGCGGGACGCCGTCGGCGGGCATCGCGAGGACGGGGTAGGACTGCTCTTGTTCTGGGGTCACATCTGTCATGGTTGCCATATCCCTGATCGGCGCGGCGCGAGGGGGATGACGCCTTCGGGCAGCGGTGGCAGCCCAGCGCACAGGCACAGCAACTCGGCCCAGGCGCTCACATGGGCATTGACGTCACCCACCGCCGTGATCACCGGCGTCCAGGATGCGCGCAGCTCGATTTCGGCACGAGCTGGGTCTTCAGCGATTCCGCCGAATGAACGACTGGACACCGAGGTCACGGTGCCGCTGGGGGCACGGTATTCGGCTCCGTTGCGCTCGAGCGACTCGATCAGCCACGACCAGCCGACTTCGCTCAGGAGTGGGTCGATGGCCATTTCGGGGTCAACGTCGGCCCGAGCGAAGGTCACGCAACGAAAGTCGCCGTCCCAGGACGGGCTGCCATCGGGGTCGTGAAGCAACACCAGCCGCCCGGTGCCGACCTCGTCCTCCTCGCTGAAGACGTCGGCGCTGATCGCAGCTGCGAAAGGAGCGATCTTCTGTGGGGCCGGAATGGCCTCTACTTTGAGCTCCGGCCTCCAGGTCATGGCCAGCATCGCTTCCACCGCAGCATCGAAAAGCTGCGGTCTACCGCTATCACGGCGTGCGTCCACCGGATGAGAGTATCGGCGAGATGCGTGCCGCAGGTGCTGCCGCGCCGCAGTCGATCGCCTAGTCGGGGACGAACTCGAGGCTGACCGAGTTGATGCACCAACGCTCGTCGGTGGGGGTGTCATAGCCCTCGCCAGTGAAGACGTGGCCGAGGTGCGAATCACAGGCCGCACAGCGGACCTCGGTGCGGGGTCGGCCCGGCAGGCTTCGGTCCTCCAACAGCCGAACGCGATCGCCGGCGGCGGCAGTGTAGAAGGACGGCCACCCGCAGTGTGAGGCGAACTTGTGCTCACTGCGGAAGAGCTCGGTTCCGCAGGCGCGGCATCGGTAGCTGCCGGTGCCAGTGAAATCGGTGTACTTCCCGGTGAACGGCGCTTCGGTGGCGCTCTCGCGGAGCACGCGATACTCCAGGTCATTCAACTGGGCGCGCCATTCGTCGGGAGTCTTGATGACGCTGAGTTCCACGGTGCCTCCTGGCTGGTCGGGGATCCAGCATAGGCGGCTGGACCGACGTACCCTGCTGCCATGGCCGACCAAGCGGTGGAACTGCTGATCGACGGCAGGACCGTGCGGGTGAGCAGCCCGAACAAGGTCTACTTCGACCAGTTGGGCGTGACGAAGCTGGGCGTGGTCGAGTACTTTCGCAGCGTGGCGCCGGGCATCGTTGCCGCGCTGCGCGACCGTCCGACCACGATGGAGCGTTGGCCCGGGGGAGTCCGCGAAGGGATGGTGCTCGCCACTCGCAGCGATGGTGCAGGCGATGCGTTCTTCCAGAAGCGCGCGCCGGCGAACACCCCGACGTGGGTGCAACGCGCACAGGTCAGGTTCCCCTCGGGTCGCAGCGCCGAGGAAGTGGCGCCCGCCGATCTGGCCAGCATCGTCTGGATGGTCAATCTCGGCACCTTGCGGTTCCACCCCTGGCCCGTGCGCGTGCCCGAGACCGAGGTGGTCGACCAGCTGCGCCTGGACCTCGATCCTCAGCCGGGCGTCGACTTCGACACCGCCGTCGAGGCAGCCCTCGTCCTGCGTGAGGTGCTCGCCGAAGCGGGCTTGACCGGGTTTTGCAAGACCAGTGGCGGACGCGGTGTTCACGTCTATGCGCCGATCGTCGGGACGGACTTCATCGCCGCGCGCCATGCCGCGATCGCTATCGGTCGCGAGCTGGCCCGCCGCCTCCCGGAGAAGGTCACGATCGCGTGGTGGAAGGAGCAGCGGGGCGTTCGAGTCTTCCTCGACTTCAACCAGATGGCGCGTGATCGGCTGATGACCTCTGCCTATTCGATCCGGCCGACGCCGGCCGGACGGGTCTCCGCACCGCTGCGCTGGGAGGAACTGACGACGGTGCGGCCGGACGACTTCACCATCGTCTCCATGCCGGCACGCTTCGCCGACGTGGGCGACCCGTGGAGCGAGCTCGACAAGACTGAACCGTCCGCGCTGACGACGGCTTTGGAGTGGTACGAGCGGGACGCGGCGGCCGGCGAAGGGGAGATGCCCTACCCGCCGGAGTATTCGAAGATGCCCGGCGAGCCGCCGAGGGTGCAGCCGTCACGAGCTCGCAAGGAGGACGCCGAGTCCTAAGCCGGCTGCGGGGGAGTCACGCCGAGCACGTCGGTGAGGTCGTAGCCGGGGGCCTCTTCGAGCTGCTCGAAGGTGCACGACTCGGGCGTCCGATCCGGGCGCCAACGGAGGAACTGCGCTGAGTGTCGGAAGCGAGTGCCTTGCATGTGCTCGTAGGCCACCGAGCACACCAGGCTGGGCTCGATCAGCGCGGTCTGCTTCAGCTCGGTCGTCCAACGACTAACAGCACCGGGGCGTCGTCCGGCGCCGTCGCCACGCCAGGGGTGAGCGGCCTCGTCGGGAAGGGTCAGTTCCGCGAACTCTGCGGCGAGTTCAGCCCGCCTCTTTTCGGGGAAGGCCGAGGCCACACCGACGAACTGCAACTCTCCGTCGGCATAGAGCCCCAGCTGCAGTGAGCCCAGGAGCGGGCGCTCATCGGTGGAGGATCGGTGCAGGCGGTAGCCGGCCACCACGACGTCGGCCTCTCGCTGATGTTTGATCTTGACCATGGCTCGCTTGCCGGGCAGGTACGGCCCGTCCCATGGCTTGGCGACGATGCCGTCCAGGCCGGCGCCTTCGAACTGCGCGAACCACCGCTGCGCTTGCTCGAGGTCGCCGGTCAGAGGTGTGAGATGAACGCGGTTTCCTGCCTGCGACAACGCGACCTCCACCAGCGCGCGTCGTTCGCGGAAGGGCCGCGACAGCAAGACGTCGTCGTCGAGACACAGCAGATCCCAGCACACCAACTGGGCCGCGGTGGTCGTGCTCAGCAATGCGATCCGGCTCGCGGCTGGATGGATGCGTTCGCTGAGCAGTTCGAAGTCGAGCCGGTCGCCGGAGACGACCACCAGTTCACCGTCGAGGACGCAGCGAGGTGGCGTCTCGTTCAGAACCGCGGTGACCACCTCGGGGAAGTACCGAGTGAGTTCGCGTCCGTTGCGGCTGATTAGCTGAACCGAGGCGCCGTCGCGAAAGACCAGGCACCGGAAGCCGTCCCACTTCGGTTCATAGGCCATGCCGGGCGGAATCACGGCTTGCGAGCGGGCCAACATCGGCTCAAGTGGGGCGGACAGCGGCAACGACATCGCTCAATCCTGCCGCGGAACAGCGGGCCGAGGGGCCAGACTGAGCACATGAGCGCAGCGAAGAAGAAGGCTCGTCCGCTTTCGGAGCTTCTCCGGGTACCGCAGGGACGGGTGCGAATGTCCGATTTCGACCCTTCGGCCACCCCGGGTTATCCGGGTGCGGGCAAGGTCGACGCGCCGGCCCTGACCGAGCACATGTCGGTCGAGCTGTCCGATCTGCAGGAGCGACTGTTCGCCAACGGGCGCACGGCGCCTGAGACAGCTGAGCGGGTGCTGGTGGTGCTGCAGGGGATGGACACGTCCGGCAAGGGCGGCATTGTGCGGCATGCGATGGGATTGGTCGATCCGCAAGGAATCGCGCTGCGGTCGTTCAAGGCGCCGAACGCCGAGGAACGCAAACATCACTACTTGTGGCGAATCCGCAAAGCGCTGCCGGGCGCGGGGATGATCGGCGTCTTCGATCGTTCGCACTATGAGGACGTTCTAATCGTGCGGGTGGATTCGCTCGTGGCCCCAGAAGTGTGGGGACGCCGCTACGACGAGATCAATCGCTTCGAGGAGCAGGTCGCTGCTTCGGGGACGACGATCATCAAGTGCATGCTCAACGTGTCCTTCGAAGAGCAGAAGAAGCGGCTCGCGCAACGCCTGGCTGATCCGTCCAAGTACTGGAAGTACAACCCCGCCGATGTCGACGCTCGTTCGAAGTGGCCGGCCTACCAGGAGGCGTACGAAGCCGTGCTCGAGCGGTGCAACACCGAGATCGCGCCGTGGTACGTCGTGCCCGCAGATCGCAAGTGGTACCGGAACTGGGCGGTCGCCGAGCTGCTGAGGGAGAAGCTGGCCGGCCTCAACCTTGGCTGGCCGGCTGCCGACTACGACGTTGCCGCCGAGCGCAAGCGAGTCGCGAAGTCCTGATCCTCAGGCGCTGACCACGCTGAGGTGGCGGGGCTCGGTGAACTCCTCATCCTCAACTTCTTCGAAGCCGAAGTCGAGCAGATCCATGGCGGCGAAGGCGTAACGGGCCAGCACCAGGTCAATGACCTCGCGGGCAGCGCCCACCGGCTCGCTGACGGCCACCGCGCCATAGCGGTAAGCCAGATCGGACTGGGTGTGGTAGTCCTCGTCGGCCGCCAGGAAGAACGAACCAACGGCGATGTGCCGACGCCCTTGGGCGCGCAAGCTCATGATCGCCTGAGCGACTGAAGGGCCGGCGTCGTCGGCGACAGCAGTGATGCAGGGGAGACGGTGGTGGGTGGCCCACTGCCGAGCCCGCCGAGCAAGCAGGGCGCTGCCACGCACGTCGCCGGCAGAAGCCGCCGCAAGCACGAGGCCATCGAGTTCGAGGCACCGAGCTTGGCTGAGCGCGGTGCGCAGTCTCTGATCGAGGATGGTGAGCAGGTTCAGCTCCGGTCCCAGCGGGCGGGAAGGGGTCAGGCGCAGCTCGGGATGCCGAACACGGGCCTTGGCGATGAGGTCGTCCATGGGCAGCGAGGTGTCGACAGCGTGGGTCAACTCCATCGGGACCAGCGCGACCTCTTTGATGTTGTCGGAGGCGAGCTGATCGAGAATCTGAGACAGCGAGGGCGGATTCTGATCCACGAAGGCACAGTGGGTCTGGATCTCGGGCCGGAGCCGTCGAAGCCCTTGGCGCAGTTCGTGCGCGACCTGGGCCACAGACGGATTGGCGCTTCCGCGGGTGACCATGACGAGAGCTGGTGCGGTCATCTGCAGCCTTCCTTCCGGATGGGCGGCGTCGTTGCCTTGATTGTTAGAACAATCTTCCACGTTGTGAGGTCGGGCGCGCAATCCGGCCGTTCGCGATGCGAGATGCGTGTCCATATTGTGGATGCAATCGTTTCACCCACGTTACGACTGGCGGCGGAGGGCGCTCAACGGCGTCGCAGGGTCTGACATATGAGATTCGACGTCTCTGAGAGTGAGAGGAACTGTGATGGGTGAGACGGAGTTGCCGGCGTGGTGGGCGACGCCGGGCTCGAGCCGGTGGTCTCTTCGGGGTGAACAAACCCACGCCGCGTGATAATCGCAGGGTCTCGGCGTGCAACAGCTCGACAGGTCGCGCTGCGACGGTGGCGGCCCTCGGTCGGAAGGTGTTCCATGGTTGGCATGACTCCAGCAGTTTGGTGGCAGGGTTGCAAACGACTGCTGGGTGTTGTCGGAGTGTTCGCAGTGATCAGCCTCCAGTCCGGGTGCGCGGCGACGCCGGGGCATCTGGTTGGCCAGGTGTTTACGCAGGGTGGCCAATCCGCTACAACTCGCCCCGCGGCTGCGAAGCTGACGGTGACCCCGACCGCCGGTACCGCTGCAGCCACGGTTTCGGTCGACACGGCGAGCGATGGCTCGTTCAGCATCGACCTTCCGCAGGGCGCATACACCGTCACTGGAGTGCTGACTAAGAGAATCCCCGGTGGGGCCACGTCTGAATACGAGGTGAAGATCGCGTCGGGGACCACGACGGTCCTCGATGTGTACTCCCACTATCCCTGAGGCTCGAGAATCCAGGTCATGCGGTGCGCCCGAATCCTCCTTAGATGCAGCGCGTCGATCAACGGTTTCAGCAAGGGCACGGACCAGGCCGACACGTTCCGCGGCGGCTTGGCCGATATCGCGCGATCGTGCGCTGGCGTATCGGGCCTCATCGCCAACTCACCGGCCGATTGTTCCGGATCATCCCGGAGGTGGTCCGAGGAGGATCGGCAGGATCGCGCTTTGCCAAGCGAGTTGTTGCGCGGCAGACAGGATGCAGACGATGAGAACTGGGATCGCCGCACGTATCCACGCTCGGGTTGGCCTGCCGACGCTCGCGAGGACCAACATGACAATCGCGGCCCCACCGACGGGGGCCGCAACCAGCAGTTCCTGGTAGGGCGATGGCCAACAGTCCGGGTAGGTGCAGACTGCGTCGGGTC
This sequence comes from Propionicimonas sp., assembly GCA_036788135.1. Lineage (GTDB taxonomy): Bacteria > Actinomycetota > Actinomycetes > Propionibacteriales > Propionibacteriaceae > Propionicimonas. The sequence goes on from DAIQNZ010000009.1 coordinate 92,058, forward strand.
CGCTGAACTGAACGGCGCAGACCAATCCGAGAAAGGTGGCCAACCAGTACGCCGCCCAGAGTCCCGCAGCGGCCTGGCCGACGTCATGCCTGCCAAGCATTCCTGCCCCAGTAACGATGGCAATGCTGGCGGCGATCACTGCAGTCATCACCAGTGTCGTGACGACGTCGCCGGAAGCCTGGTATGGCTCCTGGTCGATGGCCAGCACGTACGGCAGCCCGCTGCGTCCGAGTCCTGCCCAGTAGGTGCCGGCAAACAAGCCGGCGAACCCGATCGTCAGTCGGACGCCGTCGATGACGCGCCGAAGGCGGGTCTTGGGCTGTGGCTCGATCATGACTGCTCCTCGGTGTGCGTTGGAGGCCTGCGGATGCCGACGTTGGAAGCGAACACCTTGAGATAGCGCGATCGCAGACGCATTTTCTCCCGACGTGACATCACCACCTGCGATACAGGTTTGTTTCGGCGTCCACAGCGAGCGGTCAACCTGGCTGGAAGCCGCAGGAGATGAGCCACCCACCAGCTCTGATCCGGAACACCCGGACAGGCAAAAGGCAAGAGCGAGGGGGAGGATCACGGCGGCGTGTCGCAGGATCATTGCATCCTCTGGGGGCGGGATTGTACGTTAGTAAAGTGTCTTTCTCACGAAACCCATCTCAGCGGCACCCCCTCCTCAAGCGCCTCCTTCGTGCGCTTTCGAAAGGCGCCTCAGAAGGTGGCCTGCCAGACAACGTATCGGGCACCTATTGGGATGTCAGCGCGGTAGATCGCGAGCATCGTCGGGAAGACTGACTGGCCGGGTTGTGACCGGCCCGACCAATCACGGGTGCTAAAACACGAAGGTCGCACTAAGCTCGGGGATGACTCCGTTATAGCTCTCGCCGCGAGCCGCCGGGGTGGCAAGCACATTCCCCCATGGCACCATTCCGTCTCCGGAGCTCCCACACCCTAGCCCGTACCACGTTGCCTTCTGGCTCGAGTTGTAGCCCCTCCCCTGCACGCACATGGAAGCACTTGACCACCACGGCGTCGACCATGCGTAGCCTCGTTTGAACCCTGGATACCCGAAAACGCCGCAGTTGGCTAGCGCGGTGGGACCCCAATATCCCCACGGTGCCACCCCGGAACCGCCACAAGACGTTGACGTCGGATGGACACCAGTCTTTGCCTTAGCGGCCGAACCTGGTGACGCAATGACGACCTTCCCACCCTTGAGTTCGCCGACCTTCACGTGCCTGCCTTTCGCGATCTTGACAGCGCCCGAAACGCTGACGACCCCGTCCGAGCCATCGGCACGAGCGGTCGCTGGTGGGCAGCCGAATCCTAGAACCACTGCGCCTGCCATGAGCGCAATTGTCATCCGCATTAGCATGCGTCCACCAAAGCGTTGGATGCGCAATTCAAGACGTATGGTTCTGTGCACTGAAGGAGTGACGCTCGCTGTCCAGGGATGACGACACAAATGGGGGGCGTCGCGCATTGGGGAGAATGGACGAATCGTGACTGCATCGATCCCGCGAGTCTTGGGAATGAAGACAACGCCTCCCGTAGGGCGTTGTCGTTTGGAGGCCGGGGTTTTCCGGCGGCGCTGATCCACATGCTCAACACCGACGCTCCGGGGCGAGCGGCAGACGTTCAACGGCGGCACGGTGCCGTCGTCCGGGAGGGCAACCCGAACCCCGAGGCGAAAGCCTTTCAACTCGTCACAGAGGGAAGCTTCGACGCCCTCATGCGGCAACCTCTCGAACGCAAAGCGCGGTTGATCGGCCAGATACCCACCGGCCGCCTCGACCGACGAGAGGCCGGCGACATCAGTAGGCCACCTGGTCTGCCGGCGAAGTGAAGGCGTTGGCGTCTGTGAGCACTCTCCTTCTCGACCACGCCGCGGCCGGGCAGGCGCTCACCTTGGGGGTTGTCATCCGAGTGCGTTTTGATCACGTTCAGTGTGCCGCGTGCCCGGGTAGTGACGGGCGAGTGCGCCATTCCGCACACGATAGATAGCCAGTTCCCTGTCTACTATGTTCTGAGTTTTGATCGTTACACCCCCAACCAGCGAGCTGACTATGGGAGATGCTGGTGGGCGATACTGGGTTCGAACCAGTGACCTCTTCGGTGTGAACGAAGCGCGC
>DAIQNZ010000010.1:0-58951 GCA_036788135.1 Propionicimonas sp.
TGGTCATCAGGCCCTTGACGATGCCGATGCCGTCATTCAGCGCCTTGGCCAGCGGGGCCAGGCAGTTGGTGGTGCAGGAGGCGTTGGAGATGATGTGGTGCGCAGCCGGGTCGTACAGCTCGTGGTTGACACCCATCACGATGGTGATGTCCTCATTCTTCGCCGGAGCGGAGATGAGCACCTTCTTGGCGCCGGCCTCGATGTGGGCCTTGGCCTTGGTCGCGTCGGTGAAGAAGCCGGTGGACTCGATCACGATGTCAACGCCCAGGTCGCCCCAGGGGAGGTTGGCCGGATCCTTCTCGGCGAACGCCTTGATTTCCTTGCCATCGACGTACAAGGCGGTCTCGTCAGCGGTGACCTCACCGGGGAAGCGACCCAGGATCGAGTCGTACTTCAGCAGCTGAGCGAGGGTCTTGTTGTCGGTCAGGTCATTGACGGCAACCACATCGAGGTCGGCGCCGGCGGCGACCAGTGCGCGGAAGTAGTTGCGGCCAATCCGGCCAAAGCCGTTGATGCCTACCTTCACGGTCATGTTGAGCGAATCTCCTTCGTTAACGGTGGTCCAGACGCGCAGAACACCGCGCTGCCGGATACGGGTCTAACCCTACCTGTTTGAGCACGACCCGCTCCGATTCCGGAATCCGTCCCACGCTTTAGTCGCGGTCGTCCAACATGTCGGGACTGAGTACTGCTTCGGTGTTGGGGATGCCCAGATCTGCCGCTCGCTTGTCGGCTGTGGCCAGCAGCCGCCGGATCCGACCGGCGACCGCGTCCTTGGTCAGCGGCGGGACGTGCAGGCTTCCGAGCTCCTCCAAGCTGGCCTGTTTGTGCTCAAGACGCAGCTGGCCGGCGACGAGCAGATGCTCGGGCACATCGTCGCCCAGGATCTCCAAGGCCCGCTTGACCCGCGCCCCGGCCGCGACGGCGGCGCGCGCGGAACGGCGCAGATTGGCGTCGTCGAAGTTGGCCAGCCGGTTGGCCGAAGCCCGCACCTCGCGGCGCATGCGGCGATCCTCCCAGGCCAGCACTGACTCGTGGGCACCCAGCCGGGTGAGCATGGCAGCGATGGCATCGCCGTCGCGGATCACGACCCGGTCGACTCCCCGCACCTCGCGAGCCTTGGCTCCGATTCCCAGCCGACGGGCAGCGCCCACCAGCGCCAACGCAGCCTCCGAACCCGGGCAGGTGACCTCCAGTGCCATCGAGCGCCCCGGCTCGGTCAGCGAGCCGTGCGCCAGAAAGGCGCCGCGCCAGGCTGCGACCGAGACCTCGACTCCCCCGCCGACGACCTGAACCGGCAGCCCCCGTACGGGGCGTCCGCGCTGATCGATCAGGCCGGTCTGACGGGCCAGCGACTCGCCGTCCTTGATCAGGCGGACGACATACCTGGTACCCCGGCGCAATCCGCTACCGGTGATCACCACGAAGTCGGAGCTGAAGCCGAAGAGCTCTGCGATGGCCGTCCGCAGGCGGCGTGCGGCACCACCCGTGTCGAGTTCGGCCTCCACCACGATCCGACCACCGGCGATGTGCAGGCCGTTGGCGAAGCGCAGCAGCGAGGCGACTTCGGCCCGCCGCAGCTCCGGCTTGGTCACTTCGAGGGTGGCCAGCTCCGCCTTCACCTGCTGGGTCATCGCCATGTTTCTCGGCTGCCTTTCTGGCCTTGCTGATCGGGGTGGGCCATAGCCTACAGACCCATGATGGCCGCGTAGACGGGCGTGAGTAAGTAGGGATCGTGCCGGGCCGAGCCGTCACGGGCTCGCACCGGAGCGATCACCAGTTCAGCGCCCAGGGAGCCGACGAAGGTCGCCAGATGCGGATCGCCGTCGGCGAAGCTCGGGTCGGCCACCACCACGTCCCAGCGCAGCCCGGGGGCGTGCTCGGCCAGCACCTCGATGTGTCGAGAGGCCGTGTAAGCGGGAGTCTCGTCCTCGGTCGGCACGAGGTTCAAAGTCAGCACTCGGCGGGCCGGGCTGGCGGCGATCGCCCCGACGATCTCGGGCACCAGGAGGTGCGGGATCACCGAGGAGTACCACGACCCCGGGCCCAGCACGATGTAGTCAGCCTCGGCCAGGGCTTGCAGAGCTTGTGGCACCGCCGGCGGATCGGACGGCACCAGGCGAACGTCGGCGATATCGCCGGTGGCCAGAGCCACGGCCTCCTGCCCGACCACCACGCTGCGCTCGTCCGGCTTGGCTGGGTCAGCACCGATCACGTCGGCCTCGATCACCAGGGGCACCGCCGCCATCGGCAGAACCCGTCCCTCGACGTGCAACATGGCCGCGACCATGTCGAGACCGGCGACGGGATCGGCCAGCTGCTGCCACAGTCCGGCGATCAAGAGGTTGCCGACGGAATGCCCACCCAGCGGCCCCTCACCGGGAAAGCGCGACTGCAGGACCTGCGCCCAGGCTCGTCCGACCTCGTCATCGCCACACAGGGCAGCCAATGCCATCCGCAGGTCGCCGGGCGGCAAGATCGGGAACTCGGCGCGCAGGCGCCCTGAGGATCCCCCGTCGTCGGCGACGGTGACGATGGCGGTGAGCCGCGGAGTGAGCTGTCGCAGCGCGCTCAGGCTCGCCGACAAACCATGGCCGCCGCCGAGCGCGACCACCGACGGCAGCCGACCGAAGGGATTCACTCCAGCCCCAGGTCGCGGTGAACGACCCCGACGGCCTGGCCGGCCTCGGTCAGACGGCGCGCCAGTTCTTCGACGACAGCCGTCGAGCGGTGTTTTCCTCCCGTGCAGCCGATGGCAACGGTCGCGTGCCGCTTTCCTTCGCGGGTGTAGCCGTCCGCGATCAGGGTGATCAGGCCGGTGGCCGAAGCGACAAAGGGCTCAGCGTCCGGCTGGGTCAAGACGTACTCCGAGACCTGATGGGACAGGCCGGTGAGTGGTCGCAGAGCGGGCACCCAGTGCGGGTTCGGCAGGAATCGCACATCAAGCACCATGTCCGCATCGAGCGGCAACCCATGCTTGAACCCGAAGGACATCAGTGTGAACCGGACCCCGCGGGCCTCTTCGGCGGCGAACGCCTTGGCGACACGGGCTGACAACTGGTGGATGTTGATCGAGGTGGTGTCGATGACCAGGTCGGCCACCGCACGCAGGTCGGCGAGCATCGCCCGCTCCCGCCGGATACCGTCCAGCAGGCGACCTGAGCCCTGCAACGGCAGCGGTCGCCGCACCGACTCCTGGCGGCGAACGATCACCTCATCGCTCGCTTCGAGAAAGAGCACCTCGCGGGTGACCTGCTGATCGCCGAGAGCGGCAAATGCTGCCGGCAGTTCGTCGAACTCCGAGCGCGAACGCACGTCCAGCACCACCGCGACGCGGCCGAACCCGCGTTCGCGACACACGCCGATGAGTTTCGGCAGCAGGCTCGGCGGCAGGTTGTCCACGACGAACCATCCCAGGTCCTCCAGAGTGTGCCCCGCGGTGCGGCGCCCTGCCCCCGAAAGACCGGTGATCACCAGCAGCCGTACCGGCGCTCCAGACTCGGTCATGGCGCCATTATTCCCCTGCGCGGCCGGCGTTCAGTCCTCAATCACTTCACCGGTGGCCAGATTCACCGCCGCCTCGGCCGGCTGATCGGCGAGCGCAGCAAAGACGGCCTGGGCCGTGCGTGGGCCGACGCCTGGAACCTGCGCGATCTCGTCCGCGGTGGCCCGACGGAGTTTGCGCAGCGAGCCGAAGTGCTTGAGCAGGGCCTTTCGACGCAGCTCACCCAGGCCCGGAACGCCATCGAGAACAGACTCCACCATCGCCGCGCTGCGCCGCCCTCTGTGGTGGGTGATGGCGAACCGGTGGGCTTCATCGCGCACGCGCTGCAACAGGTACAGGCCTTCACTGGCCCGCGGCAGAATCAGTGGGTACTCCTCGCCCGGCAACCAGACCTCTTCCAGGCGCTTGGCCAGCCCACACAAGGCCACGTCGGTGACGCCGAGATCCGCCAGTGCCCGCCCAGCCGCGGCCACCTGCGGGGCGCCACCGTCGACGACCAACAGCGACGGGAGATAGGCGAACTTCCGCGGGGCTCCGGTCTCGGGGTCGATCAGCAGTGGACCGTCGGCGTCATCTGCCGGCACCGCCCGCTCCTCCAAGAGCCGACGGAAGCGGCGGGTGATCACCTCGTACATCGCCCCGACGTCATTGGATCCCTCGACCGTGCGAATCACGAAACGCCGGTACTCGCTCTTGCGGGCAAGACCGTCTTCGAAGACCACCATCGAAGCGACGACGTGGGTTCCCTGAGTGTGCGAGATGTCGAAGCACTCGATGCGCAACGGCGCCTGTGGCAGATCCAGAGCAGCCTGAAGTTCTTCGAGGGCACGGTTCCGGGTGGACAGATCGCTGGCTCGGCGCAGCTTGTGCAACGCCAGCGCCTCGGCCGCATTACGCCCTGCGGTTTGGATCAACGCGGCCTTGTCACCGCGTTTGGGAACGGTGAGTCGAACCCGCCCGCCTCGCTCCTCGGTCAGCAGCTGAGCAAAGGTCTCCCCCGACGCCGGCAGCTGAGGGAGCATCAGTGTCCCCGGAATGTCGGAGACGTCGGCGTACAGCTGCAGCAGGAAGTTCTCCAAGAGCTCCGGCTCACCGCTGTCATCGCTGCGCTCGGCCACCCAAGCACGCTCACCGCGGATCCGTCCGTCACGGACGTGAAAGACCTGCACGGCGACTTCGAGGGGGTCGGTGGCCAAGGCGACCACGTCCGCATCGGTGCCGTCACCCAGGACGATCGCATTCTGTTCCGACGCCTGGCGCAGGGCGGCGAGCCGATCTCTGAGCACCGCAGCACGCTCGAACTCCTGTTTGGCCGAGGCGACGTACATGTCGGTCTCCAGGCCCTTGATCAAGCTATCGGTGCGCCCAGCCAGGAACTCGCACATGCCTTCCACCAGTTCACGGTGCTCGCCCGCATCGATGCGCCCCACGCACGGCGCCGCGCACTTGCCGATGTACCCGAACAGGCACGGCCGGCCCGACGACTTGGCGCTGTTGAAGACACCCTGCGTGCACGAGCGCATCGGGAAGACCCGCAGCAGCGAATCGATGGTTTGCCGGATCGCCCAGGCTTGCGCGTACGGTCCGTAGTAGCGGTTCTGCGGGCGCTTGGCCCCGCGTCCGACGAAGACCCGCGGGAACTCCTCGCTCCAAGTCACTGCGACCCACGGGTACGACTTGTCGTCGCGATACTTGATATTGAACCGCGGGTCGTACTGCTTGATCCAGGTGTACTCCAGCTGGAGCGCTTCCAGTTCGTTGCGCACCACCGTCCACTCGACGTGGGACGCCGTGCGGACCATCGTCTGGGTGCGGAAGTGCAGCGCGCTCGGATCGGCGAAGTAGGAGTTGAGTCGCTGACGGAGGTTGATCGCCTTGCCGACGTAGATCACCCGACCCTCGGGGTCGCTGAACCGGTAGACACCCGGCTCGGTCGGGATCGTCCCGGTCGCAGGACGGTAGCTGGACGGATCAGCCACCAAGCCCACCTCCCGCCTGCGTCGTCGGACTTCGCGATGCCACCGGTCCCTCAGCTCACGAGAAGATCCGCGCGACCGCCGGTCACCGGTGGGTGGGTCGCCAAGACGTCGCGCAGGAAAGCGCCTGTGTGCGAGTCGGGGTGGGCCGCGACCTCCTCCGGCGTCCCCTCTGCGATCACTAGGCCGCCGCGCGAACCACCCTCAGGGCCGAGATCGATCACCCAGTCGGCGGCCTTGATCACGTCGAGGTTGTGCTCGATCACGACCACGGTGTTGCCCTTGTCGACCAAGGACTGCAGGACTTCGAGCAGCTTGCGGATGTCCTCGAAATGCAGACCGGTGGTCGGTTCGTCGAGCACGTAGAAGGTGCGCCCCGTCGATCGTTTCTGCAGCTCCGCTGCCAGCTTGACCCGCTGAGCCTCGCCACCCGACAGCGTGGTCGCCGGCTGACCCAGCCGAACGTAGCCAAGACCGACATCGACAAGGGTTCGCAGGTGGCGCGCAATGGCCTCGATCGGCGCGAAGAACTCCAGCGCCTCCTCGATGGGCATGTCGAGAACCTCAGCGATCGTCTTGCCCTTGTAGTGCACTTCCAGGGTCTCGCGGTTATAGCGGGCGCCATGGCACACCTCGCACGGCACGTACACATCGGGCAGGAAGTTCATCTCGATCTTGATGGTGCCCTCGCCGGCGCAGTTCTCACAGCGTCCGCCCTTGACGTTGAAGGAGAACCGGCCCTGCTGATAGCCGCGCACCTTGGCCTCGGGGGTCTCAGCGAACAGCTTGCGGACGCGGTCGAACACCCCGGTGTAGGTCGCTGGATTGGATCGCGGCGTGCGTCCGATCGGCGACTGGTCGACATGAATGCTCTTGTCGATGTGCTCGACTCCGGTGATGGAGCGATGGTGACCGGGAACCGCCTTGGAGCCATAGATCTTCTTGGCCAGTGCGTTGTACAGAATGCTGTTGACCAGCGACGACTTCCCAGACCCGGAGACCCCCGTCACGGCGACGAAGGTGCCCAGCGGGAACGCCACGGTGACATCGCGCAGATTGTGCTCGGTCGCACCGTGAACGGTGATGCTCTTGCCGTTCCCCTGCCGACGGGTCGACGGCATCGGGATTCGCCGGCGTCCTGACAGGTACGCCCCGGTCAGCGAAGTGGGATGTTCCAGGAGTTCGGCGACTGGACCCGACACGACCACCTCGCCCCCGTGCTCACCGGCCCCCGGACCGATGTCGACAGCCCAGTCGGACGCGCGAATCGTGTCTTCGTCGTGCTCGACGACGATCAACGTGTTTCCCAGGCGCTTCAGGCGCAGCAGCGTCTCGATGAGCCGGTGGTTGTCGCGCTGATGCAGACCGATCGACGGCTCGTCGAGCACGTAGAGCACACCCACAAGGCCTGATCCGATCTGCGTTGCCAGCCGAATTCGCTGAGCTTCCCCGCCGGACAGGCTGCCGGCGGAACGACCGAGCGTGAGGTAGTCCAGCCCCACATCCAGAAGGAAGCGAATGCGTTCCTTGATCTCTTTGACCAAGCGCTCAGCGATGATCGCGTCCCGCTCGGACAGACGCAAAGTCTCCAGGAAAGCAGCAAGATCCCCGATGCTCAGCGCGGCGACCTGGGCGATGTTCTTCCCGCCGACGGTGACCGCCAGCGACGAGGGCTTCAAACGATCGCCATGGCAGGTGAGGCACGGCACCTCGCGCATGTAGCCGGCATAACGCTCCCTGGCGTTGTCAGACTCCGCTTCCGCGTGACGCCGCCGCACGTACGGCAATGCTCCTTCGAACTTGGCACGATAGGTGTGCTCCCGGCCGTGGCGAGAGCGACTGTGAACCGTGACCTGGCCAGGAACCCCCATCAACAGCAGTTTCTGAATGCGTGCGGGCAGGTCCTCCCAGGCGGTGTCGACGCTGAAACCCTCTTGTTCGGACAGCGCGGCGAAGATGTTTTGAAAGAAGCCCGACACATAGGGCGTCGTCCAGATCGTGATGGCGCCCTCGGCCAAGCTCTTGCTGGTGTCGGGGATCACCAGGTCGGGATCGACCTCCATGCGGGTACCCAGTCCGGAGCAGGCCGGACAGGCACCCCACGGCGCGTTGAACGAGAACTGCCGCGGTTCGAGTTCTTCGATGACGACATCGTGGCCGTTCGGGCAGGCCAGTTTCTCCGAGAAGCTCCGCTCGCGTTGCGGATCAGACTCGGGCTTGTCGACGAAATCGATCACGACGATGCCGCCGGCTTGCGCCAATGCCGTCTCCACCGAGTCGGTCAGGCGTCTTTTCACCGTCGACTTCACCACCAGTCGGTCGACGATCACCTCGATGGAGTGCTTCTTCTGCTTGTCCAGCGTCGGCGGCGCCGTGAGCTGGTGAAGCTCTCCATCCACCCGGACCCGAGAAAGACCCTGCCCTGCCAGTTGCCGGAACAGGTCCGTGTACTCACCCTTGCGACCGCGGACGACCGGCGCCAGCACCTGAAATCGGGTGCCCTCGGGCAGTGCCATCAGCCGGTCGACGATCTGCTGCGGACTCTGCCTGCTGATCGGCTCTCCGCACTCGACGCAGTGCGGCTCTCCGATGCGCGCGAACAGCAGCCGGAGATAGTCGTAGACCTCAGTGATGGTGCCGACCGTCGAGCGCGGGTTCCGGCTGGTGGACTTCTGATCGATCGACACCGCTGGAGACAGACCCTCGATGAAGTCGACATCGGGCTTGTCCATCTGACCGAGGAACTGCCGCGCATACGCCGACAGGCTTTCGACGTAGCGCCGCTGCCCTTCGGCAAAGATCGTGTCAAAGGCAAGACTGGACTTGCCCGAGCCGGAGAGTCCGGTGAAGACGATCATCGAGTCCCTGGGCAGGTCAAGGCTGACATTGCGGAGGTTGTGCTCCCGGGCACCACGGACCACCAGACGATCATTCACGCCGTTCATGCTAGATCCTGCCTCTGACATTCCTGGTCGCAGTGATTGGCCCATCGGCACGGTTGGCCGTAGGTTTGCCTCCATGAGCCTGTACCCCGGAGCGGTTCCGGTGGAGGATGTGCACCGGTGGAAGACCGAGGCGACCCAACGGCTCCTGGGCTACACCATCGCATTGACCGAGGATGAATGGCACCAGGCGGCACTCCTCCCCGGTTGGACGCGCGCCCACGTGGCTACCCACCTGGCTCGCAACGCCGATTACTTTCGTTCGGTGATCAACGCTGCGCTCGCCGGGGCGCAGCAGCCGCCGCTGGCCTCCTCGGCCGAACGGCGCGAAGAACTGGAGATCGGTGCCGACCGCACGGGTCTGCAACTGCAGATCGACCTGGACGGATCCGCCGGCGCGCTCCAAAATGCCATCGAGTCGGTCGACGACTGGACCGGGCTGATCGTCATCGATGGAGCAGAACTGCCGCTGTCGGTACTCCCCCTTGCCCGGCTCAATGAGATCAAGACCCATCTGATCGACCTGGACTGCGGCTTTGAAGCCGGCATGATCGCGCCCGGACCGGCCGAATGGCTTCTCCGCTGGGCGCTGTTCCGGCTGCGCGACGCCGACGTGGCCGATATTGAGGTCGTGTCTGAGAATCTCCGCGCTCGCATCGGACGACCGGGTGCCCGCGCCCTGAGCGTCCGCGGTGAAGACGCTCAGCTGTGGGCCTGGCTGGTGGGCCGAGCCGGGCCGGACGCCGTCGAGGGCGCAGAGGACGTCCGGCTTCCCTTGCTGCACTGACACGAGCGCAGGCTCAACAGGCCCCCCGAAACACCGGCCGGCGTCGCCGTCGTGTTCACTGTGCTCCCTCGCGACGCGCTCGCCGCCGATCGACGACCAGACTGGCGATGGTCGTCACCGCAAGCGTCGCCACGATCACCAGCAACGACACCCAGATCGGGATCTCCGCATCGAAGCCGAGGCGGGCGTCGATCCCATACTCGTGCAAGGCGTGCAGGACGAGCTTGATCCCGATGAAAGCCAGGATCACCGCCAGGCCGACCGACAGATAGATCAGGCGCTCCAGCAGACCACCGATCAGGAAGTACAGCTGCCTCAGGCCCATCAGGGCAAAGACGTTGGCCGTGAACACCAGGTAGGGCTCCTGGGTGAGCCCGTAGATCGCCGGGATGGAGTCCAGAGCGAAGAGCAGATCCGTGGTGCCCAAGGCCACGATCACGAACAACATCGGCGTGATCAACGAGCGCCCGTCGATCTTCACCATCAGCTTGGTGCCGTGGAAGTCGTCGGTGGAGGGGAAGGTCCTGCGGACCCAGCGCATGGCCGCGTTCTCAGTGACCTCGTCCTCGTCTCCGGGCGCCCGGTAATCCAGATAGAGCTTGACCGCGGTGTAGATCAGGAAGCCGCCGAACAGGAAGAACACCCAGCTGAACGCTTCGATCGCTGCGGCACCGAGGCCGATGAAAATGCCACGAAGCACCAGAGCGAGCATGATGCCGACCATGAGCGCGAACTGCTGGAGTTTCGCCGGCACCCGCAGGTTGGCCATGATCAGCACGAAGATGAACAGGTTGTCGACGCTCAGGCTGTATTCGGTCAGCCACCCCGCGAAGAACTCGCCGGCATAGCGAGCACCCCAGAAGCTCCACACCCCCAGACCGAACACCACGGCCAGCGCTGAGAACACCGCGATCGCCAGGCCGGCCTCCTTCATGGACGGTTGGTGCGGACGCCGTCCGATATAGAGCAAGTCGACGCCGAGCAGCACCACCATCACAGCGATCGTGATCAGCCAGATCTCGGTGGTTACGTGCATTCCTGCCTCTCACTGATCGCGATACGCGTGCCAGTGCCCCATTCTCCCAGCGTGCAACGCTCTCGGAGCAAATGGACTCAGCTGGTAGCAGCCAGGATCTGCCGCAACGTCTTCTTCAAGTCGGCGATCTCGTCGCGCAGACGCGCGGCGACTTCGAACTGTAAGTCGGCCGCAGCCGTGTGCATCTGATCGGTGAGCTCGCTCACCAGGACGGAGAGCTCCGCGGCAGGCAAGTCGCCAAGGTCTCGGCTACGTCCCGGCTCGGACGGCACCGGGCTGACCGGACGGCGCCCGCCGGCCTTCGCGACCAGGTCGTTGGTGTCAGCGTCCTCCCGGGCAAGCAGATCGGTGAGGTCGGCGATCTTCTTGCGCAGCGGCTGGGGGTCGATGCCGTGCTCGGTGTTGTACGCGACCTGTTTGGCGCGCCGACGGTTGGTCTCGTCGATCGCTGCAGCCATCGACGCGGTGATCTTGTCGGCGTACATGTGGACCTGCCCGCCGACATTGCGCGCCGCACGTCCGATGGTCTGGATCAACGAGCGCTCCGAACGCAGGAAGCCCTCCTTGTCCGCGTCCAGAATCGACACCAGGCTGACCTCAGGCAGATCGAGTCCCTCCCTCAGCAGGTTGATGCCGACCAGAACGTCGTACACCCCCAGACGCAACTCCCGCAGCAACTCGATTCGGCGCAACGTGTCGACCTCGGAGTGCAGGTAGCGCGTTCGGACCCCGTTCTCCATCAGGTAGTCCGTCAGGTCCTCTGCCATCTTCTTGGTCAGTGTGGTGACCAGCACCCGCTCATTGGCGGCAGCGCGCTGCTTGATCTCGCCCATCAGGTCATCGATCTGCCCCTTGGTCGGCTTGAGCACGATCTCGGGATCGACCAGTCCCGTCGGACGAATCAGCTGCTCAACGATCCCGTCCGCCTTGGCCATCTCGTAGGGACCAGGAGTCGCGGACAGATAGACCGTCTGGCCGATCCGCTCGACGAACTCCTCCCAGCGCAGTGGACGGTTATCCATTGCCGACGGCAATCGGAACCCGTGCTCCACCAAGGTGCGCTTGCGTGACATGTCGCCCTCGTACATGCCGCCGATCTGCGGCACGGTCACGTGAGACTCGTCGATCACCAGCAGGAAGTCTTCAGGGAAGTAGTCCAGCAGACAGTTCGGGGCACTGCCCTGCTCGCGGCCGTCGATGTGTCGGGAGTAGTTCTCGATGCCAGCACAGGTTCCGATCTGCCGCATCATCTCGATGTCATAACCGGTGCGCATCCGCAGACGCTGCGCTTCCAACAGCTTGCCCTCTGCTTCGAGGTCGGCGAGCCGGACCGCCAGCTCGGCCTCGATGTCGGAGATCGCGCGTTCCATCCGCTCGGGACCGGCGACGTAGTGCGAGGCCGGGAACACATAGACCTCTTCATCGACGCTGAGCACCTCGCCGCTGACCGGATGCATGGTCGACAGCGCTTCGATCTCGTCGCCGAAGAACTCGACCCGGACGGCGTGCTGCTCGTACATCGGGAACACCTCGACCGTGTCGCCACGCACCCGGAAGGTGCCGCGGGTGCCGGCCAGATCGTTGCGGACGTACTGGATGTCGACCAGGCGGCGCAGAAAAGTGTCGCGGTCGAACTCCTGGCCCACCCGCAGTCGCACCATCCGGTCGACGTACTCCTGGGGCGTGCCGAGACCGTAGATCGCCGACACCGTGGCCACCACGATCACGTCACGGCGGGTGAGCAGGGAGTTGGTGGCCGAGTGTCGCAGCCGTTCCACCTCCTCGTTGAGGGAGGAGTCCTTCTCGATGTAGGTATCGGTCTGCGGGATGTACGCCTCAGGCTGGTAGTAGTCGTAATACGACACGAAGTACTCGACCGCATTCTCGGGGAAGAACTGCCGCAGCTCGTTGGCGAACTGCGCCGCCAACGTCTTGTTCGGCTGCATCACCAGCATCGGGCGTTGGAGACGCTCGGCCAGCCATGCCACCGTTGCGGTCTTGCCCGTTCCCGTGGCGCCCAAGAGCACCACATGCTGTTGGCCGCCGTTCAAGCGCTGCTCCAGCTGGTCGATCGCCGCCGGCTGGTCACCGGCCGGTTCGAAGTCGGCAACCACCCGAAGGGGGGCCACCCGCCGCTGCACATCTGTCACTGGTCGCACGACCAAGAGCTTAAGCGCCGGCTGTGACACTGTGGGTTCGCCTGCTGCTCGCACACCTCACGCTCCGCACCGAGAAGCCGGCTTGGTCAGTGCAGCCGCGGTTCGATCCAGCTGGTCCAGAAGTCGTCCACCCGTGCGCGCAGCCGCGCCAGATCTGCGGTGTTGTCGATCACCACGTCCGCATGCGTCAGCCGTCGCTCCCGAGACGTCTGAGCAGCGATCCGCGCCTGCGCGTCCTCAAGACTGAGCCCGTTGCGGCGCTGCAGCCGCTCACGCTGCAGCGCCGGGTCAAGATCAACCACAACGACGAGATCGAAGAGGTCGACCAGGCCGACCTCGACCAGCAGCGGGATCACCTCGACCACGACGGCCCGCGGCGGCGCGGCGGCGACCAGTTCGCTCGCACGCGCTCGGACGGCCGGATGGATGATCGCCTCCAACGCGGCACGGGCTTGGGCATCACCGAAGACGACGTTGCCCAACGCCGCGCGATCCAGCTCCCCGTCGTCCGCGACCACCCGCGACCCGAAGCGCGCGACCACGGCCGCAAAACCCGGCGTGCCGGCCGCGACAACCTCGCGGGCCAAGACGTCGGAGTCGACAATGATCGCGCCACGCTCGGCCAGAAGGTCGGCCACAGCCGACTTTCCGGACGCGATACCACCGGTGAGTCCTATATGAATCATGTCGGCCACCCGTCGCGAATATCGCTGAGAACCTGAGCGGCCTCGTCAGCTGTCACCGAATGCGGCTTGGCGGTGAGGATCTGCCGCACCAGGATCGCCGAGTCAGAGGACGGGTCCAGACCCAACGCCGCCAGTTGCCGGGCGGGCTTTCCGTGAGAAGTGCCGGAGGCGGTCGATCGTGCCCATTCGACGCCCCCCGTCGAGTCATCGCGCACCGTGCCCACCGGCCCACGGAAAGGACTGTCGCTGTGGTCTAGCGCCACCAGCAACTCGGTGGTTGCCGGCCCGGAGGCGCCGTCGAAGGTCAGAATCAAGATCTGATTTGAACCCTTGGTCAACACCGCGCGGGTGTCGTCGTTGCCTTCGGCCGTCCAACCATCGGGAACCGCAAGGGAGAGATCACCCAGGCTGATCACGTCGGAGGTGTCCTCGGCGTCCGAACCGTCACCCCAATCGGGGATTGCCTCCGAGGTCTGCTCGCTGCCGACCCGCCCCGCTGCCGCCATTCCGCCAATGACCAGAACCGAGACCACTCCAACGATGCCGGCCGCTGCAAGCAGGCCGCGCCGGGAGAGGTTGTCCTCATGGCTGCCCCCTGGCTCGCGCACCGCAGCATCGAGCGGGCTCGATGCAAAGCCCTGCGCCGGCGGGTTCTCCCAACGAAAGGACTCCTCCGCCGTCGGGGACTGATCCGCGCTCGACTGGTACGGGTACGGCTCAAAGGTCCGCGACGGATCGGACGCCGGCGTCGGGTTCGCCGAATCACCGCCTGATGGCTCCGGATACTGCTCGAACTGCAGCGGTCGATCGTCGGCCAACGCGGTCTCCTTCACGCGGCGGGGGTGAGGCCAGCATGCCAGGCCGAGAGCGGATCTGAACAACGACCCGACCGCAAAACACCGGCGCCCCCACCCTGATGGGTGGGGGCGCCGGTGGGATTGCTTGGTCAGCGACCGCCGGTCAGCTTCTCCCGCAGGGCCTGCAGGGCCTCGTCGGAAGCGAGCGAACCTTCGGGGGCGGCGTCGTCAGAGCCGCCAGCGGAGTACGCAGCCGTGTTGGCCTCGGCGACCGCAGCCTGCACGTCGGCAGCCTCAGCCTCCTCGACCTGCTTCTTGTGCGCGAGCCAGCGGGCCTGCGCCTCGGCGTACTGCTGCTCCCACGCCCGCTGCTGCTCTTCGTAGCCGGGCTTCCACTCCTGGGTCTCCGGATCGAAGCCCTCGGGGTAGATGTAGTTGCCCTGCTCGTCGTAGGACGCGGTCATGCCGTACAGCGCCGGGTCGAAGTCGTCCGCGGCGACGTCGACACCCTCGTTGGCCTGCTTGAGGCTGAGGCTGATCCGGCGACGCTCGAGGTCGATGTCGATGATCTTGACCATGACCTCGTCGTTGACGGTGACGACCTGCTCGGGGATCTCCACGTGACGCTCGGCCAACTCGGAGACGTGCACCAGGCCCTCGATGCCCTCCTCGACACGGACGAACGCACCGAACGGCACCAGCTTGGTGACCTTGCCCGGGACGATCTGACCGATCTGGTGGGTCCGGGCGAAGGTCTGCCACGGATCTTCCTGGGTCGCCTTCAGCGACAGCGAGACGCGCTCGCGGTCCATGTCGACGTCCAGCACCTCGACCGTGACCTCGTCGCCGACCTCGACAACCTCGGACGGGTGGTCGATGTGCTTCCAGGACAGCTCGGAGACGTGCACCAGGCCGTCCACGCCGCCCAGGTCGACGAAGGCGCCGAAGTTGACGATCGAGGACACCACGCCCTTGCGGATCTGGCCCTTGGTGAGCTGGTTGAGGAAGGTGTGACGCACCTCGGACTGGGTCTGCTCCAGCCACGCCCGGCGGGAAAGGACCACGTTGTTGCGGTTCTTGTCCAGCTCGATGATCTTGGCCTCGAGCTCCATGCCGACGTACGGCTGCAGGTCGCGGACCCGGCGCATCTCCACCAGCGACGCCGGCAGGAAGCCGCGCAGGCCGATGTCGATGATCAGGCCGCCCTTGACCACCTCGATGACGCGGCCGGTGACGACGCCGTCCTCTTCCTTGACCTTCTCGATCGTGCCCCAGGCGCGCTCGTACTGAGCCCGCTTCTTGGACAGGATCAGGCGGCCTTCCTTGTCCTCCTTGGTCTGAACCAGCGCCTCGATCACATCACCCACGGAGACCACGTCGAACGGGTCCACGTCGTGCTTGATGGAGAGTTCCTTGGAGGGGATGACGCCTTCGGTCTTGTAACCGATGTCGAGCAGGACCTCGTCCCGATCGACCTTGACGACCGTGCCGGTCACGATGTCGCCGTCATTGAAGTACTTGATGGTCGCGTCGACCGCTGCCAGGAATGCTTCCGGCGATCCGAAGTCGTCGATCGCGACGGTAGCTGCCTCAGGAGTAGAGGTCATGTAGTAGGGCTCCGATTAGGTGTGGTATTCAGATGGCCGCGCCACGACACGATGCCTCGTGTGGAAGGGGCCAGGCCGACCCTGAATCTGTCCGCACGAAAGCGCGCTGACCCACTAGGTCTGAGGTCATGCCGGTCGTAGTGCAGCCGACAGCCTATCGACCAGCGCAGTAGAGGGTCAATCCGAGGACGTCGGCACAGGTTAGGCTTGTCACCAGGCCGAAGGAGGACCCGATCATGAGTGGCACTGCCATCATCCACGAAGCGACCCTGACCCCGAGCAAGCTTGAGCTATTGGCCGGTTGGCTGCCAGCGCAGTCCTGGTTCACTGGCGACGCTTCCGACCTCGAACGCGTCGCGAGCTACCGCTTCGTCGACCCGGACGGCGAAGTCGGCATCGAGACCATGCTGGTGCGCTCTGGCGGCGTCACCTATCAGGTGCCGATGACCTACCGCTCCGAGCCCTTGGCCGAAGCTGAGGGCAGCCTGATCGGAACGATGGAGCACTCGGTTCTCGGCACGCGCTACACCTACGATGCTGTCGCTGACCCGGTCTACCTGGTTGAGCTGATGCGCGTCATTCACGAGGGAGACACCGAAGCCGACCTGTCTCGCGGCGTGAAGTCGATGACCGTCCAAGGCAGCGGGATCGTCCCGGTCTCCAATGCCGCCGGCGAGATGATGCGCGTCATTCGCGTGCTGGACGGTTCTCATGTGCCGAGCATGCCGACGCCGCTGGGTGTCCTCACCGGCACCTGGACTGACGGCGCCACCGAGCAGACCCAGACTCTGGTCGTTCTGCGCTGACCTTCCGTGTCCTGCGGCGAGGCGGCTCTCAGTGGGCCGCCTCGTGCCAGGACCGACCGGTACCGACCGACACCTCGAGTGGCACAGCCATCTGCACGGCATGGCCCATTTTGTCGCGCACCAGCGCCTCCAGCTGATCGCGTTCCCCCGCCGCCACCTCGAAGACGAGTTCGTCGTGAACCTGCAGCAACATCCGGCTGCGCATGCCCGCCTGCGCCAACCCCGACTCGACGTCGAGCATGGCCATCTTGATGATGTCGGCTGCCGAACCCTGAATGGGAGCGTTGAGCGCCGCCCGCTCCGCCATCTCGCGGCGCTGGCGGTTGGACGAGTTGAGGTCAGGCAGGTAGCGCCGGCGCCCGAGGATCGTCTCGGTGTACCCGGTTCGACGGGCTTCGGCCACGATCTCTTGCAGGTAGTCGCGGACGTGCCCGAACCGTTCGAAGTACTCCTCCATCAGCCCGCGAGCTTCTGAGACCTCCACCTTCAGCTGCTGGCTGAGTCCGTAGGCGCTCAGGCCGTACGCCAGGCCGTAGTTCATGGCCTTGATCCGCGCCCGCTGCGCCCCGGTGACGGCGTCGGCGGCCACACCGAACACCCTCGACGCCATCACCGTGTGGAAATCCGCACCGGCCGAGAAGGCCTCAATCAGGCCCGCGTCCTCGGACTGATCGGCCATGATCCGCATCTCGATCTGGGAATAGTCCGCCGTGAGCAGAGTCTGATAGCCGTCGCCGACCACGAATGCCTCGCGAATGCGCCGGCCGGCTTCGGTGCGGATCGGAATGTTCTGCAGGTTCGGGTCGGTCGAGGACAACCGTCCGGTAGCGGCGATGGTCTGCACATAGGTCGTGTGGACGCGCCCGTCCGGCGCGACCGACTTCTGCAGCCCCTCGACGGTCTGCCGCAGGCGTATCTGGTCGCGATGCCGCAGCAGGTGCGCCAGGAAGGGATGCTCGGTCTTGGCGAACAACGCCTCCAACGACTCCGCATCGGTGGTGTACCCGGTCTGGGTGCGCCGAGTCTTCGGCATCCCGAGCTCGTCGAAGAGCACCACCTGCAGCTGCTTGGGTGAGCCCAGGTTGATCTGCTTACCGAGCACGGCAAAGGCGTCGGACTCAGCGGCGGCGACGGCGGCGTCGAAGTCGGCATGGAGCCGATCGAGGTAGTCCACGTCGACGGCGATACCGTCGGCCTCCATTCGCGCCAAGGTGCGGGTCAGCGGCAGCTCAACTTCACGCAGCAGCTTTGCACCGCCTTGAGCATCCAGTTCGCTCTCCAAAGCGGCCGCCAGATCGATCACCGCCCGCGCTCGCACCATGGCGTCAGCGCCGGCATCGGCGGTGTCGAAGACGAAGGCGGCTTGATCGCCTGCTTCCGCCCCGCTTCCGGAGACGACCAGCTCACGATGCAGGTACCGCGCGGTGAGATCGGCGAGATCGTAGACACGCTGATCGGGACGCAGCAGGTACGCGGCCAGTTGGGTGTCGCTGACCAGGCCGGCGACTTCCCAGCCGCGGGCCCAGAGCGCCAGCAGCGGGCCCTTCGCATCGTGCATCGCCTTCGGCGCCTTCGGGTCGGCGAGCCATGCCGCCAATGCCGCGTCATCGCCGGGGTTGAGGTCAGCGGTGTCGATCCACGCCGCCGCGCCGTCGGCCGAAGCCAGTGCCAGGCCGGTCACGTCGCCGGTGCCGGCGCGCCAGCGCCCACTGACGTCGACGCCCACCACGCCGTTGCGGGCGTGCGCGTTCAGCCATCCGGCGACAGCCCCCATGCCCAGCACTTCACCGGTGACATCGAAGCCGCCGTCGCTGACGAGATCGGCCGCCGGCAGGGTTTCCATCAGCCGATCACGCAGGACGCGGAACTCCAGCCCGTCGAACAGCTCGTGAACCGCGTCCCTGTCCCAGTCTCGTCTGGCCAACTCACTGATCGTCACCGGCAGCTCGAGGTCGCCGACCAGGGCGTTGAGCTCACGGTTGCGCACCACGTCGCTCAGGTGTTCGCGCAGCGACGCCCCGGCCTTGCCGCTGATTTCGTCGACGTGACGCAGCAGGTTCTCCAGCCCGTCATAGGCGGTCAACCACTTGGCAGCGGTCTTCGGGCCGACACCAGGCACGCCGGGAAGGTTGTCGCTGGTCTCACCGACGAGGGCGGCCAGCTCCGGGTAACGCTGCGGCGCGACCAGGTACTTCTCTTCGACGGCAGCCGGCGTGAGCCGCACCAAGTCGGAGACTCCCTTGCGGGGATACAGCACAGTCACGTGATCGTTCACCAGCTGCAGGGTGTCGCGATCACCGGTGCAAATCAGCACCCGCAGTCCTGCGGCCGCCGCCTGCCGGGCCAGGGTGGCGATGATGTCGTCGGCCTCGAAGCCGTCGCGTTCGACGTGGGTCACGTTGAGCGCATCGAGCACTTCCTTGATCAAGGCCACCTGCCCGGAGAACTCAGCCGGAGATGCGGCTCGGGTCGCCTTGTAATCCGCGTACTGCTTACTGCGGAAGGTCTGACGCGAGACGTCGAACGCGACGGCGAGGTGGGTCGGCTGTTCGTCGCGCAACACATTGATCAACATGGAGGTGAAGCCGTAGACAGCGTTGGTGTGCTGGCCGGTCGTGGTGGAGAAGTTCTCGACCGGAAGCGCGAAGAAGGCGCGGTACGCCACTGAGTGGCCATCGATCAGCAGCAGAGTGCCGGTGGTTTCGTCAGGGGTGTTTGTCACATCCGCGAACTCTACCCGTGAGCACTGACCGAAGCGGTGTGCCATGGTTGTCCTCGTGAACGCTCCTGAATGGACCCAGAACCTGCACAGCGCCCTCGACGACAAGCTGGGCACCGAATGGCTCGAGATCGGCCCCCAACGCGCCGTCGCGCGCTGCCCGGTCGCGGGAAACACCCAACCGTTCGGGCTGTGGCACGGCGGGGCCTCCTGCGTTCTTGCAGAGAGTCTGGCCTCGATGGCGGCGACCGTGGAAGTCGGCCCGGAAGGGTCTGTCACCGGTGTCGACATCAACGCGACGCACCTTCGCAGCGCCACCAGCGGCTGGGTCACCGGGACGGCTGTCGCCGTGCGGATCGGTGGACGGCTGGCGACCTACGACGTGGTGCTCACCGATGACGACGGCGCCCAGATCTGTGCGGCACGGATCACCGTCTACCTGCGCCGCCCCGCAGCCAGCTGACGACCTCGGGAAGCTACTTCTTCAACGGGCGGCCTTTGCCGCCGCCCTTGGAGTGCTCGATCACGCCTTCTGCAACCTCGCGCATCGACTTGCGCAAGTCCATGGCGGTCTTCTGAATCCAACGGAAGGCTTCCGGTTCGGTCAGGCCGAGACCTTCCTGCAGGAGCCCCTTGGCCTGGTCGACAGCCTTGCGGGAAGCGAAGCGCTCCTCCAAGTCGGCAACCTCGGCCTCGACGGCGCGGATTTCGGCAAAACGACCCATCGCGATCTCGATCGCTGGGACGACGTCGGAGCTGTCGAACGGCTTGACCACATAGGCCATCGCTCCCGCGTCGCGAGCACGCTCAACCAGCTCGCGCTGACTGAAGGCGGTCAGCATGACGACCGGAGCGATTCGTTCTTCAGCGATCTGCGCAGCGGCCGTGATGCCATCCATCTTCGGCATCTTGACGTCCATCACCACAAGGTCAGGCGTAAGTTCGCGCGCCAGGCGCAGCGCCTCTTCGCCGTCAGAGGCTTCGGCGATCACCTTGTAGCCCTCTTCGGTGAGCAACTCGACGAGGTCGAGACGGATCACTGCTTCGTCTTCTGCGACCAGGACCCGCAGGCTCTTCGCTGTCGGGGTCTGTTCGGATGCGTCAACCATGGCTACTTTCCTGACGGTGCTTACGTCGCTGGTGCGTGTTGAGGTTACCCTGCGTGCGTCCCCTGGTGCCAAGTTGTGGCAGAATCGGCACGTCCCTGCCGGGGTGGCGGAATGGTATACGCGGACGGCTCAAACCCGTCTGCCTGAAAGGGCGTAGGGGTTCGACTCCCCTCCTCGGCACTGTAACCCGTAGTCAAGAGGCGTTTTAGACGCTCACTGACGGGTGGAGCACGAGTCCGGGGCGGCCTCTGCGGCGAAGCGCTGAGCGATCCACGACATCGTCGGTGCGTACTGGGGTGCAGCGGCATCGGCCGGGCTGCGATGTCCGAGATGTGAATAGACCCGGTAGTCCACAATCTGATGCGAGCGGCAACGCTGGTCGACCATTCGCGCGGTGAGTGCCTCCGGCACGATCGTGTCGTTGCTGCCCTGGGTCACCAACAAGGGCATCGCCAGGCGCGTCGGCGTGTTCTCGGCCAAATGTGTGGCCAGCGGCCCGGTCGACGGATCGGTGAGCAGGCGGCCGCTGGCTCCGCCCAAGCCCGTGAGCACGTCGGCGAACCAGCCCACCCCACCACATCGAGCAGTCGCCTCCTCGGCCCGCAGGCGCTCAGCCGGCGCCAGATAGCCGGCCAGGTCCACATCCGGATAGGTCGCGGCATAGCTGGATAGCAGGCGGGCCGGCAAGAGGCTCCGGCCCGGCTGCCCGAGTGCGGAGGTGAGCACCGCTTCGGGGTCCGCCATGGGCGCATCGACCGCGACGCCGGCGATGGGCAGCGCCGGCGCGTAGCTTGAGGCCAGTTGTCCCGCCCACAAGACCGCGTGCGCTCCCGAGCCGGATCCCCACAGCACTGTCGTGCCGAGGCGCAATCCGGGCACCTGCCCGGCCGCGCGGATCGCGTCGAGCACAGCGCTCGCCTCAGCCTGCCCCACCAGGTAGCTCGGCGTCGCCGGAGACCCGAGACCGGGGCCGTCCGGGATCAGCACCGCATAGCCGGAAGCCAGTAACTGCGGAAGAGCCGCCATGCCGCCGCGTGACTCTCCCACCACCGACGGCGCGCACGCTTGTCCCGTGCCGACATCATCATGGGCCCAGACAACCAACGGCACGGCCGATCCGCCGGTCGAACCGGGCACGTAGAGCACCGCACTGGCAGCCGTTGCCGAGCCCGCAGCATCGACGGTCGAGTACAGCATCAGCACCGCACTGGCGTCGGCAAACGACTGGGCGCGATAGTTCTCGGCTCGCAACAAGGCGCCAGCCGGAGCATTTGCAGGAAGATCGCGGTAGTAAAAGCTGGACGGCCACGACGGACCCCCGTCACTGATCAGGCTGGCCCCCGCCAACACCACAGCCAATGCCAGACCGATCACCCGCCACGTCAGCCGCCGGGACTCGGTGGACGCACCGTACCCGGTGGGCGGGTACCACAGATCCACCAGCAGGCCCGCCCCTACCAGCATGAGCCGAGCGCCAAAGGCCATGAGCATCGGCAGCACGATCGGATCAGCCCACAAGGCGGCGACAGCTCCCAGCAGCAAGGTGCTCGCGCCGCTGACCACCGCCACGGTGCTTCCTCCGGCCGCGGCGCCGACCAGGAACGTTGGCAGCCGCGTCCGAGCGAGTAAGCCCGACCAGATCTCCAGCACGCCGGCGGCCGCCATCAGCATCCCAACGATGGCACCGATCAAGGCGCTGGAAGCTGCCGGCGACACCGACACGATGATCGCGCCCGAGACACAAAGCCCCCCGAGAAGCCACCGCGCCGGCGCCTGAGGAGAGCCCTGGACGGCCTCGGCAACCGCCCACACGAGCAAGCCGATCACCACAACCGCGACCACGATTGTGTGAGCTGAAAAGGGGCGCAGCGCAAGGAGGGCTCCAACGAGCACGCTCAACAGCCCCATGGCAGCGCGAACTACTGTGCGCTTCCCCCTCCGCGCCATGGCTGCACTCTAATGCGATCTTCGCCATGACCCAAACCGCCGCCGGCATTGCCGGCGGCGGTGAGGTTTAGGACATTTCGTAAATGCGCAGCGAGTTGGTTTGATAAATCGTCCGGCCCGGATTGCCCGCCACAATGACCACCCGGTCACCGCGCTTGAGGAAGCCGGAGCTGATCAACGCCTCCTGGACCGAGGCGACCATCGAGTCGGTGTCGGTGTACTCCGGCGTGACGTAGGACTGGACGCCCCAACAGAGGGTCAGTTCCTGCGCCGTCTTGGGCAGCGGGGTGAAGGCCATGATCGGAACCTCCGACCGCAGCCGAGCCAACCGGTGAGGAGTATCACCAGAAATCGTGAACGCCGCGAGGTATTTCGCGTTCACCCGCTCCGCCACTTCGACGGCAGCCTTCGAAATCACACCCGAGGTGGTGTGCGGGTTCCAATCCAATGCCCGGATCTTGTCCAGGCCGCCGGCCTCGGTGCGGCTGACGATGCGCGCCATCACCTGAACCGACTCGATCGGATAGTCACCAACTGCAGTCTCACCAGACAGCATCAACGCATCGGCGCCATCCAAGATGGCGTTGGCCACATCGGACGCCTCAGCCCGCGTCGGGCGGTGCGCTGTGATCATCGACTCCAGCATCTGGGTCGCCACGATCACCGGCTTGGCCCAGATGCGGGCGGCATCGATGATGCGCTTCTGCGCTGCCGGGACATCCTCCAGCGGCAGTTCCACACCCAGGTCGCCGCGGGCCACCATGAACGCATCGAAGGTATCGATCACCGCATCGAGGTTCTCCAGCGCCTGCGGCTTCTCCAGCTTGGCGACCACCGGGACGTGCCGCCCCTCGGACTCCATCACCTCGCGCACCGGCTCGATGTCTGCGGCCGATCGCACGAAAGAGAGTGCGACCATGTCCACTCCGTGACGCAGTGCCCAGCGCAAGTCACGCTCGTCCTTCTCACTCAAGGCAGGCACGCTCACCGGCACGCCAGGGAGGTTGATGCCCTTGTGATCGGAGACCTTTCCGCCGACGACCACCTCTGTGATCACGTCGGTGTCGGTCACCTCCTTGGCCACCAACTCGATGGCGCCGTCGTTGATCAGGATCTGATCCCCGGCTCGCACATCGTCGGTCAGCGTCTTCAGCGTTGTCGACGCCCGCTCAGCCGTGCCGGGGACATCGTCGATCGTGATGATGAACTCCTGCCCGGCGACCAGGTCAGCCGAGCCGTTCTCGAATTCGCCCAGACGGATCTTCGGCCCTTGGAGGTCGGCGAGGATGCCCACCGGACGGCCAGCGATTCTCGCGGCGTCTCGGATCCATTCCACGCGCTTGGCGTGCAGCACATGATCACCGTGGCTCATGTTGAGCCGGGCGATGTTCATGCCTGCGTTCACCAGATCGACCAGGCGCTCCGCTGAGTCAGTAGCAGGTCCTATTGTGCAAATTATCTTCGCTCTACGCACGCACACAGGCTAGTGGACGTACCCCAGCCATCGCCTAGTGGCCACTACGTACCGTTGCCAAGGCCGCGGCCAAATCTGCGGGATACTGTGAGGTGAACTTCACGACCTCCCCGCTGCGGGGATGCTCGAAGCTGAGCTCGACAGCGTGCAGCCACTGCCGCTCCAGCCCGAGCCGAGCGGCCAGAACAGGGTCACCACCGTAAGTCGGGTCGCCGACACAGGGGTGCCGGATCGCCTGCATGTGGACCCGAATTTGGTGGGTGCGCCCGGTCTCCAGATGGACCTCCAACAAGCTCACGGCCCGAAAGGCCTCCAGCAGTTGGTAGTGCGTCACACTGTGGCGTCCACCGTCGATAACGGCCATCTTGTAGTCCGCACCGGGGTGCCTGCCGATCGGCGCGTCGATCGTCCCCTGGAGCGGGTCAGGAAGCCCCTGAACCAGCGTGTGGTACACCTTGTGGACCTCACGGGAACGAAAGGCCCGCTTGAGCGCGGTGTAGGCCGGTTCACTCTTCGCCACCACCATCAAGCCCGATGTGCCCACGTCTAGACGCTGAACGATGCCCTGACGCTCAGCGGCGCCAGAGGTCGAGATGCGGAAGCCCGCTGCGGCCAGGTGCTCAACCACAGACGGACCGTCCCAACCCAAGCTCGGGTGAGCGGCCACGCCGGCTGGTTTGTCCACCACCACGATGTCGGCATCGTCATAGACGATGCCGATGCCGGCGACTTCCTGGGGCGTCACGGTCACCGTCGGTGCCGTCACGATCTCGATCTCCAGCAGATCGCCGGCACTCACCCGGGAGGACTTGGTCACCGGCTGGGAGTTGACCAGCACCTGACCAGCCGCCACGAGATCCTCGATACGGCTGCGCGACAACCCTGAGATCCGAGCGGCAGCCGCATCGACGCGGTCGCCGTCCAGGCCGTCTGGAACGAGCCAGACGCTAGCCATCAGAGGATCCGGCGTCGTCACCGTCCTTGGCCGAGACGCCCCTGCGGTCGGTCAAGCGGGCGCCATCTAGGCCGACTTGGGCGATCATGCTCCACCAGACCACCAGGACGGCTGCTGCAGTGATGAACATGTCTGCCACATTGAAGATCGCGAAGTACGGCAGCTGGATGAAGTCCACGACGCTGCCCTGGAACGGACCAGGTTCGCGAAAGAGGCGGTCGTACAGGTTGCCGGCGATCCCGGCCATGAGCAGGCCCATCGTGATCGCCCACCCCCAATGACGCACTCGCGGCACCGCCCAGAAGGCAACCGCGGCGAGTGCGACGATCGCGATCACCGTCAGCACCGCTGTGAAGCTCTCGCCCATGCTGAAGGCTGCGCCGGAGTTGCGGATCAGCCGCAAGGTGATCAGTCCGCCCAACAGCGGAATGGGGTGCTCGGGGTCGAGCCGCGCGATCACGATGTTCTTCACGGCCTGATCGATGATCAGGCCTCCAACGCCGATGCAGGCCGCCACCACGCGAAAGCGGGTGGCAGCCACCGGGCTCACCTTCTCGGCTATCGCCGTTCCTCCCGCTGCTTGCACGCCATGCACATGGTCGCGCGCGGGAAGACCTGAAGGCGGTCCTTGCCGATCGGCTGGCCACAGATCTCGCAGATGCCGTAGTGGCCGGATTCGAACAGACGGTAGGCCTGCAGAGCCTGCTCCAACATCTCGCGAGCGTTCTGCGCCAGGGACATCTCCTGGTCACGCTCGAAGTTGGACGAGCCGACATCGGCCGGATCGCGGCCGGCGCCGTCTCCGCCGTCATCGAAGAGGTCGGCGAGGCCGGCCTCGGCCACCTCGATCGCCTTCTCCATTCGGGTGATTTCGTCCAGGAGCTCCTGGCGAATCTCTTCTACTTCTTCCTCGGTCCAGGGGTCCTCGCCTTCGGCGACCGGGAAGGAGGATACGGGAGCCTTGGGGGTGGCCCCCCGACGCTGGGCCGGTGGCATGGTCAGATCCCTCCTGCTGTGATCACTGGGGATGGAGAGTATCAGCAAAAGCGCCCCGATCTTTCGACCGGGGCGCTTTTGCGATTTGTTGGTATCAGTGGCCTTCGCCGAGGAGAGCGTCCAGCCGCGGGGTGGCGGAGTTCTGGCGCGGCTCGCTGAGCAGCTCCGGCGTTCCGGCCGGCTCAAAACGCGTCTCACCGAGGTTGCGCAGCTGCGACTGCAGATGGTTGGTCATCAGCGAACGGTAGTTGCTCTCGAAGGAGCGCAACTGGTCGACCTTCACCCGAAGAGAGTCACGCTCGGCTTCCAGTTTGGTGAACAGCTCCGTGCGCCGATTGTCGGCCTCGACCGTCACCGAATCCGCCCGCTGCTGGGCCTCGGCAGTCAGCTTCTCTGCGTTCACCCGCGCCTCAGACTCGATCCGGTCGGCGCGAGTGCGCGCATCGGTGAGCGTCTCGTGGGCCTTCTTGTTGGCGCTGTCGATGACGTTCTCCGCCTCCGCGCGCGCCGTGGAAAGAATGCGCTGCGACTCCACCTGAGACTCGCCGACCAGACGTTCGGCCTGCTCGGTCGCCATCTGCAGCAGTCGAGTCACCGCGGGTGAAGCCTCGGCAGAGGTCGTCACGACGATGTTCTCGATCTTTCCGGACGCAATCACGCTGCCACCGACGGGCATATGTGCGGCGGCGTCGCCGGCCTGCCGCAGGTTTGCCACCTCGGTGCGCAGGGACTCGATCTCGGCCTGCGCACGAGAAATCTCTTCGCGGGCCGCGCCCAGCTCTTGGTTGCGGCGGCCCAACTCGTCGTTCTTTCCGGCCAGCTCGCCGCGAACGCTCTGCAACTCGCTGCGGACGCCCTGCAGATCATTACGGGCGCCCTGCAACTCCGCGCGGGCGGCGCCGTCGGGCTCAGCGGAAGGAACGAAGACATTCGAGGGCTGGCTTGAACTCAGCGCTTCGATCTGCTGCTTGAGCGCGCCGTTCTCCTCGGTGAGCTGGGCGAGCGTCGCCTCGACCTTGTCGACGAAGTTGTCGACGTCGACCGGCTCATAGCCGTTTCTCCGCGCCAAGTGAAAGCGGGTCTGGCGGACCTGCTCCAGGGTCAGGGTCATTACTCACCTCACGTGCTCGGTTACGATCCCCGGCCAAGCCGGGCCTCGTTAGGTTGTTCACAGGCTAGTGCAGCCCGATTGTTCAATCCAACAACCCACTCTATTGCCTGTCCGGCCTTCAACCGCAGGTCCAGACATTTTCCGGCCGCTCGAACCAGGCCATCTGCAGACCTCATCGCGACCAGGCAGAACGCTACCGCGCCAGCCCAAGACGGACGTCCTCAGCGCCTTGCGGAGGCTGCCATGAACAGCGATCCAGCAGTGAGGCCACCCTCACTCAGGAGCAGTCTCCTGCCCGGCGATGAACCTGGCCTGCGGTATCGGCCCCCGACAGGATTCGCGCTGGCTATGACTGGTTGAAGAAGCCTCCGGCAAGGCGTTCCTTGTCCTCTGCAGCCACAGAGACATTGTGCGGCGAGAGCAGGAAGACCTTGCTGGTGATGCGTTCGATACTGCCGTGAAGACCGAAGATCAGACCGGCGGAGAAGTCAACCAGTCTCTTCGCGTCAGCCTCTTCCATGTCGGACAGATTCATGATCACCGGGATGCCGTCGCGGAAGTTCTCACCAATGGTGCGGGCCTCGTTGTAGGTGCGCGGATGCACCGTGATGATTCGGCTGATATCGGCGACCCGCGGCTGCTCACGGACCGGACGGCGTGACTCCAACTCGGTCACCGTGGCCGGCGCATCCGCAGCCTTCGCCAGCTCGCGACCAGCGGGCACCTGCTCGGTGATGTCCTCGGCGCGGGCGTCGGTCTCGGTGTACTCATCGTCGGAGACCAGCCCCAACCACACCGCTGCCTTCCTCAACCCATCAGCCATCGTCATGCCCCTTGTCTCGGCGTACTTCAGCAGAAGCGTAACCCGCTGGTCGCAATCAGCATGGAAGGCCCGCCGCCGACACGCGTCACAGGCTTCGTGGCAGCCACACCACCCCGGCCTGACGTCCAGCAGCGGCGCCATCACGACGATAGGAATGCAGAGTCGGCGTCTCGACGGTGCAGGGATCGACCCGGGTCACCTCGCAGCCGGCGGCCCGAAGCTGGTCGGCAGCAGCGGCGCCGAGGTCAAGGCTCGGCGTCCCCCAGGAGGTCGACGCGAAGGCGGCCGGCAGATCGACGCAGTAGTCGGCCCGCAGGTAAGCCGGTACCTCGTAGCATCGAGCACACACATGCGGGCCGATCCAGGCACCGATTCTGGTCGCGCCGGCAGCCCGCATTCTCGACACCGTCGCCAGCAACACCCCTGCAGCCAAACCGACTCGACCAGCGTGGGCGGCAGCCACAACCTCGGCGCTCACGTCCGCGAACAGGACCGGGAGACAGTCGGCGGCGCGGACGGCCAGGCCAAGGCCACGCGATGTCGTCAGCAGTCCATCAGCGGCGCGCGCGGCCACCTCGCGAGCATCGGCGGTCTGATCGAGGATCAGCACCTGGTCCCCATGAACCTGGCGCGCGGTCAGCACCGGTACGTCGATGGCCTGCTCGACCAGCGCCCAATCGGCGCCTCGCCAATCCTCGGCACCACCGACGCTCAGATCCATCCGCTCACCATTCGGACTGACCGCGTCGAAAAAGGCGATCCCGACGCCGTCGGCGTCGGGATCGTTGCGGAAGCTGTACATGCCGCGGTTTCTACTTCAGAAAGTCAGGCACGTCGAGTTCGTCGTCGGCAATCGGCGGCAGCGAGCGAACCGGGGTGGGTGACGCCGGCACCTCCGCGGTTTCGTCTGTTGCTCCGACCGGCTCCCGGCTCTCGGCCACCACCGCCGTGTCCTGGCTGGGTTTGGCTACCTCCGCCCGCGGCTCGAAGCGCGGAACACGCTTCGGCGGAGCACCCCCGTCGAAGCCGGCCGCAATGACCGTGACGCGTACCTCGTCGCCGAGTGCATCGTCGATCACGGTGCCGAAGATGATGTTGGCGTCCTCGTGGGCTGCGGCCTCAATCAGGTTGGCCGCAGCCGAGACCTCGAACAGACCGAGGTCTGAGCCACCGGCGATCGAAAGCAGCACGCCGTGCGCGCCATCGATGCTGGCCTCCAGCAGCGGTGAAGAAACCGCCATCTCGGCGGCCGCCCGGGCACGATCCTCGCCCCGCGCAGAACCGATGCCCATCAAGGCAGAGCCGGCATTCGACATGACCGCCTTGACGTCGGCGAAGTCGAGGTTGATCAGACCCGGTGTCGTGATCAGGTCGGTGATTCCGGAAACGCCCTGCATGAGCACCTGATCGGCTTGCCGGAAAGCGTCCAGGATCGCGACATGATGATCGGTCATCTCCAGCAACTTGTCGTTAGGGATGACGATCAGAGTGTCGACCTCTTCGCGCAGGACCGAGATGCCGTCCTCGGCCTGGTTCGAACGGCGCCGCCCCTCGAAGGTGAACGGACGTGTCACCACGCCAATCGTCAGCGCACCCAGCGAACGAGCGATGCGCGCCACAACCGGTGCTCCACCCGTCCCAGTGCCACCGCCTTCACCGGCGGTGACGAAGACCATGTCGGCACCCTTGAGGACCTCTTCGATCTCGTCGGAGTGGTCCTCGGCTGCCTGCCGCCCCTTGGACGGGTCAGCGCCAGCCCCCAAACCACGAGTCAGATCGCGGCCGATGTCGAGCTTGACGTCGGCGTCGCTCATCAACAGGGCCTGCGCGTCAGTGTTCACCGCAATGAACTCAACACCGCGAAGACCGGACTCGATCATCCGATTCACCGCGTTGACGCCACCACCGCCAACCCCAACGACCTTGATGATGGCCAGGTAATTCTGGGAGGCAGTAGCCACGAGACCCACCCTAACTGAGCACGAAAAAACGACGGTCCGGCGAAGCGCAGGCGGGGAAGAACGTGCTTCGACGTTCCCCCAAGGCTAGGAGAGCGCTTTTCGCCTGGTCAAAGAATGGTGTAGGCGTCGGCGAGTCCCTCAAGTGTGACTCTAGAGTTCCTTGACACTGCGGCTTCAACGGCGGGCGGGAAAGCCCGGCGCTGACACATCGAACTGCCGGCCACCCAGAGCCAGCAGGTTGTCGAGCACCTGGCTCTTCAGCGCAGACTGCTCGGCGTCGCCCCAGATGACCCGCGAGCCGTCGTTGAGCTTGAGTTCAATGTCATCGCGGCTGGTGGCCTCGACCCGATCGACCTTCGCGGCGGTATCCGAACTCAGCGCAGAGAACACGACACCCACGTCGACCAGGAGTTGCCGATCAGAGGTCGGCGCTTGCACGGTCACCAGACCCGGCGGTGGCGCGTCGACGGTGTCGAAGACCACGCCGCCCGCGTCTGCCAGAAGATAGCCGCCGCTGACCGGGATCGCTAACCGCGCACGCCGCTCCGTGATGCTGATCTGCACCGTATTGGGCCATCCCCGCACGACGGTCACCTCGGCGACCGGGGGCAGCCCGGCGAGGCGATCTGCCACCTGACCCGGGTCGACAAGGGCCAAAGGCGCACCCACCACCACGCCTGAGGCGGCAATCACGTCCTGCTTGCTGAGGACCTTGGTGCCGCTGATCGCGATCTGCCGGACAGCGAACACCGGAGAAAACGCCACCACGTAGACGGCTGCTGCGATCACGACGACGGCCAGCGTCCACGACACCACGCGGACGATCCGGCGATGTCTGCGCTCCTGCTCTCGCAGCTGCAGCCTGGTGGTCGCATCGCTGACCTTCGTGCCCGCCACGTTCAGCCTCGTCCGGCGAGGCTTTCGGCCAGCAGCGGCCCCACCTTCGTGACATCACCGGCGCCGATGGTAATCACGACATCGCCGGGGCGAACCAGGTCGGCGAGCCTCTGCACGCCCGCCGCCAGGGTCTCGGCGTAGCTGACCGTTCCCGGCGCTCCCAGCTCCGCGGCCGCATCCGCGACCAGCTGTCCGGTCACACCCGGGATCGGATCCTCTCGCGCCGGGTAGATGCCGAGAACCACCACCCGGTCCGCCAGTGACAGCGCCGCACCGAACTCGGCAGCGAAGTCGCGGGTCCTGCTGAACAGGTGCGGCTGGAAGCAGGCGACCAGGCGGCCACCCTCCACCAGCGAACGGGCAGCAGTCAGCGTGGCGCGCACCTCGGTCGGGTGGTGAGCATAGTCGTCGAAGATCCGCACGCCGCCGCGGTCGCTGATCGGTTGGAAGCGGCGATAAGTGCCGGCGAAGTCGCTCGCGGCCGCGCGCAAGGCCTCACCAGGGACGCCCAGGATCCGGCCGACGGCGTAGGCAGCAGCGGCATTCATCAGGTTGTATCGCCCAGGAACGGCCAAACAGATCTGCCCGTGGTCGTCGGCGCTGTACAAGGCGGCGCTCGATCGCCGGCCGGCCACCTCGATCTGACCAAGGCGGATGTCGGCCGAAGCGGCCTCCCCGAAGGTGACCACCTGCTTGCCTGCCGCCCGCACGGCAGGGGTGATGGCCACGGCACCAGGATCATCGGCGCTGAGCACGACCGTTCGAACTGCGTCGGCCGTAGCCAGGTCGACAAACCCTTGGGCATAGCGCTGCGGCGTACCCCAGTTGTCGAGATGGTCGGACTCGACGTTGGTGATGACAACGATCTCGGCCGGATACTGCAGGAAGGAGCCGTCACTCTCGTCGGCCTCGACCACAAAGGCCTCCCCCTGACCACGTCGTTGGCTGCGCCCGGTCGCGGTCAACGGTGAGCCCACGACGTAGCTGGGGTCGGCACCCACCGCTGTCAGCAGCGTCGCAATCATCGCGCTGGTGGTGGTCTTGCCATGCGTGCCAGTCACGGCCACTCCCCGTCGTCCAAGCATCAAGGCGCCCAAGGCCGCGCTGCGATGCCACACCCGCAAACCGCGGCGACGCGCCTCTGCCAGCTCGACATTCGTCGGGCGGACCGCGGACGAAACCACGACGGTCTGGGCATCGCCTAACTGGGCGGGGTCGTGGCCGACGAAGGTTCGCACGCCCGCCTGAGCCAGGCCGTCCAACGCCGCCGAGGCCGCCTGGTCACTTCCGCTGGTGACAACACCCGACTCGGCATACAGCGCGGCGACACCGCTCATCCCGGCGCCACCGGCGGCGATGAAATGCACCGGCCCCAGGTCGGAGATCGGTTCGAGGGCGACAGGCTGAATCAGCGGCATGAGTTCACTTCTGCTCGGCGAGGTTAAGGACGACCTGGGCCAGCGCGCGGGCCGCACCCGAAGGGGCCAACGCGCGACAGGTTTCCGACATCAGTCGCAGCCGGGTGGGATCGGCGAACAAGCCGAACACCTCCTCGCAGAGGCGATCGGCATTCAGGTCGGCATCATCGATCCGGGTCGCGGCATGGGCATTGAGCAGGAAATCAGCGTTGCGGGCCTGCTCGCCGTTGCCGTGCGGCAAAGGCACGAAGATCGTGGGGAGGCCGGTCATGGCGGTTTCCATGACGGTGGCCGCACCGGAGCGTCCCAGCATCAGGTCCGCCGCAGCGTAGGCAGCACCCATGTCGTCGACGTAGCCGACCGGGCGGTAGCGGGCACCGGTGCTCGGATCCTCGATGCCGACATGCTCAGCGGTCAGGTTCGCCGGCCCGAGCACATGCAGCACACTCACTCCCCCGGCCAGCAGCCGACTGACCGCCGCCCGGGTCGCGTCATTGAGACTGCGCGCACCCTGGGAGCCTCCCGAGACCAGCAAAACCCACCCATCGGCCGGCAGGTCGAATGCGTCCCGCGCCTGCGGTCGTCGGGCGGCACGGTCCAACCCAGCGATCGCCGCACGGACCGGAAGTCCCAGCATCTGCGCTCGAGGGAGGTCGGTCGCAGGGAAGGTCGTCACGACATGCCGGGTGAACAACGCAGCGATTCTGTTCGCGAGGCCGGCGACGGCGTTGCCCTCATGCACAACCAACGGCACCCGCTCCCGCCGCGCGGCCAGGTACACCGGCAGCGAAACGTATCCGCCGAAGCCGACCACCACCTGGGCCCGCCGCTGTCTGATCAGAGCTCGCGATCGGTTGACGGCTGCGCGCAGCCGAAACGGCACCCGGAGCAACTCGGGGGTCAGTCTGCGCGGCAGCGGCACCGGAGGAATCATGGCCAGCTCCAGGCCGGCCTCAGGGATGACCCGCGACTCCAGGCCTTTGGGGGTGCCGACGCACAGGATCTCCACCTCGGCGAGTTCACGCAGTTGTTCTGCGGTGGCGATCAACGGCGAAGTGTGGCCGGCGGTTCCACCGCCGGCCATGACGATCCGGATGGGGCTGCTCACGATTACCTCACCTTAGCGGTGGTGACCAGCGACTTGGCCTTTCGTCGCTTACGTCGGGCCGCGTAGGTGCGCGCCTCGGGCTCATTGCGAGCACAAGCGAGCAGGACGCCGATGGCCATCAGGTTGGCCATCAACGCGGAGCCGCCGTAGGAGAGCAGCGGCAAGGGCACCCCGAAGACGGGCACCAACCGCAAGACGACCGCGATATTCAGCAGCGCCTGCACCATGAACCAACTGGTGATGCCGGCGGCGGCGTAGCGGCAGAATCGATCGTCGGATCGCAGCGCGATCCGGAAGCCGGCATAGCCCAACAACAGGAACAACGCCAGAACGATCAGCGTCCCGATCAGCCCCAGCTCCTCCCCGATGACCGCCAGCACATAGTCAGTGTGCGACTCGACCAAGCCGCTCCACTTCTGACGCCCCGCACCCAGCCCAACGCCCCACCAGCCCCCGGTGGCCAGCGCGTAGATCGCCTTCGCCGGCTGATGGTTGACCCCGTAGGTGTCCATGCTCGGATTCAGGAAGCCGAAGATGCGACTCATCCGGTTGGGCGACGCGATCACCATCGCAGCAACAGCGGCAGCGACCCCGGCCAGCAGGCCGAAGAGCAACCGGGCCGACGCGCCGACGTACCACAGGGTGAGCAGGATCAACGCCCCCATGATCATGCCCGTGCCCAGATCGTCCTGCAGCACCACCAACCCGATCAGCACCAAAGACACCGGAACGAACGGGATCAGCACATGCCATGGGTTCGACAGTTGCTTGTGTTTGCGGGCGAAGACGTCGGCACCCCACATCACGATCGCCAACTTCCCCAGCTCTGATGGCTGGACGCCGAACCAGGAAAAGCCGAAGTGCACCCAGTTGGTGTTGCCATTCATGGAGTGACCCAAGGGACTGAACGTCAGCAGCTGGAGGATCAGCGACACAATCAGCAGACCCCACGCCGCCATTTTGAGCATCCTCGGCGAAAGCCGCGCCAACACGATTGCCATCGCCCCGCCCAGCGCGAGGAAGATCAACTGCCGCTTCACGAAGTAGTAAGCGTCGCCCCAGCGCGTGAAGGCATACACGCTCGAGGCGGACAGGACCATCACCACGCCCAGTGCCAGAAGAACCACTGATGGGATCAACACCAGAAAGAAACTGGCCTGCGGATGCGCCAGCCACTCGACCACGAGACCCTTTCGGCGCCGCAGGTCAGCCGACGCCTTCTCGGTACCGTGACGATCCACAATGGGGGAAGCCAGGATCGCCATCGTGTGTTGCCCCCTATCCGGTCAACTCCGCGACAGCCGCGGCAAAGTCGTTGCCTCTGGCCGCGTAGTCGGAATACATGTCCCTACTGGCACAGCCCGGAGCCAGCAGCACAACATCGCCGGCGTTCGCCACCGACGCTGCCCACTTCACGGCCTGATGCATGGCTCCATGATCG
Source organism: Propionicimonas sp. (assembly GCA_036788135.1). GTDB lineage: Bacteria > Actinomycetota > Actinomycetes > Propionibacteriales > Propionibacteriaceae > Propionicimonas. The sequence continues at coordinate 34,261 of DAIQNZ010000010.1, forward strand.
CCGGATTCAATGACCAGCAGCGGCACCTCGGGTGCGTGTCGCCTGATCGCGCCCGCGATCACCTCGCGATCGATGCCCAGAACCACCACGCCACGCAGCTTGGCAGCCACCGAAGTGACCAGGTCGTCAAAAGTGGTCCCCTTGGCCTGACCGCCCGCGATCCACACGATGGAGTCGAAGGCAGCCAATGACGCTGCCGCCGCGTGCGGGTTGGTGGCCTTGGAATCGTCCACGTAGCGGACGCCGGCTTTCTCGGCCACGGTCTGGATCCGATGATCGCCCAGTTTGAGACGTCGCAGCCCTTCACCCACAGCCTGCGGCGGCACCCCGAAGGAACGTGCCAGCGCGCCCGCGGCCAAGGCATTGGCCACATTGTGCGGCGCGTAGGGCACCACGTCGTCCAGTTTGGCGATCTCTACGGCAGAATCGCGTCGCTGCGAAATGAAGGCTCGATCAACCAGGACGTCGTCAACCACTCCCAGCATCGACACCGCCGGAATCCCGAGGGTGAATCCGATCGCACGAGCACCCTCAACGACCTCGGCCTCTTCGACCAGTCTCTCAGTCACCGGGTCGGCCACGTTATAGACGCAGGACTGCTGTACCCGCTGATAGATCAGACCCTTGTCCGCGGTGTAGGCCGCCATCGGGTCGGTGATGCCCTCACGCCAGCCTTCGGTGTCGGCGTACCACTCCAGATGATCGGGAGCGACATTCAACACCGCTGCCGAGTGCAGACTGATGCTGTTGGTCCAATGGAGCTGGAAACTGGACAACTCGACCGCGAGCACGTCGTAGCTCAGGTCGTCGAGAACCGCCTCCACGATCGGACGACCGACATTGCCGACCGCAGAAGTGGTCAAGCCGGCGGCGGTCAGCATCGACTCCAACATGCCGACCGTGGTGGTCTTGCCGTTGGTTCCGGTGACAGCCAGCCACGGCACCTGACGATCGGGAAGACTCATCCGCCAGGCCAACTCCACCTCGCCCCAGATCGGGATGCCGCGCAAGCGTGCCTGCCTCAGCAGCGGCGCTGACGGCAGCCACCCCGGCGAGGTGACGACCAAGTCGACGTCGTCGGGCAGTTGTGCCGTGGCACCCGGACCCAATCGGACCACGGCGTCGAGCATTTCCAAGACGGTGGCCTTCTCGGCATTGGCCGGGCTGTCGGCATCGTCGAGCACGGTCACCTGCGCACCGAGGTCGAGAAGACCATCGGCCGCGGCGAAGCCCGAGGTCCCCAGTCCTGCAACCACGACGCGAGCCTGCGGCCACGGCGAGAGCCGATCAGCCGAAGCGATCCAATCCTTCACTGTCCACCCACCACCCATTCGGCGTAGAACAGACCTAATCCCACGGCGACGAACAGCCCGCAGATGATCCAGAAGCGGATCGTGATGGTCACTTCCTTCCACCCCATCAACTCGAAGTGATGCTGCAGTGGCGCCATCTTGAACAGGCGTTTACCGCCGGAGATCTTGAACCAGCCCACCTGCAGGACGACCGAAGCGGTGATGATGACGAACAGACCGGCGATCACGGCCATCAGCAACTCCGTGCGGGTCAGCACCGACAGGCCGGCCAAGGCACCACCGATCGCCAGCGAGCCGGTGTCACCCATGAAGATCTTGGCAGGGCTGGCATTCCACCACAGGAAGCCGAAGCAGGCGCCGGCCAACGCGATCGCCACCACCGCGAGGTCATGCGGATCCCGAACCTCGTAACACTGCGGACCGGCATCGGCCCAGGAGCACGATTGGTTGTACTGCCACAGATTGACGATCACATAGGCCGCGAACACCATCGCTGCTGCCCCGGTGGCCAGGCCGTCCAGGCCGTCGGTGAGATTGGCCGCGTTGGACCAGGCAGCGATCAGAAAGACGATCCAGATCACCGCGATCGGGATCGGCAAGGTGAGCCAGCGCATATCCCGCAGGAAGGACACCGCCTCGCTGGCCGGCGTCAGCCCACGGGGATCGCTGAACATCAACGCCAGCACCGCGAAAGCGACTGCGACCAGGCCTTGCAGGCTGAGTTTCATCCACGCCCGCAAGCCCAACGAGCGAGCCTTGCTGATCTTGATCCAGTCGTCGGCGAAGCCGACCAGGCCCAAGCCGGTGAATAGTCCGATCAGCAGCAAGCCTGATGCGGTCGGCGGCGTCCAGGTTGCCAGGTGAGCGACCGCGTAACCCATCGCGACGCTGACGATGATGACCAGGCCGCCCATCGTCGGCGTGCCGCGCTTGGTGTGATGACTGGTGGGGCCATCGTCGCGAATGAACTGCCCGTAGCCGCGTCGCACCAGAAAACGGATGGCGTATCGGGTCCCCAACAGCGTGCCGAGCATGCCGAGCGCACCGGCCAAAAGAATGCTTCTCATCGCTCACTCTCCATGCCCGCTTCGGCGGTCAACCCCTGGGCCACGGCCTCCAACGCTAGCCCCCGGGAGGCCTTCACCAACACCACATCCGGCGCGGCGGCGATGGCCTTGACCGCGGCGATCGCCGCTCGAGGCTCGGAGAGAACTGTCGCTGACAGACCGCGCTCGAACGCTCCGGACGCGAGGTCGTCAGCGAACTCCCCGACGGTGAAGAGCGCGTCGAAGCCGAGATCGGCGGCCAAGGCGCCGATCCGGCGATGCGCGTCCGCACTCTCGGGGCCCAACTCGAGCATGTCGCCCAACACGGCCACCAGGCGGCCCCCAGGACGGCGCATCGCAGCGACCGCACGCAATGCTGCGTCCATGGAGTCGGGATTGGCGTTGTAGGCGTCGTTGACAACCAGACTGCCGTCTGGCGCGTCGATGAGCTCCATTCGCCAGCGTGATCGCGCCACCGCCTGACTCAACTCCGCGGCAACCTCACTAACACCACAAGCTTGGGTGAGCCCGACCGCAGCTGCCGCCAGCGCGTTGGGAACCTGATGCCAGCCGCTGACCTGCAGCTGCACCGGCGCCGATCCGGCGACCGCGCCGTCGGCGTGAAGGACGAAGCCGGCGCGCTGGCGATCATCGGCGGCCACGTCCGTGGCCCAGACCCGAATGCTACCGAAAGTCGGCTCGGCGCCGACTGCGAAAGTCGCCACCGGGCCAGGAGCGAGCTCGGCCATCGCCGACACCCGGGGGTCGTCGGCATTGAGCACGGCCCACCCTCCGGCCGGGAGCGAAGCGACCAGTTCGGACTTCGCCTGGGCGATGACCTCCACCGACCCGAACTCACCCAGGTGGGCGTGGCCGACATTGGTGACCACGGCAACGGCAGGCTTGACGATGCCGCACAGCCACTGGATATGCCCGAGTCCCCGCGCACCCAGTTCGTTCACCAGATAGCGGGTCTGCGCATCGACCTTCAACGCGGTCAGCGGCGCCCCGATTTCGTTGTTCGCCGAGCCCGCGGCAGCGACCGTCGGCCCGGCAGCGGCCAGCACCTGCGCGATCAGGTCCTTGGTGCTTGTCTTGCCGGACGACCCGGTGATGCCGATCGAAACCAAACCGGCCGCCAATCGCTGCTCGACGAAGGCCTCGGCCAGACGGGCGAGCGCCGCCGCGGTGTCGCGGACGACCAGCTGCGGCACACCGACGTCCACGCTCCGCGTGACCAGGACCGCTCCGGCACCAGCCGACTCGGCCCTGGCCGCGAAGTCGTGGCCATCGACGCGCTCACCTGGCAGGGCCACAAACAGACACCCGCGGGTGACCGAGCGCGAGTCAATGACCACATCGGGCCCGACGACAGCTGTCGGATCACCTCGCAACTCGGCCCCTGCCATGACGGCCAGCTCGGCTGCGGATACTTCGAGCATCACTCTCCCCTGACGACGGCCCATTGCTGGGCCAATGCGGTTACGTCATCGAAGGGCACCGTCCGGTCAGCCAGCTGCTGGCCGGTCTCATGCCCCTTGCCCAGAACGGCGACCCAGTCTTCCGGATTCGCCAGCCGCAGAGCCATCGCGATGGCCTCTGCGCGCTCTCCCCCGTCGAGAACCGTCGCGCCGCTGCGAGCCGCCTCAGCGCGCGCTCCGGCGAGGACAGCTGCCCGGATCGCCGCCGGGTCCTCACTGCGAGGGTTGTCATCGGTGACCACCACCACCTGCGCCCCGGCCGCCGCTGCGGCGCCCATTGGACCGCGCTTGGCCTGGTCGCGGTCTCCGCCGCACCCCAACACCGCCACCCGACGGCCGGGCGGCAATGCGGCCAAAGCGGCCGCAACGGACTCCGGGGTGTGGGCGAAGTCGACCACAGCGCCGGGCGCCTCGGGCCCCAGATTCACCACCTGCATACGTCCGGGCACAGCAGCCGTGGCCAATCCGGGTAGCGCAACCTCCAGATCGAACCCAGCCAGTTCAAGCATCGCGGCAGCGGTGGTGGCGTTGCGCTGGTTGAAATCACCGATCAGGCCCAGATCGAAACTGCGCACACCGGACGGCGTCTGCAGCCGCACGCCGCTCCCCCCGGACGCCAACGGCTGCGCCGAGAGCACCCGGTAGTCGGCTCGGTCACTGTTTCCGGTCGTGACCATGGTGGTGCCGGCGGCACTCACCTCTGCTGCCAGACGTCGGCCGAACTCGTCGTCGATGTTGATCACTGCCGCACGGGACCGCCCATCGCGAAAGAGCCGGGCCTTTGCCTGGAAGTAATCCTCCTGATCGGCGTGGAAATCGAGGTGGTCGCGGCCCAGATTGGTGAAGCCGGCGACGTCGAAAGCCAGTTCGTCGGTGCGGGACAGCGCCAGCGCATGGGATGAAACCTCCATCGCGACAGCATCGGCACCGCGCTCGACCAGGTAGGCCAGCAACCCCTGCAGGTCCGGCGCCTCCGGTGTGGTCACCGTGGTGCGACTTGAGGCCAACGTCTGGTCGTCCAGACGGAAGCCGAGGGTGCCGATCGTGCCGACCCGCTGACCGCAGGCCATTAGCGCTGAGGCAAGCAGGAAGGTCGTCGAGGTCTTTCCGGTGGTGCCTGTGACGCCGAACAACCGCACCCGCTCACCTGGGCGGTGGTACACCTCAGCGGCGACGCGGGCCATCACCGCCCGCGGATTGTCGACCACCACCACGGCCGCCGGGACCGACGCGGCCAGCGCTGCTCCGGCCGCGTCGGTAAGGACGGCGATCGCACCGGCCGCCACAGCCTGAGCGGCGAACCGGGCACCGTGAGTGGACGCCCCCGGCAAGGCCACGTACAGATCGCCCGGCGCCACCGCCCGGGAGTCCAAGGTGATGCCGCTGATCGGGAGCGGCGGAGCATCCGGCAGCAGGGTCGCCAGCGAAACCGGCGCAGAATGAGCCGGACGCAGGCTCGAAGGAGTTGCTGTCATCACAGCCAACCCTAGTGCTTCCCTCAGGGCTGGACCGGCAGCTTGGGCGCCGGCGACGAGGACTGCGCAACACCGTAACGCGCCAAGGCCACCGACATCAGATCCCGGACGACTGGTCCGGCGACGGCCGAACCGGAACCACCACGGCGCGGCTCGTCCACAACGACGTAGACCACGACCTGCGGATCCTCCACCGGAGCCACACTGATCGCCGAGGTGACCAGGCCGCGGAAGCAGCCGCACGAAGAGTCGAACTTCTTCGACGTTCCGGTCTTGGCGCCCACCCGGTAGCCAGGGACGTCGAACTGATGGCTGGTGCTGCTTTGAGCCATCGCTTCCATCATCGACAGCACCTTCACGGCGGTGTCCTCCGAAACCACCCGATGGCTCTGTCCGGTGGTGATCGGCTGGCTGGTCCCGTCGGGAAGAGTCTGCGACACCAGGAGCTGCGGCGGGTTGTAAACCCCGCCGTTGGCGATCGCGCTGACCGCCGAAGCCATCTGGATCATGGTCGTGGTCACCGCGCTGCCGCCGAAAGCCATGCCGTCGCGGGAGTAGTCCGGCATGTCGGCCGGCGGAATGCTGCCGGTCGCCTCACCGGGGAGACCGATCTTGGTCTTCTGCCCCATGCCGAAAGACACCAGGTAGTCGTGCAATGACTGTTTCGTGGCGCGCCGGGCGACCTCGATGGTGCCGATGTTGGACGATTTGGCCACGATCCCGCGGGCATAGAGCTTGATGGTGCCGTGCTTGAACGCGTCGCGCACCCACTGATCACCGGACTTGATCTTGTCCGGGATCGTGATCACCTCATTGGGATCGACCAGCCCCTGGTCGATCAGCGCGGCGAAGGTCAGCACCTTCTCCACGCTGCCGGGGGTGTAGGTGTCGGTGACCGCACGGTTGCCCAAGGTCGCCGGATCAGCCTTGCCGTATGCACTGGGGTCGTAGGACGGTGACACCGCCATGGCGAGGACTTCACCAGTCTTGGGGTTCATCACGACCGCGCCGCCCCACTTGGCGTCCATGCGACGAACTTGATCACTCACGGCCTGCATGGCCTGCCATTGCAGCGGGTCATCCAGGGAGGTGCGGTAGTCGCTGCCATTGACCGCCGGGACCAGGATGTTCGTACCCATCGGGATCTTCTCCCCGGTCACCGAACTCTGGTAGACCTCCTTGCCCGGGGTACCGGACAGCGACTTGTCCAAGACGTACTCCAGGCCGGCGGAACCAACGCCTTGAGCATTCACATAGCCGACGATGTTCGAAGCCAGCGACCCGTTGGGGTAGCTGCGGGTGGGCTGGCTGGTCCCGTCGATGCCGACCAGCCCGGCGTCGCTGACCGCCTGGCGCAGGGCGCGGTAGGTGGCTGCCGGCACCCCCGTCTTGATCACCTGGTAGGCATTGGTCGCCGTGAGCTTCGGCAGGTAATCAGAAGCAGAACCGCCCAGGTACTGAGCCAGGATGGCCGCCAGCTTCGGCGGAGCTGAGGCGGCAACCTCCTTGTCCTTGGGCGTCATCTCAGCGCTCATCCGCCCGTTGGTCGCGATCATCCGAGGATTGACCGTGACCACCACCGTGTCCTGGGTGTACGCCAAGATCTCACCGTTGCGGTCGGTGATCGTGCCGCGCATGGCGGGAAGAGTGCGGGTCAAGGTGTTCTGATCGTTGGCCTTGGTCGCCACCGGGCTGGCGTCGATGGCCTGCACCTGGACGGCTCGTCCGGCCAGCAACGAGGTCGCGACGGCGACCAGGATCAGCAGCACCCGCAGTCGTGGCACCGACGGGGCCAGCGGCCGCCCTCGCCGCTTGCTGCTCCGCCTGGTGGCGGGCTTGTCAGCAAAGAACCGGTCTAGTGGACGGCTCATCGGTTGCCGCCCTGCGCCGTGGCCGTCGCGGCGGGAGCGGCTTTCGCCCCGGTCGCAGCGGCCTTCTTCGCCGCGGCAGCGGCCTTCTTGGCAGCCGCATCAGCCTTCTTCTTCGCGATCCGCGCAGCCTCGGCCTTGTCGAGGGCTGCCGTCTCCGCCGCAGCCTGCGCGGGAGTCAGGTAGCGCATCGAGGGCAGTTCGTTGCCCAGCACCGCGCGCGCCGTTCCGATCACCTTGCCGTCGCTGAGCCGCATCGGGACGCTGTACGGGTTGGGGCGCATGCCGAGGTTCTGCGCAGCGACAGCCAACGACTGGACCGAACGCGCCGTCGCAACCTCATCCTCGAGTTGCGAGACCTGGTTGGCCAACACATTCGCTTCGTGCTGCCGGTTCTGGACCGCGAAGGCCTGGCCCTGCAGAGCCGTCGCCAGCACGACCATCCCGGCCATACCGACGGTGATCACCACGGCCATCATCACGATGAACGGCACGATGGACGCCCGCCGCTGCGGCTTGTCGAGCGCCCGGAGGTCCGGACGCCTGGTCGACTCCCGTCCCGGGCGGGGGGCTAGCTGGGCGGTCATCGAGACACCTCCTGGTCGCGAATGATGGCTCGCAGGCGAGCCGAGGCAGCCCGTGGGTTGCGGGCGATTTCGTCATCGGAGGGCCGTTCGGCCCCCCGGGTCAACAAGCGATATCCGGCCGCGTAGCCCGCGGGCACAGCCGGAACACCGGCGGGCACCCGGTCACGTGACACCTCGGCGAAGGCACGCTTGACCAGGCGATCCTCCCCGGAGTGATAAGCGAGCACAGCCAGGCGCCCGGCAGGAGCCAGTGCCTCCAGTGCTGCGGGCAGGACTCCGACCAAGGACTCCAACTCTGCATTCACCGCGATCCGCAATGCCTGGAAAGTGCGCTTGGCAGGGTGACCTCCGGTGCGTCGAGCCGCCATCGGGATGGCGTCGGAAATCACCGCGACCAGCGCAGCCGACGACGTGAACCGGTGTTCCTGGCGGGCAGCCACGATCGCGTCGGCGATCCGAGCAGCAAAACGTTCCTCGGCATAGGTGCGAAGGATTCGCGCCAGCTCGGCTGCCGTCCACGTGTTGACGATGTCAGCCGCGGTGAGCTCCTGCTCGGGATTCATCCGCATATCCAGGGGCGCATCAGTGGCATAGGCGAATCCACGCTGGGTGTCATCGATCTGCAAGGACGACAGCCCGAGGTCCAAACAGATCGCCTGCACTCGCCGGACGCCGGCTTCTTCGAGCACCTCAGGCAACTCGTGGTAGGTGGCGTGGTAGAGCTCAACACGGTCGCCGAACGGCGCCAGCCGCTGTTTGGCTAAGGACAAGGCCTGCGGATCACGGTCGATACCGATCAGGTGCGCGTTCGGACAGGCTTGCAGGATCGCCTCGGAATGGCCGCCCATGCCCAAGGTGCCATCGACATAGCGGGCGCCGGGCACGACCAGGGCGGGAGCCAACAGCTCGACGATGCGTTCCAGCAGCACGGGGACGTGACGTGCCGCACCAGGGGTGCTTGCTGCAGCCATGTCCCGTCCGATCGTTGGAGTCCGTTCAGTGGCTCGTGCGGTGTGGTTTCGATCCGCGCGTCGTCCCTGGCACCGGGGAAGGTGCGCCAGGACACTGACGGACGCGGATCGAAGCCGCACCGCACGAGTCGGGCTTCGGCCGGGTCATCCGGCGTCCACCGTTCCTTCATCGAGCGCCGCGAAAGCCTCTTCCTGCGCGGCGGAGTACTCCGCCCAGGCGGCCGCGTCCCAGACCTCAAGGCGGTTGAAGGCGCCGATCACGACGATGTCCTTCGTCAGCCCCGCGTAGGAACGCAGCGGAGCCGGGATTCCCACCCGGCCCTGACTGTCGGGCAACTCGTCCGAAGCACCCGAGGCCACCATTCGCTGGTAGTCCCGGACCCCACGGACGGTGGAGGGACCGGTGGCGGCATTCGCGACTTCAGCGAGAAAGCCCTCGGTGGGCCAGATCGCCAAACAACGGTCCTGCTGCCGGGTGATGACCAGCCCGCTCTCCAACTGCGCCCGAAACTTCGCAGGCAGGAAGAACCGACCCTTGTCGTCGAGCTTCGGGGTGTAGGTGCCCAAGAACATGGCGCCAACTCCCTTCGCTCTCCTCCACTTGGCGCCACACTACTCCACTTTGCTCCACTTGCCACCCCATTGAGGCGTTTCCCTCACCTCAGCTCCCCACCCGCACTCCGGCCGAGTAGGGCGAGGCCGGGAACGCATCCTCGTCGCTCAGGGGACCTGCACCCGGGGGCGCAGGCCTGCAGCCAGCAGCGTCCAATGAACCGTGCGGACAGTCCGGTCGCCGAACGATCCGGGCGGGAAACGCCGCCGGCCGACCCGCTGGCAGCGGGCGTGGAGGAAGAGAGAGCCGATTCGGCACGGCGGAAACAAAAAGGCGACGGGGGTTACCCGTCGCCTTGATTCACGCTTCGCCAGCTCCGGCCAGGGCCGGCGGCGAGGTCTGATCAGCCAGCATCATCCTCGCGTCGACGCCAACGATCTTCCGGAGTTCCGCTGATATCGCTGGCCGACCGGCCACCTCGCCCGTCGGCGCCGGGAGCACCCGGAGCGGGCTCACGCCAGGCAGTCACGGCACTCACTGTTGCCACGAGCATGATCACGAACCCCAGCACACTCACGACGGGATGCACCTCCATCCCAACCACCAATGCCGTGACACCAGCCACAAAGAACACGACGGAGACAACCAGCCGACGGCGATACCACCCCCGCCGACTGCCGCTCAACGCATTAGCCAGCCGCGGGTCTTCAGCGGCCAGCGCTGCTTCCATCTGCTCGAGGAGTCGCTGCTCCTCTTCAGATAGCGCCATCGCCACCTCCTACCCACGCTCGGTCCGGACGCCTTCCAGTCTAGGCGTCAGCCGCTGGTTTCGGAACAAAACCCCCCTCAGCTCAGATGCTCACTGTCACGCTCTCGAATGAGGACCGCTCGGCGCACCGCTTCACGGCCGAAGACCTTGTTCACCCGGTCGACCGCGACCTGCGCCTGCGTCCACCCCAGCTCAGGCTCATCGAGCCGTGGCTGCAGCCACACCCCGGCTCGCTCACGCAGACCCGTCACCCGGACGCCGACCTGACGAAGGGCGCGACCCGATCGTCGCGCCTGATGCAGGAGGCGTAGACCGACCGCATAGAGCTCGGTGGTCGAGTCCAGCGGCTGCGCCAGGGTCGACGACCAGGACCGCGAAGAGAAGTCGGCGTAGCGGACATGCACGGTCAGGACAGACCCGAGCACCCCGGCACGCCGCAGCCGTACACCCACCTGCTCACAGACCCGCAGCAGTTCTGCACGCACCTGATCCTCAGTCAGATCGGCAGTAAAGGTGCGCTGGCACCCCATCCCCCGCTCCCGAGGCTCTGACCAACCCCGCCACACATCCCGACCTGCAGCCAACGCCGACAACACCGCACCCGAGCGCGGCCCGAACCGGGCCCGCAGCGTCGCGGGCGGCACAGCAGCCAGGTCGGCGACCGTGCGAACGCCCAACTGCTGCAGCCGCGCAGCCGTAGCTGGACCGACCCCCACCAGCCGCTCGACCGGCAAGGGGTGGAGGAACTCCACGATCTGCTGATCTGCCACCGCGACCAAACCGTCCGGCTTGGCTGCCACCGAGGCCATCTTTGCGATGAGCCGATTCGGGCCGATCCCCACCGAACAGGTGATCTGCTGCTCATCGAAGACCAGAGCCCTGATGCGCTCTCCCAGGTCGATCAACTCGCGCGGGGTGGAACCGGCGAAGGCCAGGTACGCCTCGTCGATCGATGCCATCTCAACCCGGGAGGTGACCGTTTCGAGAATGGCGCGCACCCCCGCAGAGGCAGCGGCGAAAAGGGAGAAATCCGGCCGCAGCGCGACACCATGGGGGCACAGCCGTCGGGCCTGAGTTACGGCCATGCCGCCACACACCCCGAAGGCACGCGCTGGATAATTGGCCGACAACACCACCCCACGGTGCTGGCCGCCGACCCACACCGGCTGCTCGCGCAGGTCGTCGCGAGACCGCAGCGCGACGGATGCGTAGAAGGCGTCCATGTCGACGTGCATCACGGCATTCATCAGCCAACCACCCGGGGCCGACGAGTGTGTAAGCGGCGAAGCACCTCGTCACACCAGCACTCCGCGCCGCGGAGCACGTCGTCCGCCTCGCGCTGACCGACCGAAATGCCTGCACGGACGGCCACGTCGAGCCGGGCAGCTGCGGCATCGAAGTAGGCTGCCCACTCCCCGAGCTCAGGGCGACGTCGCGCCACCTCGCCCCAGATGCCGCGGCCCGTCGCGCGCCCACCCAGGAGCACCTCGGCGGCAGCATCCGCGGCGCGGAGAGCCTTACGGCAGCGATCATTGGCCGCAACGCCGACGTCGGCAGCGGCGAGCAGCGCTCGCGCCTCCCGCAGTCGCTCGTCCATACCGCCAGCGCACCCTTCCTACGCTGCCTGGCGTGAACACCGGGTCGAGGAGTGCCCACGCCAGGCAGGAGTTCGAATACGCCCACTCGGCGTCGAGCCTTCCCCAGCTCAGAGCACCATCAGGCTTTTCGAACATCTTTTCGATTAACTCCATGGTAGGCGGCACCTCCCCCGGCCTGTCAAGAAGCAGACCAGTCGGGCGCGACTAGGCTCAGCTGCATGGACGGCCTCGACAACAGCAGTCTCGGGGCCGACTCTGCACACCAGCCCAGGCGACGCCCCGTGATCGCCGTGATCGGCAGCGGATTGGCCGGGATCGCTGCGGCGGCACGCCTGCAAACCCTCGGCGCCCACATCATCGTGATGGAGCAGCTCGGACAACGTCCTCCGATCGACCCCAGCTCCGACCCCGACGGACGGACATTCTGGGGCCGACAAAGATGGGAGGCCCTCTTCTCCGACACCGGAGCCGATCTCAGCGCCGCCGTGGCCGCCAACGGCCTCACTCTCGCGCCGGCGCCACCGGCGCGACACGCCACGATCGACGGCGACCTCGAACTGAGCACGGCAGCCACCACGCAGGTCAACGAGGTAGCGGCGGCCGTAGGCCCGGATGCCGCGCACGCCTGGGACGAACTCCTCGCCGCACTCGGCCAGACCAGCGACCTCCTCGCTGCGATCTGCGCCCGGTTGGCGCACCAACCGACGGGTCTCAGCCGAGCCGAGCGACGCGCGCTGCAGGTGGAACGAAGCATCGCTGAGCTGGCGGCCACCCTGCCACACGCGATGTTGGCCGACGTCGTCCTGGAGATCCCGGCCTGGCTCGGCCAAGACCCTCAGCGACTCCCGGCCTGGCACGCCCATCGCCTCGCCGAAGCAGCCCGGGGCCGCTGGGTGCTGCTCGGTGCCGACCAACAGCCTCGGCCTGCTGCCGGGCTCGTCGACGCCCTCTGGCAGCACCTTCACGCCGGCGGCGCGCAGTTCCACTTCGGGGAGGAAGTAACCGCGATCCGCACCGGCCCTCGACTGCACACCACAGCCGGAACGCTGACTGCCGATGCCGTCATCAGCACGGTGAACCCGTTCGCCCATGCTGATCTCACCAGGGAACGTCCCGATCAGAAGCTGACCCGTCGGCTGCGCGCAACCTTCCCGTCCGGGCCACTGTGGAGCGATTGGCGCACGCTGCTCGATCTGCCGCGGCTCGAGCCGTCGCTGCCCCGGGTGATCGTCGCCTCCGGATGGTCGCCCGCCGGCCCGGACTCCTGGGCGCAGCTGGAGACTGCCCGACTGGCCGCGGCCCTCATCGCTGCAGACCTTGGGCTCACTCCAAGACGGTGACTTCGACCTCGACGAAGAGGTCGGAAGCTTCCGAGCCGGAGTAGACGCCCTTCAGCGGTGGCACATCGAAGTAGTCACGGCCGACGCCGACCTCGACGTGGAACTCCCCCGGAGCTGCGTCATTGGTCGGATCGATTCCCACCCACTCGCCATCCCAGTACTGCAGCCAGGCGTGCGACTCTCCGATACGAGCCTCTCCCACAATCGGATTGGCCGACGGCATCACGTAGCCCGAGACGTAGCGAGCCGGGATTCCGACGCTACGCAGCGCACCGAGTCCAAGGTGCACCAGATCCTGGCAAACACCGGCACGGCGTTCCCAGACGTCACTGGCTCGCGTGTTGACCCCGGTAGCACCGGGCACGTAATCGACGCGCGCACGGATCCTGTCGATGATCGCCGCCGCGGCTTGCGCGGGGCTAGCGGACTGCCGGGCAAGATCGTGAGCCAGCCGGCGAAGCTCCGAGCCGGGATCCACGTGCTCGCCGACTCCGAGCATCTCGACCTGCCGGTCGGTCACCGCCGGGTCGGCCAGCTCGTCCCAGGAGATCTCGAGACCGTGGGTGACGCGCTCGCCAACCTCGACGGTGCTCGTGGCTACGACCATCAACTCCGCGTGCGGCTCGGCGATCTCGAAGGCGGTGACCGAGGTGCCCCAGTAGTCCACGAAGGCATGAGTCCAGGCCACCGGACTGATGTCGAGCCGCGTCGCCTGAACCAACTGCTCGCGGGTCGATCGTGGCGTCATTCGAGCCTCGTTGTGCGACGTCTCGACCAGCCCCGCATAGCGATAGCCCGTGTGGTGGACGATGCGCAGATGGCGCCCCATCAGTTTCCTCCGCTCCAGCTGGCAGCGGTCGACCCACTGAAATACCGCTGCGTCACAGCCTCGCAAACCTTGTTGCAGGTGCGTTGCAGGTCGGTCATCCGCTGGGGCAGCTCATCGAGCACCTTGTCGGGATCGCGGTACTCCAGCGCCGCGCGCGCCGTCCCGAGCAGGCGCGTCGCCTCGTCCTCATAGCCTCGCGAGCTGGCGGCAGCGTCGAGATCGGACAGCGCGATCTCCGCTGCACGCAGGTTGTGTACCACCGACCGCGGGAAGAGCCGATCGAGCAGGACGAACTCGGCAGCATCCCTGTCGGTGGTCACACCACCATAGGAGCGGACGAAGGCATGATGGGCGCCGCAACCGCGCAGCACGTTGTTCCATGCGCTTTGGGTGCCGGTGACGTGCGCAGTCGAGATCAGCCGTGCAGTCATGTCGACCCGCTCGACGCTGCGCCCCAGGGTCAGGAACAACCAGCCCTCGTCGTGACTCATCGTCTGGTCGGCGGTGCCGGTGATGACCGCACATCGTTCGCGGACGAGTCGGAAAGCGGCTGCGGGCCGCATGCGTTGCAGCCGGCCGCCCTTCACGGAGTTCCAGGTGGTGTTGATCGCCTCCCACATCTCGCTGGAGACGGTCTCACGGGCTCGCCGTGCGGCCTCCCGCGCTCCGCCCAGCGACGCGGCGACCGACGCCGGCGAGGCCGGGTCGAAACACAGGACCCGCAGCACATCGGTCGTCTCCGGGGTCTCCGGGCCGGCGCCCATCACCGCGAGCAGGGCGATCGCAGCGTCGTCGGGATCGACCGTCGGATCATCGATGAGTAACTGGAGATGCATCTCGAGCACTCGGCAGGTGTCCTCGGCGCGTTCCAGATAGCGTCCAATCCAGAACAACGACTCGGCGATCCGGCTCAACATGGCTGGGCCGTCCGGGTCTGCTGCTGTTGCGCCTGCTGCTGGGCCAGCCGCTCTTCGCCGAGATCACCCAGCGGGACCGACGGCACCGTGTCACGAGTGCGGCGTCGGCGACGCTTGCCGCGCACGCCATCACGGGCCAAGACCCAGGTGTCCTTCGACCCACCACCTTGGCTGGAGTTCACGATCAACTCCCCCTCCGGCAAGGCCACCCTCGTCAGTCCCCCCGGCAGGACGTAGACGTCGTCACCGGAGTTGACCGCGAACGGTCGCAGATCGACATGCCGCGGCGCCATCTTGCCGTCGATCATCGTCGGCACCGTTGACAGCTGCACCACGGGTTGGGCGATCCACCCGCGCGGATCCTTTTGGATGCGCGCCCGCAGTGTGTCGAGTTGCTTGGCATTGGCCTTCGGGCCGATCACGATGCCTTTGCCACCCGAGCCATCCACGGGCTTGAGGACCAGCTCGTCCAGGCGATCGAGCACCTCTTCACGATGCTGTGGATCTTCCAGGCGCCAGGTGTCGACGCTGGCCAACTTCGGCTCCTCGCCGAGGTAGTAACGAATCAGGTCAGGAATGTAGGTGTAGACTAGTTTGTCGTCGGCGACGCCGTTACCCACGGCGTTCGCGATGGTGACGTTGCCGGCGCGGGCCGCCGTGATCAGTCCGGCGCATCCCAGCATCGAATCCGAGCGGAACTGGGCCGGGTCGAGGAACTCGTCGTCCACGCGTCGGTAGATGACATGCACCGGGCGCAGACCTTGAGTGGTACGGATCGACACGCGCCCGTTGTGGCACACCAGGTCGCGCCCCTCAACCAGCTCCACGCCCATCATCCGGGCAAGCAAGGCATGCTCGAAATAGGCGGAGTTGAACACGCCCGGGGTCAGCACCACCACGGTCGGGTCCTTCACCCCGGACGGTGCGGCAGCGCGCAGCGCTGCCAACAACTGCAACGGGTAGCCCTCGACCGGACGAATGCGGTGGCGGCTGGTCACCTCCGGCAGTGCAGAAAACATGGCCCGACGGTTGGTCATGACGTACGACACCCCGGACGGCACTCGGACGTTGTCTTCCAGCACGCGGAAGCGACCAACCTCGTCGCGTACCAGATCGATTCCGGCCACGTGGCAACGCACTCCGTTCGGGGGCCGAACGCCGGCCATCACCCGGTGGTAGTGCGGCGAGGTGACGACCACACGTCGCGGGATCACCCCGTCGTGAAATGCCCGGCCTTCGCCGTAAACGTCGGCGAGAAAGGCCTCCAATGCTCGCACTCGCTGGCTGACGCCGTCCTCGACCTCCGACCACTCGTTGGCCAGCAACACCCGAGGCACGATGTCGAGAGGGAACGGACGCTCCTCGCCGCCGATGTCGAAGGTGACGCCCTGGTCGAGGTAGGTGGACTTCAGGTACTCGGCCCGCGCCCGCACCTCTTCGGTGTCGAGCTTGGCCAACTGCCGTAAGACCGAGCCGTACGCCACCCGGACGCCTTCGGCGCCCACGACCTCGTCGAATGCCTTCGAGGTGCCGGCATAGTCGCGAAAAAGCAGGCTCACGTTCGCGAGGCTACGATCGGCGTGTTTCAGACGTGTGGCGCCGAGGTTTCAGATCGAGGGCGGTGGCGACGGGGGTGCAGGCGTCGCGACCTCGCCCTCTTGGACTCGCTCGCTGAGTTCGGAAACGAACCGACGCCCGACCTGGACCTGAATCACCCTGGTGCCGATCAGCCAGTCGTACACAGCGTGGCCCTCGCCGATGAAGAGCGAAACCACGTAAGCCGCAGGAACAGCAACGGCGAAGAAGGTACCGACCGCGGCGAGCCATCCGGGCGTGCTGGCCAGCGCCAGCAGCGCAGACTGGCCCAGCATCCAGGGCAAACCGAGCTTGAGCAGATTGCGGGAGAAACAGCGTCCCCAGCCCACCCGATCGCCAGACGGATCGCGACGCACTCTCAGACCGACCTGGAGTTTGCCCGGCGTCGCCTCGTAGCGTCCGGCTTCCATGACGCTGAGGGCAAGAGTCACAGGCAACACCACCACAACGATGGCCAACAGGTGGTAGCCGAAGGGGCCCAGCCGAACGGGAGTGCCGATGACGCTGGCGGCCGCGAACCCGACCGCAACCACCGCCGCCCAGGCTGCCATCAACCCCACGTCGATGAGCGCGGCGATGATGCGTTGCCTCGGTGTCGCGGTCACGCGGGCTAGGTTACTGCCGCCGCGCGTTGCGGCGCGCTCGATCGAGGGTGACCAGCGGTGACGAGGCCCAGCGCCACCATCACCGGGCAGAAGCCGGAGGCTCGGCGGCGTCGCGATCTCGCAGCGCGCCCGCGGCGAGAAGCAGGGCGAGCAACTCGTTGACCGGCGTCGCGATGCCGTGGCGGCGACCGAGTTCACACACCCGGCCCGCGAAGATGCCGACCTCGGTCTCCCGTCCGGCCAAGGCGTCTTGGGCCATGGAAGTGTAGTTGTCGGGCCCGAGCTCAGCGAGCACAGCCAGCCAGGCCTCGATGTCGGCCTCGCCCAGGTTGACCCCTTCTGCTCGAGCCACTGCGATCACTTCACGCTGAGAAGCGATCATCGCAGCACGCGCGGGGGAATCGGTGATCTGGAAGAGCCGGTAGGGGGCCTTCAGCACTGCCGAGACTTGATTGACGCCGACGTTGATCAGGAACTTCCACCACAACTGGTGGACCATGTCGTCGCTGACGTCATAGGCGATGTCGGAACTGGCCAACAGCTCCGACAGCCTCGCCACCGCCGGACCGGGTTCTGCCGGCGGCACCTCGCCGAAGACGATCCGCCCCAGGGACGTGTACCGCACCTCCCGGTCAAGGCGGACGGCGTCGATTCCCACCGTCACCGACAGCAGAACCTGCGATTGTGGGAAGGCATCGGCCAGGATTCGCTCGCTGTCAACGCCGTTGAGCAGACTGAGGATGACGGTGCCCGGGCCAACGCTGGAGCCGATCAGCGCGATCGCCTCTGCAAGCGCCGGCGACTTGACGGCAACAATCACCACATCGGCCGGCCCTGCCTGAGCGGGCTCGAGCACCCCGAAGCGATAGTCGACACCATTGACCGTGGTCACACTGCGGCGATATCGCTCAGCACGGTCGGCAGCGGCAATCACCCGCAGGTCATGTCCGGCGGCGAGGATCTTGCTGCCATAGCCGGCACCGACGGCACCCAGCCCGACCAGATGAACGCGCACGATCAGTCGGCCAGCGGTGCGAACCGCGCTCCGCGCGCGGTCAGTTCTTCTTCGCCGCCATCTTCTGCGGTCAGCACCCACAGCCCTTGCGGGGTGATCGCCACCGTGTGCTCCCAATGCGCGGCAGCGGAGCCGTCACGGCTGACCACTGTCCACTCGTCCGCCAGCGTCGCCGTAGCCGCGGTGCCGAGGGCGACCATCGGCTCGACCGCCAGGCACATACCCTTGGTGAGCAACGGGCCGCGGCCAGCTCGTCCGACATTGGGGACGTCGGGAGGCTCATGCATGGCCCGCCCGATCCCGTGACCGGTGTACTCCGCAATCACGCCGTAGCCGGCCTTATGCGAACGCAATGAACTCTCCACGGCATGGGAGATATCGCCGACCCGTCCGCCGATGCGAGCGGCAGCGATGCCGTCCCACATGGCCACCCGCGTCGCCTCGGACAACGCGGCGCGTTCGGGGCTCAGCGTGCCGACCCCGAAGCTGATGGCCGAATCGCCGTGCCAGCCACCCACAGAGACGCCGAAATCGACGCTGACCAGGTCGCCGTCGGCCAACACCCGGGAACCGGGAATCCCATGGACGATCTCGTCATTAACCGAGATACAGGTCACCGCCGGGAAAGCCGGCAACCCGAAGTTGCTGCCGTAACCCAAGAAAGACGACACCGCGCCGGCCTCAGCAATCCGCACCCGAGCCAGCTGATCAAGCTCGCCGGTGGTCACTCCAGGTGCTGCGGTTCGGCGAAGTTCGGCGAGGATGCGGGCCACCACGAGCCCCGCGGCGCGCATGGCCGTGATTTGGGCAGGTGACTTCACCTCCACCGCCGAACGTCGCCGCATCCTCAGCCCAGCTTGGCGTCGAGCGCCGCCGTGATCCGGTTGCTGACCTCTTCGATGGTGCCCAGACCATCGACTTCGACCAGCACGCCGCGCGCGCGATAGGTGGCCAGCAGCGGGTCGGTCGCCTCGGTGTAGACCTCCATCCGATGTCGGATGGTCTCGGCGTTGTCGTCCTCGCGTCCTTCGATCTCTGCCCGCTTCAGCAAGCGTGCCGTCAGCAGCTTGCAGTCAGCGACCAGCGAGATCACCGCGTCGAGCTTCTGCCCGTCCGCGGCGATGATGTCGTCCAGCGCATGCACCTGTC
Organism: Propionicimonas sp.; assembly: GCA_036788135.1. GTDB lineage: Bacteria > Actinomycetota > Actinomycetes > Propionibacteriales > Propionibacteriaceae > Propionicimonas. Next base: position 53,373 of record DAIQNZ010000010.1, read on the forward strand.
CGATGGTGCGCGGGTATCCGTCCAGCAGCCAGCCGTCGGCGGCATCTGGTTGGCGAATGCGATCAGCGACGATCGCATTGGTGATTTCGTCAGGTACGTACCCGCCCTCAGAAAGGATCGCGGAAACCCGCTCACCCAACTCTGTGTGTCCTTTGACCTGGGCCCGAAAGATCTCGCCAGTGGAGATCGCCGGCACGCCATAGTGCGTGGCTACTCCACAGGCCTGAGTTCCCTTGCCCACTCCGGGCGGGCCCATGATCAGAAGTCTCATCTCAAGAAGCCCTCGTAGTTGCGTTGTTGCAGCTGGCTCTGGATCTGCTTCACAGTGTCCAGGCCAACACCCACGATGATCAGGATAGAGGTGCCGCCGAACGGGAATTTATTCTGAGTGCCGAACAAGATAAACGCGAGAGCGGGGATCAGCGCGATGATTCCGAGGTACAATGACCCCGGCGCTGTGAGCCGGCTCAGAACGAACGCAAGGTAGCGCTCCGTCGGGCCGCCAGCGCGGATCCCAGGGATGAAGCCGCCGTACTTCTTCATGTTGTCGCTGACCTCGACCGGGTCGAAGGTGATCGACACGTAGAAGTAGGCGAAGAAGATGATCAGCAAGAAGAAGACCGTCTCGTAGACCCAGCCCCCGTTGACCATGTACGTCGAGATCCACTGAGCGACCGGGTTCGGCGCATCGGCAGTACCGGGCTGGAACTGGGCGTAAAGGATGGGCAAGTAGAGGATCGACGAGGCGAAGATCACCGGGATGACGCCAGCCTGGTTCACCTTGATCGGAATGTAGGTGGTGCTACCACCGATGAGCTTGCGTCCAACCATTCGTTTGGCGTACTGAACGGGGATGCGGCGCTGAGCCTGCTCCATGTAGACCACTGCCAGCATCACCAGTAGGCCCACGGCCAAGGTGGCGATGAACACCAGCCAACCCTGCGCGTTCGGCAGGTTCTCGTTGCCCTCCAAGGTGCCGCGAGAAAGCGCGATCGCCCACAGCGAGGCGGGGAACTGCGCGGCGATCTGGGTGAAGATCATCACCGACATGCCATTGCCGACGCCGCGCTCGGTGATGAGCTCGCCGAGCCACATGATCACGCCGGTGCCGGCCGTCATGGTCAAGATCATCACGATCAGCGGGAACAGGCTCTTGTCATACACCAGATCCTGCTGGCACCCGGGGAACAACTGACCGTTGACGGCCAGCGTCACGAAAGCGGTCGAGTTGAGGACCGCCAGCACGATGGTGAGATAGCGCGTGTACTGCGTGATCTTCGCGGTACCAGACGCGCCTTCCTTCTTCAGCGCCTCCAACCGCGGAATCACCACGGTGAGCAGCTGCAGAATGATGCTGGCTGTGATGTAGGGCATGATGCCGAGAGCGAAGATCGCCAGCTGCAGCAGCGCCCCACCGGAGAACAGCTGGATCATCGAGTACAACCCGGCAGTGTCGGAGGTGGTGGCCTGCACGCGACAGGCATTCACGGCGACCATGTTCACGTTGGGGGTCGGGATCACCGACCCCAAGCGGAACACCGCAAGGATCATCAGGGTGAACAGGATCTTCTTGCGCAGGTCTGGCGTGCGTAGCGCGTTACCGAAGGCGGAGAGCATTGCCGAACCTAACTCCTCATCGTATGTGTGACCCCGGCCCAGACTCGCCACAGTTGCGAGCGGCCGGCAGACAACCTCGGCAACTGTATCAAGCGCGGAGGCATTTCCCGATTCCGTGGCAGGCCTGGTCCACCGCCCCGGAACAGGATGAGGGCCAGCCGCAATGGCTGGCCCTCATCTGTGGACGTGCTTGCGTTAGCGCACCGAGCTCACAGCTCGATCACGCTGCCGCCTGCGGCCTCGATCTTGCTCTTGGCGGAGGCGGAGAACGCGTGAGCGCTCACCGTCACCGCAACGGTGATCTCGCCGTTGCCGAGCACCTTGATCGGCTGACCGTCGCGCACAGCGCCCTTCGCCACCAGGTCGGCGGGAGTGATCTCGCCGCCCTCGGGGAACAGATCCGCGAGACGGGCCACGTTGACGACCTGGAACTCAACCCGGAAGGGGTTGTTGAAGCCGCGCAGCTTCGGCAGCCGCATGTGCAGCGGCATCTGACCACCCTCGAAGTTCTCCGGGGTGTTCTTGCGTGCGCCGGTGCCCTTGGTGCCACGGCCAGCTGTCTTGCCCTTGGAGCCTTCACCACGACCCACACGGGTCTTGGCGGTCTTGGCGCCCGGAGCCGGACGCAGGTGATGAACCTTCAGTGCCATGTCAGTCGACCTCCTCGACAGCGACCAGGTGCGGGATGGCCTTGACCATGCCCCGAATCTCGGGACGGTCTTCCTTCACCACAACATCGCCAATGCGCTTCAGCCCCAGCGAACGCAGGGTCTCGCGCTGATTCTGCTTACCACCGATCCCGGAACGGATCTGGGTCACCTTGAGCCGTGCCATCAGTGAGCCCCTTCCGCACGAGCGCGGAGGATGGCGGCCGGGGTGACGTCCTCGACCGAAAGACCGCGACGCTTGGCCACAGCTTCCGGCTCTTCCAGGCTCTTCAGCGCGGCCACCGTGGCGTGCACCACGTTGATCGCGTTGTCCGAGCCCAGGGACTTCGCCAGCACGTCGTGCACACCGGCGCACTCCAGGACCGCACGAGCCGAACCACCGGCGATGACGCCGGTACCCGGCGAGGCCGGACGGAGCATCACGACACCGGCAGCCTTCTCGCCCTGAACCGGGTGCGGAATCGTTCCCTGCACCCGCGGCACGCGGAAGAAGTGCTTCTTGGCCTCTTCCACGCCCTTGGCGATGGCCGCGGGAACTTCCTTCGCCTTGCCGTAGCCGACGCCGACGGTGCCTTCACCGTCACCGACGACCACCAGCGCGGTGAAGCTGAACCGACGACCACCCTGGACCACCTTGGCCACGCGGTTGATCGCAACCACGCGCTCCAGGTAGTTGCTCTTTTCCTTCTCGGCCGCAGCCTCTCGACCACGACGGTCTTCGCGGCCGCGACGCTGCTCGCCACCAGCAGCGCCACCGCGGCGCTGGGTTCCATTCATCGCTGTATTACCTTTCCGATCCGTCAGAATCCGAGACCGGCTTCGCGCGCGCCGTCAGCCAGCGCAGCGATCCGACCGTGGTACTTGTTGCCTGCGCGGTCGAAGACAACAGTCTCGACGCCGGCCTTCTTGGCGCGCTCGGCGACCAGCTGGCCGACCTTCGTCGCCTTGGCCGACTTGTCGCCGGACTCGGTGCGCAGTTCGAGGCTCGACGCCGAGGCCAGCGTGACGCCGGCGTTGTCGTCGATCACCTGGGCACTGATGTGCCGGCTGGAGCGGAACACCACCAGGCGCGGACGCTGGGAGGTGCCGGCGATCTTCTTGCGAGCCCGGGCCTGGCGACGCAGACGCGACGCGGCCTTGTCCGCCATGCCCTTGTTGTTGGACAGCGAGATAGCCATCACTTACCAGCCTTTCCAACCTTGCGGCGAACGTGCTCGCCGGCGTACCGCACACCCTTGCCCTTATAGGGCTCCGGCTTGCGGATCTTGCGGATGTTCGCGGCAACCTCGCCCACGGCCTGCTTGTCGATGCCGTAGACGGTGAACTTGGTGTTGCTCTCCACCGAGAAGGTGATGCCCTCTGGGGCCTTCACCGTCACCGGGTGGGAGAAGCCAAGCGCGAACTCCAGCTCCTGCGGGCTCTTCAGCGTGACGCGGTAGCCAACGCCAACAATCTCGAGCTTCTTCTCGTAGCCCGCGGTGACACCGGTCACCATGTTGGCGACCAGAGTGCGGGTCAGGCCATGCAGTGAACGGCTGGTCCGCTCGTCGTTAGGACGAGAGACCTCAAGCTCACCGGCCTCGTTGCGCGCGACCGTGATCGGCGTAGCGACAATGTGCTCCAGGGTGCCCTTGGGCCCCTTCACCGACACCTTCTGACCGTCGACGACAACGTCGACTCCGGCCGGAACGGTGATCGGAAGCCTGCCAATTCGTGACATTTGTTCAGCTCCTTCCGGTCACCACACGTAGGCGAGAACTTCGCCGCCCACGCTGCGTGCCTTGGCCTCTTTGTCGGTCAGCAGACCCTGAGACGTCGAGATGATCGCGATGCCCATGCCGCCCAGCACCTTCGGCAGTGCGGTCGACTTGGCGTAGACGCGCAGACCGGGCTTGGAGATGCGGCGGACGCCGGCGATCGAACGCTCGCGGCTGTTGCCGTACTTCAAGGTGAGCTTCAAGGTCTTGCCCACCTCGCCGGCGGACGGCTCGAGGACCTCGTAACCAGCGATGTAGCCCTGGGTCTTCAGGATCTCGGCGATACCCACCTTGATCTTGCTGTGCGGCATGCTGGTCGACTCGTGGTACGCCTGATTGGCGTTCCGCAAGCGGGTCAGCATGTCCGCGATTGGATCGGTCATGGTCATAGCAGTTGATGACTCTTTCTCGCCGCGGTTTCCGCACGAGCGCGGACCTTCAGCGGGTTGTGGTTTGGCCTAGTGGGCGAAGCTCACCAGGAGGACTTGATCACGCCGGGAAGTTCACCCTTATGGGCGAGCTCACGGACGCAGATACGGCACAGCCCGAACTTGCGGTAGACGGCCTTCGGCCGGCCACACTTGTTGCAACGGGTGTAGGCGCGAACGGCGAACTTGGGCTTGCGAGCCTGCTTCACCTTCAGAGCGGTCTTGGCCATCTGTCAGCTCACTTCTTCTTCTTGCCCGGGTAGACCGGGCCCCTCTTCTTGGCGACCTTGGCGACCTCGTCGGCCGGGGCCTTGAACGGGAAGCCGAGCGCCTTCAGCAGCGCGCGGCCCTCGTCGTCGGTCTTCGCCGTGGTCACGAAGGTGATGTCCATGCCCCGCAGCTTGTCGATCCGGTCCTGATCGATCTCGTGGAACATGACCTGCTCGGTCAGGCCGAAGGTGTAGTTGCCCTGGCCGTCGAACTGGCGAGCCGACAGCCCGCGGAAGTCGCGGATCCGGGGCAGCGCCAGCGTCAGCAGACGGTCGGCGAACTCCCACATCCGGTCTCCGCGCAAGGTCACGTGGCAGCCGATGGGCATGCCCTCGCGCAGCTTGAACTGTGCGATCGACTTGCGCGCCTTGGTGACCGACGGCTTCTGGCCGGTGATCGCGGTCAAGTCGCGGACGGCGGCGTCGATGACCTTGGAGTCACGCGCAGCCTCGCCCACGCCCATGTTGACCACGATCTTGGTCAGACCCGGGATCTGCATCACGTTGTCGTAGCCGAACTCGGAGTTCAGCGCCGGGGCGATCTCGGAGCGGTACTTCTCCTTGAGCCGCGGCAGGGCCTTGGTCGCAGTGGCGGCCATCAGATTTCCTTCCCGGTCTTGCGGGCGATCCGAACACTGCGGTCAGCGGTGTACTCGGTGCCGTCCGGACGACGCTTGGTCACCTGCTCGCGCTGGTAACCAACGCGGGTCACGACCTCTTTGCCGTCGACCTTCACGACCAACTGGACGTTGGACGCGTCGATCGGGGCCTCAACCGAGACGATGCCGGCGGCGTTGTTCTGCCGGGTCTGGTTGTTCGGGGTCTCCCGCTTGTGCTTCT
>DAIQNZ010000011.1:0-51280 GCA_036788135.1 Propionicimonas sp.
TGGACGGCGAGCCGAAGCCCACCCAGCGGATGGCGAACTTCTACGAGAAGGGCGACAAGCCGCTCGAGATCGTCTCGACTCGGCAGTGGTACATCCGCAACGGCGGACGCGACGACGACCTCAAGGCCGCGCTGCTGGCTCGTGGCGACGAGCTCCAATGGGTCCCCGAGCACATGCGGCACCGCTACAGCAACTGGGTCAACGGCCTCAACGGCGACTGGCTGATCAGCCGTCAGCGTTTCTTCGGCGTCCCGTTCCCGATCTGGTACGCCCTGGACGCCGACGGCGAGCCGGATTACACCAGCCCGATCACCGCGGCCGAGGACACCCTCCCGGTCGACCCGGCCACCGACGTCCCCCCGGGCTACACCGAGCAGCAGCGCGGCGTCCCCGGCGGCTTCGTCGGCGACCCCGACGTGATGGACACCTGGGCCACCTCCTCGCTGACCCCGCAGATCGCCTGCGGTTGGGAGAGCGACGAGGAGCTGTGGAAGCTCACCTTCCCGATGGACATCGCGCCGCAGGCACACGACATCATCCGCACCTGGCTGTTCTCTCGGGTGGTGCGGGCGCACTTCGAGAATGACGAGTTGCCCTGGAAGCGCGCGACGATCTCGGGCTTCGTGGTTGACCCCGATCGCAAGAAGATGAGCAAGTCCAAGGGCAATGTGGTCGTTCCGACCGACATCCTGCAGCGCTTCGGCTCCGACGCTGTCCGCTGGCGGGCAGCGATGGCTCGCCCCGGCATGGACTCGCCCTTCGACGAAACCCAGATGAAGGTCGGGCGCCGACTGGCGATGAAGGTGCTGAACGCGTCCAAGTTCATCCTCGGCACCCCCGAAGCGGCAGCCGACGCCATCGACCAGCCGATCGACCTAGCCATGCTCGCCGGTCTGGCCGAGGTGGTCGAACAGGCCACCACCGCTTTCGAGGCGTTCGACTACTCGACCGCGTTGGAGGCCGCAGAGCGGTTCTTCTGGCAGTTCTGTGACGACTACCTCGAGTTGGTCAAGGAGCGCGCCTACGGCGCCGACGGACAGGCCGGAGCCGACTCGGCTCGGGCGGCTCTGCGGCTGGCCCTCGACGTCCAGCTGCGGCTGTTCGCCCCCTTCCTGCCCTTCGTCACCGAAGAGGTCTGGTCGTGGTGGCGTTCCGGCTCGGTGCACACCTCGGCCTGGCCGGTCGTCTCCGAGCTGCCGTCGGCTGGCGAGTCGGTTCTGCTGGCCGATGTGGCTGCGGCGCTGATCGGTATCCGTGGTGCGAAGTCCACCGCGAAGGTGTCGATGAAGGCCGAGGTCGGAGCCGCGCAGTTCACCGGCCCGCAGGACGTTCTGGATCGGCTGCGGATGGTCGAGGCCGACCTGCGTTCGGTCGGACGGATCACCGCGGCGGTGACGATGACCCCGGCCGACGCGCCGTTGTCGGTCAGCGTCGAGCTGATCTGAGCAGGCGATGATCAGCCGGCCACGAGCAGCAGTCGGCGGCGTCATCGCCGCCGTGATGCTGGTCGCCGGCTGTTCGGTGACTCCGTCACGTGACCCGTCCGGGCAGGTGACAGCTGCTGCCAGCGCCGACCCGTATGCGGTGAGCGTGGGTGACTGCACCGGTCCGCTGGGCACTGGCACGGTCAGCAACCTCACCCTGGTGCCGTGTGATCAGGCGCACTACTGGGAGGCCTACGACCAGACCACGCTGACCGATCAGACCTATCCGGGCGCCTCTGCCGTGACCACGAAGGCGAACAGCTTCTGCTCCGACAGCTTCCGCAGCTGGGCCGGCATCTCCACCGAGCGGACCAAGTACGCGATGACCTACTTCTACCCCACCCAGGAGACGTGGACGCAGGCCGGCGACCGTCAGGTGGTCTGCTTCGCCGGATCGGACTCAGGCGGCATCACCGGCACGCTGAAGGGCGTCAAGAAGTAGTCGCCCTGGCAGGACGGACCACAAATGACGATGGCCGGACGGTTACCCGTCCGGCCATCGTCATGCTTACCGCGTCACAGCAGGTCGTGCAGCACCGGTTCTGCCATCGCCAGGACGGCAGCCTTGGCGTCGGCTGCCGTCACCGACGCGCGGGCCGCTGCGGCCATCTGCTGGCAGGTGTCAAGGCTGTGAGCAGCCAGAACGGTGCGCACCGCCGGCACCTTGCCCGGCGCCATCGACAGACTGGTCACGCCGAGACCGGCCAGCACCAGCGCGAGCGCCGGATCACCACCGGCTTCACCGCAGACGCCGATCGGCTTGCCCATCGCCTTGCCGCCTTCGCAGGCCAGCGCGATCACATCGAGCAGAGCCGGCTCCCACGGGTTCAGCAGATCGGCCAGTTCGCCCTGCATCCGGTCGGCAGCCATCGTGTACTGCTGCAGATCGTTGGTGCCCAGCGAGGCGAAGTCGACGTGGTAGAGAATGCCGCGGCTGCGAATGGCCGCAGCCGGCACCTCGATCATCACGCCCACCTTCGGCAGCCCCAAAGCACGGACCCGCTCGGCGAACCACATGGCCTCGGCCTGCGTGGCCACCATCGGAGCCATCACGCGGACGTCAGCCTTGGTCGCCCGATACGCCGCGGCCAGCGCCTCCAGCTGCGCATCGAGGATGTCGGTGCGGATCATGCCGAGTCGCAGTCCGCGCCGACCCAGTGCCGGATTCTCCTCCGCGCCGAGGTCGGCGAACTTCAGCGGCTTGTCGGCACCCGCGTCCAGGGTTCGCACGACGATGCGGCGGTCGCCGAAGGCTTCGAACACCTCGGTGTAGGTCGCGGTCTGCTCCTCTACGGTCGGCATCGTCTCCCGGTCGAGGAAGAGGAACTCCGTGCGGAACAGGCCGACGCCCTCGACCGGCTGCGCTGCGGCCTTGCGGGCGTCGTCGGCGGTGCCGATGTTCGCCAGCAGCGCCACCGGGAAGCCGTCCTTGGTGGAGCCCTTGCCGGTGCCGCCCGCGAGCGCAGCCTCACGGCGGCGCTTGCGTTCGGCGAGCAGTTCGACATCGGCCGACGTCGGGTTCACGGTGATCTCGCCGACGCCGCCGTCGATGGCCACCGTGGCCCCGGCCGGGACGTCGAGGATGCCGACGGCCTGCACGATCGCCGGGATTCCCAGCTGGGCCGCCAGGATAGCGGTGTGGCTGGTCGGGCCTCCGGCCGCGGTGATGATGCCCAGGCAGGTCTCCGCGGTCAAAGTGGCGGTTTCGGCTGGGGCCAGGTCATGAGCGGCGAGGATGCTCGGCTCGGAGAAGGTCGGCACGCCGGGCTCGGGTTGCCCGAGCAGCCGCGCAACAGCACGATCACGGACGTCGCGCAGATCGGTGACGCGTTCGGCCATGTAGCCGCCCAGCGACTCGAACATCGCGCAGTACTCCTCGACGGCAGCGTTCACCGCGTTGGTGATACCCAGGCCGCGGCCGAGCTGACCGTCGATGCCGGCCACCAGGCCGGGATCGCGGGCCATCATGGCTCCCGCTTCGAGGATCGGCCGCGCGTGGGCGTCAGCGACGGCCGCCCGCGCGTCCAGTCCGGCCGCGACCGCCTCGAGCACCTCGCGGACGCGCGCGCCCGCTGCTGCTGCGTCGGTGGTCGCCGGCTCGTCAGCGTCCGGCTTCGGCGGGGCCGCAACCAGCACCAGCGGACCGACCGCCGTGCCGGCGCTGACGCCGATGCCGTGGAAAGTTCCGGGAGTGGCGTCGGACATGGCCGACTACTCCGCGTCCAGATCCCGCGAGAGCAGCTCCACCAGGGAGTCGAGAGCGGCCTCCGCGCCGTCGCCCTCTGCGGACAAGGTGACGGTCTCGCCGTGCTTGGCGCCCAGCGCCATCACCATCAGGATGCTGCGAGCGTCAACAGGGTTGCCGCCCTCCTTGGCGATCGTGACCGGCAGCCCGGTAGCCGTGGCGGCCTGGACGAACAGGGATGCAGGCCGTGCGTGCAGGCCTACCGAGGACGCGATGCTGACGTTCCGAGTCGCCATGACTACTCCTTTGTCGTACGTGGTTCGCTTTGTTCACACTCTGGCACATTCCCGGCGTCGGGCGTGCACGGTTCCGCGCGGAAGGCGGTGGTGCTGCAACTGAGGGATTTGCCCACCTGCCGCAGACGCACCGATCCGCGATCAGGCTGAACGCGTGCTGCGTTCGGCCCGCGCGACAGCGGCGCGCGTGATCAACTGCGGCGAAGCACCGTCGGTGACCACGTCGGCGTCAACGATCACCTGGGCGATCTGGTCGTCGCTGGGCACGTGGTACATCACGTTGAGCAGGATCTCTTCAAGAATCGAGCGCAGACCGCGAGCGCCGATCCCCCGCTTGAGCGCCATCTCGGCGATCGCATCGATGGCCGTCGGGGTGAACTCCAAGTCGACGCCGTCGAGCTCGAAGAGCTTGCGGAACTGCTTGATCAGCGCGTTCTTCGGCTCGACCAGAATGCGGATCAACGCCTCACGGTCAAGCTGCTCCACCGTCGAGATCATCGGCAGGCGGCCGATGAACTCCGGGATGAGTCCGTAGCTGTGCAGATCCTCCGGGCGCACCTCGGCGAAGGGGTTCAACGTCTTGGGCGCGCGCACCGCAGCGTCGTTGTTGAATCCCAGCGGGCGCTTGCCGACCCGGGCGTTGATGATCTCCTCCAGGCCGGCAAAGGCGCCGCCGACGATGAACAAGATGTTGGTGGTGTCGATCTGGATGAACTCCTGATGCGGATGCTTGCGTCCGCCCTGCGGAGGCACCGAGGCGGTCGTACCCTCCAAGATCTTCAGCAGGGCCTGCTGGACACCCTCGCCGGAGACGTCACGAGTGATCGACGGGTTCTCGCTCTTGCGGGCGACCTTGTCGATCTCGTCGATGTAGATGATGCCGGTCTCGGCCTTCTTCACGTCGTAGTCGGCAGCCTGAATCAGCTTCAACAGGATGTTCTCGACGTCCTCGCCGACATAGCCGGCTTCGGTCAGCGCCGTGGCGTCAGCCATGGCGAACGGCACATTGAGCATGCGCGCCAAAGTCTGGGCGAGATAGGTCTTGCCACAGCCGGTCGGCCCGATCAACAAGATGTTCGACTTGCCGAGCTCGACCAGCTCGTCGTCTGCGACCCGACGCCCCGGAGTGGCGGCCTGAGCCTGAACGCGCTTGTAGTGGTTGTAGACCGCGACAGCCAGACCTTTCTTGGCCACGTCCTGCCCGATCACATAGGCGTCGAGGAAAGCCCGGATGTCTTTCGGCTTGGGCAGTTCGTCGAGCAGGCCGGTGTCGCTGGTCTCAGCGAACTCCTCCTCGATGATCTCGTTGCACAGGTCGATGCACTCATCGCAGATGTAGACACCTGGTCCAGCGATGAGCTTCTTGACCTGTTTCTGGCTCTTGCCGCAGAACGAGCACTTGAGCAGATCCGAGGTCTCTCCGATTCGCGCCACTTCAGCCAATCCTTCCGGCTCCGGTGCCTCACCTTAACCCGGCCCTCCAACTGGTCAGCGGAGGGCCGGACGGTGAGTCAGTTTGCCAAATCCTTCAGGGAGGTCAGGATGTCGTCGACCAGGCCGTACTCGACGGCCTCCTGGGCGGTCAGGAACTTGTCGCGCTCGATGTCGCGGCTGATCTTGTCGACCGGCTGACCGGTGCTGTCGGCCAGCATGGTCTCCAGCTGGGTACGGATGCGCATGATCTCGTTGGCCTGGATCTCCAAGTCGGACGACTGGCCGAAGGTCCCCTCGGTGGCCGGCTGATGGATCAGGATGCGGCTGTTCGGCAGAGCCAAGCGCTTGCCCTTGGTGCCGGCGGCCAGCAGCACGGCCGCGGCGGAGGCCGCCTGGCCGAGGCAGACAGTCTGCACGTCGGGCTTGATGTAGCGCATCGTGTCGTAGATGGCGGTCAGCGCCGTGAACGAGCCGCCGGGCGAGTTCAGGTAGATGCTGATCGGACGCTCCGGATCCATCGACTGCAGGCAGAGCAGCTGAGCCATCACCGCGTTGGCGATGTCGTCGCTGATCGGCGTGCCCAAGAAGATGATCCGATCCTCGAAGAGCTTGGTGTACGGATCGACTCGGCGCACGCCGTAGCTGGTCCGCTCCTCCCACTGCGGGATGTAGTAGTCCATGCGGGGGCCCGCAGGGGCGATGCCGGTAGGCAGAGTGTTCATGTCAGACCTCACTGGTTCGGGGAGGCGGTCTTGATCTGCGCCGCCCGCTCGTAGACGTGGTCGATGAAGCCGTATTCCAACGCCTGCTCGGCGGTGAACCAGCGGTCGCGGTCGGCGTCGGCGGTGATCCGCTCGACGGTCTGGCCGGTGTGCTCGGCGATCAGCCCGGTCATGGTCTTCTTGATGTGCAGCGACTGCTCGGCCTGAATGCGAATGTCGGACGCGGTGCCGCCCAGGCCGCCGGACGGCTGGTGCATCATGATCCGGCTGTGCGGCAGCGCGAAGCGCTTGCCCTTGGCTCCGGCCGACAGCAGGAACTGGCCCATCGATGCGGCCAGACCCATCGCCACGGTCGCGACATCGTTGGAGATCCACTGCATGGTGTCGAAGATCGCCATGCCGGAGTCCACCGAGCCGCCCGGGGAGTTGATGTACAAGAAGATGTCCGCCTCGGGATCCTCGGCGTTCAGCAGCAGCATCTGCGCACAGATGGCGTTGGCGTTCTCGTCCTTGACTTCAGAGCCGAGGAAGATGATGCGGTTGCGCAGCAGCGACTGGTAGACCGAATCGGTCATGCCGGCAACACCGGGGCCGCCGGCCATCCGCAGGCCACGCTCGATGGATTGAAGTTCGCTCACGGAGCCGAAACTACCCGCTGAGCTGCGGTTTTCACCCGCGTTTTCGTCGGTGTTCGCTGACGGCGCAGCGCTCGGCAAGCCGTGGCTTCCGGCCTCACAAAGCGCGACGGGCGCCACCAGTTGGTGACGCCCGTCGGCTGTGCTCGAAAGCGAGGATCACTCCTCGTCGGCGTCCTCGGCGACGACTTCGCCCTCACGCAGGGTGATGTCGACGGTGTCGCCGTTGGTGTCGGTGACGCTGGCCTTGTTGACGATCTCCGCGATCGCCTTGTTGCGACGGACCTCCTGCAGCCAGGCAGCCAGGTGGTTGTGCTCCATCATGTGCTGGGCCTCCTGCTCCGGCGTGGTGCCGTTGCGCATGGCCTTCTGCACGATCAGCTTCGACAGGTCGTCCTGCTCGACGGTCAGCTCGGCGTCGTCGGCGATCTTGTCCAGGATCAGCTGAGCCTTCAGCCCACGCACGGTGTTGGCCTCCAGCTCGGCCCAGAACTCCTCGACGGTGCTCGCGGCCTCGTCCGGGGTCTGGTCGAGGTAGCGCTGCAGGGTCAGCCCGGCCTGCGCGAGCTGGCTGTTGATCTGCTCCTTGCGCGCCGAGACCTCAGCAGCGACGACGCCCTCAGGCACGTCGAACTCGGTGGCGTCGACCAGGGCCTCGATGATCTTGTCGCGGCCCGCTGCGACCTGCTCAGCCTCGAGATTGGCCTCGACGGCCTTGGCCAGATCCGCCTTCATCTCCTCGACGGTGTCGAATTCGGAGATCATCGAGGCGAACTCGTCGTCGACCTCGGGCAGCATCTGCTCGGAGACCTTCTTCACGCTGACCTTGATGTCGGCCGGCTCGCCCTCCATGGCGCCACCGACCAGCGTGGAGGCGAACTCAGCCTCTTCGCCGGCCTTCAGGCCGATCACGGCGTCGTCGAGTCCGTCGATCATGCCGCCGGAGCCGATGACATAGGCGACGTCGGAGGCGGTGCCGTCGGCCAGCGCCTCACCGTCGCGGGTGGCCACCAGGTCGAGGGTGACGCGGTCGCCATCAGCAGCGGCGCGCTCAACCTCGGTCGCGGTGGCGAAGCGGCTGCGCAGCAGCTCGATGCGCTCGCTGACCTCGTCCTCGACGGCCTTCTTGGGCTCGACGACGGCGCTGAGGGTGGCGAAGTCCGGCACGTCGAACTCGGGACGGACGTCGACCTCTGCGGTGAACTCGATCACCTCGCCGTCCTCAAGCTTGGTGACCTCGACCTCGGGGTCGGCCAGCGGACGGACGTTGGCTTCGGTGACGGCGGCCTCGTAGGCGGTCGGCAGCGCGGAGTTGATCGCCTCCTGCAGCACCGCACCACGGCCGAAGCGCTGGTCGATGACCAGCGGCGGCACCTTGCCCTTGCGGAAGCCCGGAATGTTCACCTGGGCCGCGATGTCGGCGTACGCCTTGTCGAGGTGCGGCTTGAGGTCGGCGAAGGGAATCTCAACGGTGAGCTTGACCCGGGACGGACCGAGCTTCTCGACGGTGCTGGACAATGCAGGCTCCTGGAATGGACGAAAGACAGACCCGCCAATGGTAGCTGCTCCGCGACGTCGATCGTCCCGCGCCGGGGGCAGCGGCCGAGCCGGCGGGAAGACGGCTCGGCCGGCACAACAGGTCGCCGGTTCGGGCCAGGCCGCGATTTCGGTTAGTCTTGGCACCGCACTTCGTGCGTGTGCGGATGTAGCTCAATGGCAGAGCCCCAGCCTTCCAAGCTGGTCATGCGGGTTCGATTCCCGTCATCCGCTCCAGGCAGCGGCCCTGAACCGCGCCAAACTACAAGAACAGCCAGGAATCCTTGGTCATCATTGCGCCGACCATGCCGGCAACCAACAGTCCGACGAAGACCGAGAATCCGCTGACTCCCAGCGTCAGCCCCAGATGGGCCAGACCCCATGTCAGTGCGATAGCCAGCAGGGCACTCCCCGCTGCAACGCCACCGATCATTCCCCCGATACGCACGACAAAGTGCATGTGCTCTCTCCCCCCGAATTGAGCGTTCCCTTCATTCTAGAGTCAATCGACGCGAAGCGGTAGCCGGCCGCTCCTGGTTGCGCGCACGCGCCGCGAATGTCCTCACTTTCGGCCGGCTCACGCCCCGAGATTGAGGGCTAGGCAACCGCACACTCGATCGCTTATGCTCGCCGCGCCGGTCGCCCCGGACGTCCAGCCGACATCCTCACGGCGAGCCGCACTGCCTGGTCACTCCACCCAACAGTGGCCCTCCCGCAGCGGTAGCCCATCGGCCACGCCACTGCCGCCGCCGCGGCTGAGGCGACTACTCGTACGGCCGCAGACCTCACCCAACGATTTCCCCACCGACTTGTGGGGCGTGGGAGACAATGCAGCTGATCAGCGCAACGGAGCCGGCAGGTCATCCGTGGGCTGCCGTCTTCGTCGGAGCCAGGAGAACCACGTGACTACAGACATTGCGCCCACCGGCAACCAGGCTGTCATCGACATCTTGAACCGACCCGCACCGCAGCCGTTCACCGCAGAAGAGGAAGCCGCCCTCATCGAGGCGCTTCGCCAGCCCGAGTTCGCCCCAGAACTCACCGAGGCGCTGTGGTCGGCGCTGCTGCGAGAGGACGCCAGCAGCCTGCGACTGATGACGATCCTGTGGGATCTGCCGATGGCCCGCAAGCGCGGCTTCATGAAGGCAGTCGACACCCAACTCTCCGCGCGCTACCCGATGTTCGCCGGCACCAGCGAGAAGTGGCCGTCGCTGAACGGGATCGGCCCCTACATCCGTGAGCCCGAGGCTCGTAATGCCGACTTCGAGTTGGTCAACAAGGGCTATCTCGGTTACCTGGATCTGGGGTACTCGCGTCGCGAGATCGAGTTGTTCGTCTGGCTGGAGGCACTGCGCGACATGCAGTGCGCGAAGACCCCGTGCGTGATCGGCGTACTGAAGGCCGATCAACCTGAGCCGGACGGCGGCTGTCCGGTCAGCGTCCAGATTCCGCAGATGTTCGAGCTGATCGGAACCGGACGATTCCGCGAGGCGCTGGAAGCCCTGGAGAAGGTCAACCCGCTGCCGAATGTCACCGGCCGGGTGTGCCCGCAGGAGTTGCAGTGCCAGAGCCACTGCGTCCACAAGCACTCGATGAGCATCGGCCAGCTGGAGTGGTTCTTGCCGGAGTGGGAGAAGCTGGCGCAGCCAGAGCAGCTGAAAGCCCGCTTCTCCGGGCGTCCGAACCCCTGGGAGGTCGGCACGAAGCCACCGGTCGCGATCGTCGGCTCCGGCCCAGCCGGCCTGATCACCGCCTATCTACTGGCAGCCGACGGCTTCCCGGTCACGGTCTTCGAGGCCTTCCACGAACTCGGCGGCGTGCTGCGCTACGGCATCCCGGAGTTCCGCCTGCCCAATCAGCTGATCGACGACGTCGTGGCCAAGATCCGCGCGCTCGGCGGACGCTTCGTGACCAACTTCGTCGTCGGCAAGACCGCCACCATCGAGCAGCTGCGTGAAGCCGGATTCGTGAAGGTCTTCGTCGGCTCGGGTGCCGGTCTGCCGCGCTTCCTGAACGTGCCCGGCGAGCACCTGCTGAACGTGATGAGCGCCAACGAGTTCCTCACCCGGGTCAATCTGATGCAGGGCCACGACGATCACCATGAGACCCCGCTGCCGGCGGTGAACGGCAAGCAGGTGCTGGTGATCGGCGGCGGCAACACCGCCATGGACGCCGCGCGCACGTCCCGGCGCCTGGGCGGGCAGGTGACCATCGTCTACCGCCGCACCCAGGCCGAGATGCCGGCCCGACTGGAGGAACTCGAGCACGCGCTCGAAGAGGGCATCACCGTGTGTGAGCTGCGCTCCCCTGTCGAGTTCACCGGCGATCCGCAGACCCACTTCGTCACCGCCGCCGTGGTCGAGAAGATGGCCCTCGGCGAGCCGGACGAGTCGGGCCGCAGACGTCCGGTGGCCACCGGTGAGACCGAGACCATCGCCGCCGACCTGGTGATCATGGCGCTCGGCAACGACTCGAACCCGATCATCAAGAACTCCGAGCCGCGCCTGGGTGTCAGCCGCTGGGGCACCATCAACCAGATCAGCACCACCTCGAAGCAGACCACCCTGCCCGGCGTCTACACCGGCGGCGACGCCGCTCGCGGCGGCTCCACCGCGATCCGGGCGGCCGGTGACGGCCAGGCCGCGGCGCGCGAGATGGTCGAGGCCATGGAAGCGATGAGCGCGACCGAGATCGGTTCGCGGGTCGATCAGGCACTCACCTACACCGACACCGCAGCCGAGCTGCCGGTGATCGTTGCCAAGACCCACCTGTCCGACGGCATCGAAGAGTTCGAGATTCGCTGCCCGACGATCGCTCGGACGGCGAGGGCCGGCCAGTTCGTCCGCGTCCTCGCCGAGCCCAAGGGTGAGCTGATCCCGCTGACCCTGGCCGACTGGAACGCCGAGACCGGAACGATCACGCTGGTAGTTCAGGGCATGGGCACGACCTCGCTGCTGATCAACCAACTCCAGGTCGGCCAGGCATTGGCCGGGGTCGCCGGCCCGCTGGGCCGGCCCAGCGATCTGCACCGCTACGCCGACGAGCAGACCGTGGTGTTCACCGCCGGCGGACTCGGGCTGCCGCCGGTCTATCCGATCATGCGCGAGCACCTGCGCCTGGGGAACCATGTGACCCTGATCTCCGGCTTCCGCAGCAAGGATCTGATGTTCTGGGACGGCACGGACGAGCGGGTCGGCGCGCTCCAGGCCGAGTTCGGTGAGCAACTCGAGGTGATCTACGCCACCAATGACGGCAGCTTCGGCGTCGCCGGCTTCGTCACCACCCCGCTGGAGCAGATGCTGCAGGCCAACACGGCCGGTGAAGGACGTCCCATCGCCGAGGTGGTGACGATCGGGCCGCCGCTGATGATGCGCGCGGTCAGCGACCTGACCCGCGGCTACGGCGTGTTCACCGTCGCCAGCCTCAACTCGATCATGGTCGACGCCACCGGGATGTGCGGGGCGTGCATGGTCCCGGTGACCGAGGGCGACAAGCTGGTCCGCAAGCACGCCTGCATCGACGGCCCCGAGATCGACGGCCACGCGATCGACTGGGACAAGTTCCTGCCGCGGTTCAACCAGTTCAAGGCCCAAGAACAGGTCAGCCGTTCCCGGCACGGCTGGTAGAGCCCACCGACAAGCGCTGACGTGCGGCCGGACGCGGTGATCGTCCGGCCGCACGGCGCTTCTCCCGCCACCGGGCGGCGTTGTCCGAGACCCTAGACTCGGGACGCAGTCAGACGGTTGAGGAGGTGCGGGGTGCGAGTCGGATCCCGATTAGGTGTGATCACGACGACGATGGCCTGCCTGGTCGGATTGGCCGCCTGCGCCTCCGATCCGGTGACGATGGGCTCCCGGCCACATGCAGGGACGCACTACGCCGAGGCGACCGTCACCGATCCGCAGGCAGTGGTGCCGAGCACTCTGCCCGGCTTCGTGGCCCCGACCAAGGCGGAGAACGGCTGGTACACCAAGCCGCTGCTGGGCGCCAAGGGCTGGGTCAGTTGGCAGGTCTTCAACTCCGACAGCCAGCCACTGGCCTCGACCGACGGCCAGCAGCAGGTGGTCTGGGGCTCCGGGGACACCTACACCGACGTGCCCGGCGTCTTGGTCTGGCGCGGCAACAACACCCGCACCGCTCCCACCTACGGCACCGCCGACATCAAGGAGAAGAAGCTCCAGATCGTCTGGACGCACAACGTCGGTGCGGTCAGCGCCGACGGCAGCTACTTCCCCGGCGCCGGCTGGACGGGCCAACCGCTGCTGGTGAACTGGCCGAAAGCCACCAAGCAGGCGATGAGCCTCAAGTCGTCCTATGTGAACGACCCGAACTTCGTCGAGGTGGTGTACCCGGTCTTCGACGGCCATATCTACCGCCTGGATCTGGCCACGGGCGCGACCACCAAACCGGCGATCGACTCCGGCTGGGGTTTCAAGGGCACCGGTTCGATTGATCCGCGCGGCTACCCCTTGCTGTACACCGGACAGGGGCTGAACGAGAAGGGCGACCAGAAGGGCCCATGGGAGTACCGCATCTTCGACCTGATCAAGAACAAGCAGGTCTCGCAGATCAGTGGCACCGACGAGGTCTCGCTGCGTGAGGACCCCACCGGCTGGGGCGCCTTCGACTCCTCCGCGTTGGTCAACAAGGCCGCCGACACCTTGATCGAGCCCGGCGAGAACGGGGTCATCTACAAGGCCAAGCTGAATACCTCCTTCAATCCGAAGGCGAAGAAGGTCTCAGTGAACCCGCAGATCACCAAGATGGTCTACAACACCTCGCAGAGCAATCAGCGCGGCATCGAGAGCTCCGCCGTGGCCTGGCGCAACCTGATGTGGGCCACCGACAACGACGGCAACCTGGTCTGCTGGGACGCCAACACGATGAACATCGTCTGGACCCACTACCTGGTCGACAACACCGACTCCACGCCGGTGCTGGACGCCTCGTCGGGCACGCCGTTCCTGTACACCGGCAACTCTGTGGGCTGGCGCGGCTCGGCACGCAAGGATCAGGTGACCAACCTGCGCAAGGTGAACGGACTGACCGGCGAGGTGGTCTGGCAGTACAACCTGCCGAGCTACTACTACTTCCCGGTCAAGGGCGGGCTGCTGTCGACTCCGCTACTCGGCAAGGGCGAGGATTCCGACTTGGTGATCTTCAACGTGGCCAAGACGACCGCGCCGTCGGAGGGCACCATGATCGCGCTCGATCGCGAGACCGGACAGATGGTCTGGTCGCGAAGCCTCGCGCACTACTCCTGGAGTTCACCGGTGATGATCACCGGAACCGACGGCCACGAGTACGGCGTCTTCGGCGACTCCGCAGGGCTGCTGCACCTGTTCGACCCGGCCACCGGAAAGGACTACTCCACCGTGTCACTGGGCAAGAACGTTGAGGCGTCGGTCTCCGCCTACAACAACATGCTGGTGGTCGCCTCGTACGACCAGAAGATCTTCGGGATCAAGGTGAGCTGAGGCACATGATGACAACTCTGTTCTCCGCCCTTGCGGCACTCGTGGTCAGCGGACTGGCCGCTTTCTTGTTCCCTGCGGTCGCGCAGCTGCCCGCCGTGTTGACTCGCTTCGGACGCGGCCTGCCGGTGCTCCTGGGCGTGCTGGCCGGCTTCACGGTGCTCCTGGTCACCGGCGGCGCGCTCAACCTGATCGTCATCCTGCTGCTCACCGCGTTGATCGTTGCCGCGATCGACACCGTCCTGGCCACTGTGGGCGCGCATCGGGTCTGGCGAGGGCTGGGCCAGGGCGTCGTGTTCGCCGCGGCGATGGCGCTGGAATGGAAACGCGGCGACCTCTTCTTGACCAATGCCGCGTTCGCCGTCCTGGCGGGCATCGCCGTCATGGGCGTGGTCAGCTTCGCCACCGAGGCCGCAGCCGATGCCGCAGCCTCTCGGCTGCCGGCACAGGTCGGCGTTCTGACAGTGGTGTACCTGGCGGTGATCGCGGTCGGCCTGCCGAATCCGGGTCTGCTGTCCCTGGTCGTCCTTGTCGGCGCTGCTGTGCTGCCGGGGGCCGTCCTGGCTGCGCGGAGCAACCACCGCGAGTTGCTGCTCGGCCCGCTCCTGGGTGCTGTGGGCTGGGCCTTGGGCATGTACGCCTGGCTGGCGAACGCCTCCCCCGCCATGGTGATCGCCCCCATCGCCATCGTCGGCCTCGACGTCTGCTGGACGCTGGTGCGTCGGCTCACGACGAGAGACGGACGCGCCTGGCTGGCCGAGGCCGGCACCTGGTGGCGGGGTATCGATCGTTGGGCGCAATCCGGGCAGGATCTGATCGTTCAGCGGGTTGCGGCGGCTTCTTCCCGGCGTAACGCTTTCGGATGGCTGATCGGGGGCACCGTGGTGTGCCTGGCGCTCGGCCTGTTGGGGTGGCAGCTCGACATGCGCTGGCTGCTCGCCGCAGTGATCCTGCTGTTGGCCGGCACCGGCTGGGTTCTGGTGCAGCAGTCGATCATCGGCCTGTCCCGCGCCGACCTGTTCTCGTGGTTGGCCGCGGTGACCGCACTCGCCGGCGTGATCGCTGTGGGCGCGCGTCTGACCGACGGACGGCTCTCGGTCACCGCCGTGCCGCTGGTCGTTGCCGTCATCATCTGGGTGGCGGCCCTGGTTCGAGTCGTCGGGCCCCTGGCGTCCGCACGCGGGTCGAAGAGCGGCGTCGCGCAAGCCTGAGCAGAGCGGGATCCGCACCGGCGCGTGTGTGCGTCCAAAAGGCCCCGGCACCGCAGGATGGCGTAGTTCGGGCCGGGACGGTGGTTGCGCGCAGGAGGTCCTGGTTACGATCCCGCTGTGACCTCGGCATCCGGCAGACGCGCCTGGCCGATCATCGACCGCGCCAGCCAAGTCGAAGCGATCCGCTCAGTCGTCGTGGACACTCACCGCTGCGGCGTGGTCGTGACCGGCGAGACCGGCATCGGAAAAACCACCGCGACCCTGGCTGCTGCTCGCCGCCTGGTCGAACGCCCATTGCACGTCCACGGCAGCGAGGTGGGCCGCACCGTGCCCTATGCGGCTTTGGCGCCGTGGCTGATGGCGTACGCGCCGCCGACGGGCCTAGTCGATGTCGCGGCGATCGCGGCAGCATTGCGCGACGCCGCCGCCGGCCTGAACGATGACGGGGTACCGGTGATCGTCGTCGATCCCGCGCCGTTGGTTGACGAGCTCAGCGCGCATGCGCTGGCGCAAGTCGCCAAGGCCGGACTGGCGCGAGTGATGATCGTCGGGCGGACGTTGGCAGACATCCCCGAGCCGTTCTTGGAAATGTGGCGGGATGGATTGCTCGGCGAGCACCGCCTCGAGTCGTGGACGGTCGAAGAGATCGCCGAGTTGTTGACCCGCCACTTGGGCGCGCCGGTGGCGTTGTGGTCGGTCAAGGAGCTGGCCAGGATCGCCGGCTACCAACCGCTGTTCTTGCGCTACCTGGTCGAGGATCAACTCGACCAGCGGAATCTCGTGCTGCAGGAGGGCACCTGGGTACTCACTCGGCCACCAACCGGCGCCTCATCGGAGCTGGCCACCGTCTTGCGCGCGCGGCTCGACGAACGCAGCGATGCCGAGCGCAGAGTGCTCGAGCTGGTCGCTCTGGCCGGCGAGATCGATTACGACGTGCTGGAAGGCCTGGTCGGCGCGGTGGTCCTGGAAGCTCTTCTGGATACCGATCTTCTCGAGGTCGATGCCGCCGCTCCGGCGCAAGTCCGGCTTCGGCATCGGACGGTCGCTGAGCTGGTTCGCGGCGCTGTCCCGTTCGCGCGTCGCCGGCGGCTCCGCGCGGAGGTGCTGGAGGCGCTCGGGTCGCGCCTGCCCGCCCACGGCCCGGCCCTGCTCTCCTTCGCCGTTTGGACGCTGGACTGCGGCGCCGAACTCGAACCTGCGGTCGCGATCGAGGCTGCTCGTCAAGCGAACCGCTTCTACGACCCCCATCTGGCGCTCAGGCTGGCGCAACAGGTGAGCCAGACCGATCTTCGGCTGGCGGGCTTGGCCCAACGGTCAGCCGCGTATCGCCTGCTCGGTCAGGTCGAACGCGCCACCAGTCTGCTGACCGCGCTCACCGGCGAGGAGCTGGTGAACCAGGATCAGACCACCGTGGGCGAACTGGCCGAGGAACTGGTGCTGGTGGCTGCCACCGACCCGCAGGCCGTCCCCGCTGCCGAAGCGACGCTCGCCGCCATCTCACCGACAGCCTCCGGCACGCTCGCCCAGCGTCTGCGCGGGCTCGGATTCGAACTGCTCGCAGCGCAAGGACGCTACCTCGAGATGCTGCCGGCCCTCGAGGAGGCCATCGGCGAACGCGACGACAGCGAGGAGTGGTTCCTGGTCGCCGGAGCTCTCCTGGAGGCGCTGTCGCTGACCGGACGGCAAGACGACGCGCTGGCGCTGGTGGACGAGGTCGCCCGAAGACTGGTGGGCATCGATCTTGGCCCGACGGCCTTCGACATCGTTCATGCGGCCATGTTCGGAGTCTTCATGAAGTGCGGCCTGTGGAGCATGTCGCGCCAGACCTTGATCGACGGCTCGGTCGGACACGATCTGAAGATGCTGTTGATCGGAGCGGCTGCCGACAGCGCCATCGGGATGACCTACGTGATGGGCGGCTACGCCGACGACGCACGCCGCCACCTCGGCCAGGCCTTGTCGCAAAGCCGTGTCTGCGACGTCCGCAGGACCGGTCCACAGATCGCGGCCGGCCTGGCCTACGCCGCAGCCCTGCAGGGGGACGAGGCCGCAGCGCGCAGCTCGCTGGCTGCCTGGCGCGACGGGCCGCGCACCTACTGGAATATCTCCGCCTCCGGCGACTACCTGGCGTGGTCGGCGCGACTACTGGTCGACGGGCTGGATCGCTGCGAGCCAGGGCTCCTCGCCCTGGCTGCCGAGCACGCAGCCCGTGGCATGGTCATCGACCAACTGATGGTGCTGAGCGCGGCCGCCCGCGCCGGGTCGGTCTCCGCGCTGGGCCAGTTGGCGGAACTGGAGATCGTGCAGCCGGGCCCCTTCGCCGCCTGCGTGCTGAGTTGGGCGCGCGCACGGCGCGACGGCGACGCCGAGGCCCTGATCGCGGCTGCGCAACAGCTCTTGGCACTCGGGAACCCGCTCTTCGCCCGAGAGGCAGCCTCCTCAGCAGTCGACCTCGGCGGCCCATCGGCGACGCGAGCCCGAACGCTGGCCCAGCAGGCCACCGCGATGCTCACCGGCAACCCGAGCAGCCCAGCAGTGGACGGGCTGACGCCCCGGGAACGCGAGGTCAGTCAGCGCGCCGCCCGCGGAGAGACGAACAAGGACATCGCTGCGGCGCTCTTCCTTTCGGTTCGCACCGTCGAGAGCTATCTGCAGTCGGCCTTCACCAAGTTGGGCGTGCGTAGCCGCACGGAGCTGGCAGAACTCATCGCCGAGTAGGCCCGGCGCGCGACGGGTCGATCCCCGTAGTCCCCACGGTGAATACCGTAGTCGCCACGGTGCCCCGCACCAGGTCGGCCTTCCTAGGTTGGGACCATCGCCCGCGATCAGCGGGCCCAGCCGAAGGAACAACGATGGGACTGTTGAAAAACCTCAAGGACATGAAGGACATGGTCAGCGCCGCTCCGGGCCTGATCGAGTCGGCGAACCAGATGGGCGCTCAGGCTCAGGCTCAGGCTGCGGCCGCCCAGCAGTACGGCGCCCAGGCGCAGGTCAACGCCATGAACGCCACGACGTACGGTGAACCATCCTCCGAAGCTCTCCAGCCGATCGCCGGCGTGGATCTGCCCACCTACACCGCCGTCGTGAAGGGCATCGCCGCTCACGGCTACGACTCGGCACGCCTTCCGGAGATCGCAGCAGCCCACGGCATCGCCGCCGCCGACTGGGCTGTCGCCCAGGCCGGCTGGGGCGAGCGGATCCAGGCGGACAAGGCTCTCGGCAGCCGTTTCAACACGCTCTACAGCCAGGCCTGATCATGGGGTTCTTCTCTGATCTCGGCAAGCTCCACAAGATGGGCAACCAACAGCTGGCGAACATGGACGTCAAAGGTCAACTCGCCGACGCGCAAGCTCGCCTCGACGCCATCAATGCCGCCGCATCGCCGCTTTCCTCGCTGGACGGCGTCGGCATCACCGCCAGCGCGACCGTGGCTGCGACCCGCGATACCGGGGTGCTGGTCAACGACATGCCCAGCGTCGAGGTCGACCTGGTCGTGCTGCTGCCGACCGGCGTCCCCGTCCAGGTCACCCGCAGCCTGCGGGTTTCACCGCTGCATCTCTACCGGCTGCAGCCCGGACGTCAGGTCGACGTCCGACTCGACCCCGCCGATCCGCAGGCGACCCTTCAACTGGCTCTGTGACCGCCGCTTGACCACGAAAGAAAGATCATGCCTTCACGCCCACTCGCTCGACGCCTGGTGAGCCTCGCCTGCGCGGTGGCCGTCGCCGGCGGCCTGCTCGCTCTCAGCGCGCCGGCCGCCCATGCGGCGAGCCCATTCAACGACAACTTCGCCAGCGCCGCCGCGCTCCCGGTGCTCCCCAGCGGATCCAGTCAGATGTACGGAACCACGGCTGAAGCCACCACTGAGTCGGGCGAGCCCTCCCACCACCCTGACGGGGTGACGCCCACCTCGGCGAGCATCTGGTACTCCTACACACCCACCTCCGACGGAAACTTCTCCGTCGGCGTCAGCGGCACCGGCGGTTACGACCCCGTTCTCGCCGTCTACACCGGCACCTCGGTCTCGACGCTGACGCGCGTCAGCGCCAACGACGATGCCGCGCCCAATCAGGTGCGCAGCCAGATCAGCTCCCTGCCGGTCTCGGCAGGCACCACCTACTACATCGCGGTCGCCGGCAAGAGCGGCGGTCAATCGGCGACGCAGTTGACCTACAGCCAGCGATCGGCACCCTGGAACGACAGCGTCGGGAACCCCGACACCCTGTTTGCGAACTGGTCGACGGTCAGCTGGAACGTCCACGCTTCCGCGCAAGCCGGTGAACCCGACATCGTCCCCGGTGACGCGGCCACCAGCACCGTGTGGTGGCGCTTCCTGCCCCAACACAACGGCACGCTCTCCCTCAGCACAGCGGGGAGCTCGTTCGACACGCTGCTGGCAATCTTCCGCCAGGACAGCTCGCCGTTCACGATGCCGGGCCTCACCCGGCTCGCGTCCAATGACGATGCCAACCCCGGCACGTCGACCAGCGCCATCAGCGGCGTCAGCGTGAAGGCGGGTAAGAGCTACTGGATCGCCGTCGATGGCTTCTCTTCGGCGCAAGGCAGGGTCGTCCTCGCCGACACCTGGACGCCCTCAGCGCAGCCGGACAACGATGACTTCGCCGACGCGACCCCACTGAGTGCCGACTACACCCTGACCGGGTCGAACGCGACCGCCACCGTTGAATCGGGTGAGCCGCAGCATCTCTCCGGTGGAGCCTCAGGCAAGAGCGTGTGGTTCGCCTACAAGCCCGCTGTCGACCAGCTGGCCAGCATCAACCTCGGCAGCACCGACTTCGACGCGGTCGTGGCTCTGTACCGCGGCAGCAGCTTGGCGAGCCTGGTCAAGGTCGCCGAGGATCGCGGTGCCGCCAAGAACCCGGCTCGACTCACCCAGCTGAACAATCTGGTCCTGCGCGCCGGCCAGCAGTATTACTTCGCCATTGCTGGCGCAGGCGATGCGTCCGGTGCAGTCGGGGGCAGCTTCCGCGCCTTCGATCGGCCCGTACTCAGCTCGCTGAGCCCTGATCGCGGCCCCCTGGCCGGCGGCAACTGGATCGACATTCGAGGCGCGCATCTGTCCGGTGAAGCCACGGCGGTGCAGTTCGGCTCGAAAGCGGCGGCAGCGGTGAAGGCCGACGACAACGGCGACAGCGTCCTGCACGTCCAGGTTCCCAAGGGACTGCCCGCAGGCCCGGTCTCGGTGAAGGTCACCACTGACGGTGGGCCGGCGGACAACGCGCCCATGTACATCGTCGGCCAGCCTGCGGTCGGCGGCCTGTCACAGCGTTACGCGGCGATCGGCGGTGGTCAGAAAGTCCAGCTCACAGGCCAGGACTTCGCCGGAATCCCGTTGGTCATGGTCGGCGGCGTGCCCGCTGCAGCCGTCACCGTGCTCTCACCGACCGCGTTGACTTTCGTGACGCCCAAGCATGCCAAGGGCGTGGTGACCGTCTCAGTCAAGACCATCTCGGGCACCGCCAGCACGATGGGGCAGCTGACCTACATCGATCGGCCCACGGTGACTCGGTTGTCACGAAAGAGCGGCTCGCACCGCGGCGGCTTCCGAATCACGGTGTCCGGACGCAACTTCATCGCCGTGAGCGCGGTGAAACTCGGTGCGAAGACGGCGAAGTTCGCGCTGAAGGGCGGCAAACTCACCGTCACCGCCCCCAAGGGGCCGAAGAAGAAGACCGTCTATCTCGTGGTCACTACTCCCGGTGGAACCAGCACCAAGGTGAAGGCGGCGAAGTTCCGCTATCGCTGAACCTGGCTCGGTCACGGCGGCACGGATCCGGCATCCGGGCCGCCGTGACCGTTGTGATCAGGGTTGCGCCGGGGAGTCCAGACTCGCGGGCTCGGCGTGAGCAGCGTCAGTCTCGACACTGACCTCGCTGGTCACTGCGGGCACGTTCGCCGGCTCGGCGGGCGGCTGTGCCGCCGGCGCCGCGGCGGGCGCCGACCCGCCGCTGGTCTCCTCTTTGAACTCGCGGATGGCTGTGCCGAGATTCTTGCCGAAGCCGCCGAGCTTTGAGCCACCGAACAGAACCAGAGCGACCGCCGCGAGGATCACCCATTCCCAGCCACCGATATCGGGCATCGTCCACCTTCCTG
Organism: Propionicimonas sp.; assembly: GCA_036788135.1. Lineage (GTDB taxonomy): Bacteria > Actinomycetota > Actinomycetes > Propionibacteriales > Propionibacteriaceae > Propionicimonas. Next base: position 21,092 of record DAIQNZ010000011.1, read on the forward strand.
AGAACCGCACCAAGCATGCTCCGCCGGTTCAAGAGTGCTGGCAGCACCGCTGGCTTCAGGCCGCGGCAGTTGCTCGCGGCGATCGTTGCCCGGCCAGGATTCCCACCAGGACCAGCGCGATGCCGGCCGCCTGCCACCAGGTGAGCTGTTCCGCGCCGGCGAGCGTGCCCAGGAGCACGCCCGTCACCGGATTGAGCAGACCGATAATGCCCACCGTGCCTGCAGCCAAGCGGGCCAGCCCGGCGAACCAGCACACCGAGGCGACCGCGGTCGCGATCACCGAAATGTAGGCGAAGGCCGCCACGCCGGCCGGCCCCACCACCGGCGGCGCACCCTCCCAGATCACTGCGGCCACCAACAACATCAGACCGCCGGCGGTGGCCTGCCAGGCCGTGGAGGCCAGCACCGGAACGCTGCCGTGGCGGCGACTCCACGCCTTGTTGAGGACGGCTCCGATCGACGACATCACCAAGGCGGCCAGCGAGGTCAGAATCCCCCAGGGATTGGTCGGTTCCAGGCCGGCACCCAGGATGAGCAGCACGCCGGCGATGCCGAGGCCCGCGCCCACGCCCATCCAGGCCGTCGGTCGCTCGGCGAGCACCAGCCAGCCACTCAGTGCCATCGCGACCGGCGCCAAAGCCATCATCGATGACGCGATCGAGCTGGGCAGCAAGGTGGCCGACAGATAGATCAGCACGAAGAATCCGCTGAAGTTCAGCACGCCGAGCACCAGCGAACGCCACCACCACGAACCGGTCGGCAGCGTGCGAGCCAGGGCGAGCAGCACGAGCCCGGCGGGCAGCGCTCGGATCGCCGCCCCCCACAGTGGCACGTCGGCCGGAAGGAACTGGCGAGTCACGAAATAGGTCGAACCCCACGCGATAGGGGCGACCGCGGTGATCAAGACCCACCGCCAGGAGGACGTCATGGGCACATCATTGCTCACCACAGCCAACCGGCCACCACCAGCACCACCGGCAAGGTCACCACGCTCAGCAGTGTCGACACCGTCAGCAGCCGCGTCGGGAACTCCGAGTGCTCACCGTGCTTGACGCTGAAGATCACCAGGGTCGCTCCCACTGGCGCGCTGATCGAGATCAGCATGGCCAGCCTCGCGACATGATCCAACGGCACCAGCCAGAGCAAACCGACGAAAATCAACGGCACAAGCACATTGCGAACGACAGCCCCGTACCAGACCAACCGATCAGTGAAGACGGTGAGCAGCGAGTACTCGGCCAGGGTTGCACCGATCGCCAGCATGCTCAGCGGGGTGTTCATGCTCGCGAGGTAGCCCAGGATGTCCGACAGCGGCGAAGGAAGCTTGACCGAAAGGCCGAAGAGCAGCAGACCCACCGCGATGGCAACGATGTTGGGGTTGCTCACCACCGCTCTGGCTCGCCGCCACAGGCCCGGCTCGTCAGGACCGAACTGGGAGATGCCGTGGGTCCACACGAACAGGTTGAACACCGCCAGGTAGGCCACCGCGTAGAACACGCCGTCGTCACCGAGCAGTGCCTGTGCCAGCGGGATGCCGATGAAGCCGGCATTGGTGTAGATCGTTCCGAACCGCAGCGCCGTCCGCTGCGCCGAGTCCGGCACCAGCCCACGGGAGAACAACACCTGAGCCAGCAGGATCGTGATCAAGAAGGTGCCGACGTCAAGGAGGAAGACCACACCGACGGCTCTGAGCCGCTCGGCGTCGAAGGGACGTTGGAATGCTTGGACGATCACCGCAGGCGAAATCAGGAAGAGCAGCACATTCGTGATGCCCTTGGTGGCCTCGGTACCGATCAGGCCCAGCCGAAAGGCCAGCCAGCCCAGGGCGATCAGCCCGAACATGATGATCACCTGCGTTGCCGGAACGGCGAAGCCCACGGTCCTACTCTCCTCAGATCCAGGCGGGCACCCACCGAGGCCCGCCTGTGGCAACCTACTCCGCCCCCGGTCGGTGACCTGCTGCGGCGACCGTAGCGGAAGCCGTGCCCCGGGAAGGGGCGATGGTGTTAGCGCCTCGCCCTGCGGACCCGTCGACCCCTGCCCGGTCGAGGTGGTGGAGAATCGAGCGCATGATCACCGTCACCGTTCCGGATACCGACCTGCTCGAGCGTCTTGCTGACCTTCGCGACCGCGTCGAGCTGGTGGTGTGGGATCTGCTCACGCCCCTGCCCGAGGACGTGGCCGACCGCGTCTCGGTAGTCCAGATCGGCCACTACTGGGGCGATCCCCAACGGTGGCGGTTGCTCTCGCAGGCGCGCAACCTGCGCTACGTGATGCTCCCCTCGGCTGGTTTCGAGCATGCTGTGCCCCATCTGTGGCCGGGCGTGACGCTGTGCAACGGACGCGGGGTGCATTCGGCCGGGACCGCCGAACTCGCGGTGGCGCTGATCCTCGCCTCTCAGCGCGACCTGCCAGGGGCGCTGGCCGCTCAGCGGGAGGGCCGTTGGCATAACCCGGTACTCCCCTCGTTGGCTGATCGGCGGGTCCTCGTGGTGGGCGCCGGCTCACTGGCCCAGGCCATCGCGGCGCGGCTGCGTCCGTTCGAGGTCGAGGTCACCCTGGTCGGTCGGACGCCGCGTGCCGGCGTGCGCGGCATCGCCGAGCTGCCCGAGATCCTTCCCCAGACCGACATCGTCGTGCTGGCCGTGCCCTACTCGCCCCAGACCGAAGGACTGCTGAGCCGGTCCAGCTTGGCGCTCCTGCCTGATGGCGCCCTCGTGGTGAATGTGGCCCGAGGCCGGGTGGTCGACAACTCAGCCCTGCTGAGGGAGCTGCAGGCCGGCCGGCTGCGCGCCGCACTGGACGTCACCGATCCAGAGCCGTTGCCACCGGAGCATCCGCTGTGGACAGCGCCCAACACCATCATCACCGCTCACCAGGGCGGCAACTCCGATGCCACCGACTCACGGGTGGCGTCGCTGGTCCGCCGTCAGCTGGAGCATCTGCTGGCCGGCGAGCCGCCGGAGAACATCGTCCAGGCGGGCTGAACGACGTCGCCGGCGGCTGAGCTGGCTATTTCGTCGGACCGGAGAAGTACTTCTGGCCCGGCTTGGCGTTGGGGATCATCTGGCTCACCGTCACGAAGGTGTAGCCCTTGGCTCGCAGCCCGTCGATGATCGCCGGCACCGCGGCCACGCTGGTCTTGTGGATGTCGTGCAGCAGGATGATGGAGCCCCGACGGGTGTCCTTCAGCGCTGCCGCGACGGTCTTCGGCGTACTGCGGGTCTTCCAGTCCAAGGTGTCGACATTCCATAACACGATCGCCAGCCCGTACTTCTTGGCCTCGACCTTCACCGTGCCGTTCATGGAACCGTACGGTGGGCGCAGCAGCGTCGGCGTGCTGCCGGTCTCCTTGCGAATGATCTGAATCGTCGAGCTCAGCTCGGAGTCGATCTGCGGCACCGACAGGCGGTTCAGCGCGCGGTGGTCCCAGGTGTGGACGCCGATCTCGTGACCGGCCGCAGCAACCGCTTTGGTCACCTTCGGATAGAGGTCGACTTGCTGCCCCAGCTCGAAGAAGGTCGCCTTGACGTTCTTGGCTTTGAGGTAGCTCAACAGCTGCATGGTGTACGGCCCCGGACCGTCATCGAAGGTGATCGCGATGCACTTGAGCTTGTGGCAGTTCACCTTGTTGCCGCTCGGCGTCGGTGGCGGAACCGGCTGGGTCGTGCTGGAACTCGGCGAGGGCTTCGGGGTGCGGCTGGGTGACGCGCTCGGCGAAGCCGTCGGGGAGCCGAGCGGGTTCATCGTCGCCGCCTGAGCCCGGCGACCGACGTCGGTGAGCAGGCTGTCGGTCGTGGCCTTGTCGAGCGTGAGCGTGACCGGCCCCTCGAAGCAGGCCGCGGCCTGGCACTCGTCGAAGCCGACGATCAACTCACCAGACCGGGAGAAGCCCACCAGGGTGGCAGCCCCGAACGGGTCGGCACCGACCTGATTGAGATCGAGGCTCGACACGCTCGCCTTGCGCGCAGCGGCCGCGGTCTTGAGCGCGGCATTCGTCGCATCGTCGTTGGCCAGGGCGCTCGTGCTGAACACCTGGTCTGCCGTCGGATCGAGCCAGAAAGTGTGCCAGCTGGTCTCCCCCGACGCACCGACGAATCGGTACTCGTCGGCCACGATGCCGACCATGTTCGACGACGCCCCGATCACATGCCAGTCGAGGTTGAGCTCGGGCTGGGGTGCGCCTTTCTGATCTTTTGACAAACTTCCGGTGAAGTCGGACACCTGCTTGCGGAAGTAGGACGAAATCGTGGCGTCGATGGCCGGTTTCCCGAACTGAGGCCAAGCGGCGTAGATCCGATTCGCGTAGGTGTCCTGCGTGGCGGCCTGCACCGAAAAGGCGCTCAAGACCTCCGGGTCGAGGACAGCCGGAACGTTTCCGTTAGCGGACAACCCGTGAGCGAAGGCCGTAGCGCTGGGCGATGCCGACGGTCGTGCCGAGCTCGGCGCGACCGGGCTGGTGGGGGTGGCACACGCGGCCAAGGTGAGTGCGGCAGCGGCACCAAGAGCGCTGCGCAGGGCCCATCGGGACCGGTGGTTGGTGACTCTCTTCACGTCTCGACCGTAGCCACCGGTTCCAGGCTCTCGCGACACGCAACACCGCACACAGCGCGCATCGGGGTTTCGGACCGCATTCCTGAGAAGTTCTCGGCCGGCCCGAAGATGTCGGAATCGATCGCTAGGCTCCGATCGTTGGACCGTGCAGGAGGCTGAACACATGGCGAAGAACGACACCCTGGCGGCGGGCGATCCTGCTGCCTACCAGGCGGCAGAAGCTGCCGCCGGATCCCACGCCCATCGACTGAACAGCTTGCGGGCTGCCGTCCTCGGGGCCAATGACGGCATCGTCTCGACAGCCGGCATCGTGATTGGCGTGGCGGGTGCGACGTCGGAGTCGTTCGCGATTCTGACCGCGGGTATCGCCGGCCTCACCGCCGGCGCGTTGTCGATGGCCGTCGGCGAGTACGTCTCGGTCAGCGCTCAGCGCGACACCGAGGTCGCTCTGCTGGAGAAAGAACGTCGCGAGCTTGAGGAGATGCCGGAGGAGGAGCTGGCCGAGCTCGCCGGTCTTTATGAGGAGAAAGGCCTCACCCCTGAACTCGCGCTGGAAGTGGCCAAGCAGCTCCATGAGCACGACGCTTTGGCTGCGCACGCCGAGACCGAACTCGGCATCGACCCGAACGCGCTGACCAGCCCCTGGGTGGCCGCGGTCTCATCGGCGGTGGCTTTCACGATCGGCTCGGCGCTGCCGCTGATCGCGATCATGCTCGGCCCCGCCGACCTGAAGATCCCGGTGACGGTCACCGCTGTGGCCGCGGCCCTGGTGCTCACCGGCTACCTCAGTGCCCGCGCCGGTGAGACCCCGGTGCCGCGAGCGATCCTGCGTAATGTCGCCGGCGGCCTGTTGGCCATGGGCGTCACCTACTGGATCGGACGCCTTGTCGGTCACACCCTCGGCTGAGCGTCAGCGACGGGACCGCGCTTTTCGTCCCAGATCAACCATCCGCCAGATCAACGGAGTGAAGATCAGCTGCATCGCCAGTTCCATCTTTCCGCCGGGAACCACGATCGAGTTCGCCCGTGACATGAACGCGCCGTCGACCATCGCCCGCAAATAGGGAAAGTCGATCCCACGCGGATCGGCGAAGCGGATCACCACCATCGACTCGTCAGCCGTGGGGATCCATTGGGCGATGAACGGGTTGGACGTGTCGACCACCGGCACACGCTGGAAGTTGATGTGGGTGTTGGCGAACTGCGGGCAGATGTAGTGCACGTAGTCCGGCATCCGCCGCAGGATGGTGTCGGTGACCGCCTCGGTGGAGTAGCCGCGCTGGGTCCGATCGCGATGCAACTTCTGGATCCACTCCAAGTTGATGGTCGGCACCACACCGATGCGCAGGTCGGCGTGCTGGGCGACGTTCACCTGATCGGTCTGGACGGCTCCGTGGAGGCCCTCGTAGTAGAGCAGGTCGGTTCCGGGCGCGAGCTCCTGCCAGGGCGTGAAGGTGCCCGGATCGCTGCCGAACTCCGCCGCCTCGACCTCATCGTGGACGTAGTTGCGCACCATGCCGCTGCCGCTTTCGCCGTAGCTGCGAAACAGGGTCTCCAGCTCGCCGAACAGGTTCGCGTCGGGGCCGAAATGGCTGAGCTCGGTTCGACCGGTGGCCGCAGCCTCGGCGTGGGCGCGCTTCATCCCTTCGCGGTCGTAGCGATGGAACGAGTCGCCATGGACGATGGCGGCGGTCACCGCCTCTCGAGCGAAGATTTGCTGGAAGGTACGGGTGACGGTGCTGGTGCCGGCACCGGACGAGCCGGTGATCGCCACAACCGGGTGGGCGCGAGACATCGGTGACTCCTAGTCGACGAAGAGTGAGCGGCTGTGGAAGAGCGGGTGGGTGAACTCGCGGTCGTCGCCGCGCTGGTGTTCGTCGTAGTACGCCTCTAGGCGCGTGACCTCATCGGCGCTGCCGAAGAACAGCGGCACACGGTCCCCCAGCCGCGTCGGAAGCTGATCAAGGATTCTCCCTTCACCGGTGCTCGCGCGCCCGCCGGCTTGCTCGGCGAGGAAGGCCAAGGGAGCTGCGGTGTGCGGCAGTGGTGCCAGCCAGCCGCCGGGGCGATCCAGTGGTGGGGCCAGGAAGAGCCCACCGCTGCGGAGAACGCGGTAGGCGCCCACCAGAGCCGAGGCGTTCCAGCGCATCCGGAAGTCTCGCCCGCGTGGCCCGTCCGCCCCTAGGACGCATTCCTCGACGTAGCGCTTGACCGGCGCCGGCCAATGCGGCGCGTCGGCGGCGTGCACAGTCAGGGTGTCCGGTTCGGACGGGATCGTCATCATCGGATGGGTCAGCACGAAGTTGCCCACGTCGCGGTCGAAGGTGAAGCCGTCGACGCCATGACCGGTGGTCAGCACCAGGATCGTCCGAGGGCCGAAAAGCGCCAGCCCGGCGCAAAGCTGACCGCTGCCTGCTTGCAGGAAGTCCGCAGCGCTGCACGGGCCTGATCCCTGGCGGCGAAGTACCGAGAAGGTCGAGCCAACGGGAAGGTTGTCGGCCAGGTTGGCCATGCCGTGCAGGGGTTCGAACAACAACAGGTAGTCGCCCTCGGGCGCGACCGGGACGATCTCGGAGCTGCCCGCGATCGAGATGGCTGCCAGTTGCTCCACCGACTCGGTCTGGGCCAGCAGAGCGTCGAGAGCTCGGCGACGGAGCAGGCGATTGACGTCGCGTTCCGACGGCGCGTCGTGTCGATCCGGGTCGACGATCAGCGGGCCGCGGCTCACCATCGAAGCGATGATCTTCACCGCGACCGAAACCGCACTGAGGATGTGGGCGTAGCCGAAGTCCAAGCGCTGCGACCCGACTCCCAGCAGGTACTGCGTGAGGGTCCTGGCTGCCACGAGTCTCGCTCCTTCGCGAAGATGGGTGTGCCTGGCAGGCAGCGTAATGGCGTCACCGTTGACCGCATTCGGCAGATCAGTGGTTCGGGAAAGCACGCACGCGTTGCGCCCAATTGCGTCCAACCGTGCACTGCTGAACCAATAGCCACGCGTCCATTTGGTGCGGCAACAAGCGTGCAGAGCTGCGCCATACAGGTAACGAAATGGTCTCGTGCGCGCAAATGTGCAGGCTGGCGAAATGCCCGCAGCACGGCCGGGTGCCGCGGCTAGCATCGCGGCTAAGCACCAGGTGCGCGTCCCCGCCGCACCGGCCAGCACCTCCAGTGTCGAAGGAGACACCGTGGATCAGTCGAACAGATACGCCGACCTGAGCCTCAACGAGGCCGATCTGATCGCCGCAGGCGAGCACATCCTGTGCGCGTACCGGATGCAGCCCAAGCCTGGCCAGAGCTACCTGGCCGCAGCGGCGCATTTCGCAGCGGAATCGTCCACCGGAACCAATGTCGAGGTGTCCACCACCGACGACTTCACCAAGACGTTCGATGCCATCGTGTACCACGCCGACGAAGCCACCCAGGATATGCGAATCGCATACCCCCTCGGGCTTTTCGACCGCAACATCACCGACGGCCGAATGATGTTGGCATCATTCCTGACCCTCACCATCGGGAACAACCAGGGAATGGGCGACATCGAGAACGCGAAGATGTACGACTTCTTCCTTCCCCGCCGCGCCATCGAACTGTTCGACGGGCCGGTCAAGGGCATCGCCGACCTGTGGCGGACGCTCGGACGTCCGGTGGTCGACGGCGGGTACATCGCCGGCACCATCATCAAGCCCAAGCTGGGCCTGCGTCCCGAGCCGTTCGCTCAGGCCGCCTACGAGTTCTGGCTGGGCGGCGACTTCATCAAGAATGACGAACCGCAGGGTAATCAGGTCTTCGCCCCGCTGAAGCGGACGATCCCGCTGGTCTACGACGCGATGAAGCGGGCCATGGACGAAACCTGCGAGGCCAAGCTGTTCAGCGCCAACATCACCGCGGACGACCACCACGAGATGGTGGCTCGCGGGGAGTTCATCTTGTCCGCTTTCGGCCCGGATGCGGACAAGGTCGCGTTCCTGGTGGACGGCTACGTGGCCGGTCCGGCGGCGGTCACCACCGCCCGGCGCACCTTCCCAAACCAGTTCCTGCATTATCACCGGGCCGGGCACGGTGCCGTCACCTCGCCGAACTCCCGTCGTGGCTACACCGCCTATGTCCTGGCCAAAATGGCTCGGCTGCAGGGAGCCTCCGGAATGCACGTGGGCACCATGGGCTTCGGCAAGATGGAGGGCGCCCGCGACGACCGCGCGATCGCCTATATCTGTGAGCGGGACGAGTACCAGGGCCCGGCCTATCTGCAGCAGTGGTACGGCATGCGGCCCACCGCACCGATCGTCTCCGGCGGCATGAACGCCCTCCGGCTGCCCGGGTTCTTCGACAACCTCGGCCACGCGAACATCCTCAACACCGCTGGCGGCGGCTCCTATGGCCACCTGGACGGCGCCGCCGCCGGCGCCCGTTCACTGCGGCAGGCGCACGAGTGCTGGCAGGCCGGCGCCGACCCCGTCGAGTGGGCGCGCGAGCACCGTGAGTTCGCCCGCGCCTTTGAGTCGTTCCCGCACGACGCTGACGCGCTCTACCCGCGATGGCGTCAGCGCTTGGGCTGAACTGATTCGCACCCGCGCTGGGGAAGGATGCGCAACCCCCAGCGCAACCGGGCGGCAAGGTGCCAGGCTGGGAACTGACCAAGGAGGCACCATGAGGCGTCACAGCGATCACACCACCACAGCTCCGAACGACCATCGCTTCGGTAATGCCGCCGTCGCCGGGTCCCTGGTGGCGACAGCCGCGGTCGTCGGTGGGCTCGCCTCACGGCCCGACGATGCGTGGTATCTGCGATTGAACAAGCCGACCTGGCAGCCACCATCGAGCGCCTTCCCCGTCGCTTGGACGGCGCTGTACGCCACGATCGCGGTCGCCTCGACGGCCGCGCTGAACGAACTGGACCGGCGCGGGGACGCCGAACAGGCGGCGTCCTTCCGCCGAGCCCTGGCCACCAACCTCGCCGTGAACGGCGCGTGGAGCTGGGTCTTCTTCCGCGCCCACAACCTGGGCGCGGCCACTGCGGGAGCTGCGGTGTTGGCCGCGAGCTCCCTGGGCCTGGCCCGCCGCGCCGGCCGCGTCAAGCCCGGCCTGGGGGCCCTGCTGGCCCCCTATGCGGCCTGGACGGCCTTCGCGACGGTGCTGGCCGGTACCGTGTGGTGGCTGAACCGCAACAACGACTGATGCCCTGAGACACCACCGGTGATTCCTGCCCTGCCCAACGGCCTCGCCGAAGCGTTGGCCGCCTGCGCCCTCGTGGCGGTGCTCGTCTTCGCGGTCACCCGCCCCCGCGGGCTGCCCGAGGCGGTGGCCGCGGTTCCGGCCGCAGCGTTGCTGGTGCTGCTCGGGGTGATCGCGCCGAGCCAGGCGTGGTCGCAGGTGGTCGCGATGGCGCCGACGATCGGCTTCCTCGCCGGGGTGTTGATGTTGGCCCACCTTGCCCAGGCTGAGGGCGTCTTCGCTGCCGCGGGCGAGCTGATGGCTGCCGGCTCGCGGGGCCGTCCGACGCGCCTGTTGGTGCTGGTCTTCGCCGTGGCGTCGGTCACGACCGCCGTGCTCAGCCTGGACGCCACCGTGGTGCTGCTGACGCCGGTGGTGTTCGCGACCGCCTCCCGGCTGGGCGCCCGCCCCAAGCCGCACGTGTACGCCACCACCCATCTGGCCAACTCGGCCTCGCTGCTGCTGCCGGTGTCGAACCTGACCAATCTGCTGGCGATGGGCGCCGCCGGGCTGAGTTTCGCGTCCTTCGCCGGGCTGATGGCGGCACCCTGGCTGGTGGCGATCGTGGTCGAGTTTGTGGTGTTTCACTGGTACTTCGCCAGCGATCTGTCGGTCGCGGCCAGCCCCCGAGCACCCTCGAGGCCAACACCGGTGCCGGTCTTCGCACTGGTGGTGCTCGGGCTGACCCTGATCGGTTTCGTCGCCAGTTCGCCGCTGCACCTGGAGCCGTTCTGGGCGGCATTGGCCGGGGTGGTTGCGCTGACCGTCAAACGGATGATTCGTCGGGCCGCGCCGACCGGCGTCGAACTGCGATCGTTGGTCGGCGCGGCCAACCTGTGGTTCCTGCTCTTCGTCCTCGGCCTGGCGATCGTGGTGCAGGCCGTGGTCGATCACGGCGTGGCGGACCTGATGCGCGACATCCTGCCGTCCGGGCGGGATCTGGGCAGTCTGCTGCTGCTGGCCGTCATCGCCGCCGTGTTGGCCAATCTGGTCAACAACCTGCCGGCAGTGCTGGTGCTGCTGCCGTTGGTGGCCCCGGTCGGCCCGGTGGCGGTACTGGCGGTGTTGATCGGAGTGAATGTGGGGCCGAACCTGACCTACGTCGGGTCGTTGGCCACTCTGCTGTGGCGTCGAATCATGGCCGATCACGACCACGACGCCGAGATCGTCGAGTTCACCAAGCTGGGGCTGGCGACGGTGCCGCTCAACCTGGTGCTGTCCACCATCGCGCTCTGGGCGAGCGCAACGTTGATGGGAGTCTGAGATGCGAGTTCTGGTGTGGATCGCTGCAGGGACCTGGCCGGCGGCCGTCGAAGCAGCCCGACAGCGTCCGGCGGACGACGAGCTGCTCCTGGTCGCCGTAGATGACCCGAACGAGGCCCTCGCCGGCGGTGCGCTGCTCGGATTGATGGGACGCGGACGGCCACCGGCGTCCCCGGCGCCGGGGTTGAGCGCAGACGAGGCCGTGGCGCTGCTGGATCAGGCCGCAGCCGCGCTCGGACGTCCGTGCGAAACCCGAGTTCTGCGTGGCCCGACCGAAAGGGTCGTCACCGCGGCAGCAGACCAGGCCGACTGGCTGATCATCGCCCGCGACGGCGATCGCAGCCGTCTCGGGCCGCCCAGCCTGGGCCGCCATGCCCGCTTCATCATCGATCACGCACCGTGCACGGTCGAGCTGATCTGGCCGGAGAGCGTTCCCGGGCTGGGGACCATTCCCCCGCCACCGCGCTGAGACTGCCTAGTCGCCTGACGACACCGGCGCGCGCCGCAGCAGGACGACGCCGTCTTCAAGCTCGGCCGGTTCGCCATCGGGCGTGTGCCCCTGACGGACCCGGACCTCGGCGATCACCACCGTCCATTCCGGAGAATCGCCGACCAACGCAGCGACATCCTCTTGTGGTGTGGGGAAGCGATCGTGCAGGTGATGACGAGCCCACGGCGGAGCCGCAGCATGCGCGACCACCAATAGGTGGCCGCCGGGGGCGACCGCCTGGGCGGCGCGGGCCAGGATCTCCTCTCGGGCCAACGCGACCGGCGAGTGCAGGAAGCTGGAGGTGACCAGGTCGTAGGACGCCGTCGGCTGCCAGTCCGACAGATCGGCAGCGAGGAAGGTCGCGCGCTCGGTGAGACCGGCAGCGGCCGCTGCGGCCCGTCCGCGTTCCAGGGCGGTCGTGGAGATGTCGACCCCGGTGGCGTGCCAGCCGTGCTCTGCCAACCACAAGACGTCGCCACCTTCGCCGCAGGCAAGATCAAGAGCGCTCCCCGGAGCGAGCTCGGCCGCCACCGACACCAGCGTGGCGTTCGCGCGTCCAGACCAGACTCGCTCGCTGCCGGCGTAGCGCGCCTCCCAGAAGGCGGCAGGGTCCTGTGGGCTGTCGTCGGCGTGCTCGTGCCCGTGGTGCTGTCGTTGGTCATCGTGCATGCCCCGAGTGTTCCCGTCCGACCAGGTGCAGGCAAGCCCGGTGAGACACCGAAAGCCCGTCGTTGTGTGCGGTTACATTGAGCGCTCGTACACGATCACTCCCGACCGGTGGAGGTGGCCCGATGAGTCACTGGCGGATGCCGGCTGAGACCGCGCCGCACGAGCGCACCTGGATGGCGTGGCCGTCCGCCCCGTACACCCTGGGCGCCACCAGCCTGGACGCCGAAGAGGCCTGGTCGACCTGGGCAGCGGTGGCGAATGCGATCAGTCGTTTCGAGCCGGTCTCGATGCTGGTCGCCCCGGACGCGGTCGACAAGGCCCGACGCCGCCTGAGCAGTGACGTGGAGTTGCACATCGCCGAGCTGGACGACGCCTGGTACCGCGACTCGGGCCCGACCTTCGTCTTCGACGAACAGGGGTGCCTGGGTGCCGTCGATTGGGTGTTCAACGGCTGGGGGCAGCAGAGCTGGGCGCGCTGGGAGGCCGACCAGCACGCCGCGGAGGTGGCGATCTCGGCCAGCGGAGCGGAGCAGATCGACTCGCCGCTGGTCAATGAGGGCGGAGGCATTCACACCGACGGAGCGGGCACCGTCCTGGTAACCGAGACCGTCCAGCTGGATCCCTACCGAAACCCTGGGTGGAGCAAGGCCCAGGTCGAGGCCGAGCTCGCCGCCACCATCGGCGCAGAGAAGGTGATCTGGCTCCCGCGCGGGCTCACCCGGGACTCGCAGAGGTTCGGTACTCGCGGTCACGTCGACATCGTGGCCACCCTGCCGCGTCCCGGTGTGGCTCTGCTGCACGTCCAGCGCGACCCCGCACACCCCGACCACGCCCTGGACGCGGACCTGCGCCGCGCCCTCACCGCGACCGCCGATGCCGCCGGCCGGACGCTGGAGGTGATCGACCTGCCGGCGCCACGAGCGCTCAGCGATGCAGACGGCTTCGTCGACTACTCGTACGTGAACCACTACGTGGCCAACGGGGCGGTGATCGCCTGCACTTTCGCCGACCCCGCCGACGCCGAGGCTCGCGAGATCTTGGCTGATGCCTACCCCGGGCGCGAGGTCGTCGGGGTTGACGCGCGCGCCCTGTTCGCCCGGGGCGGCGGCATTCACTGCATCACCCAGCAACAGCCGGCCGCACCCATCGAAGGAGCCCAGCAATGAAGACTCTCTCCGCAGCCCCACTGCCCTCACTGGCGCGGGTCACCGACAGCGAGCGCCCGAGCCTCACCGTCGGTCTGGTGCAGACCCGCTGGCACGCCGATGCGGCCGAGCATCGGGCGGTCTTGGCCGACGGTATCGCCTCGGCAACCGCCGCCGGTGCCGAGATCGTCTTCCTGCCGGAGTTGACCCTGCTGCGCTACCCGGCTGACACGAAGCCGACCGGTGTGCCGGCTGACCTCGCCGAGCCGCTGACCGACGGCCCGACCTTCGGTTTCGCCGCCGAGCAGGCGTCCGCGCACGGCGTGATCGTGCACGCCTCGCTGTATGAGAAGGCTGACGGCCCGGATGGCCGCGGCTTCAACACCGCGATCCTGGTCTCCCCGTCCGGGGAGTTGCTGGCACGCACCCGCAAGACCCACATCCCGGTGACCGCCGGCTACTACGAGGATCACTACTTCCGTCCGGGGCCCGCCGAGGACGCCTATCCGGTGACCACCCTGCCGGTGGCCTCCGCCGCGCGGGTCGGCCTGCCGACCTGCTGGGACGAGTGGTTCCCCGAGGTCGCCCGCGCCTACAGCCTGGGGGGTGCCGAGGTGCTGGCCTACCCGACCGCGATCGGTTCCGAACCCGACCACCCCGACTTCGACACCGAACCGCTGTGGCGCCAGGTGATCACAGCCAACGCCATCAACAGCGGCCTGTTCATGGTGGTGCCGAACCGCTGGGGCGATGAGGGCGTGCTCAGCTTCTACGGCTCCAGCTTCATCTGCGACCCGTACGGACGCGTGCTCGTTCAGGCCCCTCGCGACCAGGACGCCGCCCTGGTGGCGACCCTCGACCTGGCCCAGCGGGCGGACTGGCTGGAGCTGTTCCCCTTCTTGGGCACGCGCCGCCCGGACAGTTACGGCGCGCTTACTCAGCTCTGAGGCGCGCGATCACCGAGGCAGTACGCCGCGGCGAGCCAGATCGCCCAACCACCACAGGCTGGCTTTGGGCTGCCGCTCGAAGGTCTCGCGGTTGACCGCGACCAGGCCGAACGTCGGACCGAACGAGCCCCACTCGTAGTTATCGAGCAGCGACCAGTGCAGATAGCCGCGCACATCGCAGCCGTCGGCGATCGCAGCGGCGACCCCCGCCAGAGCGCGCCGGGTGTAGGCGATACGTTCGCGGTCGTCCGCGGTGGCGATGCCGTTCTCGGTGACCAGGATCGGCACGCCAGGCGCCACCGTGCTGGTGTGTCGGATCGCCTCGCCGAGCGCGTCCGGGTAGTACTCCCAGCCGGTCAGGGTGAAGCGGGTGCCATCCGGCCAGGGCTGAGGACCGTAGCCGAGCGCGTCAGCGGTCGGGCCGATGATGGTGCGCAGATAGGCCTGCACCCCGATGAAATCGTCGTCGCGGGCCTGCTCGAGGAAGAAGTCCTCGCGCCAGTAGCGCCACGCGTCGCGTTGCTCCTCCCAGCCCGGCACGGCCTGAAACACCTGATTGGCCACGCTCCACCCGACCTGTGCACCGGTGGCCGCCCGTAGCACCGCGGCGGCGGCATGGTGGGCCCGAGCGATGGTCTGCGCGCGCTGCTCGTCCACGCCGGTGGCGTTGACGCCCAAGGTGGTGTCGGTGATCGCGCCGAGCTGGATCACCAGCATGTTCGGCTCGTTGATGGTGACAACCCGCTTCACGTCGCCGAGGATCCGCGCCGCGACCTCGACGTAGCCGGTGAAGAGGTCCACCGCATCGGGCGCCTGCCAGCCGCCGCGCTGCTGCCACCACCGCGGAAAGGTGAAGTGGTGCAGGGTGACGATGGGTTCGATGCCGCGGGCCAGGCATTCATCGATCATCCGGCGGTAGTGCGCCAGCGCCGCACGAGAGAAGACCCCGGGCTCCGGTTCGATCCGCGCCCATTCGATCGAGAAGCGGTAGGCGCCCAGACCGGCGGCCGCCAGGAGAGCGATGTCTTCGGGGTAGCGGTGGAAGGAGTCGCAGGCGTCCCCGGACGGCTCCGGCACCGCCGTCTGGGGCGCGTACTCTGCCACCCAGTGGGAGGTGTTGACGTTGCCGCCCTCAGTTTGGTGCGCTGCCGTCGCCGCGCCCCAGACGAAGCCCCGCGGCGCGGGGACGAAAGGCCGGTCGCTGGTCTCACTCATCGCTCGGCCTTTCTGGCTTCACCTCGATGACGGCATAGCCGAAGCCGTCCACCTCGATGGCTTCCTCACCCAGGCGCACGCCCCGGCCCACCACCACGACCGACGATGACCGGCGATCCTCGACGGCGGCGTCGCCCACCAGCGACCAGGACAATGTGGTCGCGCGTCGCGCCGGGTTCAGCACCACCAGGAGTGACTCGTCCTCGCCACGCAGGTACGCCGCCGGGGAGCCGCCAGCGATCAGCCGCAACGGCGCGGACGCGGCCAGCCGCCGGTCCTGATGTCGCAGCCCGATCAGCGTCCGGACGAAGGCCAGCAGCGAATCGGGGTCGCGGTATTGGCCGGCCACCGTCGGTGCGCCCGCTGCGGCATCCACCGCAAGGTAGCGCGCAGTCGTCGTGGTCGCGGCGAAGTCCGTGGCAGCCAGATCGCCCCAAGGCAGAGGCGTCCGTGACCCGGCACGCTCGAATCGCGGCTCCAGCCGGGAACCCTCGAAGGGCGCAAGCCCGGGCCGGTACGGCAGGCCGATCTCATCGCCGTAGTACAGGCACGGCATCGTCGCCCAGGTGAACACCAGGGTGAGAGCCACCCGGGCCTGTTCAGCATCGCGGCCGCCGGCCACCAGCCGGCTGAAGTCGTGGTTCGCTGTGGGAAGCCCGGCGACGCCGCCGAGCCCATACCCGGACGAGGCGCTGATGGCTTCTCGGGCCTGGCGCCAGGCGGTGGCGAACACCTCCAGGCTGCCGCCGCCATCGGCGTCGGCCCAGCAGGGGTAGTCGGGCCAGTAGTCGCTGACGGTGCCGCCGCCGTTCTGCCACAGCGAGCGCAGCGGTAGTCCGTTGTCGGCTCCGCCGAAGTGCAAGAACATGTCGACGTGGAAGCCCGCCGGCACCGACAGGCTCGGATCGCCCCACTCGGCGATGAGCAGCCGTCCCGGGTAGCGCTGGTCAACCCAGGCGCGCAGTTCGCCCCACAGCCGGCGAGTCTGGGCGAGGTCGATATCGTCCTTGACCAAGGAGGCGGCCATGTCGACCCGGAAGCCGGAGACTCCGCGGTCGAACCAGAACGCCATGATCTGCTTCAGCGCCTCGCGGTTGCGTCGAGGTCCGGGCGCGTCGACCGGCTGGCGCCACGGCTCGTCCGCGTTCGGACGGGCGTAGCCGTAGTTCAACGCCGGCTGGAACGGCAGAAAGTTCGGCAGGTACCACCGCTGTTGGTCCCCGGGAGCCTGAACCCATCCGTCTTTCGGCAGCGGCGACCAGAGGTACCGATCACGGTCAGCCGGATCGGCGTCTTCTTTGCATGCCTGCCGGAACCACGGATGCTCGTCCGAGGTGTGGCCGGCCACCAGATCGAGAACGATCCCGATACCACGCTCAGCTGCCGCCTCGCACAGCGCGACCAGGTCGTCGTTGCTGCCGTAGCGCGGTGCCACCTGCAGATAGTCGGCGACGTCGTAGCCGGCGTCACGGAACGGCGAGACGAAACACGGGTTGAGCCACACCGCGTCCACCCCGAGCCAGCAGAGGTAATCCAGGCGTTCACGCAGGCCGATGAGGTCGCCGATGCCGTCGCCGTTGCCGTCGGCGAAGCTCTGCGGGTAGGCCTGATAGAGCACCAGATCATCGAGGCGAGCGGTCAGCGAACCTCCCGGTGGTCGCTCACTCACCGGCGGCGCTCCGCGTCGGCGGCGAACGGCATGGTCGCCTCGGCGCGATCGACCCGCAGGCCGGCCTGCGGCGCGTGCGCAGAGGACGCCAGCACGATCCGATAGCGCCCGGCCGGTTGCCGCCAGCACTGCGCGTCCGCATCGGCGAAGGCGAAGTCGCGCAGGCCGACGGTGAAGCTCACCTCGGCTCGCTCGCCCGGCTGCAGGTGCAGCTTGCGGAAGCCGCGCAGTTCCCGCACCGGACGAGGCTGCGCACCTGCCGGCGGCTCGACATAGAGCTGAACCACCTCGCTGCCCGGGCGCGAGCCGGTGTTCGTCACCGTCGCCTCGATCCGGACCAGGTCGTCATCGGCGGCCATCACCGCGGCGTCGCTGTAGGCGAAGGTCGTGTACGACAGGCCGTGACCGAAGGGATAACGCACCGTCAACCGCTGCGCGTCGTACCAGCGGTAACCGATGAACGGCCCCTCGTCGTAGCGCACGACACCGTCCGCCCCGGGGAAGGTGTCGTACCCGGGGGTGTCGGTCAGCTGCAGCGGGAAGCTCTCCCCCAGCCGCCCGGACGGGTCGGCGTCGCCGAACAGCACCCGGGCGACGGCGCTGCCGACCCCCTGACCGCCCAGCCAGCTGAGCACGATGGCGTCGCTGGCGTCGTGCCAGCCGTCCATGGTGATCGCGGAGCCCGCGGCCAGCACCACCACCAGCGGCTTGCCGGTTGCCCCGAGCGCACGCAGCAGCTCGACCTGCTCGTCGGGCAATGACAAGGTCGAACGGTCGGCCGCTTCCTCTTCCCACCGCAGCGGCAGCCCGACGAAGGCGACCACCAGGTCGGCGGCGGCGGCGACCGCGACTGCCTCGTCCTGCAGTGCCGCGGCGTCGGTACTGCCGTCGATCTCGAACTCCTGGTAGTAGTTCGTCCGCGCCATCGGGTAGCCCTGCGCGTAGCTGACCCGATCACCGGCGAACTGCGTGATCGCGGCCAGCGGCTCGTCGACGATCAGCGGATCCAGCGAGGCCGAGCCACCGCCCTGCAGTCGGGGCACCCGCGCGTAACCGCCGATCACGGCGATGCGCTGCGCTCCGTCCGCGGCCAGCGGCAGCACCGCACCGCGGTTGCGCAACACGGTGATCGCCGCTGCGGCGGCCTCGCGAGCGAGGCGGTGGTGCTCGTCCTGATGCAGCGCGGCTCGCTGCTGGCCGCTCAAGCCCCCGCCCGGCGTGATGCCGGCGTCACGAATCGGGCTGGTTGCCGCGACCCGGCCGGGTAGCGCCCGCAGCACGAAGTCGACCACTCGCGTCGCCGCTCTCCGCAGCACGTCCAACTCCAGCTCGCCGGACTCGAGCGCGGCCAGGATCGTCGCGGCGCTGCGTCCGGCGGTGCCGGGCATCTCCAGATCGAGGCCGGCCTGCAGGGCCGCGACCGGATCGTGCACCGCGTCCCAGTCCGACACCACCAGGCCGTCGTAGCCCCAGTCCTCGCGCAGCACGTCGGTCAGCAGCCAGCGATGCTGCGAGGCGTGGGTGCCGCCGAGCCGGTTGTAGGAGCACATCACCGCCCACGGATCGCTGCCGGCCAGAACCCGCCGGAAGACCTCGAGGTAGAGCTCGCGCAGGGTTCGCTCGTCCGCCTCGACCGAGATCTCCATTCGCTCGGTCTCCTGATTGTTGGCCGCGAAGTGCTTCAGACAGGCGCCGACCCCCTGCGACTGCACGCCGTCGATGTAGGCAGCGGCCAGGTCGCCGCTGAGCACCGGATCCTCGGAGAAGTACTCGAAATTGCGTCCACACAAGGGCGTCCGTTTGAGATTGACGCCGGGCCCGAGCAGCAGCTGAATGCCCATGGCGGTCGCTTCCTCGCCCAGAGCAACCCCCACCCGACGGACGAGATCGACGTCCCAGGTAGCACCCAGGGCCGAGGCGGTCGGGAAGGCGGTGGACGGGATCCACACCATGTCGACACCGGTCTCGGTGCGCAGCCCGTGTGGGCCGTCGCTCAGCTCGACGGCCGGCAGCCCCACCTCGGGATAGGCCTGGGTATGCCAGTCGTCGGCCCCGCTGACCAGGGCGGCCAGTTGCTCGGGGCTGAGCAGCGCGACGATGTCTGCTGCGGTCTGGGTCACGGCGCCTCCTCGGCGGTAGAAATGCAAGAGAACAAAGGGACGGGCCAAGCCAAGGCGGTCAGCTGGATACCCGGCTGGTGTCGAGGAACTCCGCCGGGTGCTCGGTAGCGATCACCTGATCGCGGAGGCCCTCGGTGAGTTCCACGCCGCCCAGAGCAAGCGCATCGAGCACGCAGCCGGCCAGCGGAGCGGCACTGCTGACTCGCACCGCAGCGGACGGGAAGCTCTCGGCCAGCGCTGCCAGCAGGTGATCACGGAAGACCCCATGCTGGGAGGTGGCCACCGAGCCGTTCACCACGATCGGAAAGTCCGGCCCTGGCCGGGATGCCACCTGGCCGGCGACCCAACCGGTGTACCCGGCGAAGGCGGACGCCTGGTGGCGCACCAGCCCCAACGCCACCGGGTCGCCGGTCTCGGCGATCCGCAGCACCAATCGGGTGGCGGCGAGTTCTTCGTCGGCGGGGCGGGTGCGGAAGCGCCGAGTCAGGCTGTGCCGCAGCTCCCAGGGGTCGGGGACGTCGAACAGATCGAGCATCGGCTCGGTGAGCGCGGTCGGCTCCCCCAGCCCCATCCAAGCCCGACAGACCGCGGCGATACCGCCTTCGGCCAGGCCCCAGCCGCCGAGGTTGTCGAAGACCCACCACCCCGAGCACGCCTCCGCACCCTCCCGATTGCGGGCGGCGATGGCCGGGCCGGTGCCGACCGTCACTCCCACCCCGACGCCATCGAGGGCGCCCAGCCGCAGCGAGGCGAAGCCGTCGTTCGCGATGCCGAGGTGATCGATGACGCCCAGGCGGGCGGTGATCTGCTCCCGCCACCAGCCGGCATCTTCTGGCCAGTCGACGCCGGCCATCCGGAACGCTGCCGCAGCCAGCGCAGAGGCCTTCACCCCTGCCTGCGACAGCGCCCGGTTGGCCGCGCCCAGCACCTCGTCCGCTGCCGCGTCCGGGGTCGGGGCGTTGTAGATGTCGCCGCGGCCGCCGCGGGCACGGCCGAGCACCGTCCCCGCAGCGTCGGTGACCACGGCAACGGTCTTGGAGTTGCCGGCGTCGAGTGCCAGAAAAGCCGTCATCGCAGCAGGCGCTCCGGCAGGTAGGCCGCATGCGCGGCAGCCATCTCGTCGTACAGCTCTTCAGCCACCCGCAGCCCCGGCACCAGGGGGTTCGCGGCCAGCGCCGCGATCGCATCCCGGCGGGTGCCGATCCAAGCGGCCTCCGCGGCCAGGTACTGGTACTCGGCCAGCTGCTGGGTGATCCCGCGGACGGTGTGCGGCAGCGGCTTCTGCGGCTCCGGGTGCACCCCGGTGCCGTCGACCGTGCACCACACTTCCACGACCACATCCTCGTCGAAACCGGGCAGAACGCCACCGGTATTGGGCAGGTTCACCGGCAAACGCTGCGGCATGTCGTTGAAGTAGGAGTCCATCACGTCCAAGGCGAGCTCCAACTCGTGGATGCCGCCGCGGGAGCGGTTGGGGTCGAGCCATGGCACCTCGGCGAAGGACTGCTCGGTGTAGTGCTTCCAGTAGTCGGGCAGCGACGACATGATCACTTCCGAGCGGGTCATCCGCGCACCCTGAAGCTCACGCAGGATCTCGGGGCCGTAGTAGTAGTACTGGAAGTAGTCCGCCGGCACCGAGCGCATGGTCACCGCGAGTTCCAACATCCGCCGGGCCAGGACGTCCATGGTCGGATCGTCGCGACGTTCCTCCCAGGCCTGGTCGAGCAGCGGCATGATGTCGGCGCCGTCGTAGAGGTGCTCGAACGACCACCCGTTGTGATTGACGCCGGCCATGGTGATCTTGGCCCGCTCCGGATCCAGCCCGGCCGCACGCAAGGTGGTGTTCGGGAAGAACATCAGGCCTTCGCACATCGAGTAGATCGGCACATCGGTGAATCGGGCGACCGCCTGGGAGACGATGTTCACCGGGTTGGTGTAGTTGAAGATGATCGCCTTCGGCGCGACCGCTTTGATGTCCTCGACAATGCCGGTGAACTCGTTCAGCGAACGCAGCGCCATGAAGAAGCCGCCCGGACCCTGGGTCTCCTGGCCGATCACGCCGTGCTTGAGCGGAATGCGCTCGTCCAGCGCGCGGGCCTCGAAGTTGCCCGGACGGAAGCTGGTCAGCACCGCATCCGCATCGCGCAACCCGGCGCGACGATCGGTGGTGGCGGTGATGGTGATGTCGAGGCCCTTGTTGTCGGCGATCCGCTGGGCCAGTCGTCTGACGATCTCCAGCCGCTCCGGGTCCAGATCGACCAGCACCACCTCGGAGCCGCGGAAATGCTCACCGCGCTCCAGGAACGAGGCCATGGTGCCGGCGCCGCGGGAGGACCCGCCGCCGATGTAGACCAACTTGATGGATGCCATTTCTTCCTCTCGTATGGGTTTCGAAGTCTTAGTGCCGCGCGGCTTCGGCGTCGGCGAATACCTGGTAGTCCCGGCAGGCGGCGACCGCGGTGGCCGGCCAGGACGGGTCGTAGTCGGAGGCAGCGCTGATGTGCGCGAAAGCGATCTGCTTGTCCGAACCGGTCAGCATCAGCAGTGCCAGCCGGGTCTGATCGACGATGGTGGAAACCCCGACCGAAATGCCGTGGCTGGGGACGTCCTCGAGGTGAGCGAACACCGGGAAGGTCGCCATATTGTCCCGACGAGTGGTGTCGGGGAGCTTGATCACCCGGGTGCGGGAGTCCCGCGGCGACCCGGGCGGGTTGAAGGCGATGTGGCCGTCGCTGGCACCGGAGGCGAGCAGGAACACGTCGATGCCGCCGGCCTGGTCGATTCGGCGGTCGTAGGCCTCGGGATCGGACGGGTCGGGCGCCCACAACCGCGGGCTCTCGCCGGTAGCGGCCGCGATCGGTTCGATGATGTGCAGCTTGGCGTAGCCGACGCAGCTGTACGGCTGGGTGGCCTCGACCGCGGCGAAGCCGTCGGAGGTCTGCACCAGGTACTCGTCCATCAGCACGATCACCAGCTTGCTCGCATCCAACCCAGCCGCACGGGCAGCCAGCGCCTTGAACACCGGGGCCGGCGTTCGCCCGGTCGGGCAGCCGAGCAGGAAGTCACGCCCCTGCTCGGACGCGGCCCGCCAGGCGGCGACGATGACGTCGGCTACCCGCTCGCCGAGGTCGTCGGCGGTCGCAGTAATGGTGGGCGGTTTGGTCATGGTGGTTCCTCGGATCACAAAGAAGGGTGGGTGAGGGCGGGGCGGACGCAGCTACTCTTTGAGGGCGCCGGCGAGCATCCCGGAGATGAACTTGCGCTGGAAGATCACGTAGAGGATCAGCACCGGCGCTGCCACGATCAGGCCACCGGCGGCCATCAGGTTGAACAAGGTGAGATGTCGGCCTTGGAACACGCCCAGCGCCACGGTGGCGGTCTGGTTCTCGCCGTGCAGGAAGACCAGCGAGATGAAGTAGTCGTTCCAGGTCCACATGAAGCTCAGCAGCAGCAGCGTGGTGATCGCCGGACGAACCAGTGGCAGCGCGACACTCCACAGCATGCGCACGGTGCCGGCGCCGTCGAGTTCGGCCGACTCGAACAGCGAGGTCGGCAGACTGCGGAAGGCGGCGCGCATCCAGAAGATGCCGAACGGGACGCCCATCCCGATGTGGATCAGGATCACGCCGGGCAAAGTGTTGGTCAGCCCCAGACTGCGGAACTGGTAGTACAGCGGAACGATGATCGCCTCGGTCGAGATCATCATGCCGAGGATAATCAGCGGGTAGAGCACCTTCTGGCCGCTGACGCCCAGCACTCCGAAGCCGTAGCCGCCGATGGTGGCCAAAATCAGCTGGCCGGCGACCGCGCAGCAGGTGATGGTCAGCGAGACCGTCATCGCCTGGGCGAAGTCGGCGTCCTGCCAGGCGATGACGAAGTTGTTCCATTCGAAGACGCCGGGCACCGGACGTCCGGCGCGGTCGGGGCTGAGGGCTGCGCCGACGAAGGCGCCCACCGGAAAGAGGACGGCCACGGCGAGCACCGCCAGGATGACGTAGGTCGCGACGACCTCAAGCTTGCGGCTCATATCAGTCACGCTCCGAGAACTTCGAGATGGCCATCGCGATGACCAGGCACAGCAGTGCCATCACGATGCCGATAGCAGCGGCCTTGCCGACCTGCGGGTTGACGAAGGCCGCCCGGTAGAGCGCGACCGCCGGGGTGAGCGTGGCCGTGCCCGGTCCGCCGCCGGTGGTCACCCAGACCAGGTCGAAGGTGCGCAACGCACCGGTGATGGTCAAGGTGAGCGCCACCGCGATCTGGGCGCGAAGGCCCGGCAGGGTGACGGCGAAGAACTCCCGCACCGGGCCGGCACCGTCGACCCGCGCCGCTTCGTACAGCTCGGTCGGGATCGAGGACACGCCGGAGATGAACAGCACCATGCAGAAGCCGAAGGTGACCCAGGTGCCGATCATGCCCAAGGCGGGCAGCGCCCAGGTGAAGTCGCCGAGCCAGCTGCGAGTCAGAGCATCAAGGCCGACGGCTCGCAGCATCGAGTTGAGTGCACCGTCGGGGCTGTAGATCCGCTTGAACACCAAGGCGACCACCACGCTGGTCAACACCTGCGGCAGGAAGTACACGAACCGAAAGGCGGCCATGCCGAGCAGCTTGCGTCGCGTGATCAACGCGGTGGAGAGCAGCCCGAGGATGATCGGCAGGATGGAGAAGAACAGGATCAGCACCAGGACGTGACCCAGGGTCGACTGCAACACCGGATCGGTGAAGAAGGTGATGTAGTTGTCCAGCCCCACCCAGGTCGCCCGAGAGACGCCGTCCCAGTTGTAGAAGGAGTACTGGAACGACTGGGCCAACGGCACCAGCACGACTCCGGCGTAGAACAGCAGCGGGAGCGCCACATAGAGCAGTCCCAGCTTCTTGTTCCGACCCCGAGGAGACTTCCTGGTGCGTCGTCCGGCGGGGCTCGCGCCACCCGCAGTACGGGTGGCGCGAGCGCTGATGGTGTTCATCGAGATGCCTACCGGGCGATCACTTCGACTGATCGAGGAAGGCGGTGCGGTCCTTGTCGACCGCGGCGACCAGGCCGGCCGGGTCGGTCTTGCCCGCGTAGAGCAGCTGCATCTGCTGGTTCAACGTGTCGAGCATGGTCGGGCTGGTCCAGTCGAAGTAGGGCACGAAACCGTCGGACTTGGCGATGGCGTCGGCGCCGGCCGCTTCGGTCTGCAGCGTGGTCATGGTGGCCGGGATGCTCACGTCGGAGTGCATCAGCGGGATCAGACCGTCATCGGCGGCCACCTGGGCGGCGTCCTGGGACATCAGGAAGTCGAGGAAGGCTGCGGCCACGTCGGGGTTCTTGCACTTGCTGGCGATGACCATGGCGGCCGGAGCTGCGCCGACACCGACGGTGCCGTTGCCGGATGCCTGCGGCAGTTGGATGTACTTGAACTTGCCCTGCTGCTTGTCGGTCAGGCCGAGCGAACCGGTGTACTCGAAGCGGAACACACCCTTGCCGTCGAGATAGTTGGCCACCGCGTCCTGGTAGTTGATGCCCTCGTGGTGCGGGGTGAACCAGCCGTTGTCGTTCCACTTCTTTGCGGTCTCGGCAGCCTGGGTCAGACCGGCCTGGCTCGCGGTCACGCTCGGGTCGCCGTAGGTGAAGTTGTTGATGGTGTTCGCGTCGGCGTAGAGCGCCTGGAGGCCCAGCAGAACCGCGGTCGGGGAGTCCTGGCTGCCGTAGGCGATCGGGATCTGCCCTGCGGCCTTGATCTTGGCGCAGGCAGCCTCGAACTCGGCCAGCGTCGTCGGCGGAGCGATACCGAGCTTGTTGAGCTCATCGACGTTGTAGTAAACGCCGATCAAGGAGACCCGGGCGATCGGAGTCGAGAAGAGGGAACCGCTGCCGATCGTCTTGAAGTCGGTGGTGAACTCGTTCTGGCGGGCGATCGTGCTGGGGATCAGCTTGTCCCAGCCGTAGGCGGTGGAGTACTTGTCGAGGTTGAGCACCAGTCCGCCCTTGGCGAGGGTTCCCAGCGACTGCCAGCCGTTGTTGGCAGTGGCGATGTCGGGGCCGTCCTTCTCGGCGATCTGCAGGTTCAGGGTTGAGGTCAGCTGGCCCCAGTCTTCCTGGCTGCGCTTGATGGTGACGTTGGGGTACTTGGTCTGGAACTTCTGGACCATCGTCTTGATCCATTCACCTTCGCTGCCGCCCCAGAAGTCGGAGAGGTTCAAGGTGACCTGGCCAGCAGCAGCAACGTCCTTGGAGACCGTGCCGCCAGAAGTTGTCGGGGCGGGCGCGTTTCCGCCGGGGGCACAGCCGGCTGCCGCCAGGAGTGCGGTGATGATGGTGGCCGTTGCGAGGGTCTTGCGGATCAATCTGGGTTGCTTCACTCCATGCTCCTTCGCCGTGGGGCTCGCCACTGCAGTGTGGTTCGAGTCACTTCGAACATACCAGATAGTCCAGTTAGTGCAATGTCGTAGACCAGATTGTTACCAACTCGAAGATTGGTATGCTGCCGCTGTGTCCGGTACCAGCGACATCGCCTATCGGCACCTCGTTACCAGCCTGCAGCGCGGGGAGTACCCGCCGGGGTCGAGGTTGCCAGGCGAGCGAGAGCTTTCCGCCCGCCTCGGAGTGAGCCGGGTGACAGTGCGACGTGCCTTGTCACGTCTCGAAGAGGAGGGCAAACTCGAGCGCTCGGCGCAGCGCGGCTGGTTCGCCAATGGCACCGTGCTCGGCGAAGTGCCCAGCACCCTGCAGTCATTCACCGAGATGGCCACAGCCAAAGGGCTGAAGCCCAGTTCGAAGGTGCTCTCGCAGCAGGTGCGTCCGGCCACCCTCGACGAAGCAGACCAGTTGCGGATCGCGCCTGGCGCGCCGGTGCTCGAGCTGCGGCGCCTGCGCGGCATGGATGGCCAGCCCATCTGCGTCGACCTGGTGGTGGTGAAGCTCGAGGGCGCCGAGGCCTTGGCCGATGCCGACATGACCGACCAGTCCCTGTATGAGCGGCTGGAGACACTGTGCGGAATTCGGCTGCACCGCTCGTCGTACTCGGTTCAGGCGCACGCGGCCAGCCCCGAGGTCGCCCGGCTGCTGCGCTGCGATCCCGGCTCGCCGGTTCTGGTCGGCAGTGAGGTCGCCTACACCGCCGACGGCCAAGCGATTCTGGTGGGCGTGAACCGTTATCGCGGGGACGCCTACCGGTTCCGTGCTGAGCTGTTCCGTCCGGCCTGAGTGCGGGGTTGGTCAGCTCGCGATTCGTCGGCTGACTGACGGCACCTACAGCCGCCCACGCGGGACACGTGGTAAGCGAGGCGGGATCGTGAGACTCTCGGCAGGTCGCCCAACTCCGACAGGGCGTGGTTCGGCGTCCAGCATTCGCCGGAGAGGATGAACCGATGGCCGCGGACTCCCCCGCCCCACTGGACGTCGTCGGCGCCGTCATCGTCCGCGACGGACTGGTGTTGTGCGCCCAGCGCAGGCTCGGTAGCCAGGCCGGATCGTGGGAGTTTCCCGGCGGCAAGATCGAGCTCGGCGAGACTGCAGAGCAGGCACTGCGCAGGGAGATCTGGGAGGAGCTCGGGTGCCTGGTCGAGGTCGGAGCACTGGTCGCCGACAGTGGACCCGCCGATCACGGGTTCCCCCTCCGACTGCGGACCTACTGGTGCGCCGTGGTCTCCGGCGAGCCTCAGCCGCGCGAGCACGCAGCCGTGGACTGGCTCAGGCCCGATGAACTCGCCCGCCTGGAGTGGGCGCCGGCAGACATCGCCACGGTGCGCGCCCTCACGAACTAGGCCGGGCCCGGTCAGCCCGCGACGCCCCAGCCGTCACCACCGCACCCACCGGTGCACCCGGCCAGCGGAGGCGAACCGGTCCCGCCGTAGACACCACCAGCGTCCGGCGCGCCCTCACGAACCAGGCCGGGCCCGGTCAGCCCGCGACGCCCGAGCCGTCACCACCGCACCCACCGGTGCACCCGGCCAGCGCGACGCGAACCGAGCCTGCCGTGGGTACCACCCGCTCACCACGGTGCCGCCACACACGAGCCAAACCGAGCCTGGACAGCCCGGCGCCGTCGCATTCAAGACCGGAGCCGCCGGGGCGCCTGGTTGGCTCGATCCGGGTGCGCCGGGCTCCACGCTCGCCGCGGACCGAACGCATGGCGGGCGCCAGGAAGGAGCAGCGCGGCGAGGGCATCCAGGTCGCCGTTGAGTTGTGTGAGTACGGCCAGCACGTCGAAGGAGAAGCCGCCGGCCACCCAGTCGGCGTCGTCGGCGACCAACTCCAGCAGGTCGGCGAGATTGTCGTCCTCTGTCGAGATCCGCGGCAGATGGATTCGTCCGGCCTCGTCGAGGACAACAGCGGCCGAGCCGCCGCGAGTGATCTGCCACAAGGGGTCATGCCAGCCGAGCGCCCGTCCGGCAGCCGCGCGACGCATGCCGGCACTGACCTGGGACGCGTACCACTGCACCGTCGACATCAGCGAAGGGAAGCCGCCGATCAGCCGGAAGACGGCGTTGGGATCATCGAGGGGATGATCCGTGTCGAAAACCATCTTCGCGGGTCGGGCCGTCCACTCCCCGTCCGGCGCCGTGCCGACAATGGCGGCGATCGCGGCATAGATGGCGGCCTTCGCGGTCACTTCCGGTTCGGCAGCGGGCGGCCCGAAGTGCCGGCGCCAGTCGACGCGTTGAAAGCGGCTCTCGAGGTCAAGCTGCTCGAGATCAGCCCAGGTCAGCTGTTCCTCGCCGTCGGCCGACTCCAAGACCGGGCCCTCGGCAGCAGCGAAGTGGAGCATCGCATCTCCGTCGGCGAACACCACCAAGTGATCGGGCACCTCGTACCAGTCCGCCCACGCGATAACGAGCTGCGGCCAGATCGTCATCAAGCCTGCGGCGGCTGCCCATGCGCGGGCCGATGACGCGGCTTGCGCCTGCGGATCCGGAGCCATCCCGCACACCACCAGCCCTTCTGCGCCTGTCAGCACCAGGCTAGCTGCTCGGATGAGGAGCACTCCCTCGACGCCCGATCAGCAAGCGGTGGCGCCATTCGCGTCCGCAGTCACGAGGCCGTCACGCCGGGACTCACCACCGCCTGGACTCACAGCCGCCCGGACTCACCGCCGCCTGGTGCCACCACCGCCGTATGCCTCTCTGCTGAGGCATGAGCGCGCCGACGCGAATTGCGCGCTCGACGCGAGTTGCACCGTTCCAAGTCGCCAGATTCGGCGCCTGGCGCGCAAATCGTGGCGCACGCGAGCCGGCCACCGCCACGAGCCCGAGGCCAAGACCACTGGTTCTGCGAGCCCGCCAGCCCCCGCCGACAATGCTGAGGCGCGATCGCCGGGCTCGGAACCGCCAGA
Organism: Propionicimonas sp.; assembly: GCA_036788135.1. Taxonomy (GTDB): domain Bacteria; phylum Actinomycetota; class Actinomycetes; order Propionibacteriales; family Propionibacteriaceae; genus Propionicimonas. The sequence continues at coordinate 49,692 of DAIQNZ010000011.1, forward strand.
GTCGCGAGCGCCGAAGCGATCTGCCCGCGAAGCGGCTTTCACCCGCCACGGCAGGAGCAACGCCCGTCACGATTCCAGGATGTCGCGATTGCTGGGGTCGCAATCTTGCGGCGGTGGCTCACCGACACGATTTGCGCACTCGACGAAATCCAAATCGTTCCAAGCCGCCGGAATGGACCCCTGGCGCGCAAATCGCGTCACGCGGGCCACGTTTCCGACGCCGCTTCGGCGGCCCGGAACGAGTGGCAGGCCACGTGCGATGGCACCTGCTGGCTGCCGGCGCTGGGCACGTGGTGGCGGCGCCGGGCCCATCTGTCAGCGCTGGGCGGCAGGACCAGGTCTCAGGGTTAGGCGGCAAGGTCCAAACTCAGGGCCAGATGCCAGGACCAGGCTCGGGGACAGGCGCCGGGCTCGGGGCCGGATGCCGGATGTCGGCCATGAGATGCCGGCCACGATGGCTCGTTGACCGCTTGTCGTCCTCCGCCGCGCGCGGCAAAGACCTGCCAGCCGCCCACTACAAGGCGGTTCGCATCATTGATATCGATTCAGATTATCCGCCGGCACATTCCGTCAAGTTGTGGACAAGTGTCCGAACCCTTCCATTGTGTGGATAACCCACCAAAGAAGTTGCGAACCAGCACCTTTCCTATGCCATTCTGGGCGACACCACCCCAAGGAGACCGCACATGGCAGCACTCCGTATCCGCACCACCATCACCGCACTAACCCTGATCACCGTCATGGGCTGCACCCCAACGCAACCCACCACCACACCACCAGCACCGAGCCCGACCTGCACCCCAGAAGCAGGAGGCAACCCCTACCCCTGCACCCCCTACGACCACGACCAAATGATCGCCAAAGACAAGCTCTACACCGAAGCAGAAGCCGTCTACCGAGGATTCCTTTCGGAGGAGGCCAACATCTATCAACTGGGCGGAGTCGATAAGCCAACGCCGAACTTGCTTGCAACAGCCACGGGCCCCTATCTGGAAGATTCCATGGCGATCTACCGACACCTGAAGCAGGCGCGACTGAAGGTGGTTGCGGGGGAACCACGCGTCGTTTGGGTTCGGCGCGCCCCGGACCAGAGCATTGCCGGGTCCGTCGTTGCGCTTTCCTCGTGCAGAGACAGTCAGGAGGTCTTGATGTCCGGACCGGATGGAGCTGTCACGCACGGCAGAGCGGTAGAAGAAACCGCATACTTCGTGCGAGAGGGTGAAGTTCTCAAGATCCGGGCGTCTCGCTCCAAGGTGGTGCCAAAGTGCAACGGTTGACACTCGCAGCGATTGCGCTCATGGCCGCCGCCCTTTCCTTGATTCCCGCACGCGCATACTCCGCTCCGACGGATGCAACAGTGGGCGCGGGCGATGGCTACGCATGGGGACGAGACGCCGACAACGAAGTGGCCGACCCCGGGCCAGGGGGCAACGGGCACGGCGGCAGCCACGGGAACTCGCCTGCCGATCATCAATGCATTCCCGGCAAAGATGCCGGCTGCATCGGACCACCCGCACCACAGTCCCCAAAGAAGACCCCCGACCCCGAAACCACCGCCCGCGAAGCCATCGCCAAACTCAAACTCACCA
>DAIQNZ010000012.1:0-49864 GCA_036788135.1 Propionicimonas sp.
TATGCGACCGCTCGCCCGACATCCTGCGCTACCTCACCGAGCACGGCATCTCCGTGGGTACCTGGCTGACCGTCACCGAGATCAACCCCGCTACCGCGGCAGTCTGGCTCAGCATCAACGACACCCCGATCGAACTCAGCCTCCACGCAGCGGGCGCTGTCCGCGTGACCCCCACCGCCGAGCGTCGTCCCTTCGCACCACCACCGGCGCGCTAGACAGAAGCTGACACTCATGAGGACACCCCGCACCCGACCAAGCAGAAACACCGACCAGGACAAACCAGACCCAGCGGGGCCTTCCGTCACCTTCGCCGGGCAACTCAGCCGCCCCGGAGGAAGAACGACAGCGCTATTCGGCATCGTTGTGGCGTTCGCTGTCTACTTCCTTCTCACCCCGTGGATCTCGCTGGCGGTAACCACCGTCGCCCACGCATTGGTCGCGCCCGACGTCCCCTTCGCCGACTTCCGCATATCCGCCAGCAGGTACGAGACACCCGCTGGACTTGCCGCGAACGGCGTGGCGATCGCCGCGCTGTTGGTGTGTTGCTGGCTGTTGATGACGCTGTTCCATCGCGCGCCGTTTGGGCAACTCTCCTCCGTCGATCAGCACCTTCGCCGGGGCTATCTGGTCATCTGCCTGGGGATTGCGGTCGTCGTCGTCTTGGGCGGCACCCTGCTGGTCGGGGGCTTGCAGGGCCAGCCGCTCCAGTTCGCACCGCAGGAGGGATGGTGGGGCTTCCTCATCGTGGTGGCCATCGTCACTCCTTGGCAGTCCGCAGCCGAGGAGTATCTCTTCAGGGGCTACCTGCTGCAGGCAGTGACCGGAGTCACCACGAACCCCTGGATTGGAGCCGTAGCCTCATCGCTACTGTTCGCCTCGATCCATGGCGCTCAGAACACCGCCCTCTTGCTGGACAGATTCGCCTTCGGAATGCTCGCCTCGACCCTCGCGATACTCACCGGCGGCCTAGAGGCGGGGATCGCTGCCCACATCACCAACAACGTCGGGGCGTACACTATCGCCGCAATGACGTCCAGTGTCGCCCAAGTGCGAGCGACCCAAGAGGTATCCTGGGCAGACGCGCTCACCAACATCACCATCTTCGCAGTCTTCGCCTTGGTGGCCACGGCTGTGTGCCGCCTCCTTCGACTGCCGAGCACTACGAACTGAAGCGCCGGCGGCTCCGAACCGCACCAATCGGCTTCGCGGCTCCTCGGTTGGGCGGCCCGCGCGCTCACCTCGATGCCGGGGGTGGGAAACGGGCTAGAGGTATGTGGGAGTCTGGCCTGATCCGAACGGAAGTGGCCGTGACAGACACCACCGAGTAACGGCGAAGATTGGTCACGCGACGGGGGGATCGTCGATCAGAGGCGGCTCGCCGATGAACATCTGGCCCAGGCGCGGCGCAGGGGGTATCCCCGGCTGGGCCGGGAGCGGCCTGTGTCCAACCTAACCAAGCGGGTACTGAAGCCGCGCTGGACGCGGAACCAACCGGACGCCTTTGGCGCTGCTTTGGCGAGATGACACTGGGCACGAGCATGCGAGACGGCACGAGCATCCGGACGGTGCTGACCGTGATCGGACCGGTCGAGATCGAGGTTCCCCGAGGCCCGGACGGCTCGCTCAAACCGGCGTTGTGCCGAAGCGGAAGCGGCGCCCGAGCGGATCGATCAGGTCGCCTCGTCGCTCAGTGAGTGTGGCCTGACGACCGGGAGACTGCCGCTCAGTTCGTCGAGTTGCACGGCGACGTTTCGAAGCAGAAGCGGAGCGTGCAGCATTCCGACTTCGCGCCGAACTGGGCTTGCAGCCGTCGGACGTGCTCGAGATCTCGACGCTGGCGGAGCACCTCCGCGTTGCGGTCGTGGACGCGGAGGTGCTCATCGAACGCACTCGTCTCGAGGAAGAGACTTGCTAGCGACATCGCGCCGAACTGAGTCATCTCCAGATCGGCCACGATCTCTCTGAAGTGCGGGAAGTGGATGGGGTGCCGTTCCGCACCTGTCGGCCCGATGAGGAAGAGCAAGCGACTGCCTTCGGCGGCCCCTGCTCCTGTCTCGGCCGCTCCTTATCAAGGCGGCCGGACGCGGCCTTAGCATCGAGCAGATCGCAAAGGTCGCCCACGTCACCACCGAGATGGCTAGATATCGCGACAACACCACTGGCATTGCCAAGCAGGTGCACCGCGGACGCTCATGAGGTCGCGATGAAGGAGCGAGCGCTGGGCACGCAAACCCGTTGCTTTCAGGATGCCGTAATCCTGCCCCACATCTGCCTCACGAGCCTCGCCAAGCAGTGCACGAACTGTACCAAGTATCCAGTGAGAGCCATGTTTGTGCGCGCCCCGCGGGAGTCTCAACTCCTCTCTCGCGCACCGTAAGGTGGCTCTGACTGGGGCAAACACGGAGACGTGAATTCTCTCTCGTGACCTTTCTTGAGCAATCCCGAATCTCCCTGGCTAGGGCTTTCGCTCGGCGCGGCGGAAAGCCTCGGATCGGTTGAGCCCTCTCGTGGCCACTCCTGCCCCACGGAATTGGCACACGGAAACGGGCTCCCGCTAGGTGCGATTCACGCGGGGCGGGGCGCGCTGCCCCACGTCTGCCCCACGACCGGTCGAAGAATGGTTGCGCGTCGCGGCGTTGCGCGAGGGACCTTGGCGGCGTGCTGTCCGTGCATGACAGTCGGATTGCAGTGATACGCACATAGTGTTATCGTTGATACGTGAGTTCGAGAGCACTGATCATTGACAAGGCGGCGGAGCTGCTCGCCGGGTCGCCGTCCGGCGATGTCTCCACGCGCGCCGTCTGTGACGCGGCGGGGGTGACTCAGCCGGTGCTGTATCGGCTGTTCGGCGACAAGGATGGCCTGATGGCGGCGGTCGTCGACCGCGTCTGGGACGAGTACCTGTCGATGAAGCGCGCCGCCGAGCAGTCGGAGGACCCCTTGGAGGATCTGCGGCGGGGCTGGGACGCGCACACCGCCTTTGCGCTGGCGCATCCGCACGCCTATCAGCTGCTCTTCGGAACCACGCTGGCCTCCAGATCAGAGGCCGCTGCCGAGGCCATGGGGCTGCTGGAGCAGCTGTTGGTCAGGCTGGCTGAGCAGGGTCGGCTGCGGGTGCCCCCGGCGGAAGCGGCGCAGATCGTGATGGCGGCAAACTCCGGCGTCGCACTCGGACTGCTGCTGCGTCCCGAAGCGTTCCCCGATCTGTCCATCTCAACCCTCACGCGTGAGGCGACCTACCGCTCCATCGTGATCGGCGCGGAAGCCCCCTCGTCCGAGGATGCGCTGGTGGCGGCCGCGACCACGCTGCGCGCATACCTGAGCGAGGCAGCGGAGTTCAGCCTCGCCGAAGCATCGCTCCTGACCGAGTGGCTCGAGCGCATCCAGAAGCACAACAAACCCGGCTAGCCCCGACCGCCTCCGCAACGCCACTCGCAACGAGAACGGCGCTCCTTGGCGCGCCCTCACATCGACCCATCAACTCACCATCCAGAAGGAGAAGTAATCGTGAGAATCAACGGCAACACCATCTTCATCCCCGGAGCGACGAGCGGGATCGGTCTCGCCCTCGCCCTCGCCCTCAAGGACAAGGGCAACACCGTCATCGTCGGCGGGCGCCGCACTGCGCTGCTCCAGGAGATCAAGGCCGAGTACGACATCGATGGCATCGAGATCGACACCACCAGCGCCGACTCGATCAACGCGGCCGCCCAGGCCGTCATCGCCGCCCATCCCGACGTCAACATCCTGGTCACCATGGCGGGCATCATGCGGGTCGAGGACTGGACGGCTGGGGAATTCCTCGCCACAGCCGAGGCGACCGTCAACACCAATCTGCTCGGTCCAATCCGCCTCATCGCCGCATTCCTCCCGCAGCTGAGGTCCCGGCCGGACTCGACGATCATCACGGTGTCTTCCGGCCTGGCGTTCGCGCCGCTGAAGCCGACGCCGAGTTACAACGCCACCAAGGCCGCGATTCACATGCTCAGCGAAACGCTGCGCCTGCAACTCGCCGGCACGAGCGTCAAGGTCACCGAACTCGAGCCGCCGGCCGTCGCTACCGACCTGATGCCCGGACAACGCGAGAGTGCCTTCGCGATGCCGCTCGAGGAGTTCATCGCCGAGGTCGTCTCCCTCATCGAGACGCAGCCCGACGCGACCGAGATCCAGGTCGAGCGGGTGAAGTTCCTGCGCTATGGCGAGGCTCGCGGCGACTACGACCAGGTCGTCGCCACCCTCAACCAGCTCGACCCCCACGGAAAGAAGTAGGACACCAATGAGGAGCAACACCGACCCGCAGGTCGTCGTCGTCACCGGTGCATCCAGCGGCTTCGGCAACCTCGCCGCCAGAGCACTCGCCCGTGCAGGCCACCTGGTCTATGCCGGTATGCGCGCCACTGCTGATCGCAATGCACCAGCCGTCGCGGACCTCGCCGGCCTCTCGGCCGCGGAAGGCGTTGACGTGCGCGGCATAGAGATGGACGTCCAGGACCAGGCATCCGTCGACGCCGCGATCCAGCAGATCCTCGCCGACCAGGGACGGCTCGACGTCGTGATCCACAATGCCGGCCACATGGTGCTCGGACCGACCGAGGCATTCACGCCCGAACAGCTCGCAGCCGTCTACGACGTCAACGTGCTATCGACCCAGCGCGTGAACCGAGCGGCGCTCCCTGTGCTCCGCCGGCAGGGCCGCGGCCTGCTCGTCTGGGTCGCGTCCTCATCGACCCGTGGAGGACACCCGCCCTTCCTCGCGCCGTACTTCGCCGCAAAGGCTGGCATGGACGCGCTCGCCGAGTCCTACGCCGCCGAGGTCATCAAGTTCGGCATCGACACCACGATCATCGTGCCCGGCGCCTACACCTCAGGCACGAACCACTTCGCACACTCCGGGACGCCCGCCGACCTCGCGCGCGCCGCGGAGTACGACGATGCCTACGGCGAGCTGCGCAACCAGATCGACGAAGCGCTCGCTCGCATCTTCCCAGAGGGTCGCACCGCCGACGAGGTCGCCGACGAGATCGTCCGCGTCGTCAACCTGCCCCACGGCGCGCGCCCCTTCCGCGTTCATATCGACCCCAGCAAGGACGGAAGCGAAGTCGTTTCCGCGGTCAACGACCGGATTCGCTCGGAGTTCTATCACCGCATCGGTATCCAGGAACTCCTCCCGGCGAATGCCAACCTCTAGTTGTCCTGCCTGGAATTGGTGAGCCTCACTGGTGGTGGTCGGTGGTCGGTCGGTCGGCGTCGCTCACTCTCGACCAGCGCGAGCGGTTCGTTGGCCGGGTCACGGGCGTCCGCCGGTGCTGGGCCGCCTCTTGGCTATGGCTGGGCCGGGCGCGGACCGGTGAGTCCGTCAATGAGCAGCGCTATCAAGCGTCTGGCCTGGTCGCGTTGTTCGGGCTCGCCGGCCATGTAGGCGATGCCGCCGAGTTGGGCGAGGGCGTCGGCGGGGTCGATGTCCTCGCGGTAGTCGCCCGTGGTTGTACCGGCTTGGATGAGGGTGCGGACGGCGTCGGTGAGCCGCCCGAGGGTTTCCTCGTAGAGCGGTGACCCGGTGGTCATCATGGCCTGAAGGGTGTCGACCATGCCGTGCTTGGTTGTCATGTACTCCAGGAACCGCTCCATCCACTCGGCTGTCGCCTGGCGTGCGGGCAGGGTGGCGGCGAGCTCTGGTGCGGCGTCGCAGATTCTCGCGAGTTCGCTTCGGTAGGTGGCCTCGATGAGTTCTTCGCGGGTGGCGAAGTGGCGGAACAGGGTGGCGATTCCGACACCGGCTTCGCGCGCGATCTGGTTCAGCGAGGCGACCGAACCTTCCCTGGCGAAGACCTGTGCGGCGACGTCGAGCAGGCGCTGGCGATTGCGTTCTTTGTCGGCACGGGTGCGCACAGGGGTGGTCGGCACGGCTCCTCCTCGACGGTTGCAAAACGGAGCGCTATCCGTTATAACTGATACGGAGTTCGCTCCGTTTCATGGTAGCGCACCGTGCGCCGCCGAGGGCAACTCACTGAAGGGGAACCGACACCATGGCCATCCACATCACCATCACGCCGGAGGAAGCCGCCGACCGGCTCGCGATCCGCGAGTTGATCGACGCCTACGCACACTGTGCCGACTTCCGGCTGCCCGAGCAGCAGGCCGCCCTGTTCACCCCGGACGCCCGCACCCTTGTCTTCATGGGCGAACCGGGCGAGGCCGTCCAGATCCTCACGACTCGCGAGCAGCATGTGGAGGGCTTCTCGACCCTGTCGCAGTACTCGGCCACTACTCATTTCAATGGCCAGTTCACGATCGCGCTCGACGGCGACAAGGCCGTCGGCGAGGGCTATTGCCTGGCTCACCACATTCTTGAAGCCGAGGATGGGCGCATGCTCATCGTGATGTCCATTCGCTATGAGGACACCTACGCCAAGCAGCGCGGGACCTGGTTGTTCGCTGAACGCCGCCTCATCATCACCTGGACCGACACCCGCCCGTCCCATGCCTGACCCGAACGAAGGATCGATGACCCAGCTGTCCATCCTCACCACGTCTCGTACTGCCCTGCTCGTTCCCGACACCGACCACGTCGAGCTCTCCCGGCTCATTCAGGAGATCGCCTGGCGCATTGACCACCTCCAGGCGGCGACCGTCGCCGAGCTCGTCAGCAACGACGTCGAGTTCCGCGCGGACCCCGACAACCCCGTCCTCGGCCGTGAGGCGATGGCCGCTTGGGGTGCGGGCTTCGATGCCGCGAACCCGCTACCTGGCATCCGCCATTCCGTGTCCAACGCTCGCTTCGTCGACACCGGCGACGGCACGGCCAGCGGCACCTCGATGCTCACCGCCTACTTCACACCGGCTGGGCAGGCCCCGACCACGGCGCCGTTCGCCGTGGGTGAGGACCACGACACATTCGTCCGCACGGCCGAGGGCTGGAAGCTCGCTTCACGCCTGTGGGTGCCGATGGCGATCCGCTGAACGGCAACGTCAACCGTGGAGGAACACGCAAGCTCACCGGCCGGTATTTCATCGGCTTCGGCTCGGGTTGGCCCCGTCTGCGAGCCAGCAAGGGGTCCACTGGCATTCCTGGAGCCTAGACGCTGCAGCGGCGTCTTGTGTGGGGTGCGGGCTTACCGCCGTGCATAGCAGCGGGTCACCCAGTCTTGCCCACTTCGGCTCAGTCAAACGGGCTGCGCCTTGCAGCAGTCCCGCGGGTCTGCCCGGCGGCAGGTCATGAGGCGGGCCCATTGTCGGAACGCTGGGCCCGACTCTCTTGGTAATCAGACGCTACTCGGCAGATCCGGACGACCTCGCCCGCGTGCGGCCAAACTGTCGTCAGGCCACTTCGTGGAGGGTCAGACGTAGCCCGAGTGCGTTGGTGACTTTGAGGACGGTAGTCCAGGTCGGGTTGCCTTCTGCGGAGAGGGCCTTGTAGAGGCCGTCGCGGCTCATGCCGACGCGGCGGGCGAGTTCACTCATGTTGCGGGATCGGGCGATGACGCCGAGGGCGCGGGGGACTGCGGTCGGGTCGTCTGCGGATTCCTCCAGGGCGATCTGGAGGTAGGCGGCAGCGTCATCGATACCATCGAGGTGGTCGGCCGCGCCGAAGCGGAGGTACTTGTCAGCCCTCGTTGTCATTGCCGTCCTCCTCGAGGTGCCATTCGTCGGCGAGCCGGTGTGCTCGGTCGATATCTGCCTGTTGGGTCGACTTGTCGCCGCCGCAGAGCAGAAGGACCAAGTTGTCGCCGTCTTGCAGGTAGGAGACCCGATAGCCCGGGCCGTAGGTCAGTCGCAGCTCCCAGACGCCTTGCCCGACCGGTTTGGTGTCGCCGGGGTTGCCGTAGGTGAGTCGGTCGATCCGTTCCACGATTCGCGGACGCGCCTGCCGATCCTTGAGCTTCCTCAGCCAGCGATCGAAGACCTGTGTCGTCAGGATCTCGACCATGTGTCGACTATGACTGACACTGCGCCAACCTGGAAGAGATCCGCCGGCACGGGTAGTGATTGGGTCGCGCGTTCCTCGTATGGATGCGGGTGCGGTCGGAGGCGACCCGAGTCCTGCCCCACGTCTGACCCACGGAGTGTCGCCCGTCGCGAAAGAACTGCGCGTAATGCCTAGTCAAAGGCAGTTTGGCTCGCGCCCGACGGTAGGTTCAACTCCTCTCTCGCGCACAACAACCCAAGGTCCCGCGACGAGGAGAGATCCTTCGTCCCGGGGCCTTGCGGTTTCTGACGCGCGGTCGCGAACCGTTGGCGCCGGACGGCTCGAAGCGGGCTAGATTCAGGCCCCAATCGGAACCCGAGCGCTGGTCATTGAGACCGTTGCTGTCCCCGAAAAGCGCAACACCGACGACTGCGGGCAATGCCACCTCGATCACGGCCACCAGCGAGTGACCAGCGCCACCGGCCTGACCTCGAGGGCACGGACGTAGGTGACGGCGAAGACGAGTGGAGACGAGAACGCACCCGCGTCTGTTCGACGGTGACACGGCGGGCTGCTGCGGGAAGCCCGTCGAGCACGGTCCGCTCAGATCGAGGAGGAGACGGCCCGGACCTCGTCGGTGGCATCGCGCAGGAAGCCCTCGAATGGCGTGTCGCTCGGTGCCTCCAGCCAGCGCTGGTAGGCGATCGCGAATGCAACGGCGGCGAGTTCGGTCAGGACCCGGGCGCTTGGGTCGGGCACCGTGCGCCCTTTCAAGGCGTCGACGGTCGCGGCGACGATCCGGAGCTCCTTGAGGGCCTCCCGTTCGCGAAGCTCCGGTGTGTGTGCGATCACCGCCGCGCGTCGGGCGAGGAAGTCGTGGCGCTCGGGGGTCATGAAGCTGATTCCGAGGCGGGCGAAGGCGTAGCTGAGTGCGTCCCACGGATCGTCGCCAGGGGCGGACGCGATGCCGTCGACGAGCGCGGTCGCCATCGCTTCGCCGCCGAAGAGGACCTCGCGCTTGTCGGGGAAGTGGCGGAAGAAAGAGCTCTTGGTCAGTCCGGCGCGCTCGGTTGAAGACGACGTCCACCCAGTCGTAGGTGTAGGTCGACTCGAGATGCGGCGCGACGTTGGCCGCCAGCGGGCCGAGCGTCAGGGCGAGCGCAGTGATCGCCGCCACGACGATCAGCTCCATGCTGAGCGACGGCCGCCGTCCGGTGGGCACTGGTTGCGCGATGGCCTCAGGATAGGGCTGGCGGTCTGGTGTGGGCGTCGTCTGGGCGTCGGCCCTCGCGTGTACTCCAGGGGCAGTAGGTGCTGTGTCTGTTTCGCCTTCGTTGCGGTGTGCTGGCAGGTCGGCGCCGGTCGAGTGACAGTGCTCGTCCCCGTTGAGGCGGCGGCTGTGAACTAGCGCACCTGGCGGAGCTCATCGGCTCGGACGAGGCCGGCCCGCAACGCCTCGCCCACGGTCGGCTTGGCCGGGAAGACGTTCTGAGCTCCGAGCTGGTCGAGAGTTCCGGTGTTGGCGAGCTGGAGCATCAGGCGATCGCTGAGGCCGGTCAGGACCAGATGGCTACCGACGGCCTGCAGGCCGTCGTGGTAGCGGGTGATCGTCTTGATGAAGGTGCTGCCGAGTTCCTCCTTGCCACGCAGCCTCAGTACCACGACGGCATTGGTCGACGTGGCGCTCACCACCGGAAGCTGACTCTCGAAGACGGTGGCGGAGGCGAAGAACAGGCTGCCGTAGGCGGTCAGAACCACGACCTCGTCCGCGGGGAGCTCCGCGGGCGGATCCACCTCGTCGGGCAGGGTGGCGCCCGGTGCGAAGACCCACCGCTTCACTGAGACGCGGTTCGACTGGCGAGCGACGAAGAGCACGACCGAGATGCCGACACCCGACAAGACGGCGTACTGCATGGGCACCAGCAGTGTGAGCAGGAAGGTCGCCGACATCACGGTGGCCTGGGTGCGTCCCGTGCGCCACACCATCAAGACCTGGTCGAGCTTGAACGTCCGCACGCCGATCAGCACCAGCAGCGCGGCGAGGGAGGGCATCGCGATGCGTCCGAAGACCGGCGCGAAGGCCAAGACGGCGGCGATCATCACCACGGCGGCGGTGAGATTGGCATAACGACCGCGCCCCCCGGCAGCGACGACGAGCGCCGTCCCTGACATCGAGCCGCCGACGGGCATGCCCTGGAAGATGCCGGTGACCAGATTGGCCACCCCCTGTCCACGAAAGTCGCCGGACGGGTCGGGGTAGCTGCCGTCCGGGTTGGGAATCGACTGCCCGATCGCCGCGCCCTGCACCAATCCGACCAAAGCCAGCGAGGCCGCCGGCACGAGCAGACTGGCCAGATGGCCGAGCGAGGGCAGGATGGGGGACGGCAGGGCCGCAGGGATTGCGGCCAGCTCAGCCATCGTCGGCACGTCCAGGTTGGGAAGCAGCGCCACGGCGCCGGACACCACGACCACTGCGATCACCAAACCCAGCGCGCCCAGCCGGGTGCGTTCGAGCACCAGGATGAGCGCGAAGGTGAGCACAGCGGCCACCACGGTGGGCCAGTGGAAGGAGGCGACGTTGAGCAGGGTGTCGATCGAGCGGGTGATGCGATTCGCCCCGCGACCCGCGTACCCGGTCACGCCGCCGAGCTGGCCCAGCACGATGTTCACCGCCACCGCGTTCACGAACCCGGTTAGCACAGCATTGGGGACGTACCGCACCAGGCTCCCCAGGCCGGCCAGGCCGGCGGCGAGCATGATCAACCCGGTGAGGACGGTCAGCGCCGCCAGCGCTTGCGGGCCGTCAGCACCACGAAGGCCGGGGGTGTCGGCGATGATCACCGCCATGGCCCCGGTGCCCTGGACCGACATCAGCGCCGAACTGGTCGCCACCGCACCGGCCAGGGTGCCGAACAGGTAGCCGTACAGTCCGGCGACCGGGTTCAATCCGGCCAGCAGGCCCGCGGCCAGCCCGTCCGGCACGCTGACCAGACCGTGGACGACTCCCGCGCGCACATCGGACGAGGTCGGCCGGCGCAGCTGCCGTGGCACCCACGACGGCACAGTGTTCGGCATCCGGCAGCGACCGATCAGGGCGTCACAATGGCGAAGTCCGGATCGGTGTGGTCCAGCACGGCCATCAGCCGCCCCAGCGTGCTCAGCTCGCCGTCGACACCCACCCCGGCTGCAGCCAGCCCTTCGGGAGGGATCTGGCCGGTGAGCAGGCCCGCAAGCAGTCGGCTCTCCAGCCGCAGCACGAGATCTGCCGGACCCCAGCCACTTCCGGTCGTGTGCGAGAGCACCCCGTTGGTCAACGTCAGGCGATGAACCTGATCCAGGTCGGTCAGATCCACGTCGATGCTCAGCCGCTCCAGCCAGGCCCGCGGTCCGTCAACCCGGATCGACAAGGCGTCGAACCACTGCTCCGGGGTGAGCTGAGCGAACAGATCGGGGGCAGCCGACGTCGCCGGCGTCCCGAAGCCGCCGTGACGCAGCTCGTGCGCGGCCGACAGATAGGCGCAACGCCAGGTGCCGTTCTCCGCCCCATAGCCCAACTGCTCGAAGGTGTCGGCGAGCAGTTCATGCGCCTCGCCATGTTCGGGCTCGGCGAAGACGACGTGGCTGAGCACCTCGGCCACCCAGCGGAAGTCGCCCTCGGCGAAGGAATCGCGTGCCTTCGCCACGACCGCGTCCGCCCCGCCCATGTAGGCGACGTAGCGACGGCCGGCCGCTGTCGGCGGGTGCTGCCACAGGTTGGCCGGATTGCCGTCGTACCAGCCCAGGTAGCGCTGATAGATGGCCTTCACGTTGTGGCTCACCGAGCCGTAGTAGCCCCGCGCATGCCAGGCGCGATCCAGTGCCGGCGGCAGCTGGAACACTTCGGCGATCTCCGATCCGGTCAGGCCCTGGTTCAGCATCCGCACGGTTTGGTCGTGCAGGTAGGCGTACAGGTCCCGCTGTTCGGTGAGGAACTGCATTGCGCGCTCGTGTCCCCACGTCGGCCAGTGGTGGGACGCGAAGACCACGTCGGTCTGGTCACCGAACAGCCGGATGGCGTCGGACAGATAGCGCGCCCAGGCGTGCGGGTCACGCACCAAAGCGCCGCGAATGGTCAGCACGTTGTGAAGAACGTGAGTTGCGTTCTCCGCCAGGCACAGGGCGCGCAGGTCGGGGAAGAGGAAGTGCATCTCGGCCGGAGCTTCGGAGCCGGGTGCCATCTGGAAAACGATCCGGACGCCGTCGACGGTGAGTTCTTCGCCGGTGGTGGTGATCTCGACCGTGGGCGGAATCAGGGTCACGGTTCCGGTCGAGGTGGTCTGGCCGAGTCCGGCGCCCACCTGGCCGACAGGGCTGCGGTCGAGCGCGGCCCCGTACATGTAGCCCGCCCGGCGCGCCATCGCGGTGCCCGCATAGACGTTCTCGGAGACGGCGTGACCGGTGAAGCCGGCCGGTGCGATCACCGGCACCGCGCCGGAGTCCACGTCCGCCTGATCGACGACACCGCGGACGCCACCGAAGTGGTCAGCGTGGCTGTGGGTGTAGATCACGCCTGTCACCGGCCGATCACCGCGGTGCTCGCGGTAGAGGCCGAGAGCGGCGGCAGCCGTCTCGACAGAGATCAGCGGATCGATCACGATGACGCCACGGTCGCCCTCGACGAAGGTGATGTTCGACAGATCGAGACCACGTACCTGATAGATCCGTGGCACGACCTCGAACAGCCCCTGAATCGCGTTGAGCTGAGACTGCCGCCACAGATTCGGGTTCACCGTGTTCGGCGCATCTCCTGCCAGGAACTCGTAGGAGTCGTTGTCCCAGACCACGCGTCCGTCGGCGGCCCGGACGACGCCGGGTTCCAGTGAGGCGATGAAGCCGTGGTGTGCGTCCTCGAAGTCTTGCCGATCGTGGAAAGGCAACGTCTCGAGCAGCTCCTGGTGCTGGCTGATGATGGCCGCGGAGGCGGGCTTTGGTGCGTTCGTCATGATCAGGTCCCGTCAGTTCAGGGCTTTGGCCTTGAGCTGCTCGTACTCGGCAGCGGTGATGGCGCCGGCGTCCAGCAGAGCCTTGGCCCGTTCGACCTGAGCCGTCGGGTCGGAGTCGCCGACGACTGAACGGATGTAGTCCTCGGTGGCGGCGCGCGCGTCGGCAGCCTCGGCCTGCTGGCGTCCGGCCATGCCACGGCCTCGGGCCAGCAGGTAAACCAGGCCGGTCAGCGGCGGGGCGATGAACAGCGCAATCAGCCAGACCGCCCGGACCCACCCCTTCAGTTCCCGGTCCCGGAAGATGTCCACGATGACCTGGAACAACACCATCAGGTAGGTGATGAAGACGAATGCCCACAACATCAACCAAAAGAAGTCCCAGAAATGCATGTCTTGCTCCGTTCCGCCGGGCTCAGGCCGCGGCTATGTCTCTCGGCTACCGCCGACGGCTCAAGACTGGGTGAAGGGGTGAGGGGGCCACATCACCCCACCAGGGTGATTCTCATTGACGCGAAACTCCGCCGCGGCGGTCCAGGTCGGCAATAGAGTCGCGCCATGCAGCCCTTGCATCTGGTGGTGGCGCCGGGGGTGCCGACCACGCTGATCACCAGGCCTCTCGCCAGCCGACACGTGATCGAGCGGCCCGCGTTGTGGCACCGCGTGGAGAGTCTGGTGCAGAACCACCGGGTCACCGCTGTGGTGGCGCCCGCCGGCTACGGCAAGACCACGCTGCTCACGACCTGGGCCGCGCATCGAGGCAGCGACGTCGCTTGGCTGACGCTCTCGGAGGCCGACCAGCACCCACGGCATCTGGCGCGCGTCCTGCAAGCCGCGATGCTCACCCTGCCGCCCGCTTCGCCGGGCTCGGACGAGCAGGTGCTCGTCATCGACGACGTCCACCTCGCCGGTGACGCCGGCCCGCAGGTGTTGATGCCGCTGATCGAGGCCGCCGGCTCTGGGCTGCGGATCGTGCTGGTTGGTCGCGGCCTTCCGGGCCTGCGGCTGACTCGACTCATCGCCAGCGGTGACCTCGGCCGGCTGACCGCCGACGACTTGTCGTTCACCGCTGATGAGGTCGATCTGGTGGGGCGTGCGGTCGGCCATCCCATCAGTTCGGATCGCGCGTCGCGGTTGTGGCTGGCGACGGGCGGTTGGCCGGTGGTGGTGCGGCTGTCCCTGATCGCGTCAGCGTCCGGGGTGAGCGCCGTCGAACCCCCGTCCGCCGGCCTTGCGATTCCGGAGGTGCCGGAGTACCTGATCGAGAATGTGTTGGCGAGCCTCCCGCCGGATCTGCATGATTTCGTTCTGGTCGGCTGCGTCTGCGACTGGCTGACCGCGGCGCTGGCTGAAGCGCTCGCCGGGGTGGAAAACGGGGCGGACTACCTGGAACGAGCGTTGGCTGCCGGGCTGCCACTGGAGCGGCGCGGTTCGTTCGGCGGCGAGCCGCTTTACCGCTGGCATCCGGTGATGGCCCGCGCCGGCAGGGAGATACTGCTGCGGCGCGATCCGGAGCGCTACCGAGAGTTGAACCTCATCGCTGCGCGCACCATCGGCGCTGCGGACGCTTTCGGCGCGGCGGCGCACGCGCTGACCGGTCGCGATCCGGCTCTGGCCGCCCAACTGATTCGTTCACAGTGGCTCGCGGCGGTTCTGCGTGGTGACTCCGACCAGCTCGCTGCTTTGTGTGGGACGCTCCCGGGAAGCTGGTCGCAGGATCCGGAGATTCTGGCGATCACAGCGGCCTGTCGGCGCAATGCCGGCGACCTGGCTGCGGCTCTCGACCTGGAGAAACGTGCAATCCTGGCCAGCTCGGGGCTCGCTGACGAGCGTGTCGCCGGCTTCGAGCTGACTCGGCGACTGGCGCGGTTGTTCACCATCGACGACGCCGTCGCCTTGGGCGAGGCATGTCTCGACGCGGAGGCGTTCCTGACTGCGGCCGACGCCGTCGACGGCGCCTTGCATGCGAGTGCGCTCTTCCTGCTCGGCTGGACGGAACTCCGGCTTCGCCGGGTGAGCCGGGCGCAGGCGATTCTGGTCGCAGCCGAGCAGCGTTGCCAGGGCGAGGGTCTGGACGACCTCGCCGATCGAGCGCACGCGAACAGCACCTTTGCGCTCGCCTTTGCCGGAGATTTCGCAGCGGCAGAGGCCGCTCTGGCCGCGACTGAGCCGGTCGGTCACGAAAGCGGCTCCTGGCGGCGCGCCGATGGCGGCATCGAATGGTTCACCCGCGGCTGGATGCACTACTGGAGAGGCGAGCTGGCCGAGGCCTTCGAGGTGCTGTCGCGGGCGCTGGATCAGGGCGGCGGGATGACCTCCTATGCGCCGCTGTCGCGGTGCTGGCTGGTCGATGCGGCGGTGGAGAGCGGGGATCCCGCCGCGATCGCCCGCGCAGAGCCGCTTCTTGGCGAGGTCGCAACGACCACGATTCAGGGCCTGCCGTGGGGTGTCTACCGGGCGATCGCCACGGCGGGACTCCTGCTCAGTCGTGGACGCAGTGACGAGGCGGCCGCAGTGCTGGACGACGCCATCTGGTCGGAGTCGCTGGTGCCCGCAGCCCACGCGCAGGCGGCTGGGCTCTACTGGCGTTGTGGGCGGGCGGACCAAGCCAGGCGCGCCGCCGACATTGCCGCCGGCGGTTTCCCCGGCTATCTCCGCATCGGCGGCCTGGTCGTCGCGGCGCTGTGCGAGCGCGCGGTCGGTATGAGCGATCAAGCCCACCGGCTGTTGGAGGAGGCCCTCGCCGTCGGGGCAACGCAAGGGTTGCTGCGTCCTTTCGCGGTCTATGACCCGGCACTGACGGCGCTCCTCATCGAGCATGCCGATCAAGGGACCGCGCACGAGGCCTTTTTGGCTCAGGCCTTGTCGCGGCAGCACAACGCCGGCGCAGTGGCCGTCAGTGCCGCCTTGAGCGAGCGCGAGACCGAGGTGCTGGGGTTGCTTCAGACGCGGCTTTCCGCCGCCGAGATCGCAGCTGCACTCCACATCAGCATGAACACGCTGAAGACCCACGTGCGCTCGATCTATCGCAAGCTGGGCGCGACGAGCCGCCGCGAGGCGATCGCGGCGGCTCGTCGCGCGCACGACTGAGCGTCAGCCGAGAAGCTTCGCCTTCGCTGCGGTGAACTCCGCTTCGCTGAGAACTCCGGCCTGGAACATGGACGCCAACTGCTGAAGCTGCGCCATCAAATCGTCGCCCGCCGGGGCCGGCGCTGGTGGGGGTGGCGGCGCCTGCAGTGCGCTCACCTGGGCCTGCAGGTTGGCGATCTCGTCAGCCTGCGCCTGCTGCGCTGCGGCCTTCTGTGCTGCCGCTTGCTGTTGGGCTGCTTGCTTCTGCGCCACATTCCCGGACACTGCAGTGGCCGTCCCGGCGATGACCGCCGTCCGTGCTGCCGTGCCCAACAGTCCTGGGCGTCCTACTCGTCGTCGCATCGACGTCTCCCTTTCTTCAGTCTTCGTCCGGCACCGAGGCCAGGATCTGCTCGACGGCTTCGGCCGGCACCTGGACGTCGCTGAGGACGATGCCGCCGGAGTCGGACAGGGCGTTCCACAGGCCGGTCATCCAGGTGTTCTCGAAAGCCAGCACGGCGGCGGAACTCCCCGGTTCCAAGGTGGATGCGACCTCGGCGATGTCGTCATCGGAGAGCAGGCCGTCAACACGGGTGAGCAGGGCTCCCAGTCCATCATCGGTCTCTGCGAACTCGTGCCAGACGAGTTCACCGGTGATCGTCCTGGTGACTAGGACGCCGTCGACGATGGTGATGGTCGCCGAATCGACGAGTCGGCGGAGTTCGGGAAGTATCGCGCCGTTGAAACGACTGCCGGGGAAGGCGACCGCGAGAATCTCCACGGGTGCTGTGGCCATGGGGCCCGTCCTTCTGTGTCGCCCGTCCGGGTCGGACGGGATTGACTCAACGGTGGCACCCGTCCGCCTGGCCGTCATCACCCCGCGAGGGTGACTTCAGCGCGACCGCGTCCTGCGACCAGCGTCGTTCAGGGACGCGGCGGCGTCGCGGGGGTGCCTGCGGAGGTCAACTCCAACTCGACGCCCGTCGCTCGCACGGTCGCGGCATCGTCGGCGCTGAGGCGTTCGTCGCTGATGATGCGATCGAGGCGCTCCAGCGGGGCGACCCGGTAGCGCTCGAAGGCGCCGAATTTGGTGCTGTCGGCCAGCAGGATGGTGTGCGCGGAGGAACCCAACACGGCCTGTTTCAGCAGCGCGGTGTCCGCGACGGGAACGGTGACGCCGTAGGCGGCGTCCCAGGTGCCGGTGCTCATCAGGTACAGGTCGATGGCCAGCTGGCTGACGGTGGCCGCGGCCAGCGGGCCGTTGGCGGACGAGCGCTCGGTGTCGACGGCGCCGCCGGTGTGGATCAGGTCGATGGTGGTGTGAGAGATCAGGGCTGCGGCGGAGTTGAAGTCGTTGGTCACCACGGTCAGCCCGGCGTGGCCGGCCAGATGCGGGACGACGGCTTCACAGGTGGTGCCGGCGTCGAGGAAGACGATCATTCCGTCGCGGACGTGTCCGGCTGCGGCTTCGGCGATGGCTGCCTTGCTGGGCCGCTCCAGGGCACTGCGGCTGACGCGTTCGCGGGGTGGTTCCTTGGCGATGCGCTCGACGAGGCGGACGCCTCCCTGCACGGCGGCGACCTGACCGGCGGCTTCCAGGGCGGCGATGTCGCGGCGAATGGTCATGTGTGAGACCTGCATGGCCTCGACGAGGCTGCGAATGCTCAGCACGCCTGCGCCCTGGAGCATCCGCAGGATCTCCTGCTGACGTTGCTCGGGGATCATCGGTGCCGTCATTGCACTCCCTCCGTCGCGACCATCCTACGCAGCACGCTGTGACGATACGTGCAGTCATGAGAAGTCGTCCGTGAAACATCGTGACAATGTGTGCTGTTGTGTTCTAAGGTGTGAACTGATGTTAACGAAATGGAACGCGTGGAGCTCCCTGGTCGAGACCGGGGCCCTGTTGATCGTCCGCCTCCCGAGCGCTGAGGAGGCGCTGTCGGTGGCCAAGGCGGCCGTGGCCGGCGGCATCCGCGCCCTCGAGATCACCTTGTCGGTACCAAACGCGCTGGACGTGATCCGCCAGTTGCGCCAGGAGTTCGACGGCAGCGGCATCGTCGTCGGTGCGGGAACCGTGCTGGACGCGCAGTCGGCCTTCGCCTGCGTGCAGGCCGGCGCCCAGGTCTTGGTCAGCCCCAACCTCGATCGAGGCATGCTCGAAGTGGCCAACCGCTACCAGGCCTTGTCGATCAGCGGTGCCTACACCCCGACCGAGATCGTCGACACGTTGTCCGCCGGCGCGGACATCGTCAAGCTCTTCCCCACACTGAATGCGGGCCCGGCGTACGTCAAGACCGTGCTGGAGCCACTACCGCAAACCCCGATCCTTCCGGCAGGCGGGGCCACTGCGGCCAACGTCGCGGACTGGTTCGCCGCTGGGGTCGTCGCCGTCGGCGTCGGCAGCAGCATCACCAAGGCCGCTCGCCCCGATGGGGACTACGCGCGTGTCACCACCGCAGCTCAGGAGTTCCTGGCTGCGATCTCTCACACCAGAAACACGTAGGCGACCGCCGCCTCGCCATCACAAAGGAGTGAACATGTCCGAGACTGCCGCGATGGCGACGGAGAAGCCCGTCGTCAGTAAGGCCATCAACACGATGAGATGGGGCGCCGTCGCCCTGCTCGTCATCGGGGGTGTGGTCAACTACCTCGACCGCTCGACCCTCAGCATCGCCAACACCACGATCGCCAGCGAATTCGGCCTCGACACCGTCGCCATGGGCCTGCTGCTGTCGGCGTTCTCCTGGCCCTACGCCATCGCCAACCTTCCGGCCGGCTACCTGGTCGACAAGTTCGGCCCCAAGAAGATGTTCGCCTGGGCGGCGGTCGGCTGGTCCATCGTCGGCGCCCTGATGTCGCTGGCCAGCTCCTTCGGGGTCATGTACGCGCTGCGGGTGCTGCTCGGTGTTGCCGAATCGCCCTTCTTCACCGCCGGCCTCAAGGTCAACCAGCGCTGGTTCAACGACACCGAGCGGGCCGTCCCGGTCGCCGTGGTGAACACCGGCTCGCAGATCGCCAACGCGGTCGCCCCGCCGCTGCTGGTGGCGATCATGCTCGCCACGGGCTGGCGCGGCATGTTCATCATCATCGGCGTTCTCGGCCTGCTGGTCGCCGGACTGTGGCTGCGGTTCTACCGCGACCCCAACGTCCAAGAGCTCATCGCCATCCACGGACGCCAGGAGGCCACCGCGGAGTCGGCCGCCATCGAGAAGAAGGTCGGCTGGGGCGAACTGTTCACCAAGGCCAACACCTGGTTCATGATCCTGGGCGCCTTCGGCATCTTCTACACCGTCTGGGTCTACCTGACCTGGCTGCCGAGCTACCTGCAGAAGGCCCTCGGCTTCAGCCTGACCCAGATGGGCTGGGTCGCCATGCTGCCGTTCCTGTTCGGCATTCTCGGTGTGCTGTTCGGCGGCTGGCTGTCGAACCGCCTGGTGCGGCGCGGCGTGAACACCGTGATGGCCCGCAAGATCCCGATCGTCGGCGGCGCTGCACTGGCTGCGGCCGCGGTGCTTCCTGCGGCTTTCGTCACCAATGTCCCGCTGGTGATCACCCTGCTGTGCATCGGCTACTTCGCAGCCCAGGTGCCGATCGGCTGCCTGTGGACGCTGGCCGCCGATGTCGCCCCGGCCAACCATGTCGCCTCCCTCGGCGCAATCCAGAACTTCGGTGGCTTCATCGGGGCGGCCGTCGCCCCGGTCGTCACCGGAGCGATTCTGGCCGCGACGAACTCCTACACCCTGGTGTTCGTCGTGGGTGGCGCCCTGCTCATCGTCGGCGCCCTGTCCTACGGCCTGTTCGTCAAGGACCGTTCGCAGGCGACCGCCTGAGCACGCCCGCTCGGTGGGCCGCCGCCATAGCGGCCCACCGAGCATTCTTGTCTGGTCGAAGGAGATCGACATGCCCAAGCTCTTGTTCATCGTCGGCCCGGCCGGCTGCGGAAAGTCGACGTCGAGTCGGCTGATCGCGCAACGTCTCGGCGCGGCCTACGTCGACAAGGACACCGTGGCCACCGGCTTCACCGAGGCGCTACTCACGCTGGCCGGCACTGACCCGCACGAGCGCGACAACAATGCCTACTACCAAGACCACGTGATGGATCTGGAGTACGAGACCATCTTGCGGATCGCCAGCGACAATCTCGCCCTCGGCCGCGATGTGGTGCTGGACGCGCCCTTCGGGCGCTATCTGGGTCGGGCCGACTATCTACGTGAGGCGGCGCGACAGTACGGCTGGGCCGAGGACGTCCGACCGGTCGTGGTGCACGTCGCGGTCGATGGCGAAGCCGTCCGTGAGCGGTTGATTTCCCGCGGCCTGGAGCGCGATGCCTGGAAACTTGCCCATTGGGCGGAGTTCTGGGCGAAAGCCTCGCGCACCGACTGCGCCTGGGAAGGCGCCGAGCACGTCCAGCTCGACAACACTGCGGACCAGCCGAACGTCGACGCGGTGGTACGCGCCCTGGGGGCGTGACGAGCGCACCAGCCGGTGTTGCCCGTCTGCGCGGTGAGCGCCGGTGTAGTGTCCGACGCGGAGGGTCGATCGATGCCGAAAAGCCGCCGCCGACGACCTCCGCGGTCCGCTGCGATGGCATGGCCGGCCGGCGGTGCGGGCGACCCGGTGAGGTGAAGGATGACAGCGCAGCCGCCGACTACTCGGCTTCATCTCGAACGGCCGTCGCGGCAGTGGGTCGACCTCTTCTATGACCTGGCCATCGCCGCCGCGATCATCGACCTGGCTAGCGCGTACTCCAAGGACGCCTCGCCGTCCGGGGCGATCTGGTTGGGCCTGGCCTATGGCGTCTTGTGGTGCACCTGGCTGCTGACCAGTGCCGCCACCGGCAGCTTCATGCACGCGCAGCGGACCCTCACCGTGCCGACGGTAGTGGCGCTGGTGCTGCAGATGGGCGCCATCCTCTTTCTCGCCGTCGCCAGCAGCGACAGCGTCGCCGATGACGCGGGTCTGTTCGACCTGCTGGTCGGCGTCGCGTTGCTGCTGAGCCTGGTCCTCACGGTGGTCGCTCGGCGTCACACCGCCCATAGCGGCGCGGTGACCGGGCTGATCGTGGCTGCGGTCGTCGCGCTGGCCGCGTCCTATGTCGTACCGGGCGGCCTGGGGTGGGCTGTGTGGGCCGCCGCCTTCGTCCTGGTCGGCATCGCGGTGTGGCTGGTGGCCGGCAGTTCCGAGTTCGACACCCACCGGGTGTTACACCGTCTCGGGGAACTGACCGTGATCGTGATCGGCGAGACGCTGGTGAAGCTGGTGCTGACCGCGAGCGAACACACGGTCGCCTCGGTCTCCGTGGTGGCGCTGGTCGCGATCCTGGCCACGCTGGCGGCGATCTGGTGGGCCTACTTCAGCGGGCTGACCCACACCACGGCGCTCGACGGTCCGCATCGGCGCTTCTGGATCGTGCTGCACCTGCCGCTGCATCTGGCACTGCTGGGAATCTCGGTCGGGTTGGCCAAACTGCTGGTGGGCGATCCGTCCCTGGCCAAGCCGTTCGGCGCTCTGGGGCTGGTTGCGGCACCGGTGGTCTTCGCCGTCCTGGTGGAGGCAGGGCTCGCCGTCACCAGCCGCCGTGCAACGGCCGCCTGGTTCCTCGGCGCCGGAGCGATCGTGATGGCGGCACTCTCGCTGTTGTGCCAGCTCACGCTGCCGACGCTGCCGTCCGCGCTCCTGCTCGCTGCCGTCGCCCTGGTCGTCGCCGGGTTGGCGACAACCAGCCGCCGCCCCGAGTGCGAAGATGAAGCGTGACTGCTGCTGACTTCGACGAACGTATCCGTGCCACCGTTGCTGAGAGCATGCCCGCCGCTGTGCGGGAACTGACCGAGCTGGTGGCCATCCCGTCCATCTCCTGGCCCGCCTTCGACCAATCGCAGGTGCGTCGCAGTGCGGACAAGATCGCCGAGTTTGCGCGCGCCACCGGTGTCTTCGAGCGTGTCGAGGTGCACACCGCGACGATCCCCGGGACGGACGAGACCGGGCAGCCGGCGGTACTTGCGGTTCGCCCGGCAGCGGCAGGCCGCCCGCGGGTGCTGCTCTACGCCCACCACGATGTGCAGCCCGTCGGCGATGCCGCCTTGTGGCAGACCGCGCCCTTCGAGGCCACCGCACGCGATGGACGTCTCTACGGCCGCGGCACTGCCGACGACAAGGCCGGCGTGCTCACCCACCTCACCGCGCTGTCGGCGCTCAGCCGCGTGCTCGGCGATGATCTCGGTGTCGGTGTCACCCTCTTCGTCGAGGGCGAGGAGGAGTACGGCTCGCGGTCCTTCGGCCAGTTCCTGCGTGATCATCGCGACGATCTGGAAGCCGATCTGATCGTGGTGGCCGACTCGGGCAACTGGGATTGCGACACCCCGGGCCTGACCGTGTCGCTGCGCGGCGCCGTCCGCTTCACCCTCGGCATCCGGACGCTGGCCCACGGTCTGCATTCGGGCATGTTCGGCGGTGCTGTGCCGGACGCCATGATGGCCGCGATCAAGCTGCTGAACACGCTGTGGGCTGACGACGGCTCGGTGGCCGTGGTCGGTATGACCAGCCGCGAGACTGAGACCCCCGACTACGACGAGCAGCGGCTGCGGGCTGAGACCGACCTGCCGGCGTCCACCCGTCCGATCGGGAACCGGAGCATTCTCGACCGGATCTGGAACCAGCCGTCGATCACGGTCACCGGCATCGATCACGTCAGCGTCGACGCGGCCTCCAACACGTTGAGCCCGCAGGTCTCGGTGGTGATCAGCGCCCGCGTCGCGCCCGGACAGGACGCTACCGAGGCCTACCAGGCCCTGCGCGCGCATCTGGAGGCGAACGCCCCCTTCGGCGCCGAGCTGACCTTCAGCGACGTCGACTGTGGGCAGGCGTTCTTGGCCGAGGAGAGCTGGGCCACCGCGCTGGGTCGGGCGGCTCTGGCGGACGGCTATGGCGTCGCTCCGGTCGATCTCGGCGTTGGTGGTTCGATTCCGTTCATCTCCGAACTGGCCGAGGAGTTCCCCGAAGCGGGCATCCTGGTGACCGCCGTGCTGGATCCGCTGGCCGCGCCGCACAGCCCCAACGAGTCACTGCATCTGGCGACCTTCGAGCACGCCATCGTGGCCGAGGCGCTGCTGCTGGCCCGGGTGGCGGAGCAGGCCCCGCGGTCGTAGTCGAATCGCGGTAGGTGCCCTTGTGTGGCCCGCATAAAGTCGCCACTGGGCGGTGGGGCTCGCCCTTGGGTGGAAAAACTGTCGCTCTGCGGCCAACGGTCCCTACCTCGCGTGCAGTCCGGCTGGATACGGAGGTGGGGGTTTTCTCACTTTCGCCCCTGCCTTCACAGCTAGCCGGGCTGCACGCCCATCGGGGTGAACGCTTGGGGCGACGGGCAGCGAAGCGCGCCTCGATCACCCGCGCTGTCCCGACACTCGACATTGGCGGCCTCGGAGCCGGATCGGTGGCTGCCGGCGACGAAACACGACATCGTCGATACTGATCGCCGATGAGTTACCCGTACGGGCCGGAGATCGAGGAGTGTGTGCGATCTCCGGCCCGCGGGCTCCTCCGGGGCGGGGGGCTGCCCAGTTGCCGGTGGCCCAGATTCACGCACCCCCTGCGGATGGGGTCGCCGTCATGCTGAGGGGTTGGCGCACGGGAGTGAACCCGTGACGTGGTCATCTGCCAAGCGGCACGGAGGAGGTTCGTGGGGTGGCCAGCTACTGCCCTTCTTGGCTGTCGGGGTGCATGACCGGTTCGCCGCTCCGCCTCGCTGCGGCCTCCCGCGCCCGGTGGGTGCGGGGGTTCCGAGCCCAGCGCGGCTTGCGACCCGTCGTCCGCGACAGTCCGGCAGCCCACGCCCAGGCGAGCACGATGGCCAGGCATGCCGCAGCGAGTGCCACGATCGCAAAAACGGGTTGACGTGCGGTGATGGACAAGACGCTCCCGATCATTGCGACCAGGGCCAGCGACTCGATGCTGATCAGCATGGTGATGCCCACGACCCGGGAAGTGCGACTGCGCTCGGGCTGGTCCTGCCGGGTCGAGGTGTCGCGATAGTCCCGCGTCAGACCATCGCGA
Source organism: Propionicimonas sp. (assembly GCA_036788135.1). Classification (GTDB taxonomy): domain Bacteria; phylum Actinomycetota; class Actinomycetes; order Propionibacteriales; family Propionibacteriaceae; genus Propionicimonas. The sequence continues at coordinate 24,007 of DAIQNZ010000012.1, forward strand.
CACCCGTGATCCGATCCGAGTGCGACGCAGGAGTCAGGTCGTCGCTGGGGGGCTTCGGCCATGGCTGGTTCCTTCGGTGGTGCGTCGATCGGTGAGGAACCGCTCAGGCGACATCCGAGGGGGGACGTCGCCTGAGCGGCATCCACAATTTAGTCTCTAGATTGCGCAAAGCAAGGAGCATTAGGCTCAGTCTCACAGTTGCGAAGTTGCGCAGGTATACGACTATCATGCCGGCTCGATCGAAGGAGGCCAGCATGCTCGCCGTTGTGGACCTGGGGACGCGGCTCGTCGCTGCGTTGGGCTTTGGGGCGTTGATCGGCTTCGAGCGGCAATGGCGTGCTCGCACGGCGGGCTTGCGCACGAATGCCCTGGTAAGCCTGGGCGCCGCGTTGTTCGTGGTGATGGGCGCCTACAGCTTCACCAGCCCGGATGCGGATCCAACGCGGGTGGCTGCGCAGGTCGTGTCTGGGATCGGCTTTCTGGGCGCAGGCGTCATCATGAGGCAGGGTGCCTCTGTCTCCGGCCTCAACACCGCCGCAACGTTGTGGGCCTCCGCAGCCGTTGGCGCTCTCGCCGGTGGAGGTCTGGTTGTCTTCGGAGCGGCCGGAACGGCGATGGTGATCCTCGCCAATGTGGTCCTGCGACCCATCGGACGCACCCTGGACCGGCGCCTCGGCTCGGCAGGGCGTGAGAAGGGCGCCGATGTCGTCTACACGTTCGAGGTCCGCTGTGCGCGCGAGTACGAGTTGAGCATCCGCGCGATCGTTTTTGACGCCGTCCATCGTCCCGACCTCACGGTGCGTTCGGTTGCTGCTGCCGACCTCCCTGACGGCCTGGTTGTGATCACGGTCATCGCGCTCAGCCGGCGGCGCGACGATCACGAGATCGAGTTGGCGATCGCCGATGTGATCAGGGCGCCTGAGGTCCTGGCGGTGCGCTGGGATGCGGACGAACTCAGTGCTGTCGACTGACGTCAACGCCGTCGAAGCGCGGCAGGCGCGGCGGCCGACGAGGGTCGGTGGGTCCGGCAATGGTTCCGTCCATGGCGATGTGGGAGAAGACCTGCTCGAGCATTTCCAGGATGTGCGGATCCTCCACGCGGTAGAGCTGCCGGCGTCCGTCCCTGCGTGCGGTCACGATGCCCGCCGCGCGCAGCTTGGCCAGATGCTGACTGGTCGCGGGCACATTCGCCCCGGAAAGTTCGGCGAGCGTCGACACGTCGCTCTCCCCTGAGGCCAGCAGCCACACCAGGTGAAGGCGGCTGGGCGCCGAGAGCATGTCGAAGGTGCCCGCCGCGGCGGCGAGTTGGGCGGCGGTGACAAGCTGGGCTGCTGGGGGTGGGTTCATAGAACTATCTTCCAACAATCTGAAATGTGCGCAAGTTGTTGAGTGTCGCTATGCTTGCCGACGGCCCAATCGTGGCCCGCGACCTGAGGAGGTGGACGCCGTGAGTTCCGACCCGAGTAATACCGGCTTGCCGTTCACCGACCCCTGCGCCGCGCTCCTGGGCTGACTCCTCAGCGCGGCTTCGTCCGCGACCTTGAGGAGACCCGATGTCTTCGCTGCGCCTGCCCGCTTTCACGGGCAATGATGTCTCGCTGCGCTCCCGCAGCCACTTTGCTGCCGATGCCCTCGTCCTCGCCGCAGTTGCCGTCCTCTTCTGGCTCCTGATTCGGCTCTCGCACGGCATCAACCAGCCGTTCGACCCCGTGACGGCTCCCTCGACTGTGTCGACCGACCCGGCGAATCTGCCCGGCTACGCCGCGCGCTCCCTGCTGCGGATGTTCGTGGCGCTCGCGGCCTCGACGGTGTTCACCTTCGTCTACGCGACCGCGGCGGCCCGGTGGCGGCGCGCGGAGAAGATCCTGTTGCCGATCCTCGACGTCCTGCAGTCGGTTCCGGTGCTGGGCTTCTTGTCGATCACGCTGTCGGTCTGGTTGATGCTCTTCCCCGGAACCGAACTGGGTCTTGAGTGCGCCAGCATTTTCGCTATCTTCACCAGCCAGGCCTGGAACATGACTTTCGCGTTCTACCAGTCCCTGGTCACTCAGCCTCGGGATCTGGACGAGGCCGCCCGGCTGTTGCGCCTGACCAAGTGGCAGCGCTTCTGGCGACTGGACGTTCCCAACGGGATGATCCCGCTGGTGTGGAACGGGATGATGAGTTTCGGTGGCGGCTGGTTCTTCCTGATCGCCTCGGAGGTCATCAGCGTGAACAACCACGTCTACGCCCTGCCGGGGATCGGCTCCTACGTGGCCGCGGCCTCCGACCAGCAGCAGATCGGACGACTGCTGCTGGCGATCGGGGTGATGGTGGTCATGGTGGTCGGGGTGAACTTCGTCTTCTGGCGGCCGCTGACCGCGTGGGCCGAACGTTTCCGCACCGGGGACACGGTCACCGTCGACGTGCAGCGCAGCTTCGTGCTGGACGTGATGCGGCACTCGGCGATCCCGGGATTGGTGGCTCGAGCCGCTCGTCCGATCGGCTCGGGGCTGGAGTGGATGACGCGCCCGTTCGGTCGGACCGGAGGGCCGCTGCACGTGAGTCCCGCCCGTCGGCGCCTCGGTGATGTGGTTTTCGCCGTCGTGGTGGTCGCACTGATCGCGCTCGGCGTCGCGCGGATGCTCGGCTACATCGCCGATCACAGCGGTCTGGATCAGTTCGCGGTCGCAGCGGGGCTGGGCTTGGTCACCTTCGCCCGGGTGCTGGTGCTGCTGGTCGTCGGCACGCTGATCTGGGTGCCGGTGGGGGTCTGGATCGGCCTGAACCCCCGGGTGACCCGGTTCGCGCAGCCGATCGTCCAGGTGCTGGCGAGCTTCCCGGCCAACTTCTTGTTCCCGTTCATCACGCTGGCGCTGATCTCGACCGGGATCAGCCTGAACATCGGCGGCATCTTCTTGATGGCGCTCGGCGCGCAGTGGTACATCCTGTTCAACGTCATCGCCGGAGCCGCCGCCATCCCGAACGATCTCAGAGAGGCTGCGACCAGCCTGCGCCTCGGCCGTCTTCAGACCTGGCGGATGCTCTATGGCCCGGCCATCTTCGCCTCCTGGGTTACCGGTGGCATCACAGCGGCCGGCGGCGCGTGGAACGCCTCGATCGTCGCCGAGGTGGTCTCCTACGGCAACCAGACCCTCACCGCGACCGGGCTGGGTGCCTACATCGCCCAGTCGACGGCGGCCGGGAACTTCGCCGAGACCTTGGTCGGCGTCACCGTGATGAGCATCTTCGTCGTCGGTCTCAATCGGCTCTTCTGGCGTCGGCTGTATTCCTTCGCCGAGCGCCGCTTCTCCCTGAACTGAACCTTCTTCACAACGATCCCCTGAGAGGACGTGAACGTCATGACCGCAAACTTCGCCGCCACCGGCACCGCACTGATCGAGGCTGAGCACATCAGCAAGTCCTTCCCGTCCGCGGACGGGTCCACGCTGCACGTCCTTGATGACGTGTCGGTGAACCTGCATGCCGGCGAGGTGGTCGCCCTGCTCGGCAAGTCGGGTTCGGGCAAGTCCACCCTGCTGCGCACCCTTGCCGGCCTGGTCGCCCCGACCGGCGGCGAGGTCCGCTATCGCGGCGAGGTGCTCAACGGCGCCAATCCGGGTGCGGCGATGGTCTTCCAGTCGTTCGCGCTGATGCCCTGGCTCACCGTCCAGGACAACGTGGAACTCGGTCTTCGTGCCGCAGGGGTGCCCGAGGCCGAGCGGCACGCGCGAGCATTGGAGGCGATCGATCAGATCGGACTGGATGGCTTCGAGACCGCCTACCCGCGCGAGCTTTCCGGCGGCATGCGCCAGCGGGTGGGTTTCGCACGCGCCCTCGTGCTGCGGCCCGACGTGCTGATGATGGATGAGCCGTTCTCCGCCCTCGACGTGCTGACCAGCGAAAACCTGCGCAATGAGCTGATCACGCTGTGGGCCCAGCCCGACTTCCCGACCACGTGCATCTGCATCGTCACGCACAACATCGAGGAGGCGGTCCTGCTGGCCGACCGCGTGCTCGTCCTCGGTTCGAACCCCGGCCACATCAAGGCCGAGGTGCCGGTGCTGCTCCCGCGTCCCCGGGATCGTCGCAGCCCCACTTTCGAGACGGTCGTGGACCACCTGTACGCCATCCTGACCGGTCGCGACGAGAAGTCGGCTGCCGAGCGTGCTGCGGCTCCCGGCCCGCTGACCCACCCGCTTCCCGACGCCAGCGTGGGCGGCCTGGCCGGCTTGGTCGGGATGGTGTGTGCTCATGATGGCCAGGCCGATCTTCCCGACCTGGCCGACGAGCTCTCGTTCGAGGTGGACGACCTGCTGCCGCTGGTCGACGCGGCCTGCATGCTCGGGCTGCTGGAGCTGGACGGCGCACAGGCCTTCCTTACCGATACCGGGCGTGAGTGGAATGCAGCGGACATCCTCGCGTCCAAGGAGCTGTTCGCCGGCTTGGCCGTCGAGCGGGCTCCCTTGGTCAAGACGATCGTGAAGGCGCTGGAGAACAGCGACGACGGCACGCTGCGGGACGACTTCTTCCGCGATCTGCTGCGGCGCGGCTACAACCGGGAGGACACCGAGAAGCAGCTCGACATCGCCATCGACTGGGGTCGCTACGGCGAGCTGTTCGACTACGACGCCGACACCGGCGAGCTGGTGCTGTCAGAGATCGCCGCCAGCCTCAGCGCCTTGCTGATGCGCGGCCAGCTTGACGACTAGGGCTGTGTGCTCGGCCGCAGCGTCCCCGTCTCGGACGAGCGAAGGGCCGCTGCGCGCTGGCGAACTACCGCGGTCTCCACAGGGTCGTCCTTGCTGTCGGCCGCGAGCAGGTGCCAGCCGTCGGCGTCTCGGCGCAGCAGGCTCCAACACCCGGTTCGCGGCTGCACGTGCTGGGTGTGATTCTGCGTGGGCGTGAGCCGGTCGAGCAGAATGCGGATGACTGCGTCGTGGCTGACCATCGCGATCGGATCGGACGTGGAGTCCGCCGCGGCTTGCAGCGCCTCGAAGGCGCGGTCGAAGACCGACTGCGCATCCTCGACCCCGGGTGCATCGTCCAGTGATCCGTACTCGGCGATGACGTCGGCGGCGGGCTGGCCGTCGAAGGCGCCGTAGTCGCGGTCGACGAGCCGCTCGTCGATTTCGAGCTCGACCTGGCTCAGCTCTGCGATCGGCGTTGCGGTCTGCACCGCTCGGGCGAGCGGACTGGCGATCACCCGGGTCAGGCCGACCTCGCCCAACAGCTTCGCCAGGTCGCGCGCCTCGCTGCGTCCGATGAGATCGAGGTCGGGGTTCAATCGTCCGCGCAGTCGCCCAGCGACGTTCAGGGGGGTGCGTCCGTGGCGGCAGAGGTAGACATCGGTCATGGGTTGTTGCTCCTTGGTTGTGTGGTGAGGCGATCGGTGCGGGGGACGACCGTCGGCGGCCGATGGCCGGCGGCGGTGAAGATCTCGCGGTAGATGTCGAGTGCGTGGCTGGTGGTTCCGGGGACTCCCGGGACGATCCGGTAGGTGCGCCGGCCGTCGTCGCGGCGCTCGGCGGCCAGGAAGGTGGCGTCGCCGCGGTCGCGGTAGTGCTGCGCAAGTCGGTGAAAATGGGTGACGATCGCGACGCGGACGCCGTGGGCGCGGAGGGCGTCGATCACCTCGGTGGCCAAGTAGGTGCCCTCGATCTCATCGGTCGAGGCGAAGGACTCGTTCATCAGCAGCAGGTCGCCGGGGCGGCACCGGTCGACGATCTCGCTCATCCGCACCAGTTCCTCTTCCAGCTTTCCGCTGGACAGCTGGTCGTCCTCGCGGCGTCGAAAGTGGGTGTGGACCGTCGGTGCGATGGCCGAGCCGAAGGCGAGCGCCGGGACGAACATGCCCGCCTGGAGCAGGACCTGTGCGCAGCCCAGGCTCCGCAGAAAGGTGGTCTTGCCGCCCTGGTTGGCCCCGGTGACGACGGCCAGCTCCAGGGTGGGCCCGGCCAGATCGTTGGGTTCGGGGTCGGTCCCCGATCGGATCGCCAGACTCAACGCCCGCAGGCCGACGGCAGACATTGCCGTTCCGGGCGGTTCGGGCACCGGCCAGCACAGTGGAACGCCGGCGGCCTGCAGCTCGTCCGACAGCGCCAGGCAGCCCACATAGAAGCCGGTCTCCCACCGCAGCTGCCGGAAGAAGGCCAGGACGTGGTCGCACGAACGGCTCACCGTCCGGGCCACCTCGAAGATGGCGTCGTTGCGCAGAGCGGCAACGGCTTGCGCGCCGGCTTCATCCCGTTCGGCGATGGTGAACTTCCGTCGCCGGGCCGGGCCCGAGCCCCACCAGCCCCGCCACCGGTTTCGATCGGTCGGCGGAGCCAGCAGTTCGAGTGCGTTCAGAACACCGGCGGGATCGATGTGCGCGCGGGAGACCACTCCGTCGGGGAACTCCAACTGGCGCAGCAGCACTTCCAGCTCGTCGAGATAGGGCTGATCGAGCTCGGCGATCAGGCGGGTGTAGAGCTGTGCCAGCCCCTCGGATCGGACCTGTTCGCGGTGGGCGTCCGCGGTAGCGGCGAGCCGGGCGAGCATCGGGGCCAGCAGGCGCAAGCTGTGCACCGCTCGGCTCAGGGCGGAGTCGGCGGTCTTGCCGCCGTACATCCACACGGACCGTTGGCTGTCGAGGGCCTCGCCGGCCAGGTCGAAGAGCGCCCGCATGCCGGCGGGGTCGGCCATCGCGTCGGCGAGGACGTGCTGCCGCCAGGTGATCGCGTCGGCATCGGTCAGCGGGTTGAGCAGCACCGCCGGGCACAGGCCGTCCAAGCGCCGTTCAGGGACCATCGCGGCCAGCACGGGCCGGAGGTCGAGGTCAGCGATCAACGCGTCCGCTCCCTGTGGCGGGACAGCTGCGCAGTCGGCATCGTGATCGGGAAACAGCAGCCGAACCTTCATGCCAGCCTCCGGCTCAGGTCTGCACGGCTGAGGGCATGCCGAGCGGCCAGCGCGGTGGCGTAGGAGCGCCCGGTCGGCGGCTGGGCGTGAAACTGGAAGGTGGGCCGGGTGGGGTCGTCGGCGGCCACCTGCCCCACCAGACTCGCCGCCCCGCGGACCGAGGCCACCAGCTCTTCCAGGAACGTGACCCAGATGACTCGGCAACCCCGGGCGAGGAACTCAGGGACCACCAGCCCGGCCAGTTCCACGGCATCTTCGGCTGAGGTGGTCGAGAACAACTCGTTGAGGATGAGCAAAGACCCCGGCCCAGCCTGTTCGACGATTTCGTGGAGGCGCACGACTTCCTCGGCCAGACCGCCGTGCTGATGCTCGGGGTCGTCCGGCTGCGGGAAGTGGGTGAGGACGGGGTTCAGCAGCGGAAGCCGGGCGGTGGACGCGGGGACCAGCAGGCCGAGCGCGGCCAGGTGTGCGCCGTGGCCGATGGCGCGGGCCAGCGTCGTCTTGCCGCCTTGATTGGGTCCGGTGATGAAGGCGATGCGTTGGGTGTCGGACAAAATGAGGTCGTTCGCCACCGGCCGGCCATCGCCGACGGTGCGCAGGGCCAGTACGGGATCGATGAATCCGTCGATCCGAATGTCGTCGTGCAGCCCCACGATCCGCGGACGCGACCACGCGACGCCGCCGGCTCGGGTCCGGTCGACCAGTGCGAGGAAGCCCAGGTAGAAACGCAGCTCTTCGGCGAGTCGCTCGACGGCGGCCGGCAGGAATTGGCTGTTGGCTGCGGCGCAGTCGTGAACGCGAGCGAAGGTCTCAGGATGCAGCTCCGCGACCAGGTCGACGGCCCGCGCCTCGACGTGGTTGAGGTAGCGGTGCACTCGTGGCGGCACCGGCTCGCCCGGGTTGTCGGCATTGGCGAAACGGGCGAAGAAGGCACGGACCTGCTCGGTCCATGCCGGACGTCCGGAGTCGGCCGCCACCCAGACGGTGCCGGATTGAAGTCCGAGTTCGACGGCCGGAGCGCGCACCTCGGCCAGCAGCTGATCGCAGTCGCTGACCAGGCAGCAGTAGCCGTCATCGGCAAGGAAGGCGGCCAACTGGTCGCTCAATCGGCGTAGGCCCAACGAGGTGGGCAGGGCGACGGTCACGGCCCGGGCCAAGGCGGTGGCCGCGGCGGCGAACTGGACGACGCCCTCAAGCACGCTCAGCTCGGCTGGGCGCCGGTAGTGCGACTCGTGGGCGGCGTTGATCGTGCGCCGCGCGGCCGCGACGGCGACGCAGAACGCCTCCGCGGCCCGGCGCAGCTGTGGATCGCCGAGGTCGGCCAGGACGGCCTGCCGGTACGCGACGGCGTCTGGGTCGGTGAGCGGATGCTTCCACACCTGGCGCTGGAAGGTGCCCGGCGCGGCGGCCGCGATCAGATCGTCGAGATGAAGATCGATCAGGGTCTGGTCGGCCACGACGGCGCTGTCGTCGACGGGCCCGGGGTTGAGCAGGCTGGTGAAACGGACGCCCGCGGCGAGGAATGCGCGTCGCGCTGGGGGATGGGGTCGTGGGGTTGTCACGCGGACGTCGCTGGACATGGGTCTCCTGGTTTCACCAGTAGGGACCGTTAGCGTTCGCGGTTTCGGCGAGCCCCATCGCCGTATCTCCACTGTAGTCGCGAGAGCCGCGTCGCCACGAACCCGGCGGTTTGCTGCGGCATTGGCCCCTGGCCGCACCGCGATGTGCCGAGTCCGAGGCCGGTGCACGGTCGATGGACACCGCGTTATCGGATCGTGACGAGATCAGCCCTTGACAATGGTTTGTTGTCGGCTGCAACCTATCTTCCATCGAAGCGCTTCGACTAAGCGTTTCGACAGGTCTTCTCAAGGAGGTGGGGACGATGCCGACGATCGCTGATGTGGCCAAGCAGGCCGGCGTTTCCGTGTCGACGGTGTCCTACGCTCTCTCCGGGACGCGTCCCATCAAGCCCGAGACCAAGAAGCGCGTGGAAGCCGCGATGAAGGAGCTCGGGTACCAGCCGAATGCGATGGCTCGCTCGCTGGCCGCCCGCCGCAGTCGGGTGCTCGCGATGATCTACCCCGAGGTGGACAGCGGAGTCGGCAGCACTGGCGGCGAGTTTGTTCGAGCCGCCGCGCAACGCGCGCGGGAATGCGGCTACCAGCTGGTGCTGTGGCCGTTCGCGGCCGAGGAGGGCCGCCAGGTGCGCAACCTGGTGCGCCAAGGCATGGCCGACGGCGTGCTGGTGATGGAGGTTCGCCTGGACGACGAGCGAATCAACCTGCTTGAGGCCGCGGGGATCCCCTACACGATGATCGGGCGTACCGCCGACGTCACCGAGCGCCACAGCGTCGACATCGACTTCGCGGCCACCATGGCGGTCGCGCTCGACCGGCTCACATCTATGGGTCATCGCCACATCGGCTTCATCAACCACTCCCAGGACAGCCTCGAAGCCGGCTACGGCCCGACCGTCCGCACCGCGCAGGCGTACCAGCAGCTGATGGGCGAGCGCGGTCTGGAGCCGCTGGCCCGTACCTGCGACGACTCCCCGCTGGCCGGACGGGCAGTCACCGCAGCCCTCCTGGAGCGCCAGCCGCAGCTCACCGCGATCGTGACCATGAACGAGCTGGCCACCTTCGGCGTCTACGCCGAACTGAACAGCCGAGGCCTGAGCATCCCCGCGGACGTCTCGGTGATGGGCATCGTCACCTCACCCGGCGTCGGCACGCTCAGCCATCCGCCGCTGACCACCATGCACGCGCCCGGCGCTGAGCTCGGCCGTGCCGCCGTCGACCGGCTGCTGAGCCAGCTGGAGACCGCGACGGCCCAAACCCCCAATCTCCTCATCCCCTGCGTCTACGAGGACGGGATGAGCGTCGGTCCAGCCAAGGCCGACTCGGACGTAGCCCGTTAGCGTCCATGACCGCCGGCTCGCCGGCACACACTCCGAAAGGACACGCAATGAAGCGCAGTACAACCGGGTTGGCGCTCGTCGCAGCTGCGGCGTCGCTGACGATGATGCTGTCGGCCTGCACCGCGGCCGCGCCGGCACCGTCCGCATCCGGCGGCGGAACCGACGAGAAGACCCTCACCATCTGGGATTACGAGAGTGACGACTCGGCCATGGGCCAGGCCTGGGCCAAAGCCGTCGAGATCTTCAAGGCCAAGCACCCCGACGTCACGGTCAAGGAAGAGGCTCAGACCTTCGAGCAGATCCAGAAGAATGCCAAGATCGTGCTCACCGGTGACTCTGTCCCCGACGTCATGGAGTACAACAAGGGCAACGCCACCGCCGGCCAGCTGGCCGCGCAGGGCTTGATCCAGCCGCTGACCGACGCAGCCAAGCAGTACGGCTGGGACAGCAAGCTGGCCGGTTCCTTGGCCACCACCGCCAAGTACAACGACAAGGGCCTGATGGGCTCCGGCGAGTGGTACGGCGTGCCCAACTACGGCGAGTTCGTCGGCGTGTACTACAACAAGGACCTGTTCAAGAAGTACGACCTGCAGGTGCCCACCACCCTGGCCGACTTCGAGAAGGTCATGGACACCTTCAAGAGCAACGGGGTCACCCCGCTGGCCACCGCCGGCGCGGAGTACCCGCTGGGGCAGCTGTGGTACGAGCTCGTCCTGGCCAACGGCGATCGCACCTTCGTGAACAACTACCAGCTGTTCGCCAGCGACGTCGACTTCAACGCGGCTCCGCTGACCACCGGCACCCAGAAGCTTCAAGACTGGATCAGCAAGGGCTACGTCTCCAAGAACATCGCCGCGCTCAAGGCTGAGGACATGGGCGTCTCGTTCATCAAGGGCAAGTACCCGATGATGGTCTCCGGTTCGTGGTGGTTCGGCCGGCTGGCCACCGAGATGAAGGCCGACTGGGGCATGTTCACCTTCCCCGGCAACACCCTGCACCCGGGATCGTCCGGCAACATCTGGGTCGTCCCGACCAAGGCCAAGTCGCCGAACCTGGCCAAGGAGTTCATCGACATCACCTTGAGCCCCGACGTGCAGAACGTCCTGGCCCAGAAGGGCGGGCTGCCGGTGGCCGGTGACACCTCCACCATCACCGATCCGAAGGTCAAGGAGCTCACCAGCAACTTCGACTCGATCCTCAAGCAGGACGGTCTGGCGTTCTACCCCGACTGGCCCGTCCCCGGCTACTACGACGTGATCGTTGCCCAGCTGCAGGGCCTGGCCAACGGCAACAAGGACGTCAACGCCACCCTGGCCGGTCTCGGTAAGGCCTACCAAGACGGCAAGAAGGATCTGCTGAACGGCTGATTCTCGCAGTGGGCCGGGAGCTCCGTCCCGGCCCACTGCCTCCCCCGGTGGGGCGGACACCGCCTGCGCCCCACCGGATCCCCGCTCAGAGCAGACCGAGGACGCAATCGATGACTTCTCCAACCGGACGCAAACGCCGCCCAGCAACCTGGGTGCCGTATCTGACCTACTTGATCCCTGGGGCGCTGGCCTTCGTCGTGGTCATCGGCTATCCGCTGGCGATGAACGTCTACTACAGCCTGTTCCGCTGGAAGGGTGGCCTGGCGCCGATGCGCTGGGTCGGTCTGGGCAACTACATCGACCTGCTCTCCGACGACGCCTTCTGGACGTCCTTCCGCAACTCGATCTCGATGATCGTGGCGATGGTGATCATCCCGACCCTGCTCGGCATGGTGCTGGCCGCCACCCTTTTCGATTACCTCGGACGCCGCTTCGGTTCCCGCGTCGCGTCGGTGCTGCGCGCCACCTACTATCTGCCGCAGATCCTGCCGGTCGCGGTGGCCGGTGTGGTCTGGAACTGGATCCTCAACGCCCAGGACGGCGCGGTCAACGTCCTGCTTACCGGCATGGGAGTGACCGATCCGCCCGACTGGCTGGGCGACCCGACGCTGGCCATGCCGAGCGTGATGCTGGTGCTGATCTGGGTGCAGATCGGCTACCCGGTGGTGATCTTCATGGCCGCCCTGCAGCGCGTCGACCCCGAGCTTTATGAAGCCGCCGAGATCGACGGCGCCGGCTGGTGGGCGCGGTTGCGCGCGATCACCCTTCCGCAGATCAAGCCGGAGACTTTCGTAGTCACCCTGACCTGCACGGTCGCAGCACTGAAGGTGTTCGCGCCGGTCTACGTGCTGACCCGCGGCGGCCCAGAAGGCACCACCTTGGTGCCCAGCTACTACTCGTTCCTGAACTTCTTCGACAAGTCGAAGGTCGGCTACGGCGCGGCGATCGCGACCGTGCTGACCATCGTGATCATCCTCGTCGCGGCCGTGATCTTGTGGTTCCAGGCCCGCGCAGAACGCCGTGAACTGGAGGGGCGCTGATGTCCGCAGCACAGCTGACCGCTCGCGAACCGGGGCAGACCGCCAAGCCCCAGCGCAGCAAAGCCGATGCCCGACTGCATCGCGGCGTCGGGCGCTGGATCGTCCTGGCGCTGGCCGGGCTGTTCGCGCTGGCGATGCTGGCGCCGTTCGTGATCATGGCGATGAACGCCTTCAAGTCGGCGGCCGACTACTCCCAGAACGGCCCGCTGACGTTGCCGACCGAGTTCTACACCGCCGGGCTGGTCAACTTCTGGAACCGGACCGACTTTCCGCTCAAGTTGGCGAACTCGATCATGATCTCCGGCCTGGTGGCTGTCTTCGGCACCCTGATCTCGCTGCTGACCGCCTATGCCCTGGGCATCGGACGAGTGAAGGGACGCACCTGGATCATCGCGGTGTTTCTGATCGCCAACATGCTGCCGCAGGAGGCGATCATCTATCCGCTGTTCACCATGGCCAATGCCGTCGGACTGTCCAACTCGCAGTGGTCGGTGATCATCATCTTCACCGTCATCCAGTCGGCCTTCGGGATCTACCTGCTGGCCAGCGTGCTCAGCACCTTCCCGACCCAGCTGCTCGAAGCGGCGGCGCTTGACGGCGCCGGGCGCTTCCGGATCCTGTGGTCGGTCGTGTTCCCGATCCTGCGCCCGACGCTGGGCGTGCTGATGGTCTTCTTCTTCATCTGGACGTGGAACGAGTTCTTCATTCCGCTGGTGATGCTGACCACCAATGCCACCCAGACCGTCCCGATCGCGCTGGCCTCGCTGCAGGGCGACCGGATGATGGATGCGCCCACCACCAACGCCGGCGCCCTGGTCTCGTTGCTTCCGGCGCTGATCTTCTTCCTCATCTTCCAGCGGACCCTGACCCGCGGCGTCACCGCCGGCGCGGTGAAGTGACCGGCTGGGTGTAACTCCCGACAACCGAAACGGCATCCTGATGAAGTTCACCGATGGCTACTGGGCGATGCGTCCCGAGTACAGCCCCCTCTACGCGGTCGACATCGACGACGTCCGCATCGACGCCGACGCCGGCACGCTCACCGTCTATGCCGCGACCGCGCCGCTGCGCACTCGCGGTGACGTGCTGAACCGGCCGATGATCACCATCACCTATTCCTCGCCGGCCGAAGGCGTCATCAGCACCCGCATCGTCCACCACGCCGGACGCCGCGAGGTCGGCCCGAGTTTCCAGCTCAACCGCGCGGCGGGCTTCGTCCCCGACGTCGAACTGGGCGCCGACGAGGCGGTGCTGCGGTCCGGCGCCCTGGCCGTCCGGGTTCCGCGCAGCGGACGTTGGCATGCCGACTTCACCTCCGGCGGACGAGTACTCACCTCTTCGCTGCCGAAGTCGGTGGGGGCCATGCGGCACACCGACGGCACCGAGTACGTCCACGAGCAGCTCGCCTTGGAACCGGGCGAGCAGGTCTACGGCCTGGGGGAGCGGTTCGGTGCCTTCGTGAAGAACGGCCAGGTCGTCGACATCTGGAACGAAGATGGCGGCACGTCGAGCGAGCAGGCCTACAAGAGCATCCCGTTCTATCTGACCAGCAAGGGTTACGGCGTCTTCACTGACCACCCGGAGAAGGTCTCCTATGAGGTCGGCTCCGAGGTCAACACCCGGGTTCAGTTCTCGGTCGCCGGCTCGGCGCTGACCTACCACGTGATCGACGGCCCCACCCCCAAGGACGTGCTGCGCCGCTACACCGCGCTCACCGGACGTCCGGCGCGGGTGCCCGCCTGGTCGTTCGGGCTGTGGCTGACCACCTCCTTCACCACCAGCTACGACGAGCAGACCGTCACCGGTTTCATCGACGGCATGGCCGAGCGCAAGCTGCCGCTGTCGGTGTTCCACTTCGACTGCTTCTGGATGCGCGAGTTCCAGTGGTGCGACTTCGAGTGGGATCCGCGCACCTTCCCCGACCCGGACGCCATGTTGGCCCGGCTGAAGGCCAAGGGCGTGCGGATCTGTGTCTGGATCAACCCCTACATCGCCCAGCGCTCGGCGCTGTTCGAAGAGGGCATGGCGAACGGCTACTTGCTGAAGACCACCGCCGGCGACGTGTGGCAGTGGGATCTGTGGCAGGCCGGCATGGGTCTGGTCGACTTCACCAACCCGGACGCGGTCGCGTGGTATCAGGGCAAGCTGAAAGGCTTGCTCGACCAGGGGGTGGACTGCTTCAAGACCGACTTCGGCGAGCGGATCCCGTTCCGCGATGTCGCCTGGCATGACGGCTCCGACCCGGAGAAGATGCACAACTACTACACCCACCTGTACAACAAGGCGGTTCACGACCTGCTGGTGCGCGAGCGCGGAGAAGGTGAGGCGGTGCTGTTCGCCCGCTCGGCGACGGCCGGCGGCCAGCAGTTCCCCGTCCATTGGGGTGGCGACTGCGACTCCACCTACGCCTCGATGGCCGAGTCGCTGCGTGGCGGGTTGTCGCTGGCGCTGTCCGGCTTCGGCTACTGGAGCCACGACATCGGCGGCTTCGAGGGCACCCCGGACACCGGCGTGTTCAAGCGGTGGCTGGCCTTCGGACTGTTGTCGTCGCACTCGCGACTGCACGGTTCCGGTTCGGTGCGGGTGCCGTGGGCCTTCGACGAGGAGGCGGTCGAGCTGACTCGCCGCTTCACCGAGCTGAAGCTGTCGCTGATGCCGTACCTCGGCCGGATCGCCGAGCAGGCCAGCGATGAGGGTGTGGCGATGATGCGTCCGATGGTGCTGGAGTTCCCGGAGGATCGCGGCGGCTACGCCGTCGACACCCAATACATGCTGGGCGATGCGATTCTGGTCTCGCCGGTCTTCCGCGCCGACGGCGTCACCGAGACCTACCTGCCCGCCGGGCGCTGGACGCATCTGCTGGACGGCTCGGTCGTCGACGGCCCCGGCTGGGTCACCCGGACGTACGGCTTCGACTCGCTGGGCGTCTACGTCCGTCCGGGTACGGTGCTGCCCATCGGGGCGGTCACCGACAGCCCCGAATACGCCTGGGCCGACGGCGTCCGGCTGCAGCTGTTCGAGCTGCCCGACGGCTATGACCACACCGTCACTGTTCCCGGCGGCACGGGTCGTCCGGCCAGCTTCCGGGTGCGGCGCGAGGGCTCGTTGATCACCGCATCCAGCGATGACGCCCCTGGTGGGTGGAGCATTGCTGTTGCAGGCACCACGCTGACTGCGCAGGCCCGGGGTGCGGGCACGATCACGGTGGAGGTTGCCGGTGCGTGAGGTGAGATTCGCCCCCGAGTTCCGGCTTGGGGCGGCGACGGCGGCCTACCAGATCGAGGGCGCCGCCCGGGAAGGCGGACGGGGGGCGTCCATCTGGGACACCTACAGTCACACCCGGGGAGCGACCGAGTACGGCGACACCGGGGACGTGGCCTGTGACCACTATCACCGCTGGCGCGAGGACGTCGGGCACATCAGCGAGCTCGGCCTGCAGGCCTACCGGCTGTCGATCTCCTGGCCGCGGGTTCAGCCCGGCGGTCGTGGCCCGCTGAACCCGGAAGGGGTGGCGTTCTACGTCGCGCTCCTTGATGCGCTGGCCGAGGCCGGCGTCGAAGCCTGGGTGACCCTGTACCACTGGGATCTGCCCCAAGAGCTTGAGGACGCCGGCGGCTGGGCCAATCGCGCGACCGCAGACGCCTTCGCCGAGTACGCCCGGCTGATGGCCGAAGCGCTCGGTGATCGCGTCCACACCTGGACGACGCTCAACGAGCCGTGGTGTTCGGCCTACCTGGGCTACGCCTCCGGCGTGCATGCTCCCGGACGGACCGAGCCGGCCGCCGCGCTGGCTGCCGTGCATCACCTCAACCTCGCGCACGGGCTGGCCGTCCGGGCGATCCGGGGAGTGCTCGGCGAGCGGGCCCGGGTGTCGGTGACGCTGAACCTGCACGTGCTGCGTGCGGCCGACCCCGACAGTGCCGACGATGCCGAGGCCGTGCGGCAGATCGACGCCGTCGGTAACCGGGCCTTCACCGGGCCGATGCTCGAGGGTGCCTACCCGTCGGACCTGCTGGCCGATACCGCGGCGATCAGCGACTGGGCGTTCGTTCTACCGGGTGATCTGGAGCTGATTCAGCAGCCACTGACGGCGCTGGGCGTCAACTACTACGCCACCACCATGGTCCGGCTGGCCCCGGTGGGCGACAGCCGTTCCGACAACTCCGGGCATCGGGAGTCGGAGACCTCGCCGTGGGTGGGCGCCTCCCGGGTGGCCTTCGTTCGCGAGCCCGGGCCGTACACCGAGATGGGCTGGAACATCGCGCCCGAAGGCCTGACCACCATGCTGCTCGACCTGCACCGCCGCTATCCGAACCTGCCGTTGGTGATCACCGAGAACGGTGCCGCTTTCGCCGATCCGGTGGCTGCCGACGGCCTGGTTCACGACGCCGATCGGGTGCGCTACCTGCACGAGCATCTGGCGGCGGTCGCGGACGCGATCGAGGCCGGCGCGGACGTCCGCGGCTATTTCGCCTGGTCGCTGCTGGACAACTTCGAGTGGGCGTGGGGGTACTCCAAGAAGTTCGGCATCATCGCGGTCGACATGGCCACCGGTGAGCGTCGCTGGAAGGACTCCGCGCATTGGTATCGCCAGGTGATTGCCGAGCGGATCCTGCCGCGGGATTCCCGCTAGCCGCCCGGAACGCAGCAGACACAGATCGGCCCGGCGGAGGAGCACCCGCCGGGCCGATCTGGGTCGTCACAGGTAGCGGGAAGCCACCTGTGCGTACTGCTGAGCGATGACCGGGCGCGAATCATGCGCGGGGGAGTCCACGATCTCCACCGGCCAGCTCGGACGGACTCCCGCCAGCGCCCAGGCCGCTTGACGAGCAGCGCCGTCGGCCACGTACTCACCGGCTGCCGGCACCTGGACGGGGACATCGAAGACCTGCCCGGCGATGGTCCGGACGGCCGGGTTGGCCGCCGCGCCGCCGATCAGCAGGATCCGACTGGCGGCGATGCCGCCCGCGCGAATCGCGTCCACGCCGGCAGCCAGGGCGCACAGCATGCCCTCGATCGCCGCCCGCGCCAGTGCCGGACGCGTGGTGTTCGCCAGGGTCAGGCCGGCCAAGGTCGCGGTGGCGTCGGGCAGGTTCGGCGTCCGCTCGCCTTCGAAGTAGGGCACCAGAACCGCACCACCGGCGCCGGGTTCGGCCTGGAGCGCCAGCCGAGCCAGTTCGTCATGGTTCACGCCGAGCAGGCCGCCGATCGCGTCGAGCACCCGGGCCGCGTTCAGCGTGCAGACCAGCGGCAGATAGCCGCCGGTCGCGTCGGCGAAGCCTGCCACGATGCCGGTCGCATCGGCCGTGGGGGTCGTCGTCGTGGCGAACACGGTTCCAGAGGTGCCCAGCGAGACGGTCACGTCGCCGGGGTGCGCATCGAGGCCGAGGGCGGCACCGGCATTGTCGCCGGCTCCGGCACCCAGCAGGAAGCCCGGGCCGGCAACCGAGGCCGTCGGAGCCAGCACCCGGGGAAGGATCGCGTCATGGCCGAGGGCGATGCCGAGCAGCTCCCGGTCGTACTCGCCGGTCCGGGCCGAGTAGTAGGCGGTGCCGGAGGCGTCCGAGCGGTCGGTGACCAGTTCGTTCAGGTCAGGGCCGAGGGTGGACTCGCCCGTCGGGCCGTAGCCGCGCAGGCGCCAGGTGAGCCAGTCGTGGGGCAGGCAGACGGCGGCGACCTTGGCGGCATTGGCGGGTTCGTTGTCGCGCAGCCAGCGCAGCTTGGTCGCGGTGAAGGAGGCCACCGGAACCACGCCGGTGCGCTGGGCGTAGCCGTCGGCTCCCACCTCGGCCACCAGTTCCGAGGCCGCCTGCGCCGAGCGGGTGTCGTTCCACAGCAACGCCGGACGGATCACGCGCCCGTCCGCGTCGAGGGCGACCATGCCGTGCTGTTGCGCTGCGACGCTGATCGCGTCGACGCCGTCGGTGCCGCCTGCTTCGGCCAGGGCCTGCTGCAGCGCCGTCCACCAGTGCTGGGGGTCGACCTCTGATCCGTCGGGATGGCTCGCCCGCCCGGTGGCGACCAGCGCCCCGGAATTGGCGTCGCGCACCACGACCTTGCAACTCTGAGTCGACGAATCGACCCCGATCACTCGTGCCATCAGCTCTGCTCCTTTGCAGCTTGAGGGTAGCCAGAAGGGATCGCCGCGGAGAGGCGATCCCTTCTGGTGGGTTGGTTCAGCGAGCGCCGAGCAGGTGCTCGGTGGCCAGCTGCTGCAGGCGGACGAAACCGAAGCCCTTGCCGCCGAGGTACGCGTCGGAGTCGAAGTCCTCATAAGACGCGCGGTCGGCCTTCAGGTCGGCGTAGGTCTCACCCTCGCCCAGCGTCGGGACGGCGAGTTCGGCGACCTTGGCATCGGCCAGGGCCTGCTGCACCTCGGGATCGGCGCGGAAGGCCTTGGCGCGCTCCTTCAGCAGCAGGTAGGTGCGCATGTTGGCCTGGACCGAATCCCACACGCCCTTCTCGTCCTCGGTGCGCGACGGCTTGTAGTCGAAGTGACGCATGCCGGTGTAGGCCTGGCCGCCATTGGGGCCGCCGTTCTCGAGCAGGTCGACCAGCGCGAACGCGTTGTGCAGGTCGCCGTGGCCGAAGACCAGGTCCTGGTCGTACTTGATGCCGCGCTGACCGTTGAGGTCGATGTGGAAGAGCTTGCCGTGGTACAGCGCCTGGGCGATGCCGGCCTGGAAGTTCAGGCCCGCCATCTGCTCGTGACCGACCTCGGGGTTCAGACCCACCATCTCGGGGTGCTCGAGGGAGTTGATGAACGCCAGCGCGTGGCCGACGGTCGGCAGCAGGATGTCGCCGCGGGGCTCGTTCGGCTTGGGCTCGATGGCGAACTTCAGGTCGTAGCCGGCGTCCAGCACGTACTGGCTGAGCAGGTTGACGGCCTCGCGGTAGCGCTCGAGCGCGGAGCGGATGTCCTTGGCAGCGTCGTACTCGGCGCCTTCACGGCCGCCCCACATCACGAAGACGTGAGCGCCGACCTCCATGGCCAGGTCGATGTTGCGCAGCACCTTGCGCAGTGCGAAGCGGCGAACCGAGCGATCGTTGGAGGTGAAGCCGCCGTCCTTGAAGACGGGCTGGCTGAACAGGTTGGTGGTGATCATCGGCACCTTGAGCCCGGTGGCCTCACAGGCGGCCTTCAGCCGATCGATCTGGGTGCGGCGCTCGGCGTCCGTGGAGCCGAAGGCGAACAGGTCGTCGTCGTGGAAGGTCAAGCCGTAGGCGCCGTAGGAGGCGAGCTTCTCGATCACATGGACGACGTCCAAAGGCTTGCGGGTGGGGCCGCCGAACGGATCGGTGCCGTTGTACCCGACCGTCCACAACCCGAAGGTGAACTGGTCGGCTGCGGTGGGAGTAAGCGTCACGGGAGTCCAATCTCTCGACGATGAGTGAATGTTGCGGTTCCAAACTTATAGGGCGAAGGGTTGCCGTGTCCAGAGACGGGAAACGTTTTCCGGGTTGGTCTTCTTCGCTACCACTGTATGTTGCCACGTGGTACAAAAGAGCCATCAGTCAGCCGGACGGACGGAGCGCGCGTGGCCACCCACAGGGGCACCCCAGAGGACGTGCGTACCGCCAACCTGTCTGCCGTCCTGGGCCTGCTGCACCGCAACGGGCCGCAGTCACGTGCCGCGCTCAGCCGCGCGACGGGGCGCAATCGTTCGACGATGGCCAGCCTGGTCGCCGATCTTGTCGAGCTCGGCCTGGTGGAAGAACACGTCCCCGATCCGCTCGGGGTGGTCGGCCGTCCGAGCCCGGTGGTGAGCGTACGTCCCGACGTGGTCGCGATCGCGGTGAACCCCGAGATCGACGCCCTCACCATCGGCCTGGTCGGGCTCGACGGCGGCGTGCGACGAGTGATCCGGCACAGCTATGACCGGATCCCGACGGCGGCCGAGGTGATCAGCATCACCGCGGCGGTGGTGGCCGGAATGAGCTTCGAACTTGAAGCGATGCACGTGGTCGGGATCGGCGTCGCGGTGCCCGGCCAGGTGGACACCACCGACGGCAGTGTCCGGATCGCACCGCACCTGGGGTGGCGCGGGGAGGCGTTCGCCGCTCCGCTGGCCGAGGCGACCGGGTTGGGCGTCCGGGTGGCCAATGACGCCGGACTCGGCGCTTTGGCCGAGCACCGTTTCGGCGCCGGCAAGGGGCGCGACCATCTGATCTACCTCAACGGTGGGGCCTCCGGTATTGGCGGGGGCGTCATCGTCGACGGCACGCTGCTGGGCGGCGCGTCCGGTTTCGCCGGCGAGCTGGGGCACATCCGGGTCTCGGGCGCCAGCCAGACCGACACCGCGGGCTTCGCCGGGACGCTCGAGGCGCTGGTCACTCGAGCGGAGCTGCTGGAGGTGCTCGGACTGACCCAAGCCGGTCCGGACGAGTTCGAGCAGGCGCTGCTGGCCGACCGCTCGCCGGCGGTGCAGGCCATCGTCACCCGCCAGCTCAACGCGCTTGGCGCCGCTCTGGCCGCGGCGATCAATCTGTTCAACCCGAATGTGATCGCGCTCGGCGGCTTCCTTGCCGCGCTGCAGGCCTATGACGCCGAACTGTTGCGTGCCTGCGTCGCCGTGTGCGCGTTGGGGCCGTCGCTCGAAGCGGTGGAGATTGTGCCGGCGCAGCTGCGCTCGAACCTGCTGATGGTGGGCGCCGCCGGGATGGCGTTCGAGGAGCTGCTGGCCGACCCGACCGTGGGACGATGCCGCTGAGTTGCCGGGATGCGGCGGTGAGGCACTCACAGCCGACCATCAGCTCAGCACAGGAAGCGCAAAGGTTCGCACCCTAGCGTGATCGTCGAACGATCCTCCCGACCGAAGGAATCCGATGGCCGACCCGATCTCCCGCTACTCCACCGTCACCCGTCGCGCCTTTCTTGGCGGACTGTCGGCGGCAGCCATCGTTGGCGCGGTCGGCTGCGCCGCGCCGAGCGCGGTGAGTACGCCCTCAGCGGCCTCGTCGAGCGCTGCCTCGCCGAGCTCGACGGCGTCCAGCAGTGCCTCCAGCAGCTCCGGCAAGAGCCTGCCGTCCGCAGCCACAGCGACGGTGTCGTGGACCTTCGCCTCGAGCACCGGCATGGCGCGCAATCCCTACATGGCGGTCTGGATCGAGGACGCGAACGGCAACTTCGTGAAGACGCTGGCGCTCTACCACCGGGCCAATGGCGACAACTGGCTCCAGTCGTTGAGCAACTGGTACTCGTCCTCCGGCGGCACCGACACCACCACCAGTGGCACCGTGCCGGCCGGCAGCTACACCACCACCTGGGACGGGAGGGACGCGTCCGGCTCGCGCGTCGACCAGGGCAGCTATTACGTGTGCGTCGAGAGCGTCGTCGAGCACGGCGCCAGCAGCCTGGCGCGCCAGCAGTTCAACTTCGGCAAGACTGCTTTCAACACGAATCTCACGCCGAATGGCGACATCACCGTTGCAGCGGTGAGCTACCGCGTCTGACCAGCCGCCGGGAGTTGTGGCCCGGTGACTGATCACACAGATGGTGCCGCGGGCGCCCGGGGCTGGGGAGCGACCGGAGCGCCCGCGGCAGCGACTGCGCCGCCGTGCGCCGCAGCGCTACCAGCGACCCCATTCGGTGATCTCGCCGCCCGGTGACACCCACAGTCCGGCCGCCTCGGGAACACCTGCGAGGACGCGGATGGCCGCCGGGGGATCCAGGACTCCGGCGACGGTCGCCAAGGCGTCGGCCGTCATCGCGTCGCGCGCCTTGATCGTGGTCGATGGACGTTCGGCCACCGGCCAGCCCGTGCGGGGATCCAGGACATGCCCGAACCAGTGACCGGCAACGCGGAACCCCCGGTGCACCGGTCCGCTGGTGGCCATGGCGCCATCGGCGAGTTCGACCACTCGGATGGGCTGGCCGCCGGGCTGGGCGGGATCCTCCACCCCGACGCGGAGGGCAGGCCCGCCGTGATGGCGCAGGTCGCCGCCGGCGTTCACGAGCACGGCGACCGCGCCGGCCGCCTGAGCTGAGGCCACCGCCCGATCGACGATGTAGCCCTTGGCGATGGCGTTGAGTTCGACCGCGGAGCAATCGCCGCCGGCCAGGACGACTCCGTCGACGACCGTGAACGGCAACGAGGCGAGGTCGGCGGCGAGGGCGGACAACTCGGCGTCGGCCGGAAGGCGATCCTCTGCGGCGGCCCGAACCCAACGGTCGCGCAGCGGAGCGATCGCCGGATGGAAGGCGCCGTGCGAGACCGTCCACCAGTGCTCGGCGGCGGCCAGGACCTCTCCCAACTCCGCTGACGGGTCGAGCTGGGGATCGCGACGCCAGCGGCACAGCTCGCTGGTGGCGTCGAAGACGGAGAAGACGCTCTGCAAGCGCACCATCTCGGCCAGGGCGACCTGCTCGACACGTTCGGCTTCAGCCATGGCGGCCGCCGGACTGTCGCCGGCGGCGGTCACTCGAATCTCGACATTGGTGCCGAGGAGCGGGTGATAGACCCCGGTCGAGGTCTCCTGGTGAGGTGCGGATGGGGGCTGCACGGCACGACGATAGCGGCGAGCGGGCGCAGTTTCGATGCCGTGCGGCCTAGCCACAATGCGCGCCCAGCAGCCTCACAGCCGACTCCCAGCACCGTCCGGCACGGTGGTTTCATGAGCCTGACGACCACCCCGGGGCGGGTCGTGGACGCCGCGTCGTCCGCTGATCGGTTGTTCGCCCGCCGAGCGCGATCCCGACGGGTATGGGGGTCGGCGCTGATCGCGCTGGGGCTGGGCACGTTCGCGGTCGCGATCGCCCTGTTCTTCATCGACGGCGGAGTGGCGCGGTTCAGTGGTCTGGGCAGTTCGTTGGACGCGGTCGGGATCGTGGCTGCGCTGGTGGCCACCAACGCGTTGCTGCTGATGGTGATGCTGTCCGCGCGGGTGCCGTGGATCGACCGAGCCTTCGGCCAGCCGCAGGCGACCCACCTGCATTCGGTGCTCGGCGACTGGGTGGTGCTCGGCGTCGCGGCGCACGCGGTGCTGGCGCTGGTCGGTTACGCCGTGATGGACAACCTCTCGTTGATCGACGAGTTCGTGCTGATGTGGGGGTCGACGGGCGACTTCGTTCTTGCCGTGGTCGGGTTCGGGCTGCTTGTGCTGCTGATGGTGACCTCGATCGCGGCGGCCCGTCGTCGGCTGCCCTACGAGGTGTGGCATGGCGTCCACCTGGTCAGCTATGTCGCGGTCGGCGTCTCGATTCCGCACATGTTCTCGATGAGCGGCCTGTTCGCCGAGGGCTCGTGGCAGCGGGCGTACTGGATCGGCCTGCTCGCGATGACCGGGGTGATCGTGGTGGTCTTTCGGGTGCTCGCGCCGATGATCACCACGCTGCGCCACCAGGTGCGGGTGGTTGCGGTCGAGCCCGCCGGGCCGGACGCCTTCAGCATCGTCCTGACCGGACGGCGGCTGGATCGTCTCGGCGCCCGGGCGGGACAGTACGTGCATTGGCGGTTCTGGGCTCCCGGATTGTGGTGGCACCAGCACCCGTTCTCGCTGTCGGCCGCGCCGACGGCCGATCGGCTGCGGATCACCGTCCGCGCGCTCGGGGCGGGCAGCGAACGCCTGGCGCAGCTACGGCCCGGGACGCGGGTGAGCGTGCAAGGGCCGTACGGGGTGTTCAGCGCCGCGGCGCGGAGCGTGCGTCCGGCGGTGCTGATCGGCGCCGGCATTGGCATCACGCCCATCCGGGCGATGCTGGAGGATCCTGACTTTCAGCATGTTCCGACGACTGTGATCCTGCGGGCGTCGCGAGCCGACGAGCTGTACCTGATCGACGAGATCACCGAGCTGGCGCGGGAGCACGGCGCGACGCTGATCACGCTGATCGGGTCCCCGGGCCGATCAGCGCTGGGTGCCCCAGAACCACGCCGACCTGCGGTTCGGCGAACTGGTTCCCTACCTGTTGGAGGCGGACGTGTACGTCTGCGGACCGCGGGGATTCGCCGAGGCCGTCGCCGCCGATGCTCGCGAGGCAGGGGTTTCGAAGGCGCGACTGCAGGTCGAAGCGTTTAGCTGGTGAACTCGGGGGAGTAGTAGTCCGACGCCGTCCGGCGCGGGCTTGGGTCCGCGCAGCCCAGCTCAGAGCAGTGCGCGAATGTCGTCGGCGATCTTCTCCGGCTCGACGGTCGGGGCGTAGCGCTTCACGACCTGGCCTTCGCGGTTGACCAGGAACTTGGTGAAGTTCCACTTGATGGCGTCGCCGAGCACGCCGCCCTTTTCGCTGCGCAGCCAGGCGAACAGCGGGTGGGCGTCGGGGCCGTTGACGTCGATCTTGGCGAACATCGGGAAGGTGACGCCGTAGTTGAGCTGGCAGAACTCGGCGGTTTCGGCGTCGTCGGCGAACTCCTGGTTGGCGAACTGGTCGCACGGGAAGCCGAGGACGACCAGGCCGTCGCCCTTCAGGTCTTCGTAGAGCTTCTCCAAGCCGCCGAACTGCGGGGTGAACCCGCACTTGCTCGCGGTGTTCACCACCAGCACCACCTGGCCGAGGTACTCCTCGAGGCGCTTGTCGACGCCGGTGATGGTCTTTGCTTCGAAGTCCTGCAAGCCGGTCATGAATCCTCCTAGGTTCATCGGGGAAAACCGTCGGGGGAGCGAGCGGTATTCCCGCTGTTCGCAAGAGGGTGTGCGGCAGGTTCGGCCGAGTGGACTCGGTGTGGACTCGGTGTGGGCGAGGTGCGCGAGCTCAGTCGAAGCTACGGGCGTGTTTGAGGACGGGCAGGCGCTCGCGGGTGGCCGCGACCGTGCGCAGGTCGATGTCGACGACCGCCAGTTCGGGATCGCTGCCGAGCTCCAACAGGACGGTTCCGGTCGGGCCGACGACCATCGAATGACCGATCCCGGTCGGCTTGCGGTCGCCGGTCTCGGGCGGGAGCGCCTGGTCCACGGCGACGACGAAGGCGGTGGCGTCCATGGCGCGCGCGGTGACCAGGGTGCGCCACTGGTGGAGCTTCTCCGGCCCGTCCGCCCACGAGGCCGGCAGCAGGATCACGTCCGCGCCGCGTGCGGCCAGCGTCGTGAACAGCGCGGGGAAGCGGACGTCGTAGCAGGTGGCCAGCCCGAACCGGTGGCCGTCGAGGTCGAAGCTGACAGCCTGGTCGCCGGCCAGGATCTGCCGGGACTCGGCGTAACCAAGCGCGTCGAAGAGGTGCACCTTGTGATAGCTGGCTTCGGCGTTGCCGGTGACCAGCAAGGTGTTATGCACCTGCGGCACGTCCGTGGTGGTGAACATGCCGACCACGATGGTGATGCCGAGGTCGGCGGCCAGCCGGCGGACGGCGGTGGCCCACGGCCCGTCCGCGGGTTCGGCGGCGTCCGCCCGGGGGCGGGCGAAGGAACACATGGTGGCTTCGGGGAAGACGACCAGTTCCGCGCCCTGCTGGACGGCTTGGGTGGCCAGCGACCTAACCAGCTCGAGGTTCTGACCGGGGTCGGTAGAGGCGACGAGCTGAGCCAGGGCGATCCGCATGGCTCAACTGTGGTCGCTGATCGGTGGCGTGTCGAGCGCGCACCCGTGCCAGGTCGGGTGATGTGCCCGCTGGCAAGCCGGAACGCTCAGTTGGAGTTGCCAGCCCCGCTACCGGTATCATCTCCGACGGAGGATTCGCCTAGAGGCCTATGGCGCTCGCTTGGAAAGCGGGTTGGGTTCA
>DAIQNZ010000013.1:0-41942 GCA_036788135.1 Propionicimonas sp.
AGGGGAAACGCTGAGCCGAGTGAGTGTCCGAGAGAGGACTTGAACCTCCACGCCCTATAACGGGCACTAGCACCTCAAGCTAGCGCGTCTACCTATTCCGCCACCCGGACAGGGTGTCTGTGGGCCGGAGCCCGACAGCCAGGAAACTATAGCAACGACAAACCGTCCTGGCGATTTGGGCGCGAGGCGGTGAGCAACGAGAGTGGCAGGATGGCGGTCATGGAGTCCGTTCCCACCGCACAACAGGAAGTGGTCGGGCTGTGCACCGACCTGATCCGCTTCGACACCTCGAACTTCGGTCCGGACGGATCGAAGGGCGAACGTGAGGCCGCCGAGTATGTCGCGGCCCGCTTGGATGACGTGGGGATCGCCGCTGAGCTGTTTGAGTCCGAGCCGCGCCGCACCAGCGTGGTCGCGCACTGGGAACCCGAGGGCTGCGATCGATCGTTGCCGCCGCTGCTGATTCACGGTCACACCGATGTGGTGCCGGCCATGGCTGACGACTGGCAGGTCGACCCTTTCGCCGGCGAAGTGCGCGACGGGTACGTATGGGGCCGCGGCGCCGTCGACATGAAGGACTTCGACGCGATCATCTTGTCGGTCGTTCGCCAGAGGCAGCGATCGGGGCGTGCGCCGCGGCGGCCCATCCGGCTGGTCTTCACCGCGGACGAAGAAGCCGGCGGCCGCAAGGGCTCCGGCTGGCTCGCGCGAACCCACCCGGAGTTGGTCGCGGACTGCAGCGAAGCCATCGGTGAGGTGGGCGGCTTCTCGTTGAGCGTGAACGACAAGCGGCTCTATCTCATTCAGACCGCAGAGAAGGGCATCGCCTGGCTGAAGCTGATCGCCCAGGGGGCCGCCGGGCACGGCTCGATGCGCAATGACGACAACGCCATTACCGAACTTGCGGCGGCGGTGAGCCGGGTGGGAGCACACTCCTGGCCGAAGAAGCTGCATCCATCGGTGCAGCAGTTTCTGGAGGCGATTGAGGACGCCCTCGGCGTCGAGATCGGCACCGACGACGTCGAGCGGACGCTGTCACGTCTGGGTTCGATCGCGCGGATGGTCGGTGCGACCACGTCGAACACCGCCAATCCCACGATGCTGGCGGGGGGCTACAAGGTGAACGTCATCCCCGGCGAAGCGACGGCGGGTATCGATGGTCGCTTCCTCCCGGGTGAAGAAGCCGCGTTCTACGAAACCATCACCCGGCTGATCGGCGAGAAGGTGCGCTACGAGGTCGTCACCGGCGACATCGCCGTCGAGACCTCTTTCGACGGTGATCTTGTCGCCGCGATGACGGCGAGCCTGGCCGTGGCCGATCCCGGTTCGGTCGCCGTTCCGTTCATGATGAGCGCCGGCACCGATGCCAAGGCCTGGGCCCCGCTCGGCGTGCGCTGCTTTGGCTTTGCACCGCTGCGGCTGCCACCGGAACTCGACTTCGTCGCCCTCTTCCATGGCGTCGATGAACGCGTCCCGGTCGAGTCCCTGGAGTTCGGGTGCCAGGTGCTCGATGACTTCTTGGACCGCGCATGACCGGTGATCAGCGGCGCGCCCGTTCCTTCGGGGCCGCGGTGTCGCAGTACCAGCAGGGCCGACCGGAGTATCTGGACGAGCACGTCGCCTGGATGCTGGACGGCGTCGACGGCCCGGTTCTCGACCTCGCCGCCGGCTCGGGAAAGCTCACCGGCAGCATTCAGCGGCTGGGCTTCGACGTGCTCGCCGTCGACCCTGACGAGCAGATGCTGGCGGCGATCAGTGGAGTTCCGACGTTCGTCGGCCAGGCAGAAGCCATTCCGCTGCCTGACGCCAGCGTGGCAGCCGTGACGGTCGGCCAGGCCTGGCACTGGTTCGATCCTGTCGCCGCCGGCGCCGAGATCGCTCGGGTGCTGCGGCCAGGCGGACGGCTCGGGCTCATCTGGAATACCCGCGACGGTGCCCATCCCTTCGTGGCCGAACTGGCGACGATCATGGGGGAGTCGGCCGCCGAGCAGATGATCGACGCCGATCTCGTCACCGACGTCGCCGGATTCACCCCGTTCGCATGCGATCGCCGCAGCCGCATCCGGCAGATGACCCCGGCCGAGGTCGAGGCGATGGTGGCCTCACGAAGCGCGTTCATCACGGCGGGGCCGGAGGAGCAGCAGGTGGTGATGGCTGGTGTGCGACGACTGCTCGCTACCCACCCGCACGCCCGCGGACGTGATCGCATCGACTACCCGTTGCACAGCACGGCCTACCGCTGCGATCTGATCGCCGTGACCGAGGGCTAATCCAGATAGGTCGTCAGATCCCAGGCCAGCACGGTGGCCTTGCCGCCGTTGAGCCCCAGCGCTGCCGTCAGTCCGAACTGAACGTCGAGGGTCCGGCGATAGCCCGGCTGTCGGAGGACACGGGCATAGGCCTTCGACGTCCAGCCGATGGTCTGATCGCCGTTGCCGGTGAGGTGCCAGTGCGTGCGCAGCGACACCACGGCGATAGGCCCTGCCGAGGTCTGGGCGATCTGCACCGACCCGGGAGTGAGCCAGCCCAGCCACCGGCCGGTGTCCCACTTCGTGCGCTCGACCCGCAGCGCCCGCTGTTTCGCCAAGCTCGCCGGAACGGCCACAGTGCCGGCCTTTCCGGTCGAGACGTAGGTGGCCAGATCCTCCGCGGACGACGCCAGCTGCGCGATGTCTTGCGGAGACGGCTGGCCGGTCCCCGGCTTCGGCAGATCCTTCTCGGCGATGCTGACCTCCGATGAGAGCCGCCACGCAGAAATGGCGTGCTGTCGGGTGTACACCGCCAGCGCCTGGTGTGCTGGCGGCTTTCCGTCACAGCTCATCGAGCGAGTGACCACCACGGCGATCGGGTAGTTCGGCGTCGCCGCCGCCGGAAAGGCCGTGTGCAGTGTGGTCTTGCAGATCGATGGCCGCTGCTTGTTGCGAGACTCCCGATCCCAGGCAGTGACGTAGTGGTCGACGCCGAGCATCAGATCTGCGTCGGCCTGCTCCCACTCTCTGGTGGAGTATCGGGGTGCACTGGCCGCCGCGATCGCCGCGTTGTTGCGCCGGTCGTAGTCGGCGGCGAGAGTCGTCAGGCTCAGTCCCATGAGCGGGTCGCGGCGCACGGTCTCGCGGGGCGGCAAGGGAACCACGTGCGGTGGGTTCGTATCGATGGGCTGCGCCGTGCAACCCGTCGTCGCAAGGACAGGTGTGATGAGCACAGCGATGAACCGCAATGCGGAGCGGGGCTGCGGGTGCTCGTCGGACACCGGAGCGGCCGACTGCTCGGCCGCGCGACCGTGGCGAGTGCGCACAATCATCACCGCCGCCAGGGCGGCCCCGATGCTGGCGACGATGAGTCCGATACCGAACGCACCGCGCAGCTGGCTGCCGACACTGATGTGCAATGGCCGTGATTGGCCGTCGACGGCTGCCACGAAGGCGACGACGGGCTGGCCCGCGAACTCGCCGTCGAGGCGTTGTTCGCCGGGGCCGGTGGCGTGCTGCTGCCAGATGTCGAGGCTGGTTGGCATCGCCGGTAGCCGACCACCGCTTGGCGCGGGTGCGGTCTGAACTCCGCCGGGGGAGAACCACTCCATCCGGGTAACGCGGGCACCAGCGACATAGTCGTCAACGTCCACCACATGTCCGACACCAACGAACACGTCGCCGGCGTCGGCACGTGCGGTCACTCGCAGGGGGAGCGTGTGGGAGAGGAAACCGTAGGTGGTCGCGACACCCACTTCGCCGCCGGCGTTGACCACCTGCATCGGCGAGTCAATCCAGTCGTCGGGACCGATCCAGATCGAAGCTCCCAACCCGAGGATCGTCAGCGCTACCCCGGCGATGATCCCTACCCGCGCTTTGCTCACAATGCCCTCCTGCGTCGACGTCTCCGCCAAAGTAGGGCCTCGCGGGCGAGCGGTGGACGGGTTATCCACAGCCAATTCCGGGCCGAGTCACTCCAAGGTGATCGTGGGTTCCTCCGCCTCGCGGAGCAGGTTGGGGCCGCCAGAAACGTCGTCGAGCGCTGCCGCGATCTCGGCGGGGAGCTCGAGGCGCTCCGCGGCCAGATAGGGCTCCAGTTGTCCTACCGTCCGTGCGCCGAGAAGGGGCGCCGTCACCCCTGGTGCATCGCGCACCCACAGCAGAGCGACCTGAGCCGGCGTCATTTCCAGACCGTCCGCCGCGACCATCACGGCGTCCACGACCGACCGCGAGCGCGCCTCAAGGTAGGGCTCGACGAACCACGAGAAGTGCTCGCTGGCGCCGCGGGAACCCTTGGGTGGTCCGCCGCGGTACTTGCCGGTCAATACCCCACGCCCGATCGGCGACCAGGGGAAGAAACCCATCCCAAATGCCCGCAGGGCTGGAATGACTTCCACCTCTGCTCGTCGGGCGAGCAACGAGTACTCGACCTGACTGCTGCTGAGCCGCGTGCGTCCAGGGAAGGCGGACTGCCACGTTGCTGCCTGAGCGGTCTGCCAGCCGACGAAGTTGCTCACGCCGGCGTAACGGACCTCGCCCGCGGCGACGGCGGTGTCGATGGCGGCCAGGGATTCCTCGAGCGGAGCTTCTCCCCAGGCGTGCAGCTGCCACAGATCGATGTGGTCGGTGCCGAGCCGTCGCAGCGACTCCCGCAGATCCGCCAACAGCGACGTGCGCGAGGTGTCAACGACGCGTTGCCCGTTGCGAATACCGAAACCGGCCTTGGTTGCGATGACCAGGTCGTCGCGGACGACGTCGCCGGCGCGGATGAGCCGACCGATGATGCGCTCGGCGTCTCCAGCGGCGTAGGCCGCTGCCGTGTCGACCAGGTTGCCGCCGGCGGCGACGAAGGCCCGCAGCAGAGTGCGAGCGTCCTCCAAACGGGTCTCTCTGCCCCAGGTGAGCGTGCCCAGGCCCAGTCGGGAGACCTGAAGGCCGCTGCGACCGACCGCCCTGAGCTGCATAGGGGAAACCCTACGGCTGAAGCACCCCGGCGAGCAGCAGACCCGCGACGACGGCCGCCAGTCCGAGGCGGTACCAGACGAACAGCGAGAACGTGTGCTTGCTGACGTACTTCAGCAACCAGTGGATCACGGCCAGACCGATGCCGAAGGCGATGACTGTGGCGACGATCGTCGGCCCCCACGACAGGCTCGGGTCGTGCGGGATGTCCTTGAGCTTGAACACTCCAGAGATCACCACCGCAGGAATGGCCAGCAGGAAGGAGTACCGGGCCGCCGCCTCGCGGGTGTACCCGAGGAACAGGCCGCCGGCGATGGTCGCTCCCGAACGTGAGACCCCGGGGATGAGTGCCAGCGCCTGCGCCAGTCCGAGAGCGATGCCGTCGACCCAGGTCATCTGGTTCAGTTCGTAGGAGTTCTTCGCTACCCGGTCAGCGATCCACAGCACCACCGCGAAGCCGGCGAGCATCGCGACCGTGATCCACAGATTTCGCAGGGTGGAGTCGATGGCGTCTTGGAAGAGCAGGCCGAGCACGCCGATCGGGATCGATCCGATGATGACCAGCCAGCCGAGGCGGGCGTCCGGGTCGTCGCGGGGGATGCGTCCGATGAGTGCCTGGAACCAGCGGGAGATGATCCGGCCGATATCGCGAGCGAAGTAGATGATGACCGCGGACTCGGTGCCCAGCTGCGTGACGGCGGTGAAGGCTGCGCCGGGATCTCGACCGCCGAAGAAGAGCTGTCCGACGATCAACTGATGTGCGCTGGATGACACGGGCAAGAACTCGGTGAGCCCCTGGACGATGCCCAACACAATCGCTTCGAGCCACCCCATGCGGCCACCCCTTTCATCCGCGGGCAAGCCTAGGCCCTCGCCAAAGGTAGGCTGCGCGCATGGATGCCTGGCAGTCGGTAGAGGTACCCGTCGTGCCCGGGACGGACGCGTCACCGGTGCAACTGTGGGATTGGCGGACGGGACGACTGGAGGCCGTCGGACCGTCGTCGGGCGAGGCTCGGCTGTACGCCTGTGGAATCACGCCCTACGACGCCACCCACCTCGGGCACGCCTTCACCTATGTGTCGATCGATCTGTTGGTGCGCGCCTGGCGCGACGCCGGGCTGAGCGTCCGCTATGCGCAGAACGTCACCGACGTCGATGACCCGCTGCTGGAGCGGGCCGCGGCCACCGGTCAGGACTGGCAGCGCCTAGCGAGCGAGCAGATCGAGCTCTATCGCAACGACATGCACGCCCTGCGGGTGTTGCCGCCGCAGCGGCTGACCGGCGTGGTCGAGTCGCTCGACCTGGTCACCGGTGCGATCGAGAAGCTGAAGGACCATCGAGCGGTCTACCAGCTTGCCGATCGCCAGTACCCCGACTGGTACTTCTCGGTGACCAGCGTGCCCAATCTGCTCGCAGACGCTCCAGTGTCGATGCTGGAAGCAGAGCAACTCTTCGCCGAACGCGGGGGAGACCCACAACGCGAAGGCAAGAGGCATCGACTCGATTGCCTGGTGTGGCGCCAGGAGCGTCCGGGTGAGCCGGCGTGGGAGTCGTCCCTGGGACGGGGTCGTCCGGGTTGGCACATCGAATGCACCGCGATCGCTCTGGACGCCCTCGGCCCGTCGATCGACGTCCAGGCTGGTGGCTCCGATCTGGAGTTCCCGCATCACCCGATGTCGGCCGCCGAGGGTGCGGTGCTCACCGGCGAGCCGTTCGCGAAGGCCGGCCTGCACACGGCGATGGTGTGGCTGGATGGCGCCAAGATGAGCAAGTCTTTGGGCAATCTGGTCTTCGTCAGCCGCTTGCGCGAGCAAGGCGTCGACCCGATGGCGATTCGGCTGGTTCTGCTGGCCCAGCATTACCGAAAGGATTGGGAGTATCGGCCGGAGCTTCTGGCTGAGGCCCAAGCGCGATTGGCTCGCTGGCGTGCGGCCTGCGCCGCGCCGACGGCGGCCCCGGCCGGGCCGGTGATCGAAGCGATGCGTGCGGCGCTGAGAGCCGACCTCGACGCACCCGCAGCCATTGCGGCCGTCGACGCCTGGATCGCGGCCGGGGCTGGCGCCGACGGCGATCCGGGCGCCCCAGCTCAGCTTGGTGCCGCCGTTGATGCGCTCCTCGGGGTGCGGCTGTAGAGCGGGCCGGGGTGCGGGCCGGCGGGGAACGCCGGTAGGCTGCGCGGACGTGAGCAAATCCTTCGAAGACCTGTTCGCCGAGCTGCGCGTCCGGGCTGCTACGCGTCCTGAGGGTTCGGGCACCGTCCGCGAACTGGACGCCGGCGTCCACGCCATCGGCAAGAAGATCGTCGAAGAGGCGGCTGAGGTGTGGATGGCGGCTGAATACCAGTCGAAGGCCGAGGCTGCCGAAGAGATCAGCCAGCTGCTGTACCACCTGCAGGTGATGATGCTCTCGCTCGGGCTCGAGCTCGAAGACGTCTACGACTACCTGTGAGCCGGAAAGAGGAAGACTGAGATGGCCACAGAGCTGTTGAAGATCGCGATCCCCAACAAGGGGTCGCTCGCCGAGGGTGCGACCGAGATCCTGCGTGAGGCCGGCTACCGCCAGCGCCACGACGCCAAGGATCTGGTGCTGGTCGATGAGACCAACGGCGTCGAGTTCTATTACCTGCGTCCGCGCGATATTGCCGTCTACGTGGGTGAGGGCACCCTCGATCTGGGCATCACCGGGCGCGACATGCTGCTCGACTCCGGCGCGGAAGCCGACGAGGTGATGGCCCTCGGTTTCGGCGGTACCCGGTTCCGCTTCGCTGCCCCCGGCGGTGCCGCGCTCAGCGTTGACGACCTGGCCGGCAAGCGTATCGCCACCTCCTACCCGGGCCTGGTCGGTGCGTTCCTGGACACCAAGGGCCTGACTGCCCGGCTCATTCACCTCGACGGTGCGGTGGAGTCGTCGGTGCGACTCGGCGTCGCCGACGTGATCGCCGACGTCGTGGAGACCGGCAGCACCTTGCGAAAGGCCGGCCTGGACGTCTTTGGTGAAGCGATCCTGGAGTCGGAGGCGATCTTGATCCAGCGCCGCGATGTGCCGGCGCCCGAGGGGCTCGATCTGCTGATCCGTCGCCTGACCGGTGTGCTCACCGCGCGCGACTACCTGATGGTCGACTACAACGTGACCACCGACAAGCTCGTCGCTGCCACCGCTGTGACCCCGGGGCTGGACGCTCCGACGGTCTCGCCGCTGGCCAAGGAAGGCTGGGTGGCCGTCCGCGCGATGATCCCGGCCAAGGGTGCCCAGCAGATCATGGATGAGCTGTGGGAAGTCGGCGCCGAAGCCATCCTGGTGACCAGCATTCACGCCTGCCGCTTGTGAGCTTGGCGGGCGCGGAAGCGGCCGATTCGTCGCCGGAGCACCGTTCAGGCTAGAATCGATCCGATCGACTACGCCGTAAGGCGGCAGTCTGCGTGAAGTGGAGACCTGAGCTCCCACCTTGATCGCCTGCGGGCGGCGGGTCGGTACGGCGAAACACCGCCTAGCGGTGTTGTCGCGTTGTCAGGGTCTCCGCGTGCGCGGAGGCCCTTTTTGGTGCTTGTCGCTCACACACTTTCAACTATTGGAGGACCCATCAGCACTGAACCGCGGATCAACGAGCGCATCAAGGTACCCGAGGTGCGCCTGGTCGGCCCTGCCGGGGAGCAGGTCGGCATCGTGCGGATCGAGGACGCCCTGCGCTTGGCGCGGGAGGCCGATCTCGATCTGGTCGAGGTGGCGCCGATGGCGCGTCCGCCGGTGGCCAAGTTGATGGACTACGGCAAGTTCAAGTACGAGGCTGCCCAGAAGGCGCGCGAGTCGCGGCGCAACCAGACGAATACCGTGATCAAAGAGATGAAGCTTCGTCCCAAGATCGATGATCACGACTACGAGACCAAGAAGGGTCACGTGGTGCGCTTCCTCAAGGCCGGCGACAAGGTGAAGATCACCATCATGTTCCGTGGCCGCGAGCAGAGCCGTCCCGAGCTGGGCTTCAACCTGCTCAAGCGGTTGGCCGATGACGTGATCGAGGACGGCGTGATCGAATCCGCCCCCAAGCAGGACGGCCGCAACATGCTGATGGTGTTGGCGCCGACCCGCAAGAAGACCGAAGCCAAGGTGGAGGTGGAAGCAGCCAAGGCCGCCCGTGCGGCCGAACGCGCCGCCGCCGCAGAAGAGGAACGTCGGCAAGAGGCCGAGCTGCGGGCTGCCGCAGTGGCCGCCGCCGCTCCGAAGAAGAAGCGGGGTCCCGCCGACAACATGGACCCCGACGTCGACCTGTAAGAGAAGAAGAGAAGGACGCCAACAATGCCGAAGATGAAGACTCACTCGGGTGCCAAGAAGCGCTTCCGGGTCACCGGCTCGGGCAAGGTGATGCATCGCCAGGCCGGCAAGATGCACCTCAACGAGCACAAGCCGACCTCGCGCACTCGTCGTCTGGACGGCGACCAGGTCGTTGCTCCCGGCGACGCCAAGAAGGCGCGCAAGTTGCTCGGCAAGCGCGCTAAGTGACGTCCGTCCCGATCTGAGAACTGAGGAGTAACCAAAAATGGCACGCGTCAAGCGCTCTGTGAACGCGCAGAAGAAGCGCCGCGAGGTTCTGGACGAGGCGTCCGGCTACCGCGGTCAGCGCTCCCGCCTTTACCGCAAGGCCAAGGAGCAGCTGCTGCACTCTTACACCTACGCCTACCGCGACCGTAAGGCTCGCAAGGGCGACTTCCGCTCGCTGTGGATCCAGCGGATTAACGCTGCCGCTCGCGCGGAAGGCATGACCTACAACCGATTTATCAACGGTTTGAAGAACGCGGGCATTGAGGTCGACCGCAAGATGCTGGCCGAGCTGGCCGTGAACGACTCCAACGCGTTCGCAGCCCTGGTCGCCATCGCCAAGGAAAACCAGCCGGCGCAGGCTGCCTGAGCTCGTCTCACCACCGGCCGGGCTCGTGAAAACGGGCCCGGCCGACCCATACGGAGAAGAAGAAGGATCGACGATGAGCGTCCCTTCGACATTGGAACTACCCGAACCGACTCAGGGGGTGCTGCGCGCTGCCCGTGCGCTGCAGCGACGCCGTGAGCGGCGTGAGACCGGCAAGTTCCTGGTCGAGGGACGCCAGGCCGTCCGGGAGGCCCTCGCTACGCCCGGTGCAGTCGAAGCGGTGTTCTTCCGGTGGTCGGAGGCGCTGGACAACATCGATCTGGTGAATGCCGCCGCCGCCGCGGGCGTCACGTACTACGGCGTCAGCGAGCAGAACCTGGCCACAATCACCGACACGGTCACCCCGCAAGGCGTGGTGGCCGTCGCACGCGACATCGACGTGGCCTTGAGCGAGGTTGTCGACGACGGCGCCCGGCTGGTGGTGATCTGCGCTCAGGTGCGCGACCCCGGCAACGCCGGAACAGTGATTCGCTGCGCTGACGCCTTCGGTGCTGACGCAGTCATCCTCAGCTCCGACTCCGTGGAGGTCTACAACCCCAAGACCGTCCGGGCCAGTGTTGGCAGCATCTTCCATCTGCCGGTGGTCGTCGGCGTCGAACTGGACGAGGCCATCGCCGCCTGTCGCGCCGCTGGGATGCAGATCTTCGCCACCGACGGCGCCTCCGGGACCGACCTGACCGATCTGCGCGCCGAGCTCACTCAACCCACAGCCTGGGTGATGGGCAATGAGTCGTGGGGACTCCCCATCGAGCATCTGGCATTGGCTGACCGCACTGTGGCCGTCCCGATCTACGGCAAGGCCGAGAGTCTTAACCTGGCCACCGCAGCCGCGGTGTGTCTGTACGCGAGCGCCAGCGCGCAGCGTGCGTCCAACTGAACTTTCGAGGAGTGACGTCCATGACCGGCCCTGATTCGCAGGCCGACCTCAGTCAGGAGTCCATCGACGCTTGGGTGGAGGCGGCTGTGGCTGCCTTCTCCGCCGCCGGGACGACCGCAGAGTTGAAGCAGGCTCGCCTGGCACACGCCGGCGATCGTTCGCCGTTGGCCCTGGCTCATCGGGCCATCGGCTCGCTTCCCGGTGTCGAGCGCAAGGACGCGGGCCAGCGCCTTGGCGCGGCTCGCGCCGCAGTCGCGGCGGCCCTCGCCGAGCGCGAAGCCGCCGTCGGCGCGGCCGAGCTGGAAGCACGGCTGGCGGCCGAACGCATCGATGTGACGCTGCCGGTCGAGCTCACGCCCACAGGTGCGCCGCACCCGATCACCGGGCTGATCGAGCTGATGAGCGACGTCTTCACCGCCATGGGTTGGGAGATCGCCGAGGGTCCGGAAGCCGAAGGTGAGTGGCTCAACTTCGACGCGCTCAACATCGGGCCGGATCACCCCGCGCGCGGAACGACCGACACCCTTTTCGTTGAGCCGCTCAGCGATCACATCGTGCTGCGCACGCACACGTCGCCGGTGCAGGCCCGCACCATGTTGAACCGCGAGCTGCCGATCTACATCGTCTGTCCCGGGAAGGTGTACCGCGCCGACGAGTTCGACGCGACCCATGTGCCGGTCTTCCACCAGATCGAAGGACTGTGCATCGACAAGGGGATCTCCTTGGCGAATCTGAAAGGCACCCTCGATCACCTCGCCAAGGCCATGTTCGGCGAGGCGGTCGAGACCCGGATGCGGCCGCACTACTTCCCGTTCACCGAACCGTCGGCCGAGGTCGACCTGAAATGCTTCGTGTGCCACGGAAGCAGCGTTGGCAACCCGGATGCGCCGTGCCGCACCTGTAAGTCGCAGGGCTGGATCGAATGGGGTGGCTGCGGCGTGGTGAATCCCCGCGTGCTCGTCGCGTGCGGGATTGACCCGGAGGTCTATTCCGGGTTCGCCTTCGGTATGGGGATTGAGCGGACGTTGATGTTCCGTAACAACGCCGCCGATATGCGCGACATGGTCGAGGGCGACGTACGGTTCAGCCGCTCACTAAAGGGGATGGCACGATGAGG
This sequence comes from Propionicimonas sp., assembly GCA_036788135.1. GTDB lineage: Bacteria > Actinomycetota > Actinomycetes > Propionibacteriales > Propionibacteriaceae > Propionicimonas. The sequence goes on from DAIQNZ010000013.1 coordinate 11,847, forward strand.
GCGCCACTGAGCTGGCTGCGTGAGCATGTCGAGCTGCCCGAGCAGCTGACCGGACGCGAGCTGTCCGAGGTCCTGATCCGCGCCGGGCTCGAGGTCGAGACCGTCGATGAGGTCGGCGCCGAGATCAGCGGGCCCATCGTGGTGGGTCGGATCTTGGCGAGCACCGATGAGCCGCAGAAGAACGGCAAGATCGTGCACTGGGTGCAGGTGGACGTCGGACCGGAGCACAACCAGCCGCACGAGGACTATCCGCAAGGCTGCCGCAGCGTGATCTGCGGGGCGCCGAACGTGGTCGTTGGAGCGTTGGTCGTGGTCGCCCTTCCGGGAGCCTGCCTGCCCGGAGGCTTCCAGATCTCGGCTCGCAAGACCTACGGTCATCTTTCCGACGGCATGATCTGCGCAGAGGACGAGCTGGGTATCGGCAGCGATCATTCCGGCATCATCGTGCTGCCTGCGATTGGCGAGCAGGGCGTCGAGCTGCAACCCGGCGATGACCCGTCTGCCGAGCTGGTCTTGCACGACGATGTCCTCGACATCGACGTGAGTCCGGACCTGGGTTACTGCCTGAGTATCCGTGGCCTGGCGCGGGAGGCCGGCCAAAGTCTGGGCCTTCGATTCACCGATGTGGTGAACCGAGCAACGCCGCCGGCACGGAGCGAGGGCTACCCGGTCGTGCTGAGCGACCCGGCGTGTCCGTTGTTCGTGGCATTGTCGGTGACCGGCATTGACCCGAGTCGTCCGACTCCGCGCTGGATGGCGCGCCGGCTCGTGATGTCGGGCATGCGCTCGATCTCACTGGCTGTCGACATCACCAACTACGTGATGCTGGAGACCGGACAGCCGCTGCACGCCTACGACGCCACCGCGCTGCAGGGGCCGATCGTGGTTCGTAAGGCCCAGGCGGGCGAGAAGCTGGTCACCCTTGACGACCAGACGCGCGAGCTCGATCCCGACGATTTGCTGATCGCGGACGACTCCGGCGCGATCGGCCTGGCCGGCGTCATGGGTGGGGCATCGACTGAACTGCGCCCGACAAGCGTCGACGTGGTCATTGAAGCCGCCAGCTTCGACCCGACCACGATCTCGCGCACGCTGCGACGGCACAACCTGCCGTCGGAGGCGTCGAAACGATTCCATCGTGGAGTCGACCCCGACGCCGCCTACAGCGCTGCGCACCGCGCGGCACAGCTTCTGGTCGACCTTGCCGGTGGCACCTTGGCTGAGGCTGAGACCGTCGTCGGCGCAGTTCCGGCCGCCCCCGAGCAGGTGATCGACGCCGGCTTGCCGTCGAAGATCCTCGGGGTCGAGGTTCCCGCGGAACGGGTTGCCCAGATCCTGCGGGCCAGCGGATGCCAGGTGAGCGCTGAGGGTGGGTCGTTGCGGCTCACACCCCCGTCGTGGCGGCTGGATCTGCGTGATCCCTACGACTACGTCGAAGAGGTCGGCCGCAAGGTCGGCTTCGACACCATCCCATCGGTATTGCCGGTGGCGCCGGCCGGGCGCGGTCTCACCCGAACGCAGCAGGCTCGCCGGGCGATCGGACGGGCGGCAGTCGCGGCCGGCTTCGTCGAGGTGCTCACCTTCCCGTTCATGGCGGCGGAGGATCTCGATCGGATGGCGGTGTCGAGCGACGACCCGCGCCGGGCACTGGTTCGGCTGGCAAATCCGCTAGCCGAGACTCAGCCGTATCTGCGCACCACGATTCTTCCGGGGCTCTTTGCGGCTGCGGCGCGCAATGCCTCCCGGGGCAATGACGATCTGGCGCTTGTCGAGCTGGGCAGTGTCTTCCTCCGGGGCTCCGGGCTGCCGGCGCCGGTTCCGGGAGTCTCTGCCCGCCCCTCGGAGGCGGACCTGTCCGCGATCGAGTCGGCGCTGCCTCGTCAGCCGCGACATCTGGCTGCGGTTCTGGGCGGACGCTGGCGTCGTCCCGGGTGGGACGGCGCGGGCGAGAACGCAGGGTGGCGGCAGGCCTTCGCTCTGGCCGACGTGATTGCTGGGGCGGTCGGCGCGGTCGTCGAGCGCAGAGCGGCCGCGCAGGCGCCGTGGCATCCGGGACGTTGTGCCGAGCTGGTGGTCAATGGGATCGTCGTGGGCCATGCGGGGGAGTTGCACCCCTGCGTGGTGACAGCTTTCGGGCTTACCGAACGTGCCGCTGCCATCGAGGTCGACCTCGATGCGCTGGTGGCCGCGGCCCCGGCCGGGCCAGGTTCGATCGCTCCTGTCTCGGCTCATCCGGTTGCCAAGGACGACATCGCCTTGGTGGTGTCCGAGGACGTCAGTGTGGCGGAAGTCCAAGCCGCGGTGGCTGCCGGAGCGGGGGACTTGCTGGAGTCGATCTCGTTGTTCGACGTCTACACCGGCGGTCAGGTGCCCGCTGGGCACCGGTCGTTGGCGTTCGCGCTGCGATTCCGTGCGCCGGACCGGACCTTGACCGATGCCGAGACCTCAGCGGCCCGCGCCGCGGCGGTGGCTGCGGCGGCCGAGCTGGGCGCGGTGTTGCGAGACTTCTGACCCGTTCTTGCCGAGCGTTCGCTCGTGCCGGCGTGGGTCTTCGGTGGGCACGGTGAGGGAATCCTCATGGCATTTCTGCCGATCATGGCGGTCGGCGCGAGCCGTCGGTGAGCAAATCTCGCCAGGAAGCGGTCCGATAGGTCGGTTTGACAAGGGGAAACAGCTGCCGGGGTGCGACTGTTGATCGACCGAGCGGGTAGGCGTGCGGGTGGTTGGTTTCCGGAGGCGCCTGCCACTGGTCGAGGCTGGATGAGACTCGTGGTGCAACTATTCTGTGAACGTCGGGGCGATCCGACGAAGCGGTAGGAAGTGACAGACGTGTCCGCCAACACTCTGGTTTCCCCACAGTTCCGGCGCTTGGGACGAAGAGTCCTCGCCGGAGCTGCTGGCTTGCTGGTCTCGGCCGTGGGGGTCGTGACCACTGTTGACGCTGCACGCGGCCTGGGAACGTTCTCGCTGGCGCCTGGTGGCGGCTCGGTTGATCTGGTGGCCGCTGCAGCCGCCGGGCCGCAGTTGGCTGAGCACGAGACCCTCAGCGGCGCGGCCCAGCTGTCCGACCCGGCGCTGACCCAGGGGCTCCCACCCGGTGCGTCCGCGTTCTTCGGTTATCGCCTGGGGCTTACCGCCTCGAGCGTCCCGCTGGCCATGGTCACCATGAACCCCGTCGTCGCCTCGGGCCCGCAGGCACTGTTGAGCTACGAGGTTCGTCAGGTGGCCGACGCGCAGAAGTGTCGCGAGCAGTGGGACGCCGGGCAGGTGCTCGTTCTTCCGCGCGGTTTCGGTGCCGGTCCGTCAGAGGGCTTCGCCGTTCGCCGTATGGACGACAGCGCCGCCGTCGGTGAGGCGACCCAGCTGTGCATCAAGGTTGGGCTCGCCGCGTCCGCGAACGGGCCGCAGACCTCGCCGGTGTCGTGGCGCTTCCTCGCGGTGGCGGCCACAAGCTGAGCCGCGGCTAACGTGCATTGATCACCAAGCCGGCAAGATTGCGCGCGAGCAACTATGGATTTCCTGTTTAGTCACTCTTTTGGGTGACCAAAAGCCCTTTTGTTCGGTGTGTCGACGGATGAGAACATCCCTGTTCCTGAGGAAAGGGCTTGCTGGCTAGGTGAGACACCTGGCCGATGGTGGTTGCCCACGGCCCGACGGACGTGGGTGAATGAGGGTGTCGCCCTTTCTTGAACTTGTTGGGTCGGTGTTTGCGTGGCTATAGTTGGCCCCGCTCGAACGTCAAGCTAGGGACGTGTTGAAAAATGGCTGTTTCCGGTGATGTTGGTGTGGTCGCCTCAGCCGACCGTGCGCGCCCGAGGCTTTGGCGGCGGGTGAGTCAGAGCGCCGTCGATGTGGTCTTGTGGTTGCTCGGCATTCTGGGGCTGCTCAGCTTGATTGCCGCGGTGCTTGCTCACCTGTGGGGCCTGTCGATCATCCTCTTCTCGACGGGGTCGATGTCGCCGACCATTCCGGCGGGCTCGGCCGCCTTGGTGCAGCAGATCCCGGCAGCGCAGGTGCGAGTGGGCGATGTGGTCACGGTTGAACGCAAGGATGCGCTCCCGGTGACGCACCGGGTGACTTCCGTCACCCCCGATCCCGCGGGCGGAGGCCGTTACACGATCACGATGCGTGGTGACGCGAACAATGCCGATGATGCCAATCCCTATCAGGTCTCGGAGGTCCGTCGGGTGATTGCGTCCGTCCCTGGCGTCGCGCTCGCCATCGCACGTCTGCGGGACCCGCGGATCCTTGCGGGCCTGACCGTGATCGCCGGTGCTTTGGTGACCTGGGCGTTCTGGCCTCGGAAGGGGGCCGATCCCGAGCGGGCTGAAGCGGTTGTGGTCGACGGTGGGCCCGCGGCTGACGATGCGTCCTGCCTTGCCGGCCAACAGGCCTCGTCCCGGGACCAAGGCTGACCACAGCGTCCTCGCTGTCTGGCCGGTCGCGGTTTTGCCGCCCGGCGGCGAGGCGGTGTCAGGGCGTGTGCCAAGCGCCGCGCATTGGCGATCTGCCTGTCCCCAATGCGGGGGACAAAAGCGGTCGATTCACAAATTTGTTCTGCGTGTCGATCAATATTGCGCTGTACCTCTTTTGGGTGACAGGCCCCCGATTTCGCGCATTCTTCAGCGTCTCACGCTGCGGATGGCGATGTCGCTCCTGCTGGTGACAAGGGGATGTGCTGCGTCGCTCGCGTTTAACCAGGATTAACAATGTGTGGCTTTTAGGTGATCTGGTTGGCCGCCCGCGTTGCTTTGCATCAGCCTCGTTCAATACGTTTTGGGTGTGCTCATCTGATCAACAGCTCACGAGGGGAAGGGCTAGCAGTGAGGGGTAATGATGGCGCCGATGATCGGCGTCGGCGACGGCGCAAGGTTGCGGCAGTGCTGGCTGGGGGGCTGGTAGTTGGCGTTGGGACGATGGCGACCTTGGCCTCATGGAACGACACGGAGTACGTAGGGGCGTCCTTCGTGGCGGGTGCGTTCAACCTGCAGGGCAGTACCGACCAGACTACTTTCGGTGACCATGCTCAGGCGCCGCAGACTGGGGCCTTGGCCTTCACCGCGCCGGTCGGCGCGTTGACGCCGGGCGACACGGTCTACGCCGGTTATGCCCTCCGTCTGGACAAGACGTCGACGAACGCGGGCAAGGTGACGGTCAGTACGCCTGCCTCCACGGGGACGGTGACTGACATCAGCTACACGCTGTTCACGACGAAGTCGGCGGGATGCTCTGCTGCCGCCGACGCGGTGGTGACGGTGGTTCCTGCCGGGACGCCGCTGGGCAGTGCTGACGCCGCGCAGACCTTCACGGTGGCAAAGCCGGCTGACGCGTCGACGGATGGTGCTCCGACCTACCTGTGCTTCAAGATCACGGCGGGCGGCGGGCTTCAGCAAGGCCAGCACGGCACAGCCACCTGGCTGTTCACCGCCACCTCCATCTAGACGTCGCGCAGCTCGCGTTCGCCCGGAGACCCTCGGGGGGTCGCCGGACGGACGTGCGCAAGAGCCGAAGGCTGAAGTCATGTCATACCGAGCGCTGTATCGCGCGCTTGTTTCCTGGTCTGCCGGGTTGTGGGCCGCGTTGACCCGTGTGCCCGTCCGCGCTGTCCTGGTCGTCGACACGGCGGTGTCGGGGCCGGGCCGGCCTGGTGTGATGCCCATGCTCGGGCGGGGGTCGGTGCGGTGAAGAGGGGGCAGCATCGACCCCCGTCCGTCCTTGGGGGGCGACGGGGAGCGGCGATCATCACAGCTGGTGTGTTCGCTGCGATCTCACTGATCTGCTCGCAGGAAGTAAGCGCGGGCAGCTGCGACGACGTCGAGTACGCCACGGCAAGCTTCGCAAGCGCTTCGCCCGTCGGTGTGTCGCAGTCTGCGGAGCCCGCTGCGGGGGTAGCCCGGGCCGACGTCGGCGCGGATGCGATCGCAGTGCTGTCGACGTCGATGGTCCCTGGTGGGCTGCAAGGTGGGCCGACTGGGTGGTCGACGGTGCGGACAGCGGTGTCGACGACGGACCTGTCGGGTCCGGGATACGGGGTGGGTTCGCGCGCCGCCAACTGACATGAACCTGCACTCTTCGTTCCGATCCCTTTTGCTCGGAACGCATTTCGCTTTCCCTTTTTGTCTTTCTTCGAATATACTCTTCGAGAGTTTTGGACTGGCTGTGTCGTTCGAACTTGGGTTGCGCAGAGATTGCGGGCATTGTCGGTGAGTCAGGCTCGGATAAGGAATGTCCCCCGAGCGGGTGACGGAGCGGAAGGCAATACGTCTCCCTTTGGGTGACAAGCCTGTCCCTCCGCTGGGTGACTAGGGGTGATGATCCAGACGGCTCTGGTTGATCGAGATCAAACAAACGCGCTCGATTGGCGAACTGAGTTCACCTGGATATTGCGCTCTGCATGGTCTTTCAATACGGTTATGCCGACTCATCCGAACGAACTCCTGGGGGGAAGAACGCATGGAGGGGAATAACGAGCATGTCGTCGGCGATGGACGCCGTCGTCGCCGCAAAGTCGCGGCCGTGCTCGCCGGCGGCCTTGTCGTCGGCGTGGGCGTGGCTGCAACTCTTGCTTCTTGGAATGACAGCGAACTGGCTGCCGGGACCTTCACTGCGGGCCACTTCGCCCTCGAAGGGAGCACCGACGGTGGCGCGAACTACAGCGAGCATCCGTCCAGCAACGATGCTGCAACGCTGAGGTTCGAGACCTCGGCGGACAACCTAGCACCTGGTGACTGGGTGAACTCCGAGTTCAAGGTCCGCCTCGACGCGGCCTCCACCAACAGCGGCACGGTGAAGGTGAAGGCGGCAGCGACCTCGGGCGAGCTGACTGGCACGGCGTTCTACGTCTGGCAGGAGCCGAGCGGCAGCTGCGCCGGCGCCACCTACGACGCATCGCGTTCCATGGCGTTCTCCTATGACGACGCCAAGAAGGGCTTTCTGTCCTACGGCAACTGGACGCTGAACAACCCGACCTACGACCCCGACGACCCGGCGAGCGAACCCGTGATCACGCTCAAGAAGAGTGCCGTCGCCGGCGAGGCCGGTCAGCCCATGACGATCTGCGTCGCCGTCCTCGGCAGCGACCGTCTCAAGCAATCCATCTCCGGCGCTGTGACCTGGCAAGTCACCGCGACCTCCATCACCGACTGATGACCCACACATTCACGAAACGGACTCACACCATGAACAAGAACACTGATAATCGTCGCAACCGTCGCCGCATCGCTGCCGTCCTGGCCGGCGGCCTCGTGGTCGGCGTCGGCACGATGGCCACGCTGGCCTCGTGGAATGACGCCGAGTTCGCCAAGAGCTCCTTCGCCTCGGGCTCGTTCAACATGCAGGGCAGCTCCAACGGCACCGACTGGGGCGATCACCTCGGGACGTCCGGCGCTCCTGCGGCCACCCTTGACTTCTCAGCTCCGGTGACCCACCTGAGCCCGACCGATGCGGTGTATGCGCCGTTCTCGGTGCGTCTGGGGCAGGGCAGCACCTATGCCGCCGACGTCTCGATCTCGGTCGCCGACTACAGCGGCTCGATGGGCGACACTCTCAGCTACGCCGTCTACCAGACCACCGACTTCGGCTGCTCGTCCTCGACTGATTTGGGCGCCGCCAAGAGCCTGGTGGATTCGCGCACCGTCCAGGTGGAGAACAACGTGGCCAGCTTCGAGTTGGCCAAGCCCGATGCGGATCAGGCCGGGGCTGCAGCCAATCTGTGCATCGTCGTGACCGCCGGATCCTCCCTCGTGCAGGACACGGCCGGCGAGATCACCTGGCAGCTGTACGCGGCGTCCAAGAACGCCTGATCATCTACCGGTGCGGGTCGGCCCTGTGAGGGGTCGGCCCGCACCGGCGTTTTCAGGCCAGAGCAGCGGCCGCGGCGGTTGCGGCGCCCGGCAGGGTGTCCAGCGCACGCTGTAGCGCCGCTTCGTCGTGGGCCGCCGACAGGAACCACGCTTCGAAGGCTGACGGCGGCAGCGCGATCCCCGCGTCCAACATGGCGTGGAAGAAGGCCCGGTAGGCCGCTGCGCTCTGCCTCTGGGCGTCGGCGTAGTTCATCACAGGAGAGTCGATCCCGAAGAACACGCTGAACAGGGAACCCGCGTGCTGGAGCCGATGCGGAACCTTCGCCTCGGACAGCGCAGCGCTCACCGCACGAGAAAGCGTCTCGGCTGCGATGTCTACTCTGCGATAGACCTCTGCGTCGGCCAACGAGAGAGTGGCGATGCCAGCCGCGGTGGCGACCGGATTGCCCGACAGGGTTCCCGCCTGGTAGACGGGCCCGAGCGGAGCCAGCAGATCCATGACGTCGGCGCGGCCGCCCACGGCGGCCAGCGGCATGCCCCCGCCGACCACCTTGCCGAAGGTGAACAGGTCGGGACTGACGGTGCGCCCCTCCAGTCCCCACCATCCGGCGTCGGATACTCGGAAGCCGACCAGAACCTCGTCGTAGATCAGCAGTGCACCCGCGGCGGCAGTCAGCTCGCGCAACAGGGCGTTGAAACCCGGCTCCGGCGGCACGATGCCCATATTGGCCGCTGCCGGCTCGGTGATGACCGCCGCGATCCGCTCACCATGCTCGGCGAAGACCGCGCGGATCGCAGCCGGGTCGTTGTAGGGCACCACGAGGGTCTGGGCGGCGATCGGCGCCGGCACACCGGCCGATCCGGGCAGGCTGGCAGTGGCCAGCCCGGAGCCCGCCGCGACCAGCAGGCCGTCGGAGTGGCCGTGGTAGCACCCGGCGAACTTGACCAGCAGATCGCGTCCGGTCGCACCGCGTGCCAGCCGAATCGCGGTCATGGTCGCTTCGGTTCCGGTCGAGACCAGCCGCACCTTCTCCGCCAGCGGCACCCGCGCACGGATGAGTTCGGCCAGTTGGGCCTCGGCCAGGGTCGGCGCACCGAACGACAGCCCTTTGTCTGCGGCCCGGTGCACAGCGCTGATCACGGTCGGGTGGGCGTGGCCGAGCAGGGCCGGCCCCCATGAGCCGACCAGATCCAGGTACTCCCGGCCGTCCACGTCGTAGACATAGGCACCCTTGGCGTGATCGATGAACCGCGGCGCGCCGCCGACCGAACCAAAGGCGCGGACGGGGGAGTCGACTCCGCCAGGGATCACCGTCTGGGCGCGTTCGAACGCCGCCTCGTTGCCGTTCATCGGGAGGCCTCGGCCAGTTCGAGGGCCGCATAGGTCAAGACCACATCGGCACCGGCACGAACGATGCAGGTGACTGCCTCGGCCAGCGCGGCCTCGCGGTCGATCCAGCCGCGTTCTGCCGCGGCGGCGATCATCGAATACTCACCCGAGACCTGATAGGCGGCGACCGGAACTTGGCTGGCCTCTGCGACCTCGGCCAGAACGTCTAGGTAATGGCTGGCCGGTTTCACCATGACCATGTCGGCGCCCTCGAACTCGTCCAGGCTGGCCTCGAGGCGTCCTTCGCGGCGGTTGGCCGGATCCTGCTGATAGGTGCGACGATCGCCGCGCAGTGAGGAGCCGACCGCCTCGCGGAAGGGCCCGTAGAACGCGGAGGCGTACTTGGCCGAGTAGGCCAGGATTCCTACTTCGCTGAAGCCGGACTCGTCGAGCGCATCGCGAATGGCCATCACCTGGCCGTCCATCATTCCTGACGGCGCAACGAAGTGCGCTCCGGCCTGGGCTTGGGAAACCGCTTGGCGCTGGTAGAGATCAAGAGTCGCGTCGTTGTCGACGACGCCGACCTCGTTGAGGACACCGCAATGACCGTGGTCGGTGAACTCGTCCAGGCAGGTGTCGGCGATGATCACCAGCTCGTCACCCACTTCGGAACGGACCGCCTCCAGGGCGCGGTTGAGGATTCCGTGCTCGGAATACCCCGCGCTGCCGTAGGCGTCCTTGTCCTCGGTACTCGGGACGCCGAACAGTGCGATGCCGCCCAGCCCGGCCGCGACCGCGCGGGTGGCTTCGGCGCGGATCGAGTCCAGACTGTGCTGCACCACCCCCGGCAGCGAAGAGATCGGTCGCGGCTGCGCGATCCCGTCGGCGACGAAGGCCGGCAGCACCAACTGCGACGGATGAACGCGGGTCTCGGCGACGAGCCGGCGGATCGCAGGGGTGGACCTCAGCCGGCGTGGCCTGCGAATGATCTCGGACATGCGGATGTGCTCCTCAGTTAGGAAGATGCCGTGTCATCGTGGCCCAATGGCGCGGCGGTGGTTGACGTGTGCTCCTGCCCAGAGTTCACCTTGCGGAAACGCGGGAGTGCCACACTGGGGGCATGAAGCGAAGCGTGCGTGACATCGAATGCTGGCTGACCGATATGGACGGTGTGCTGGTCCACGAGGAGCATCCGGTGCCCGGTGCCGTCGAGCTGTTGAATCGTTGGGTGGACACCTCCAAGCGGTTCCTGGTGCTCACGAACAACTCGATCTACACCCCGCGCGACCTCTCGGCGAGGTTGGCCCGCTCGGGACTGAACATTCCCGAAGAGAACCTGTGGACCTCGGCGCTGGCCACGGCTGCCTTTCTCAGCAGCCAGCCCGGCGAGAAGACGGCCTTCGTGATTGGTGAGGCCGGTCTGACCACCGCATTGCACGAGGCTGGCTTTGTGATGACCGAGACCGATCCGGCCTACGTGGTGATGGGCGAGACCCGCAACTACAGTTTCGAGGCGATCACCAAGGCCGTTCGGCTGATCAACGCCGGTGCGCGCTTCATCGTCACCAATCCCGACACCACCGGGCCGTCCGCCGACGGCCCGCTTCCGGCTACCGGGGCGGTCGCTGCCATGGTCACTTCGGCGACGAATCGGCAGCCCTATGTCGTCGGCAAGCCGAACCCGATGATGTTCCGCTCCGCGATGAACCGCATCGAGGCGCACTCGGAGACCACGGCCATGATCGGCGACCGAATGGACACCGACATCGTCGCCGGCATGGAGGCAGGCCTGTTGACGGTGCTGGTGTTGTCCGGCGTGACCACCGTCGACGACATCGAGACCTTCCCGTATCGACCGTCGTTGGTACGCAACTCGGTGGCCGATCTGGTCACCGAGTTGTAGTCCCCGGGGGGTTCGCGCACGAGTCATCGCAGGCCGTCTCAGGCGAACGCGGCGAGGATCGCGTCCACGATTCCACCGGTGTCCGGGGTTGCGGCCACGCCGACGACGCTGAGGCCCGCGCTACGGGCAGCAGCGGCGGTCGAGGCACCGATGGCAATCACGGGTGCTCCCGGCAGGCCGAGATCGGCCAGCGCCCGCGCGACCGAGCCTGCCGTTGCCACGGCGGCATCGACGCCGTTCCAGGCTTCACGGACGTCCGCAGGAACAGACACCGGCACCGTCCGGTAGACGGGTACGGTGACGACCGACCATCCCCGCGCCCGCAGGCCTTCACTGGGCTCGGACGACGGTCGCTGCGCCCCGGGAATGACGATCCGTCCTGGGCCGGTGGCGAAGGCCGCGACCAGTGCCTCTCCGCCACCGGGATGGGCGACCAGATCGGGCTCGGCGCCGGCCGAGCGCAACGCCTGGGCCGTCGCCGGTCCAACAGCAGCGACCGAAGTTGCTGGCGGGAGGTCCTCGGCAACCGAGAAGCCCCCAGCCGTCAACGCCGTGACCGTGGCGGAAGAGTTCACCACCAACCAGTCAAGACCCTCGGCGATGGTCCGGCGAAACTCCGCCAGGTCGAGCGGCTCCTGGTGGGTCAGTTCAGCGCGGACGAGCGTGGCTCCGGCTGCGGTGAGGGTGTCGGCCAAGCGGTCCGGGCAGCGATGGGGAAGCAGAAAGCTGCGCCCGGCCAGCGGACGGGGTTTAGTCGCGCCCAGATCGACGATGTCGGCCGCTCCCTGGGCGCGTAGCGCAGCCGTGACCGTTGCGCCGAGCGTCGCCGCGCCCTCCTGCGACAGATCGCCGGTGCTCCCGGCCTGGCTCAGTCGCGTGGCGCCGTCAACGCTGATGACCGTGGCTGACAGCTCAAGTCGCTCGGAGCGCACCTGAGCGAAGGCGCCCACCGGGGCGGCGCAGCCGGCCTGCAGGCCGGCCAGGACCGCCCGCTCAGCGACAGCAGCCCATCGCGTCCGGGAATCGTCCAGCGTGGCGAGGGCGGCCCGCACGTGATCGGCGCTGGCCAGGCATTCCAGCGCCAGGGCGCCTTGCGACGGCGCTGGCAGGAAGACCGAGGGATCGAAACGCTCACTGATGCGGTCGGCCAGTCCGAGCCGGGTGAGACCGGCGGCGGCGAGGATCACGGCGTCGAGATCATCACCGGCTCGGGCCAGCCGCGTCTCGACATTGCCTCGGATCTCGACGGTGACCAGGTCCGGACGCAACGCGAGCAGCTGCGCGGCACGGCGCGGGCTGCCGGTGCCCACCCGTGCGCCCGGAGGCAGGTCGGCGAGGCCTCTTCCGTCTGCGGTGCACAAGGCGTCAGCGGGATCCTCCCGCGGCGGCACCGCGGCGAGGGCGAGGGCTGCGGTGGGTGCGGTCGGCAAGTCCTTGAACGAATGGACGGCGAAGTCGCAGTCACCGCTGATCACCGCCGCGCGCACGGCGCCGACGAACACCCCCGCGCCACCGAGACTGGCCAGCGGTGCCGAGGTGACATCCCCGTGGGTGGTCACTCGCACCAACTCGACCTCGTGGCCGCGACTGCGCAGCAGGTCGGCCACCTGGCTGGATTGCCCCCACGCCAGCTTCGAGCCGCGGGTGGCCAGACGCAGCTTCATCAGACTCCTTCGGCGATCCGGGACATTCCGGGGACGGTCGGTGCGGTGCTGCGTGGGTTGGCGCAGCAGCCGCCGTGGCAGAACTCGCCGGGGCCGGCATCGCTGACTCCAGCGCGGACGGCGGCCCCGATCCGCGCGGCGAGTTGAGCAACGAAGCGCTCATCGGTGCCGACTGTCGGGGTACGAATGAACTGCAGGCCCGCCGTGGCGGCGGTCTGGCTGGCCTGAGTGTCGAGATCCCAGATCACTTCCATGTGGTCACTGAGGAAGCCGATGGGCACCAACACGATTGCTTGGGCACCGTCGGCGGCGTAGGCGGTGATCGCATCGTTGACGTCCGGCTCCAACCAGGGCACCTGGAGTGGCCCGGAGCGGGATTGGAAGACGAGATCCCACGGTTTGGTGATCCCGGTGCTCGCGGCAATGCGCTCGGCGACCCGCTCGGCAACCCAGCGGTGCTGCTGGAGGTAGGCGTCGCCCTGTGGCCCAGCGGACGCTGCCATCGACAGGGGAATCGAATGGGTGGTGAAGACCAGCCGAGTGGTCTCGGACGCAAGATCGATCTCGGCCGGAAGCGCAGCCAGCGCCAGATCGGCGATGGTCTCGGCGAAAGCCGGCAGATCGAAGAAGGGCGGCAGCTTTCGCAGCTCCACTGCTGCGCCGGCGGTCTGCTTCGCCAGCCCGAGATCCTCGCGGTATTGGCGGCAGGCCGAGTACCCGGAGTAGGCCGCGGTCGCCACACCGAGAATCCTTCGGTGTCCGCGTCCGGTCAGCTCCGCCACAACGTCGGGGACGAACGGAGGTGAGTTGCGGTTGGCCAGGGCGACGTCGAGCTCAAGTCCTTGCCCGCGCAGGGCCTGCGTGAGTGCGGCGAGCAGTGCTCGATTCTGTTCGTTGATCGGGCTCACGCCGCCAAGAGTGAAGTAGTGCTGTCCGACCTCGACCAGCCGCTCGGCGGGGATGCCGCGGCCGGCCGTGACGCGTTCGAGGAAGGGCACGACTTCGTCAACGCCTTCGGGCCCGCCGAATCCGAGAAGCAGCACCGCGTCGTAGCCGGGCGTCATCGCAGCACCCGTGGCAGTTCGGCGACCTCGATCCGCCGTCCGGTGTAGAAGGGCGTCTCCACTCGGACGTGGCGGCGCGCCCCGGCGCCACGCAGGTGGCGCATCAGGTCGACCAGATCGATCAGCTCGTCAGCTTCCAGTCCGAGAAGCCACTCGTAGTCGCCGAGCGCGAAAGCCGAGACCGTGTTGCTCAACACCTGCGGATACTCCCGGCCCATCCGTCCGTGCTCGACCAAAAGATCGCGGCGCTCGTTCTCCGGCAGCAGGTACCACTCGTAGGACCGGACGAACGGGTAGACCGTCAGCCACTGTTTCGCAGCTTCGCCGCTCAGGTAGGCCGGGGCGTGGCGGCGGTTGAACTCGGCTGTCCGGTGGACGCCCATGCCGGTCCACACCAGGTCGGCCGTCCCGGAGAAGGCGTCGCGTTCGAAGGCGCGAACCGCCTCTTGGAGATCTTCGGGGACCAGTCCGTGCAGCCAGACCAGGAGATTGGCCTGCGCCGGCATCGCGGTGACGTCGTAACAGCCGCGGACGGTGACGCCGGCTTCGGCGAGCCGGTCGATCAGCGCCGCGGTCGCTGCCACGGCCGCCGAAGGCAGACTGTCGCGGCGGCGGAACACCGCATAGCAGGTGTAGGCGGTGAACGGGGTCTGTGGCGTGGTCACGAATCGCACCCTAGCTTTCGGTCTGTTGAGCTGCGGCGAGCGCTGCAGCCATTTGTCGGCGGCCGTCGGCCACACAATCGGGAACACCGACGCCACGCAGCGACGAGCCGGCGACGCGCCAGCGTGGCAGGTCGGCCAGGGCCTTCTCGACCGTGGCCACCCGGCCCAGATGGCCGACGGTGTACTTGGGCATTACCTGTGGCCAGCGGGAGATGCTCACCTCTTGGGGCGGTTGGCTGATCGAGAGCACGGCGGCGATGTGCTCACAGACCGCAGAGCTGAGTTCTTCGTCGGGGGCGTCCGCGATCGGCCCGAGCCGTCCGGGGACGAAGGCGCGGATCAGCACGACGCCGTCGGGCGCGCGGTCGGCCCACTTCGCCGAGGAGACGGTGATGCCACTGATCGGAGCGCTGTCGGCCTCCAACCAGCCGTGAGTCGTCGGCGGCTCGGCGAAGGCGTCGGCAGCGTAGGCGAGGCTCACCACTGTCGACGTGGCCAGAGGGATCTCACGCAACGCCTGGGTGGCTTCCGGCGCAGCCTCGCTGAGCAGGGACGCGCAGCTCTGAACGCCGGCAGCCAGGACGACGGCGTCGAAGTCCGCTGCGGTGCCATCAGAGAAGGTCGCCTCCGCTCGTCCGTTGACGGCGGCCAGATGGGTGACGGTGACTCCGGTGCGGAGCTCGGCGCCAGCGGCTCGCAGCTGCTCGCCGAGCGCATCGACCAGGCTGCCCAGGCCGCCGCGCAACGTTCGGAAGGGCGAGTTCGCTCCGCGTGGACCGGCCGAGCGGGCGCGCCGTCCGGCGGCGAGGGAGGCGAGCATCAGGCTGCGGTGGGCCTTCTCGTCCGCGCGCAGACTGGGGAGCACGGCGTCGAGGCTGAGCTCGTCGACGCTGGCGCCGTAGATGCCGCCGACCATGGGGTCGGCGAAGCGGCGGACGATGCCGCCGCCGAGCCGGGCGCGCAGGAAGCCGCCGATGGTGACGTCGGTGCCGTCGCTGAGTTGACGGGGGAGGAAGAGGTCGAGGCCGGCGCGGAGCTTGTCGCCCACAGACAGAATCCCCGTGGTCACGAACGGGCCGAGCCGCGTGGGGAGCACCATGCCCATCCCCGCCGGCAGCGGACGCAGGCGACCGCGGGCTCTCAGGGAGACCGACCGAGCGCCGCTGACCGAGATCACCTGATCACTCAGGCCGAGCTCCTCGATCAAGGTGAGGGCTGCGGGACGATAGGCGACGAACGAGTCCGGCCCGTGCTCGATCAGCAGGCCGTCGCGGCGTTCGGTGTGCAGCTTTCCGCCCAGCCGATCAGACGACTCGACCAGGGTGACCTCGATCGGCTCGTCCGCCGTGGTCCGGACGGCTTCCCAGGCCGCGGCAAGGCCAGTGATGCCGCCGCCGACGACCAGCAGCTTCACGAAATGCTCGCAGCGAGCGGCGTCTGCTCGATCTTGGGCTGGTACGGGCACAGCGGGTCGGACTCCAGCGGGTTGCCCGTCCAGGCGAAGGCCCGAGCTCGGGAACCGCCGCACCAGCGACGGAACTCGCACACCCCGCATCGTCCGGCGAACTGGTCCGGGTCGCGCAGCGATCGCATCACCGGAGCGTCGCGGTACAGCTCGACCAGGGACGTCTCGGTGACATTGCCGACTTCGATCGGCAGGAAGCCGGACGGGCAGACGTTGCCGGTGTTGGAGATGAACACGATGCCGTTGCCGTCCCGGATTCCGAACCCACGCGACATCGGACCGGCTTCGATCTCCTGCCTGCTCTTACCGGCGCGCAGCAACGGCGTGGTGATCAGGCGGCGGTAATGCATGGCTTCGGTGGTCTTCACCCGGAAGGGCGCCTCGCGGTTGGTGCGAGCAGCCCACATCAGCCACCGTTCGGCTTCACCGGGGGAGAGTTCGACCAGCTCGGAGCCCCGTCCGATCGAGATCAGGAAGAACAGGCTCCACTGCATCAAGGTGTGCTGGCTGAGCACCTCATAGACGGCGGGCAGATCGGCAGCCGTGGTGGCCGTGACCAGAGTGTTCACCTGCACCGCGAGTCCCGCTTCGGCGGCGTGATCCAGGGCAGTGAGCGTCGCGTCGAAAGTGCCCGGAACCATCCGGATGTCGTCGTGATACTGCGCGTTCGAGGCGTCCAAGGACAGCGAGATGGCCTGGACGCCGATCTCCTTCATCCAGAAGATCTTCTCGCGGGTCAGCAATGGTGTGACCGCCGGTGCCAGGGAGACGCCGATCCCGCGCTGGTTCGCCGCGGCGACCAAGGTGGCCAGATCCGGCCGCTTCAGCGGGTCTCCGCCGGTCATGACCAGGTGGGGGAGCGCCTCGCCGGGCTCGGCGAAGCCGAGGACGTCATCGAGCACGGCGATCGCCTGGTCGGTGGTCAGCTCCCCGGGTGCCGCCTCCGGCTGCGCGGTCGCGCGGCAGTGCCGACAGGCTAGGCCGCAGGCATTAGTGAGCTCCCAGTAGATGATCATCGGGGCACGTTCGTAGGCCCACAGTTCGTTGGGCTTCACTGAGCCGATGCCGGCGGCGTGGGTAGTCATGGTCAGGCCCTTTCGGCTGCTGGTGCGATGGAGTGGACGAGTTCGACCAGCGTGGTGAGCACGTCGGGATCGGTGTCAGGCGGAACGCCGTGGCCGAGGTTGAACACGTGGCCGGGGGCCGCGTCGCCCTCGCTGCAGATGCGGCGCGTCGCCTCTTCTCGCCGGCTCGCGTCGGCGGAGAGCAACTCGGGATCGAGATTGCCCTGCAGTGGCACGCGCCCGCCAAACAGAGCGTTCGCGTGCGCGATCGTGATGTCGGAGGCGACGCCGACAACGTCCGCGCCGGCGTCGTGCAGGTTCCGCAGCAGCGGCCCGGTCGCGGTGCCGAAGTGCACCCGCGCAAGCCCCAGGTCGGCGACACCGGCGAAGACTGCCGCCGAATGCGGCTGGACGGCGCGGACGTAGGTCTGCCGATCCAGGCGACCCACCCAGGAGTCGAACAGCTGCAGCGCGCTGGCCCCGGCTTCGGCCTGTGCACGGAGGAAGGTGGTGGTGAGCCGGGCGACCCAGGCCAGCAGCCGGTCCCAGGTCTGCGGATCGGACTCGAGCAGAGCGCGGGTCGCGGGCAGCTCACGGTTGGGGCGACCCTCGATGAGGTAGGACGCCAAAGTGAACGGCGCCCCCGCGAAACCGATCAGCGGTGTGTTGCCGAGCTCGGCGACGGTGAGCCCGACAGCGTCACGAATCGGGGCCAGGGCCTGCGGGTCGAGCTCAGGAAGGGCGTCGACATCGGCCGCGGATCGCACCGGACGAGCCATCACCGGACCCACGCCCGCGACGATCTCCACCTCGATACCGGCGAGCTTGAGCGGCACGACGATGTCGGAGAAGAAGATGCCGGCATCGACATCGTGGCGGCGTACCGGCTGCAGCGTGATTTCGGCCGCGAGGTCCGGACGTAGGCAAGAGTCCAACATGCTGATGCCCTCGCGAAGGGCGCGGTACTCCGGTAGTGAGCGCCCGGCTTGACGCATGAACCAAATCGGTCGCCGACTCACCGGACGCCCGGTGTAGGCCCGGATCAGCGGCGAGTCGGCGGTCAGACCCGTTCGCAGCGGATGGCCGGCGGGCAGTGGCTGGTTCACGAGTGGGCCTCCACGTCGATTCCGAAAAGCGTATGCAAGGCGTGCTGGTAGTCCTCCAGCCCGCCGGCGCGGGCCAGTTCGGCGGCGCGTAGCGACGGGGTGTGCAGCAGCGCGTTCGACACCCGCCGCAGCGACCGGGCGACGGCGGCAGCGGTGGCGGCGTCGTAGCGGCGGGTGGCCGCCTCGATCTCGCGCTCGATGAACTGGCTGACATGGGATCGCATCGCAGTCACCGCAGGGGTGGCCGCGCGTCCGGACTCCAGGTGCACGTAGGTGTCGACGCCGCGCGCGACCAGATCCCGTGCGGCGAGGACGGCCACACTCTGCTCCTCGGGAGCGTGGGCGCCGATCTCGTCGAGGTTGATCACGTCGACCCCGATCAGTTCTGCGGCTTCCTCGGCGATATCGCCGCCGAGAGAGAGATCCAAGATCGGCAGAAGCGGGCTGGTGGCGTCACGGGCGGCGTTGAGCAGGGCGGTGGTCAGAATCGGCCCGCTGCCGTTCTCCTTGCCGCTGCAGGTGACCACCAGGTCGGCTTCGCCGAGGGCGGTGATCAATCCGTCCGAGCTGACAGGTTCGACGGGGTGGCTGGCGGCGAAACGCTGTGCCCTTCCGCTGCGTGAGTAGACCGAGATCTCGGCGCATCCCAGGCGGATCAGGTTGGCCGTGACGACACCGGCGTAGCTGCCGGTGCCGATGAGGAGCACTCGGCGTCCGGCGATCGGGAAATGTCGCTCCTCGACCAACCCCAGTCCCACGACGGCGATCGAGCGGCCGGCTGCGCCGAGGTCGGTCTCGCTCTTGACGGCTTTTCCGGTGGTGAGAGCGGCGTGAAACAGCCGGCGAAGCCCCGCAGTGCAGCAGTGGTCGCAGTCGGCGAGCGAGTCTCGCACCTGGCCGAGGATCTCGGCCTCGCCGACGACCATCGAGTCCAGGCCGGCCGACACCTCGAGGAGATGTTGCACCGCCATCTGGCCGGCGTGGACCTCGAGCTCACTGGCCAGATCGGCCTGCTCTGCGGGAAGCGCTTCGCGTACCGCGCCGACCACCGCGTCGAGTGAGGGATGGAAGAGTTGGCCTTCGAAGTAGAGCTCGAAGCGGTTGCAGGTGTTGAGCAATACATAGCCGTCGACGTCGGGGTTGGCGTCGAGGCTCTCCTTCACCCGCTCGCTCGCCGCACTGAGGGCGGTGAGTTCGTCGAGGGAGACGAGGTGGTGGCTCATACCTATGGCAGCGATCGGCACGTGCGACATGTTAGCCCGCGAGTGTCGCTAAAACGACTTTGTCCTGACCAGGGGAAACGCATTTGATGGACTCTTGAGGGCCTCTTGAGGGCGCTGTGGGGGAGTCGCAGTTCTCGCGAGCGCGGTGGTGCGGCGGTCCCGCAACGAGATGGAATATTCATTCCGCACATGGCATACTAATGCCCATGACGTTCACGGTAGCGGTGGCTGGGGCCACCGGATATGCCGGCGGTGAGGTGCTGCGCCTGCTGCTGGCCCATCCCGAAGTGGAGATCGGGGCGCTGACGGCTGGAGCTAGTGCCGGCAGTTCGGTTCTCGATCATCATCAGCACCTGCTCCCGCTGGGGGAGCGCCGCATCGTCGAGACCACCGCGGACGTGCTCGCCGGCCATGACGTGGTCTTCCTCGCTCTTCCGCACGGCACCTCTGCCGAGATCGCCGCCCAGCTCGGTCCTGACGTCCTGGTGATCGACGCCGGGGCCGATCACCGGCTGATCGACCCGGCGCAGTGGGCCGCGTTCTACGGCACCGAGCATGCCGGCACCTGGCCATACGGCTTGCCCGAGCTGCCCGGTCAGCGGGAGGTGCTCGCCGCAACCAAGCGCATCGCCGTTCCCGGCTGCTATCCGACGAGCGTCACGCTCGCGCTGATGCCCGCGCTGACCTCCGGCCTGGTCTCGGGTCAGGACGTCGTCGTGGTCGCGGCGTCGGGCACTTCTGGGGCGGGCAAGTCACTCAAGCCCAATCTGCTCGGCTCAGAAGTGATGGGCTCGACCAGCGCCTACGGCGTGGGTGGTGTGCACCGTCACGTGCCGGAGATCCTGCAGAACTTCACTCGCCTGGGCGCCACCACGCCGAGCGTGTCGTTCACCCCGCTGCTGGTCCCGATGGCTCGCGGCATTCTGGCCACCGTGACCGCGCCGGTGGCCGCCGGCACCTCGGTTGCCTCGGTGCGTGCGGCCTATCAGGCTGCTTACGACGACGAGCCTTTCGTCTCTCTCCTGCCGGCGGGGATCTGGCCGCAGACGCAGTCGGTGGTCGGCTCGAACGCCGTCCACGTCCAGGTCACCATCGATGAGGCGGCCGGACGGCTGGTTGCCGTCGCGGCGATCGACAACCTCACCAAGGGCACCGCCGGTGGCGCCCTGCAGTCCATGAACCTCGCCCTCGGTCTTCCCGAGACCCTAGGCCTGCCCGCGATCGGAGTGGCGCCATGAGCGTGACCGCAGCCAAAGGATTCCTCGCCGCCGGTGTGGCCGCCGGCATCAAGGCCTCCGGCAAGCCCGACCTGGCCCTGGTGGTCAACGCCGGCCCGGACGCGCACGCCGCCGGCGTGTTCACGTCGAACAAGTTCACCGCTGCGCCGGTGAAGTGGTCACGCCACAGCGTCGCGGACGGCCGGCTGGCTGCCGTCGTCCTCAACTCCGGCGGCGCGAACGCGTGCACCGGTGATGCCGGCTATGCCGACACCGTGCAGACCGCGGAGTGGGTCGCGGCCGAGGTGGGCTGTGATGTCGCCGACGTGGCCGTGTGCTCGACGGGGCTCATCGGTGTTCGGCTTCCGATGGACAAGGTGCTGGAGGGCGTCCAGCAGGCCGCCCAGGATCTCTCCCACGCCGGCGGCCCGGCCGCGGCCCAGGCGATCATGACCACCGACACAGTCAGCAAGGAGTCGATCCACACCTCTCCGGCCGGCTGGACGATCGGTGGCATGGCCAAGGGCGCGGGCATGCTGGCGCCGGCGCTGGCGACGATGCTGGTCGTCATCACCACCGATGCGCAGGTCTCGGCCGAGCAGCTCGACGCCGCACTGCGCGTCGCCACAGCGTTCACCTTCGATCGCACTGACTCCGACGGTTGCATGTCGACCAATGACACGGTCCTGCTGTTGTCTTCCGGCGCAGCCGGGGTTGCTCCTGACTCTGCCGAGTTCGTCGAAGCGCTGACCGGCGTGTGCGCCGACCTCGCGCGCCAGCTGCTGTCGGACGCCGAAGGCTCGGCCCACGACATCGAGGTGCGCGTCGACGGCGCTGCGACCGAGCCGGAGGCCCTGGCCGTGGCTCGCGCCATCGCACGCAGCAATCTGTTCAAGTGCGCGATCTTTGGCAACGACCCGAACTGGGGTCGGGTGCTCGCTTCGGCCGGCACCGTCGATGCCGCCTACGACCCCGAACACGTCGATGTCGCGTTCAACGGCGTCACGGTGTTCGTCGACGGTCAGCTTGGCGCCGACCGCAGCCTGGTCGATCTGACGGCCGGACGCGACGTCCTGGTCGAGGTCAACCTGCACGCCGGGGACGCGAGCGGGGCCATCTGGACCAACGATCTGACCTACGACTACGTCAAAGAGAACGCGGAGTACTCGTCATGACCAAGGCGCTCG
Source organism: Propionicimonas sp. (assembly GCA_036788135.1). Classification (GTDB taxonomy): domain Bacteria; phylum Actinomycetota; class Actinomycetes; order Propionibacteriales; family Propionibacteriaceae; genus Propionicimonas. The sequence continues at coordinate 33,537 of DAIQNZ010000013.1, forward strand.
ACAAAGCGGCCATCCTGATTGAGGCGCTGCCCTGGCTGGAGCGCTATGTCGGCAAGACCATCGTGATCAAGTACGGCGGCAACGCCATGATCGATGACCAGCTCAAGCAGGCCTTCGCCACCGACATCGTCTTCCTCCGCACGGTCGGGGTGAACCCGGTTGTGGTCCACGGCGGTGGGCCGCAGATCTCCTCGATGCTGAACCGGCTGGGAATCGAGAGCGAGTTCCGCGGCGGTCTGCGGGTCACCACGCCTGAGGCGATGGACGTCGTCCGGATGGTGCTGATGGGCCAGGTCAACCGGGAGTTGGTCGGCCTGATCAACGCTCACGTCCCGGTCGCAGTCGGCATCTCGGGTGAGGACGCCGGCTTGTTCACCGCAGAACGCAAGGGTCTGGAACTGAACGGCCACCAGGTCGATCTGGGCCTGGTCGGCGAGGTCACCGAGGTGAGGCCCGAAGCCGTCTTGGATCTGCTGACCGCCGGACGGATTCCCGTGGTCGCGACCATCGCGCCGGACGAGGACGGCCAGGTGCACAACGTGAACGCCGACACCGCCGCTGGAGCCCTGGCTGCAGCGCTGGGGGCCGAACGTCTGATCGTGTTGACCGACGTCGAGGGCCTGTACCGCGATTGGCCGAACTCGACCGACGTCGTACGCCAGATCGCCGTCGACGACCTGGCTGCGATGTTGCCCACTCTCGCTTCGGGGATGATCCCGAAGATGGAGGCCTGCGTCGACGCCGTGCGCGCCGGCGTCCCCAAGGCGACGGTGATCGACGGCCGGGTAGCGCACTCGCTGCTGTTGGAGATCTTCACCGATGAGGGCATCGGAACCATGGTGTTGGGCCAGTCGTCGGCAGGGGAGTTGGTCTGATGAGCATCACAACGACGACCGGTGGCCAGAGCGAGCTGACGGCGCGGTACGCCACAGCGTTGATGAACGCCTTCGGCGCTCCCGCGCGCGTGTTCGTGCGTGGCGAGGGCGTTCATCTGTGGGACGCGGACGGAAACCGCTATCTCGATCTGCTCGCGGGCTTGGCAGTCAACGCTCTCGGTCACGCTCACCCGCAGGTCTTGGGTGCGATCTCGGCTCAGCTGTCCACCCTCGGGCACGTATCGAATCTCTTCGCCTCACCGACGCAGATCGCATTGGCGGAGAAGCTGGCTGGCTTCGTCACGGTGAACGATCCGCACCTGCCCGCACGAGTCTTCTTCACCAACTCCGGCACCGAGGCCAACGAGGCGGGCTTCAAGATCAGCCGGCTGACCGGACGCACCCGGATCATCGCCATGGAGGGTTCCTTCCACGGACGCAGCATGGGCGCGCTGGCGATCACGTCGAACCCGAAGTACCGCGAGCCCTTCGAGCCATTGCCCGGCACGGTCACCTTCGTCCCCTATGGCGATGTGGACGCGCTCGCGATGGCGCTGGACCACACGGTCGCGGCCGTGGTGATCGAGCCGATCCAAGGTGAGAACGGCGTGGTGGAACCCCCGGACGGCTACCTCGCCGCCGCGCGCGATCTCACCAGGGCGGCAGGCGCCCTGCTCTGGCTGGACGAGGTGCAGACCGGCATCGGGCGGTGCGGAGATTGGCTGGCCAGCACCGCGACCGGCATCACCGCAGACATCGTCACCTTCGCCAAGGGCCTGGGAAACGGCTTCCCGATCGGCGCCTGTGTCGCGACCGGGGCTGCAGCCTCACTGCTGGAGCCGGGTTCGCACGGGACTACCTTCGGCGGCAACCCGGTGGCGGCGGCCGCAGGCCTTGCCGTCCTGGGGATCATCGAGCGCGACGGCCTGCTGGCTCGCTCGCGGGAAGCCGGCGAGCACCTGGCTGAGGCGGTCAGGGCGCTGGGTCATCCGCTGATCTCGGACGTGCGTGGACGGGGTCTGTTGCGGGGCATCGTCCTCAGCGAACCGATCGCGCCTGCGGTCGCGAAGGCTGCGCTCGATGGTGGCTTCGTGATCAACGCGCCTCGTCCGCAGGTCTTGCGGCTGGCGCCGCCGCTGATCGTCACCGACGCCCAGCTGGACGAGTTCATCGCCGCGCTCCCGAGCTTTCTCAAGACCGCTGTGGCACAGGCCGCGAAATGAGCGAGCCGGCACGCGCTCCGCTCACGAAGAGCGCTCGGCAGTCGAGGATCGCCGAGCTGATCGAGCGAGAGGCCATCGCCTCGCAGACCGAGTTGGCTGCCCGGCTGTCCGCGTCCGGGATCGCGGTGACGCAGGGCACCTTGAGCAAGGACTTGCTCGAACTCGGCGCGGTCCGCGTCCGTACGGCAGCCGGGCAGTTCGCCTACGCGCTGGTCGCCGGCGAGCACGGACCCGGGACGCCGGCGGCATTGTCCCGGCTGGGCCGGCTGTGCGGTGAGTTGCTGCTGTCTGCGGAGGCTTCGGCGAACCTCACCGTGCTGCACACACCGCCGGGCGCAGCTCAGTTCTTCGCCTCGGCGATCGACAAGGTCGGCTGGGATGCGATTCTCGGTACGATCGCCGGCGACGACACGGTGCTGGTGATCTCGCGTGATCCGCAGGGCGGAGCAGCGATCGCGGAATCATTGCTGAGCCTGCACGCCGGCTGACGGCCGCCAGTCCTGACCACATTCCCCACCACAACAAGAAGAGGTGCGATGAGCAACCCAACCGAAGCCGGACGCCTGTGGGGCGGCAGATTCGCCGGGGGACCGGCGGACGCGATGTTCGCGCTGTCGCAGTCGACGCAGTTCGACTGGCGTCTGGCCGGGCACGATCTGGCCGCGTCCAAGGCGCACGCCAAGGCGCTGCACGCCGCTGGGCTGCTCACCGACTCTGAGCTGGCGGCGATGACCGCGGGGCTGGACGCCCTGCTGACTCGTTGGCAGGCCGGCGAGTTGGCCCCCGAACCCACCGACGAGGACGTGCACGGCGCTCTGGAGCGCCTTCTGATCGCAGAGGTCGGGGCCGAGCTCGGCGGACGGCTGCGCGCAGGCCGCTCGCGCAATGACCAGATCGCCACTTTGATTCGCGGCTATCTGCGGGACGCGAATCAGGTACTGGCTGCGGACCTGAAGGACCTGATCGCCGCGCTGGCGACGCAGGCCGAAGCGAATCTGGGTGCCATCATGCCCGGTCGCACGCATCTGCAGTCCGCTCAGCCGGTGCTGCTGAGCCACCACCTCCTTGCGCACGCCTGGCCGCTGGTGCGCGACCTGCAGCGTTTGGCCGACCTGGGCGTCCGCCTCGGGTTGAGTCCCTACGGCTCCGGCGCGCTCGCGGGGACGTCGCTGGGGTTGTCTCCGGAACTGGTCGCTGCCGAACTCGGCTTCTCCGGGTCGGTCCCCAACAGCATCGACGGCACCGCCGCCCGTGATCTGGTCGCTGAGCAGGCCTACGTTCTGGCTCAGATCGGCGTCGACCTGTCTCGGCTGAGTGAGGACGTGATCCTGTGGTGCACTGCCGAGTTCGGATTCGCGCGCTTGGACGACGCCTGGTCGACCGGCTCGAGCATCATGCCGCAGAAGAAGAACCCGGATGTCGCTGAGCTCGCTCGGGGCAAGGCTGGACGCCTGATCGGCAATCTCAGCGGCCTGCTGGCCACTTTGAAGGGCCTGCCGTTGGCCTACAACCGCGATCTCCAGGAAGACAAAGAACCGGTCTTCGACGGACTGGATCAGCTGCGCATCCTGGTGCCGGCCGTGACCGGCATGGTTTCGACGCTCAGCTTCAACCATGAGCGGATGGCGCAGCTGGCTCCGAAGGGCTTCTCCCTGGCCACCGACGTCGCCGATTGGCTGGTGCGTCAGCGGGTGCCGTTCGCCCAAGCCCACGAGATCGCGGGCGCCTGTGTGCGCTACTGCGAGCAGCACGGGATCGAACTGTCCGATCTGACCCCCCAGCAGCTGGGCGAGATCTCGCCCCAGCTCAGCGCAGAGGTTCTCGGCGTGCTGACCATCGAAGGGTCGGTGGCGTCGCGCAATGGACGCGGCGGCACGGCGCCCGAGCAGGTGCGCGCACAGCTCGCCGAGTTGCGCGCGCAGCTGAGCTGAGGCATCGGCTCAGCGTTCCAGCTCGACCCAACGCCCGCGGACCCGGCGGTAGACGCGCAGGTCCTGCCACTGTGCGACCGTGCCGACGGCTTCGACCATGGCCAGACCGGCGGCAATAGCCACGGCGTCCTCCAGGGCGTCATGGGTCACCGGGACGACGAAACGCACCGTCACTCGAGGGAATCGCCCGCTGCGAACGGGCTGGACGTCCACGAAGGAGTCCTCCACGTGCTGGACGGCCGCCACGCCGCTCGTCGCGGCTTCGAGGACGGCCGGCGGCGGCACCCCCGGCAGGGCGGCTTTGATCGCTGCGCTTGCGCGGAAAGAGGCCATGCCGCGAACTTAGCGGTGCCCACGGACATTCGCTGGCTGGCAAGTCCAGGGCTGCCCACTAGGCTTAGCCGGCGTGAATGCTCTTCTCGACGAACTGAACTGGCGTGGGTTCATTGCCCACTCGACCGATCAGGAGGCGCTCGGCGCTGCCTTGGACGCGGGCCAGGTGAAGTCGTATGTCGGTTTCGATCCCACCGCACCGAGCATCCACATGGGCAACCTGGTGCAGCTGATGCTGTCTCGTCGACTGCAGGCACACGGTCACCGTCCGTTCCTGCTGGTGGGCGGCTCGACCGGCTTGATCGGCGATCCCAAGCAGTCCAGCGAGCGCAACCTCAACCCCAAGGATCTCGTGCACGAGTGGGTGGAGCGGATCCGCGCACAGGTGAGCAAGTTCGTCGATTTCGACGGCCCTTCCGCCGCCACGGTGGTCAACAACTACGACTGGACGGCCGAGCTCAGCACGCTGGACTTCCTGCGCGACATCGGCAAGCACTTCAGCATCAATCGCATGCTCGATCGCGAAGTGGTCAAAGCCCGACTAGAGAGCGGCATCTCGTACACCGAGTTCTCCTACATGCTGCTGCAGTCGCTGGACTTCCTCGAGCTGTACCGCCGCTACGGCGTAACCATGCAGACCGGCGGCTCGGATCAGTGGGGCAACCTCACCTCGGGAGTCGAGCTCATTCGTCGGTCCGACGGTGGGAAGGCCCATGCCTTGGCCACGCCGCTGCTGACCAAAGCCGACGGGACGAAGTTCGGCAAGACCGAGTCCGGAACGGTCTGGCTGGATCCAGCCATGACCAGTCCCTACGCCTTCCATCAGTTCTTCTTGAACGCGGAGGACGCGATGGTGGGAACCTACCTGCGCATCTTCTCCGAGCGCTCGAAGGAGGAGCTCGATCAGCTGTTGATCGATGCGGCGGACAAGCCCCATCTGCGGATCGCCCAGCGAGCCTTGGCTGACGACATCACCGACCTCGTCCATTCGCCGGCGCAGCGGCGTGCGGCCACTGCCGCCGCGACCGCGATCTTCGGCGGCGGCGAACTCGGCGAACTCGACGGCCAGGTGCTGGCTGACGTCCATCGTGAGCTCGGCGGTACCGAGCTGGCTGTGGGGGAGGCCCTCCCGACTGTGGTGGATCTGCTGGTCGCCGGCGGTGTAGTGAACAGCAAGTCCGCCGGTCGACGTGCCGTGGCCGAGGGCGGCGCCTACGTCAACAACATCAAGCAGACCGATCCCGAGCAGGTGCTGGGCAGCGACGAGTTGCTGGCTGGAGGCCACGTCATCGTGCGTCGCGGACGCAAGACTGTCGGCAGCGTCCGAATCGCCCGCTGAAGCGATCGGCGCGGCCCTGAGTGCCTCGTGAATTGCTCGCCTGCGCACCGCTGGCAGGCGAGCAAGCTGACGCGCGGGCGGTCCCGTCTACGCAGTGATGCGCACCCGCTGCTGAGCCGCTATGGCGCACCCTGTCGAACGTGTGGGCGAACACGCTGAGGCAGCGCAACAAATGCGCCGATCAAGGCGCCGCTGACTAGGCGTGATGGTGTAACTGGCTGGACTGGCTGTTACCGCCGGGTAAAAAGTCCCTCCTTCGGGTGACAGCCTCGGTGCGCGGGTCCGGACGAAGAGGGGTGTTTTCAGCGCGCCGTGGTCCCCAATACCTTGCACTCGTGATCGGTCGCCCCCTCGGTCTCGTCGCCATGGCGTAGGCCCGGCCGATCCACTGTGACGGAAGGCGGCCCCCCATGCCTGTCAACGACACCGTGCCCATGACGCCGATGACTGCGGTCACCGTGCCCACCGATCTGCGCCCCTCAGGTCGGATGTCCCTGGAAGACGAACGCACTCTCGCTCGGGCTGCCGAACTCCTCGGTTTCAGCCAGCCCGCTCACGCCGTCGCCCGGCGCGCACTGTCGTGGTCGGTGCCGGTCACGTCGGTGCCCGATACCCGGGAGGGCCTGGAGTGGACGGCGAGCTTCCGCCGTCTCATCGAGCCGAGCGAGTCTGAACTCGACGGCCGAGTCCTGCCGAGCGTCGGCCGGGACGCGGCCGAGCACCCCCGGCGCCTGGCTGTGGCCTAGCCCTCACGCTCGTCGGGTCGGGACGCGGGCGATCGCGACTGTGGCAGTGGGTTGACGCTGGCCGCACTCGTGATCGCCGCGGTCAGCTCCGTGCCTCGTGCGCGATCGCAACCGAGGTTCCTGCGCGGGTCTCGTCCCCGCCGTGATCGACCCGATGCCGGCCGTCCGGTTCCCGTAGCTCGATCAGGTCGCGGAGCAGTTGAGCCGCCACCGGCCTGTACGCCACTCCAAGCCGCCCCAGCCGTCTCTGCCGGCGATGCGAGGCCTGGACTCGTGCCGTGCCCGCCGAGTCGGCCACGGTGGCGTCCGGAGCCCGTCATCTCGGCCCTGCTCCATCGGCAAGCGCAGAGGTGGCGACGGGTGCCGTCATCGACCGAGCGCGCCCCGAAGAGCCACCACGGAGGTCTATGCGTCCGTGACGCTAGGGAACCCACTGGCTGCGGATGCCGCTCATGGCACGGTGGCGGACCCCTTGGTCCGAGCGACGGCCGGTGCCTCGCTGGTCGCAGAGAGAGGCAGCTGCGTTGCCGCCGGGCAAGGGCCCGCCGGGTCACTGATCGGCGAAGAGCGTGAACGCGACGCGATGGCCGCCAAAGGCGCGCCGACACTGTCTCGGAGGTTCTGCCCAGCGTCGAGGTCACTCAGCCTGATCTCGACTCGAACCACCGGGGGCTGTCAGCGGCTCTGTGGCACGAGTCCGAGGACCCAAGATTTCCGTACATCGCGGTGACGCCGGGTCAGGTACCGTGAAGGAGAGCGGGCACCCGCGTCAACGACGCTGCGAAAGCCGTCGATGGCTCGCGCGCCCGCCTGCACTATCTGTGATGTGGGGGAATCATGATCGGCGGCGAGTCCATGCCGTCTGCCCGGCGACGGCCAGACGGTTCGCCGTTCGTGGGCGGCCCGTCGCCCGATCGAAGTCACGTCACGTCGTCGGGGATGGACCCAGCCAGCAGCGTCTCCTTCGCAGCCGGCCAGTGGGGAGGACGATTCGAAGCCGCAAGGACTGAACCGATGTCGGCGGGGGAAGCCGTCGAGGGTCTTCCGATGAGCCCGCCAGCTCCACGACGCGCAGTGCCAGAGAATGCAGACCCGGCACGGAGTGGAGCTGCCGCCCAGGAGGGAAGCAGTTCACGGGCGCGACGCGGGCTACCGGCCCCGACTGACCAGACGGTGGCGTCGCTCCCGCGATGGCTGCCCGATCATGACACCGAAGAGCAGCCCGCAGAATCCCCCGACGACCCGGGCGAGGAGGCCCGGCGCGAGTTGGCGGAACTCCAACGATTCGTCGCGCAGTCGCTGGCCGGCACGCTCCCAGCCCTCAACGCTCAACTGGACCGCATCGCGGCTCGGTTCGCCGCGCTCCCGAAGCTGCCGACGGTGAGTGGCGGCCTCGATGACGTCCAGTCGATGCCAACTCCTGAGCCATCCGGCCCGCAGTAACAGTGGGGCAGCTCCGCGGGTTTCGAGCGTCTTCAGAGCCCTCTCCGAGCGCGACACGCCCGGGCGTCAGCGCGATTTGACCACCGCCCCTCAACCCCGTAATGTTCTGCGAGCGCTGCCGGTGAGACGGACGAGATCGGGAAACCGAAACGGCCGAACCGGGCGCCGAACCCACCAACGTCTAGTACGGACAAGGTGTGTCTCCATGCCAGGAGCCGCTGAGGTCCGTCGCTCGTCGCGGGCAGGTTCGGGAGGATCCCTCCGATTTGACATCGGGTGGCTGACTCCGTAAAGTAAGGCGAGTTGCCCCAAGCTTACGGGCCGGGCGGCAAACCTTCACTGACTAGGGCTGATGCACTAGAAAGTGAAGAAACAAGCCGAAGAGCGGATTTGACAAGAAGCTCTAAAGCGAATAAAGTTAAATCGTTGCTCCAAGCGGAGATGAAAATCGAAGCGCGGAACGCACCCGAAACTTGAGAACTCAACAGCGTGCTTAAAAGTCAATGCACAATAATG
>DAIQNZ010000014.1:0-40948 GCA_036788135.1 Propionicimonas sp.
ACGGAACCAGAATCCGGCGGGCTGCCAATTACCCCATACCCCATCGTCTATCAGTTTGTGCTCCGACCGGGTCGCGGCCATTGCTCCACTCACAGACTTGCCGACCCGGTGGGGCCGGCGAGGGATGACTTTACTAGAGGCTGACTCAGCCACCAAACCGAGCCGTCAGCGTGGCAGTCGCCAGCTTCATGCGACGGGCCAGCCACAGCGCCGCCGGCGCGAAAATGGCCCAAGAACCCAACGTGATGACCAGATCGAGCCAGCCCACACTGCGATTGGTGTAGGCCTGCACGACCGTGCCGGAAATCGCCGCATAGCCGAAGGTGATCACGTTGTTGACCACGTGCGCGGCGATCCCCGCCTCCAGCCCACCGGTCTGGACCACCAGCCATCCGGCAATGAGTCCAAAGCCGAGCGGGTACACGAAGCTGGCCGGGGTCGGGCTGGGGTGCAGCAGCGCGAAGATCAACGCCGAGCCGACGACACCGGCCCAGCGCGGATAGGCGCCAGCCAGCCAGTCAGCGGCCCGCGCACGACCTCCCTGAACGTGGACGTCGCCGCGATGGGCGTCCACCGCCGTCAGCGAAATCGACTGCAGCAAGTAGCCGCGGAAGAAGTACTCCTCGCCCGCAGCCTGCAGCGGCGTGGTGATCACGATCGCGAGCAAGTACCAGCCCAGCTGCGGCTCGGGCCGGAAGACCAGCGGTCCGCGCACGGCCTGGGTCACCACCCAGACGCCGCCGATCACCACGACCGCGATCAACAGCGAACCGAGCGCATAGCGCCAGCGGAAACCCGGCTGCACCGAGTGCAGCCAATGAGGATGCATCCGGTTGGCGAAGAGCACCAGACCCATCGACACCGGGATCATGGCGGCCAGCCCCAGCTGAATCGCCGCCATCCCCCACGGCAACGCATAGGTCGAGGCCGCCGCGAGATAGTCATTCAGTGTTCCGGGGAAACCGGACAGCTGGTAGCCCGCCCGGGTCAGCAGCCAGGACACCCCCGACGGAATCGAGAACAGGAGCAGCAGGCCCAGCATGGCGCCGCCGATGCCCAGGGCAATCTGCCGCAAGCGGCTGAAGGATGGATCCCCCGAGCGCAGCGCCTGGGAGTAGGGCATCCCCGGCGCCGGCTCGAAACGGATGATCCGCGAGATATCGAGCCCGGCCATTCAGCTCTCCTCGGCGACGACCGGGTTGCTGAGATCCCCAATGCCGGCGATCGAGACCGAGACCTGATCGCCGGGCTCCATCGGTCCGATCCCGGACGGCGTGCCGGTCAGAATCACGTCGCCGGGCAGCAGCGTGGTGAAGGCAGTGATGTGCGCAATCAGTTCCGGGATGGATCGCACCATGTCTGCGGTATTGCCTGCTTGGTGGAGCTGGCCGTTGACGGTGGTGCGCAGGTCGAGGCGCCCGACCTCGTCCAGGCTGAGGTGGGTGGCGATCCACGGCCCGAGCGGGCAGAAGCTGTCGAACCCCTTGGCTCGCGCCCACTGACCGTCCGCCGATTGCAGGTCGCGAGCTGTCACGTCATTGGCGATGGTGTAACCGAAGATCACATCGGCGGCCCGCTCGACAGGGACTCGCCGGCAGATCCGTCCGATGACCACGGCGAGTTCGCCTTCGTAGTGCAGTTCGCTGGTCTCGGGCGGGTAGACGATCGGCTCCCCCGGCCCGATCACCGCGGTGTTCGGCTTGAGGAACACCAGCGGAGCAGCCGGCACGGCGACGCCACGCTCGGCGGCGTGGTCGGCGTAGTTGCGCCCGATGCCCAGCACCTTGCTGCGCGGGATGACGGGCGAAACCAATCGGACGTCGGCGAGGTCGAGACGCTCCCCGGTGTAGTGCACGGGGCCGGCGAGCGGATCACCGGAGACGACAGCGATGGTCTCCGGGTTGGGTCCCTGGTCTTCGGCCAGCTCGACAACCCCGTAGGTCGGATCGCCCTGGCTGACAAATCTGGCAATGCGCATGGCGCTCACCCTAGCTGGCTGAGCGGTGGGGCGGCGGCACGGATCGGGGGCGCCCTGCGATCGAGATGCGACCCAGGGCGGCCACGTTCTAGGGTTCACTCCATGAGCACTGCCGCTGGCTTCGACGCCGTCGAACTGATCCGCACCAAGCGTGACGGAGGTCGCCTCGACCCTGAGGCCATCGATTGGCTGATTCGCGCCTACACCGATGGCGCGGTCACCGACGAGCAGATGTCCGCCATGGCGATGGCGATCTTCTTCCGCGGCCTCGAGCGCGATGAGCTGAGCCGCTGGACTCGGGCGATGATCGCAACCGGCGAGCGAATGGACTTCTCGAGTCTGAGCCGCCCCACCGTCGACAAGCACTCCACCGGCGGCGTCGGCGACAAGATCACCTTGCCGTTGGCTCCGCTGGTCGCTGCGTGTGGCGCTGCCGTGCCGCAGCTCAGTGGGCGCGGCCTCGGCCACACCGGCGGCACGCTCGACAAGCTCGAGGCCATCCCGGGTTGGCGCGCCAGCTTGTCGAATGCCGAAATGCTCGCGCAGCTGGAAGACATCGGCGCGGTGATCTGCGCCGCTGGAGCAGGCCTGGCCCCGGCCGACAAGAAGCTGTACGCGCTGCGTGACGTGACCGCGACGGTGGAGTCGATTCCGATGATCTCGGCCTCCATCATGAGCAAGAAGATCGCCGAGGGCACCGCCTCGCTGGTTCTGGACGTCAAGACCGGCGCTGGAGCCTTCATGAAGACCCGCGAGCAGTCTCGGGCATTGGCTCAAACCATGGTCGAGATCGGCCGCGACGCCGGCGTCAACACCGTCGCTCTGGTCACCGACATGAACGCGCCCTTAGGCCGAAGCGCCGGCAATGGCGTCGAGGTAGCCGAATCGGTGGAGGTCCTGGCCGGTGGGGGTCCGGCTGATGTCGTCGAACTCACCGTCGCCCTCGCGGCGGAAATGCTGGCCTGCGCCGGAATCGAGGCTGATCCCGCAGCAGTGCTGGCCTCCGGCAAGGCGATGGATGTGTGGAAGGCGATGATCCGGGCCCAGGGCGGTGATCCCGATGCGGCGCTGCCCACACCGAAGCACACCGAGGTCGTCGCCGCCGAGGCCGACGGTTTCATCACCGGCATGGACGCGATGGCTGTGGGCCTGGCTGCCTGGCGGTTGGGCGCCGGCCGTGCCAAGCAGGGCGACCCGGTACAGGCTGCCGCTGGTGTCACCTGGCATGCCGGCATCGGCGACGCCGTTCGTGCCGGCCAGCCGCTGTTCGAACTGCACACCGACACCCCCGAACGCATCGACCGTGCGCGCCAGGCGCTCCGGGGAGCGGTCAGCGTTGGTGAGACCGCGCCGGCGTCCGCGCCGATCGTTTTGGAGCGAATCGCCTAGCGCGACCGTGCACGCGCCGGGCGAACCCGGGCGCGGAAGGAGCCGATGCCGACCGAGCCGTGTACCCAGATCAGCGGACAGCCCGGCGCCGGGCGGTCCGGGGCGCGCACCGAGATCGTGCCGAGTTGTTTGGTCAGCCGGTCGGCGTTGACCGCCCAGCCTGCTGGCATGATCAAGCTGACCTTCGCGATTCCCGCGGCGATCTCCAGGTCAATCATCGGCGCCGCCGCCACGGCCTGTCGACAGTCGAGCCGCACGTTCGAACCGGCGGCCTGCACCCGTAGGAATGGCGGCATCGTCCAGCGCCCGGTGCGCCGCTCGCGCGACCAGCCAGCGACGATCTGCAGCCGATCGTCGACGGCGTAACCGGGCGGCGTCAGGGCGGCGCCCGCCCCGCCGCCAGCCAGAGCGGCGATGCGCTGGTCGAGCTCAGACGGCGGGATGATGCCTTGCTCTGCCAGGCTGCGCAGCCGCGCGCGGGCCGCAGCCTGCGGATCAGGAATCGGCGCTTCGCTCATGCGTTGAGCCTAGCGGCACCCGCATTCGCCGAGGCGGCTCAGCGCACCTCTTGCCGACTCAACGGCTGAGCAGGCCCCACCGGTAGGCGTCATACAGCGCTTCCCAGGAGGCTTCGATCACGTTGGTGCCCACACCCACGGTCGTCCAGGTGCGCGAACCATCGGTCATGTCGATCAGAGTCCGGACGATGGCGTCGGTGCCATGACCCTGATCAAGGATTCGCACCTTGAAGTCCGTCAGCTCGTAGCCGTCCACCTGCGGGTACGCCTGCTTCAGTGCGCCGCGCAGCGCGATGTCCAGCGAGTTCAGCGGGCCGTGCCCCTCACCGACAAGGTGATGCACCGTGCCCTTGGCCCGCAGCTTCACGGTGGCTTCCGAGTCGCCCTCCGGCTTGAGCTCGTGACCGGTGATGACCCGCCAGCTGAGCACCTCGAAGAACTCCTCAAGCAGGCCCATCTGTTCACGCAGCAGCAGCTCGAAGCTGGCGTCGGCCGACTCATAGGAGTAGCCGTCCATCTCGCGTTCCTTGACCTTCTCGGTCACTTTCGCCGCCAGGTCGCGGTTCGAGAGGTCGTAGCCCAACTCGGAGCCCTTGAGCTGGATGTTCGCCCGTCCGGCCATGTCCGAGACGAGCATCCGCATGTCGTTGCCCACCAGCATCGGATCGATGTGCTGGTACAGGTTCGCGTCCACCTTGATCGCCGATGCGTGCAGCCCTGCCTTGTGCGCAAAGGCCGAGGCACCCACATAGGGCTGGCGATTGTTCAGTGGGACATTGGTAACCCCGGCCACCGCATGGGCGATCCGAGTCGCCTCGGCGAGCGCGTGCGGAGGGACCAGCGGCCAGCCGTACTTCAACTGCAGGTTCGACAGCACTGTGACCAGGTTGGCGTTGCCCGTCCGCTCGCCGTACTCGTTGAGGGTGCCCTGGAAATGCATGACCCCGGCATCGACCGCCGCCATCGTGTTCGCCACGGCGCAGCCGGTGTCGTTGTGGCAATGGATGCCAAGATCGACCCCGATCGCGCCGGCGGCAGAGACGATATCGCCCATCTGTGAGGGCAACATGCCACCGTTGGTGTCGCACAGCACGACCACCTCCGCTCCCGCATCGGCCGCGGTGCGGATCACCTCCAGGGCGTAGTCGGCGTTGGCCTTGTAGCCGTCGAAGAAGTGCTCACAGTCGACGAAGACCCGTCGGCCGTTGGCAACCAGGTGGGCGACGGTGTCGGCCACCATGGCGAGGTTCTCCTCCAAGGTGGTGCGCAGGGCCCGGGAGACGTGCTCGTCGTGGCTCTTCGCGACGATGCAGATCACCTCAGTGCGCGCATCGAGCAAGGCCTGCACCTGCGGATCCTCCGCCGCGCTGGTTCCCGCCTTGCGGGTCGCTCCGAATGCCACCAGCTTGGCCGACTGGAGATTCAGCGCGCCGTCGGCGGCTGCGGCAAAGAACGCGGTGTCGTTCGGGTTGGCACCCGGCCAGCCACCCTCGATGAAGCTGACGCCCAGCTCGTCGAGGTAGCGGGCAATCTTCAGCTTGTCGTTGACGTTCAGCTGCAGGCCCTCTTGCTGGGCGCCATCACGCAGCGTGGTGTCGTAGACATGGAAGGTGTCCGGCATCGCGGGCAGGATCGTGGTCATCGGGTGGCCTCGAAAGGTAGATGGACAGGATTCGCACGAGTCTGCCCGGACGCTTCGTTGTTACGGGAAGGTTTCACGCGATGAGACAGAATGCCCGCTTTTTGGAACGCGGCACCAGTAGTACTTCCCGCAGTGGGACGCCAACGGCTAGACGACGCGGCGCAGCCAGCCGTGCTTGTCCTCTGCCCGTCCGTACTGAATGTCGATCAGCGCCTGCCGAATCCCCAGGGTGTGCGGGTTGGCTTCCGGGAGCCGCCACTCGCCAGCGGCGGAGCGGAAGGCGCCGATCGGCGTCACCACCGCGGCAGTGCCGCAGGAGAATGCCTCGACCGTGCTGCCGTCGGCGATACCGCTGAAAAGCTCGTCCGGAGTCACCCGTCGTTCCACCGGAGTGAGCCCCAGCTCAGCCGCAACGGTCAGTACCGACGATCGCGTGATGCCGTCCAGGATCGTGCCCGTCAGCGACGGCGTGACCAGCGTGCCGTCCGCCTTGACCAAGAAGACATTCATGCCGCCGAGTTCTTCGACGCGATCCTTGCCGGACGCCTCGATGAACAGCACCTGCGAGCAGCCGTGCTCGTAGCCCTCGTACTGCGCGATCAGCGAGGCGGCGTAGTTGCCGCCGCACTTGGCCGCGCCGGTGCCACCGACGCCCGCGCGGGCGTAGGTGTCGGTCACCCAGATATCGACCGGCTTCACACCCCCGGCGAAGTAGGGGCCCGACGGAGAGGCGATCACGCTGAAGGTCACCCGCTCCGCAGCACGGACGCCCAGGAAGACCTCATCGGCGAACATGAACGGCCGCAGGTAAAGGCTCTTCTCACCGGCAACATCGGGCACCCACCGCTGATCGATGCGGACCAGCTCTTCGACGGCGGTGACGAAGTCCTCGACCGGCAGCTGGGGCAGCATCAACCGCGCGGCCGAGGTCTGCAGCCGTCGGGCGTTCGCCTCGGGGCGGAACAGGTGGATCGAGCCGTCGGCATGACGGTAGGCCTTCAATCCCTCGAAGATCTCCTGGCCATAGTGCAACACAGCACCGGCCGGGTCGATCTGGAAGGGTCCGTAGGGCCGAATCTCGGCCTCACCCCATCCACCACTTCGGGTCCAGGTGGCAACCGCCATGTGATCGGTGAATCGAGCGCCGAAACCGGGATCGGCCAAGACCTCTGCCACCTCGGCAGCGGTACGCAGTTTCGGGTTCTCGGTCACAGCGAATTCAAGCGGCATAGGGGGCATGGTATCGCGTCTGCTGAGACACGAGCGTCCAAGACGTGATCGTCAAGGTAGCCTCGCGCGGGTGAGTTCACAGACATCCGCTGCGAAGCCCGTCATCTCTGTCATCGCCGGCGACGGCATCGGTCCCGAAGTGGTGGCCGAAGGCCTCAAGGTGCTGACCACCGTGGTCGGTGCGGACACCTTCGACTTCGTCCATCACGATCTCGGGGCGGAACGCTGGCAGCGCACCGGCGTGGTTCTGCCCGATGCCGAGCTCGACCAGTTGGCGGCCAGCGACGCGATCATCCTCGGCGCCGTCGGGGCTGCCCCCGGCTCGAAGGCCATCCCTTCCGGCCTGCTCGAACGCGGCCTGCTGCTCAAGCTGCGCTTCGCGTTCGATCACTACGTCAATCTGCGCCCGTCCAAGCTCTACCCCGGCGTGCCGACGCCGCTGGCAGCCTCAGTGACCGATCGTGGTCCGATCGACTTCGTGGTCGTCAGGGAGGGCACGGAGGGTCTGTACTGCGGCAACGGCGGCGTGGTGCGTCAGGGCACCCCGTTCGAGATCGCCAACGAGGTGAGCGTGAACACCGCCCATGGTGTGGACCGGGTGATCCGTGACGCCTTCGAACGCGCCGAGAAGCGACGCAAGAAGGTCACCATGGTGCACAAGCACAATGTGCTGGTGAATGCCGGCGGCTTGTGGAACCGTCTGTTCCAGGAGATCGCGGCCGAACATCCCGACGTCGCCACCGACTATCTGCACGTGGATGCGGCGACCATCGCTCTGGTCCAAGACCCGCAGCGTTTCGACGTGATGGTGACCGACAACCTGTTCGGCGACATCCTGACCGACCTTGCTGCGGCGGTCACCGGCGGCATCGGCCTGGCGGCCAGCGCGAACATCAATCCCGAGGGCCGGTTCCCCTCGATGTTCGAGCCCGTCCACGGCTCGGCACCCGATATCGCCGGCAAGGGCATCGCCGACCCCACCGCGACAATCCTGTCAATGGCGCTCCTGCTCGATCACCTGGGTCGGGTCGAGGACGCCAAGCGCATCGAGGCCGCTGTGGACGCCGACATCGCCGAGCGCGGCACCGTCTCGCGTCCGACCTCGGTCGTTGGAGACGACATCGCTGCGCGGCTCAGCTGAGTCGCGCGTTCAGCGCTCGCTGAGGCTGCCGAAGACACGGCGATGCAGGCCGGTAACCCGGCCGGAGATCCACCACAGAGCCTCGACGATCACTGCAGCGCCAAGGCCCAGCCACAGCGCGGTGGTGTTCATGGACGCATTGCTGGGATCCAGTTGCGGATCGAAGGAACGTAGCCATGGCGCTGACTGGACCGCGACGGCGTACCAGCCAGGCAGCCAAAACACCGTGAGGTAGGCGGCGCCCAGCAGGACCACGATCATCACGATCTTCCACCACTGATACGGACGGGCGATGGTCACCATCACCCACCCACCGGCGATCATCACCGCGATGACCGTCGCGGTGCTGGCCTGAACCGCCTGCTGCGGGGTGGTGACCGCAGCCAGGTTGATCAGGTAGACCACGAAAGCGGTGATTCCGACGATGACGCCCGCCGGGATCGAGAACGTCATCACCCGCTTGAGGAAGCCTGGCCGGGCGCGCTCGGTGTTGGGAGCCAGCGCCAGGATCGAGGCAGGGATGCCGATGGTGTACCAGCCGATGAACGAGATGTGCATCGGCACGAAGGGGAACGGCAGCCGCCAGATCGCCACCAGCAGAGCCAACACGATCGAGTACATCGTCTTGGTCAAGAAGAAGTTGGCGACCCGCTCGATGTTTCCGATGACCCGCCGACCTTCAGCCACCACGTGTGGAAGCGTCGCGAAATCATCGTTCAGCAGCACGATTTGGGCGACCGATCGGGTCGCGGCGGCACCCGAGCCCATGGCCACGCCGAGATCGGAGTCTTTGATGGCCAGCACGTCGTTGACCCCATCACCGGTCATCGCGACGTTGTGCCCGCGCGACTGCAGCGCGGCCACCATGTGCCGCTTCTGTTGCGGGGTCACGCGCCCGAACACCCCGGCAGCCTCGACCTGATCGGCGAATGCGGACTCGTCGGTGGGCAGCGTCCGAGCATCGACCACCTCGCCGGTGTTGACGCCGAGCGACCCGGTGACCGCCCCGACCGACTTCGCGTTGTCACCCGAGATCACCTTGACCGCGACGTTCTGTTCGGCGAAGTAGGCCAGGGTGCCGGCTGCCTCGGGTCGCACCTTCTGCTCAAGCACGACCAACGCTCGCGGCTCGACGGCACCGGGAGCGTCTGGATCATCAACAACCGTCGCGGACGAGCCCAGCAGCAGCACCCTCCGGCCGGTCAGCCCGATCTCCTCCGCGCGCTCGGCGGCTTCGCTGCCTGCAGCGGCCAGCACGTCCGGGGCGCCGATCACCCAGTTCCCGTGGTCGGCGAACGATAACCCCGACCATTTCTTCGCTGACGTGAACGGCGCCATCGCGGTCACGGTCCACGGCTCATCGACCGCCCCCAAGGCGTGCACCAGGGCCTGCATCGAGGCGTTCGGACGCGGGTCAGCGCTGGCCAGCTGGGCGAGGACCGCGTGCGTCTGTTCGACGGTGCCCCCCGCGAGCGGCACAGCCTCGCTGAATTGCAGTCCGTTCTCGGTGAGGGTTCCGGTCTTGTCCGCACAGACGACGTCGACGCGGGCCAGGCCCTCGATCGCAGGCAGCTCCTGCACCAAGACATTGAGCTGGCCGAGCCGAATCACGCCGACGGCGAAGGCCAAAGAGGTCAGCAGCACCAAGCCTTCGGGGACCATCGGCACCAATGCGCCCGACATCCGCAGCACGATCTGCTGCCAGGTCTCGCCCGGGTTCTTGGTCCATTGCACCCACACGGTTGCCGCGCCGACCGGGATCAACAGCCAGGTGATCAGCGTCAGGATCTTGTTGATCGCCGTCTGCAGCTCCGACTTCACCAAGGAGAACTTGCTGGCTTCCGCGGTGAGCTTGGCCGCATAGGATTCGTGGCCCACGCGAGTGGCGCGGAAGGCGCCGACACCGGCCACCACGAAGCTGCCCGACATCACTTCGTCCCCGGGCTGCTTCACCAAGGGGTCGGACTCACCGGTCAGCAGGGACTCGTCCACCTCGAGGTAGGAGGCCTCCACGACCTCGCCATCGACGATGATCTGATCTCCGGGGCCGATCTCGATGATGTCGTCAAGGACCACCGATTCGCGCGGGAGTTCGGCGACGACGCCATCGCGACGCACCAAGGGCTTGCCCTCCCCCACCACCGCGAGGCTGTCCAGGGTCTTCTTCGCCCGCAGTTCCTGGAAGGCGCCGATGCCGGAGTTGATGATGATCAAGAAGCCGAACAACGCGTTGCCGATGCTGCCGGTGCTCAAGACGATCACGAACAGGACCATCAGCAAGAAGTTGATCCGGGTGAAGACGTTCGCCCGGATGATGTCCCAGGTCGTGCGTCCGCTGCGAGGTGGCAAGGTATTGAGCTGGCCGCCGGCGATGCGCTCGGCTACCTCTTGGCTGGTCAACCCGGAGACCGGGGTGGCAATCGTCATAGCGGTCAGCTTGCCAGAATCGGCCAAAGCTCAGGCAGAACCTGGCGTGGTTGGACGCGCGCGCCCCGGACAACGCAGAAGCCGCCGGGTAGCGGCGGCTTCTGACTGGTTGCCGGTTCGGCGCCTTGTGGGCGCCATCGTCGGCAAGTTGTGGGGCTGGTTTGCCCGGCACGCTCGCGCCGGGCAAACCATGGACGGTCAGCGCGCGGCGCTGCCCTCGACGTAGTCGGCGTCGGTCGGCTTGACCCAGGAGAACAGCTTGCGCAGCTCGCGTCCGACCGGCTCGATGGGGTGGTTCTGCCCCTTCTCGCGCAGTGCGGTGAACTCCGGAGCGCCAGCGTCCTGGTCGTCGATGAAGCGCTTGGCGAAGGCCCCGGTCTGAATATCGGTCAGCACGGCCTTCATGTTGTCCTTCACGTGCGGATCGATCACCCGCGGGCCGGACACGTAGTCGCCGTACTCAGCCGTGTCGGAGACCGACCAACGCTGCTTGGTGATCCCACCCTCGTTGATCAGGTCCACAATCAGCTTCAGCTCGTGCAGCACCTCGAAGTAGGCGACCTCCGGCTGGTAGCCGGCCTCGGTCAGGGTCTCGAAGCCGTACTGAATCAGCTGGGACACCCCTCCGCAGAGGACAGCCTGCTCGCCGAAAAGATCGGTCTCGGTCTCTTCGGTGAAGGTGGTCTTGATACCGCCGGCGCGCAGGCCGCCGATCGCCTTGGCGTAGGACAGTGCCAGCGGCCAGGCGTTTCCGGTCTCGTCCTTCTCAACCGCAACGATCACCGGAACGCCTCGGCCCTCGGTGTACTCACGGCGCACCAGGTGGCCGGGGCCCTTCGGGGCGACCATGGCCACGTCCACGCCCGCGGGCGGGGTGATGTAGCCGAAGCGGATGTTGAAGCCGTGCGCGAAGAACAGCGCATCGCCGGGCACCAGGTTGGGCTCGATGGCCTCCTTGTAGAGGTGACGCTGCACCTGGTCGGGCGCCAGGATCATGATCAGATCGGCTTCCTCGGCGGCCTGCGCCGGGGTCACGACCCGCAGCCCTTCGGCCTCCGCCTTGGCCCAGCTCTTGGAGCCTTCGCGCAGGCCGACCCGCACGTCGACTCCGGAGTCACGCAGCGACAGCGCATGGGCGTGACCCTGGCTGCCATAGCCGATCACCGCGACGTTGCGGCCCTGGATGACCGAAAGGTCGGCGTCAGCGTCGTAGAACAGTTCTGCCATTGGATTCTTCTCACTCCTGATTAGTTGGCCACCGGGGCGGCCAGACGGGTCTTCTCGATCTTGGCACGATCCGACAGAGACCGACCACCGCGACCAAGCGCGACCAGGCCGGACTGCACGATTTCGCGCACGCCATAGGGATTCAGCATTTCCAGCAGGGCCGCCAGCTTCTCCGGGGATCCGGTGGCCTCGATCGTCATCGCGTCGTTGTGGACGTCGACGGTCTTGCCGCGGAACAACTGGACGATCTCGATGATCTGGCTCCGGGTGGCCGGATCGGCCTTCACCTTGATCAACACCAGCTCGCGACGCACCGACGACCCCTCTTCGAGCTCGACGATCTTGAGCACCTCGATCAGCTTGTTCAGCTGCTTGATGATCTGCTCGAGGACCTGCTGGCTACTCACGGCCACCTGGACGGTGATCCGGGAGAACTCGTCGTTCTCGGTCGGGCCGACGGCCAGCGACTCGATGTTGTAGCCACGGCGGGCGAACAGGCCGGAGATCCGAGCGAGCACGCCCGGCTTGTTCTCCACCAGGACGCTCAGGGTGTGGGTGTTCACAGCTCTTCCTCCCCGCTCCAGTCGGGAGCCATGTCCCGAGCGATCTTGATTTCGTCGTTGCTGGTGCCGGCCGAAACCATCGGCCAGACCATCGCGTCCTTGTGGACCACGAACTCCACCACCACCGGACGGTCGTTGATCTGGTTGGCCCGGTTGATCATCTCGTCGACTTCCTCCACGGTCTCGGCCCGAAGCCCGACCGCCCCCATCGCCTCAGCCAGCTTCGGGAAGTCCGGCACCAGATGCGACTTCAGGTTGGTGTTGGAGTAGCGCTCTCCGTAGAAAAGCGTCTGCCACTGCCGAACCATGCCCAGGCTGCGATTGTTGAGGATCGCGATCTTGATCGGAATCCCTTCCAGGAAGCAGGTGACCAGCTCCTGGTTGGTCATCTGGAAGCACCCGTCGCCGTCGATGCCCCACACGACCGCGTCGGGTCGGCCGACCTTGGCACCCATCGCGGCCGGCACGCAGTAACCCATCGTGCCCGCACCGCCGGAGTTGAAGAAGCGTGCCGGCCGCTCGTGCGGCAGCAGGTGCGCAGCCCACATCTGATGCTGACCGACGCCGGCGACGTAGGTCGCGTCCGGGCCGGCGAGTTCACCCAGCCGCTTGATGACGTACTCGGGGCGGAGCAGATCGTCCTGCGTGGCCGGGTACTGCTTGGCCTCATACCGACTGCGCAGCCCATCGAGGTAGTGCACCCATTCGGTCAGGTCTGGACGACCCTCACCGCGCAGCGCCACGTTGAGTTCGGCGAGCACCTCGGCCAGGTCGCCAACGATCGGCACATCGGCGACGCGGTTCTTCGAGATCTCGGCGGGATCGATGTCGGCGTGGATCACCTTGGCTTGTGGAGCGAAGCTGTCGAGCTTGCCGGTGACCCGGTCGTCGAAGCGTGCGCCGAGAGTGATCAACAAGTCGGACTGCTGCAGCGCACCGACAGCTGCCACGGTGCCATGCATGCCCGGCATCCCGTAGTTCAACGGGTGGCTGTCGGGGAAGGCCCCGCGAGCCATCAAGGTGTTCACGACGGGGATTCCGGTGATGTCGACGAACTCGGCCAGCGCGTCCCAGGCGCGGGCGCGGTTGATGCCCCCGCCCAGGTAGATCACCGGGCGCGTGGCCTCGGCAATCAGCCGGGCCGCCTCCCGAATCTGCTTGCCGTGCGGCTTGGTCACCGGACGGTAACCGGGCAGATCCAGCTCGGCGGGCCACACGTACTCCGTGCGGTTGGCCAGCGCATCCTTGGCGATGTCGACCAGCACCGGCCCGGGGCGACCCGTGCTCGCCAAGTGGAAAGCCGCAGCGATGGCGTGCGGGATATCCCGCGGATCGGTGACCAGGAAGCTGTGCTTGGTCACCGGGAAGGTGATGCCACGGATATCCGCCTCCTGGAAAGCATCGGTGCCGATCGCCTTGCTGGCCACCTGTCCGGTGATGGCGACCATCGGGACCGAATCCATGTAGGCATCGGCGATCGCCGTCACCAGATTGGTCGCGCCCGGCCCAGAGGTCGCAATGCAGACGCCGACCCGCCCGGTAGCCAGGGCGTAGCCCTCGGCCGCGTGCCCGGCGCCCTGCTCGTGCCGAACCAGGATGTGCCGGATCTTCGAGTCGTACAGCGGATCGTAGGCCGGCAGGATGGAGCCTCCGGGAATACCGAAGATCACCTCGACACCCACCTGCTCCAGGGCCTTGACCAGGGCCTGCGCGCCGGTCAAGAGTTCTGGTGAATCCCCAGGCATCTTTACCTCAATTCTGATTGTTCGGGACGTACGGGAGCAGAAAAAAACCCCCGCTGCGAGAGCAGACGAGGGAGCGTGTCGGGAGGATATGTCTCAGCCGACACGCTTGCTAACTACGAGAATGAACTTCCGCACGGTCCAAGGCTGGCCGCTTCGACATCTCTTGTCAAACATCTGAGCACGGCATCCCACATCCTGGTCGGGAGGCCAAGCCTCGACCCGAGCCTGCGACTTGGCGGCTATTTCCGAAAGATTCCGCACCTGGACTGGCAACCCGACACGCCGTGGACGCAACATGAGAACAAGCTGAAAGCAGACCGAAGGACCCCCCATCATGCCCTCAGTACGCAGCCGGCGACTCTCTGTGCGCGCCCTGGCCACCGCGGCCCTCGGCGCGGCCGTGATCGTCCCTCCGATCTTCGCCGCTCCTGCACGTGCCGACGATGCCGTGAAACCAGCAGATCAGAAAGTCATCGTCAACGGCGCCGGCTGGGGGCACGGCAAGGGCATGTCCCAGTACGGCGCCTCCGGCGCTGCCAAGAAGGGTCTCAGCTACGACAAGATCCTCGGCTTCTACTACACCGGAACGACCCTCGGCGCCCTGAAGAACACCACCATGCGCGTCTGGATCACCGCCGACAGCGACACGACCCTCGACGTCCGCCCGGTCGCGGGTCAGATCGTCAAGGACTCCGCGGGCCACAAGATCACCCTTCCGACAGGGGCGAAGTACACGCGGTGGCGCATCTCTCGTGCGAAGACGACCCGCGTCCTCTCGTACCGGGACGCGTCGGGCAAGTACCGCACCTTCGCCACCACGGCGCTCAGCCCGACACGGGTGTGGTACATCTCCAATCCCCAGACCGGCACTGTGAAGCTCGCCATGCCCAGCGGGTCGACACGAACCTACTCAGGCTCGTTCGCCCTGCGCTTCAAAGGTTCTGGCGCCATCAGCGTCAACTACGTCCCGCTGGAGACCTACTTGCGTTCGGTCGTGCCGTCGGAGATGCCGGCCAGCTGGTCCACGGAGGCGCTCAAGGCACAGTCCGTCGCGGCACGCACGTATGCAGCCAAGGAGCGCGGGGACACACCGTCCGGCTCGGCCTACGACATCTGCGACACCTCCGCCTGCCAGGTCTACAAGGACAACTCCGGCCGAGTGACCACCACCGACAAAGCGATCTCGGCCACCGCCGGGAAGGTCGTCCTCTACCAGGGCAAACTCGCGCTGACGCAGTTCTCCAGCTCCAACGGCGGCTGGTCGGCGAGCGGCTCAGGGCTGGCCTACCTGGCGGCGAAGAAGGACCCCTACGATCCGGTGAAGACCTGGACCAAGACGATCACGGGCACCAGCTTCGAGAAGGCCTACCCGAAGATCGGCACTTTCATCTCGGTGCAGATCACCGCACGTCAGGACGTCGGGCCCTACCACGGCTCCGGACGGGTGAGCTCGGTCAAGATCACCGGCTCCGCCGGCTCCGTGACGGTGACCGGCGGCAGCTTCAAGTCGAAGTTCGGCCTGAAGGAGACCTTGTTCTCGTTCACCACCAACACGGTGAACACGACCAAGAAGTAGACCGCTAGCCGCCGATGACGCGTCGGTGGACGTCGTCAATGTCGATGTTCGAGTCGCGTTCCATCAGTCCCGCCATGCCCGGACGATCGGCATAGCGCGGAATCAGATGCGCGTGCAGGTGGAAGACCTCCTGGCCGGCAACTTCCCCGGCGTTCAACAGCACATTGAGTCCGTCGGCACCCAGCCGATCGACCAGCAGCTTGCCAGTGGCCGTGATGGCCTCGCCGATCTCGCTGAGCGCCTGGGGCTCGGTCAGGACGTCAGCGACGTGCCGTCGTGGCACCACTAGGGTGTGGCCGGCGTGCCAGGGGTTGATGTCGAGAAAGGCGTAGGCGAAGTCGTCGGCATAGACCTTCCGGGAAGGAATCGAGCCGTCGATGATGGCACAGAACAGGCAATCCATGCCGCTCAGCGTACGGCGAACCCGTTCGCCGATAGGGCCGCTTTCACCTCGGCGATGCTGAGCGTTCCATAGTGAAAGACGCTCGCGGCCAACAGTGCGTCGGCCCCCGCCTGGGCAGCCGCGACGAAGTGCTCGACCGTGCCCGCACCGCCGGAGGCGATCACCGGCACATCGACGACAGCCTTCACCGCGGCGATCATTTCCAGGTCGAAACCGTCGGTGGTGCCATCGGCATCCATCGAGTTCAACAAGATCTCGCCGGCTCCTCGCTCGACAGCCTCCCGCGCCCACGTGATCGCGTCCAGGCCGGCCGAGCGTCGTCCGCCGTGGGTGGTGACGCCGAAACCGGACGGCTGGTCTAGCTCACGGCGGGCATCCAGGGAGAGCACCAGCACCTGATTGCCAAACCGCTGGGTTATCTCGGTGATGGCTTCAGGGCGGCTGATGGCGCCGGTGTTGATGCCGACTTTGTCGGCCCCGCTGCGCAGCAGGGTGTCGACGTCATCGACGCCGCGCACTCCCCCGCCGACGGTGAGCGGAATGAAGACCGTCTCAGCCGTGCGGCGAACCATGTCGTAGGTGGTGGCCCTGCCCTGCGACGACGCCGAAATGTCCAGGAAGACCAGTTCGTCGGCTCCAGCGGCACCGTAGGTGGCCGCAAGTTCGACGGGGTCGCCGGCATCACGCAGGTTGAGGAAGTTGACTCCCTTCACCACCCGACCATCATGAACGTCCAAGCATGGAATGACTCTGATGGCGAGCGGCATGGCACCAGGCTAGCGGCACCAAGCGCACCGACCGCTGTCAGTCCTCCAGGGGAGCGGCGTCAACGACACCCCGACGAGCCCGGAAGACCACGTCGCGAGCTACCGTCCGCAACGGCCCCGGTCCGACCGCGTCGGCCACCTGACCGGCGACATCGATCACCTGTCGCGCCCAGCGGACGAAGTCGCCGGCCGTCAGTCCCGACATCAGCAAGACGTCGAACAACTCTGCACCGCTCACCCAGGCGTGAATCGCCTCGGCGAAACCGATCTCTGGCTGATCATGGCTGGGCAGCCGATGGTCACGCTCTGTCAGGCAGACCTGGCGCCAGACGGCGCGCAGCCGCTGCTGCGCATCTTCGCTGGCCCGGTCGGGCAGACGCGCCGGCTCTCGTCGATCGCCGCGGGCCTCGAACACCAACGACGACAGCACCGCCGCCAGTTGCGGCGCGCTCAGCCCGTCGAAGACCCCGGCCCGGATCGCTTCTGCTGTCACCAGGTCCAGCTCGGAGTACAACCGCGAGAGCATCCGCCCGGCGTCGGTCACGTGGCTGTCCTGGTCGCCGCTGAGGTAGCCCAGCGACTCCAGCACCGAGCAGATCCGGTCGAAGCGGACCGCGATGGTGTTGGTGCGGCGATCAGCCTTGGCCTGGATCGTCTCGTTGTCGCGTTCGGCTCGCAACGCCGCCTCGGCATAGCGCGCATGCTGCTCACGCTCTTCGCAGCCGTGAACCGGATGGGTGCGCATCTGCTCGCGAAGCTGTGCCACCAGCGCCATTGCCTCGCTGTCAGCGCCGGCCAGGGGTTCAGGATCGATCAGCGGCCCGTTGTCCAGACGCTGCCGCAGAGCGGCGGCGAGGTTGCGCCGTGACGCCGGCGAACGCAGGTCGAAATGCTTGGGTACCTTCACACGTCCAGCCACGGTCGGCGGGCTGGGGAAGTCCACGACCCCGAGTCGCTTCACCTGCCGGTCGACAGTCAGCACGGTGGGCCCATCCGTGCCGCGGCCCAGTTCCACCACCACTGCCCAGCCGCGATGCCTCTTCCCGGGGATGTCGATGATGTCGCCGACCTTGAGCCCGGCCAACGCCTCGATGGCCTCAGCTCTGCGGTCGGAGCGACGCAGCCGCGCCGCTTCCGACTCCACAGCGGAGATCCGGGCGCGCAACCGGAAGTACTCCTCCGCGTCGCCGGCATCGCAGCGAGCCTGTTCCCAATCCGCTCCGATGCGCGCCTTGTTGGCCGCGATCGAACGCGCCAGTCCGACCACCGAGCGGTCTGACTGGAACTGCGCAAAGGACTGCTCCAACAGCCCGCGGGCACGCTCACGTCCGACGGTCGCGACCAGGTTCACCGCCATGTTGTAGGTCGGAGCAAAGGACGACCGGAGCGGGTAGGTGCGGCGAGACGCGAGGCCGGCGACGGCGCGCGGATCCAGCCCGGGTTGCCAACAGACCACCGCGTGACCTTCGACGTCGATGCCTCGGCGTCCCGCGCGCCCGGTGAGCTGCGTGAACTCGCCAGCGGTGATGTCGGCGTGGGTCTCGCCGTTGTACTTCACCAGCTTCTCCAGGACCACGCTGCGCGCCGGCATGTTGATACCCAGGGCCAGCGTCTCGGTGGCAAAGACCACCTTCACCAAGCCGTTGACGAAGCCCTCCTCCACTGCCTCCTTCAGCGCGGGGAGCAGGCCGGCATGATGCGCGGCGATGCCGGCGGAGAACGCCTCGAGGAAGGAGTCGTAGCCCAATGCCGCCAGGTCCTGCGAGCCCAACCCGGCGGTGTGCCTGGCCGCGATCTCCGCCAATCGGGCGCGCTCAGCCGGCGAAGTGAGGCGCAGCCCGGAGTGCATCAGCTGCCCGACAGCGGCATCGCATCCCTGCCGAGAGAAGATGAAGAAGATCGCCGGCAGCAGGCCTTCGGCCGCCAGCCGCTCAATGGTGGCATCGCGGCGCGGGACCAGGTGCCGCGACGCCTCCAGCCGACCACGCGCTGCGGCGCCGCCGTAACGACCCGAACCGTAGGCGACCGTCCGTTTCCCATTCCCGGAGCGTCCACGCGGACGACGCGAATCATCGCGCTGACCTCGGGTCTCCTCTTTCGCGATGCGCAGCAGCTCGGGATTCACATCCGATCCCGCGAAGAGCTCCAGCAGCCGGCGTCCGACCATCACGTGCTGATAGAGCGGAACCGGGCGGCGCTCGGTCACGACCACCTCGACGCCACCACGCACTTCGTCGAGCCAGTCGCCGAACTCCTCCGCGTTGCTCACTGTCGCCGACAAGGCGATCACCTGCACCGACTCGGCCAGCGAGATGATCACCTCCTCCCAGACCGCCCCACGAGATCGATCAGCGAGGTAGTGCACCTCATCCATGACCACATAGCCCAGCCCAGAAAGGGTCGGCGAGCTGGCGTAGATCATGTTCCGCAGCACTTCTGTGGTCATCACCACCACGGGCGCTTCGGAGTTGATGGCGGTGTCGCCGGTCAACAGCCCGACCGACTGTTCACCGTGCCGCTCGCACAGGTCGCGGTACTTCTGGTTGCTCAGCGCCTTGATCGGAGTGGTGTAGAAGCACTTGGTGCCGGACTGCAACGCCCGGTAGACCGCATACTCCCCCACCACCGTCTTGCCGGCGCCCGTCGGTGCTGCCACCAGGACGCCGCGCCCCTCAGCAACGTGCTGACAGGCGCTGACCTGGTAATCATCGAGGGCAAAGGGGTAGCCCGCTGCGAAGGCGGCCAGGTCGTCCATCACGACACCGGAGCGTAGATCGTCAACGCGTCGCCCACCGCGCGCAGGCTCACCGGGACGGGGCCGAGTTCCTCGCCGTCAGCCATCGCATACAGGCCGTCACCGTCCACGACGACCTCACGGGCGCGCAGCAAATCCACCGCCGGGTCCTTGACGTAGCCACCGGTGAACATGGCCGGCAGCAACCGCAACAAGGTGGCGCGGCTGACCGGGTGGATCACCGTCACGTCGAGCAGCCCATCGGCAACATCGGCACGCGGACAGCCCTGCATGCCACCCCCGAACCAGCCGGCGTTGCCGACCGCAATGAACATCGCCGTCTGCTCACGCAGCACTCCGTCGATCCGAACGCGATAGGCCAGCGGCTCGAACCGGCTCAACTCGGTCAGGGCGGACACGGCGTAGCCCAGATTGCCGATGCTGTACTTCATCTGGTTGGTGCGGTAGCCGACCCGTCCGTCGAAGCCGGTGGAGACGATCGACCCGACCCACCGATGTTGGCCGCCATCGACGAGGTTGCCGCTGACCGACATCAGGTCGATCCGGCGGGTGCCGCCGGCAACGATCGTTTCCACCGCGGCAGCGGCGTTTGTGGGAACGCCGACCCCGCGGCAGAAGTCATTGCCGCGTCCGGCCGGGATCAATCCGACCGGGACCGTGGTGGTCGCGGCGGCGTTGAGTCCCAAATGCATCATGCCGTCACCGCCCATCACCAACAGCGAGTCGCGCCGACCAGCGCTCTCACCGGCGCGGGCCTCCACGACCACGGCGCGGCAGTGAGCGGCCGCTTCCTGCCAGCTGGAAGCGCGCACCACCTTGACGGTGTGGGCTGGCAGCCCCGCGACCAGAGCGCCCGTGACGCGGGGCAAGAGCTTGGCCGCGCGTCCGTGCCCGGCCGCCGGGTTCACGACGAGGGTGAGCGTCGAGCCTTCAAAGGCGACGCTCATCCGACGGCCTCCATGGTCACTTTGGCCGCCCGGCGGTCATGCACATGACAGATCACCTCCGCGATCAGGAACAGCACCGTCATCGGGATCGCGAGGGCGAGCATCGAGAAGGGATCGCTCGAGGGTGTGGCCGCAGCACCGAAGACGAAGGTCCCGAAGATCACGTAGGTGCGTGCCTTCGCGAGCTGCTGCGCCTTGAGCACGCCCATCAGGTTGGCACCGACGATGACCACCGGCATCAGAAAGCCCAAGCCGAAGACGACCATCAGTTGCAGGGTCAGTTTGAGGAAGTCGTTGATGTCCAGCAGGTTGGTCACCGATGCCGGGGTGAAGGCGAGCATCACCGCGATGCCCTGGGGAAGGATGTAGTAGCCGATCACCACACCGAGCAGGAACAGCGGAATCGCGGCGCCGAGGAAGCCGAGCGCGTAGCGCTTCTCCTTCACCAACAGCGCGGGAGCGATGTAGGCCCACAGCTGGTAGAGCCACACCGGACTGGACAAAACCAGGCCCGCCACCACGGCGATCTGCAGCACCAACATGAACGGCGCGGTCACCCCGCTGATCACGGTCGTGGCATTGATGTCAGGGTTGGACTGTTTGAGCATCTCCACGGCGAGCTGGTACGGATGCATCATCACCGCGTACAGCTGCTCATACCAGATCCCGGCCAGTGAGGCGGCGATGATGATCGCCAATGCCGCCACAATCAGGCGGTAGCGCAGCTCCCGCAGGTGATCGGCCAACGTCATCACGCCGCCAGGGGCAGCTTTCGGCGGTCGCAACCAGGCCAACCGCGAGGACCACTTCGCCATCGTCGGAGTCAGGCCGACTCTTCGCGCGTGTGGGGCGCGTCGCTGTGCGGATCAGCGACCGCAGCAGTGGCGGCCGAGCCGGCCTCAGAAGCCTGCGGCGCCGAGGAGCCCGGGTTCAGCTCATGACCGAAGTCACGCACCGCTCGTCCAACATCGCGCCCGACGCCGGACAGGCGGGCACCCCCGAAGAGCAGCAGTGCGATCACCACCAGGATCGCCCACTCCCAGCCACTCGGCATTCGCGCCTCCTTCGTCGCCGCAGTCGCGGGCCAACCCTAGCTCGGTGAGTCGCCGGGCAACACTGGCTGAATCTGGCCGAGTAGATCGGCCAGCTCTTCCATCCGAGTCGCGAGCATCTCAAGCTCGCTGAACAGGTCGGACGCCTTGTGCCACAGCCAGACGGCATAGCTGATCATCACGATCAAGCCCCCCAGGGCGATCGCGCCGAACAGCAGCACCCACATCATGATTGAGCCACCCTACCCCGCGGCGTAGCCGGCCAGCGCTTCAGCCGCCGCTGATCGGGCCGAGGCCGCTGCCTGCTGCGGCACGGTCGCGATCAATCCGGAGCCCAGTCGCAGGATCAGCGATCGCAACCACGCCGAGTCGGCGACGAGAAGGTCGATCTCAACGTCCTGGTCACCCTGGCGAACCGCGACCACCGGGATGTACTCGGCGATCCACGCAGACTGCGGCTTCAGTCGCAGGGTCACTGGGCGGGCCTCAGGACTGCTCTCCAACCACCCGGGATCGAAATCGGGGGGATCGGCCGGGTACTCCGCCGGCTCGTCACGGCGACGGACAAGCTCGATCCGGTCCAGCCGGTAGGTACGCCACCCGTCACGATCGCTGTTCCACGCCTGCAGATAGCCGTAGCCATCACTGACCAGAAGGCGAACCGGCGCCACCCGCGGTCGGGACGGCTCCAGCCCCGCGTCGGTGTAGTCGAACTCCACCACCTGGCGGTGTTCGATCGCTGCGGTCAGCTCCTCCCGGACGCGGGCCGGGCCGGTCGAGACCGCGACCCGCGGCGCCACAGACGCACCGCTGGCGCGTTCCAGCTTGGCCAGCGCCGTGTCCACGCCGTCCTCGGGCAAGGCTGCTGCCAGTTCACGCACCGCGCGGAGCGCAACGATCAAGCTGAGTGCCTCATCGGGGGTGAACCGCATCGGACGGGCGAGATAGTCCGCATTCGACAGCCGAATCCGACCGCTGTCATGCACAGCATCCATGTCGATCTCGATCAGGTCGCCCGGAAGTCCGCCAGGCAGCCCGCAGTACCACAGCACATCCAGGTCGGCCAGCAACTGTTTTGTGCTAATACCGAAGTCCTGAGCTGTTTCGTCGAGGTCAGCGTCCGGGTGGCGCTGGAGATAGGGCACCAAGGCGAGCAAACGCGAAACCTGATCGGCGGACGTCACGGCGTCGCTCCTTCCGCCACGGCCGTCAGCTCGGCGATCACCGCAGCACGCAGACCAGCAGGGGCCAGCACCAGCACGTCGGCGCCGTGTGCGCACAACTCGCCGACGATGTCGCCGGCGGTGGCATAGCTGACGGCGAAGGCCTCGTAACCGCTCGGGACGCGAGCCTGGACCGGCTCCGCGCGGCGGCGCAGTTCACGGGCACGTCCGGTGCGGATGGCAATGGTCGCCACCTCATCGGCACCGGCGGGCTCGAGACGGGCCCAGGCGGCCTCGAGGTCCACCGACTCCGGGGGCCGGTAGCTGCCGGCCTTGCCGATTCGAGTGGGTCCGGACTCCACACGGCTCAGCTTGAACATCCTCGGCTCGCGCTTGTCCCGATCGAGTCCCAAGACGTACCACGAGCCCCGGCGCGAGGTCATCGCCCACGGCTCGATCCGCCGAGCCTCGCCCTTGTACCCGAAACTGACCGGCGCTCGATCGACATAGGCCGCCCACATTCCCGCAAAGGCAGGTTCTCGGGCACCGATCCGCGGCGCAAGCGCGGCCAGGCGAGCAGGATCGGGATCGACGCCGGCGGCACGCAACTTGGCCAATGCAGACGCTGTCTGTCCGGCCTGAGTAGCCGACTCCCAGACGCTGGCCGCGAGCCCGAGGGCGGCTGTCTCTGCCGCGTTGAACTCAATCGGCGGGAGCTCGAAATCCTCGCGCTTGATCCGATAGCCGATCTCGTCAGGAAAGAAGGCGTCGTTGCTTCCAGTCTCCACCGGAATGCCCAGGCCCCGCAGTTCGTCCTTGTCGCGCTCGAACGTCCGCTCGAAAGCCGCATCGGACATGCCGTGGTAACCCTCCACGACTTCGCGGATGCGCGCCTTCTCCAGATAGCGCCGTGACATGAGCAGGCAGATCGCCAGATTCATGATCCGCTCGGACTTCTGCTGGGTCATCTTCTCGCTGCTCCACACTGGTGACTGGCTGGGTGCAGATTATCAGCGCGGCCGCAGCTGATCGGCCTGATCGCACGCACCTGCGGGCGGGGACCACCTGGTCGCCGGCCGAATCGACTATCGTGACCGCCGAACGACGGACGGAGGCATCGCGGTGGCTATCGGGGCCGGACGGTTCGCGCCGAGTCCGACGTCGTCGCTGCACCTGGGCAATCTGCGCACGGCATTGCTCGCCTGGCTCTTCGCCCGCTCCACCGGACGACCCATCCGCCTGCGGATCGAAGACCTCGATACCGCGCGGGTGAGGGCAGCCGGCGCGGTCGCCGTCCAGCAGCAGGCTGACCTCGCCGCCCTCGGCCTCGACTTCGACGGCCCGGTGGTCTGGCAGTCGGTGCGCCAGGAGAGCTACCTCACGGCGATCGCGAAGCTGGACACCTATCCGTGCTTCTGCACCCGCAGAGAGATTGCCGAGGCGTCCTCGGCACCCAACGGTCCTGGTGCAGCGGTGCAGGATCAGGGCTCCGGACTCGCGGTCACCGGCGAAAGGCCTTATCCCGGCACCTGCCGATCGCTGAACTCCGCGCAGCGCGCCGAACTGGCAGCGACCCGTCCGCCCGCATTGCGCGTGCGCGCCGCGGGCGTCACCTCCACCGTTGACGACGTCCTCTTCGGCCACGTGAGCGGCGAAGTGGACGACTTCGTGTTGCTGCGCAATGACGGCACTCCCGCCTACAACCTCGCCGTGGTGGTCGACGACATCGCCATGGACGTCGACCAGGTCGTGCGCGGCGATGATCTGTTGGCCTCCGCGCCTCGACAGGCCTGGCTCACCGAACAACTCGGCGGGCACAAGCCCACCTATGCACACGTGCCGCTGGCGCTCAACACCACTGGGCAGCGGCTCGCCAAGCGCGACGGCCCGGTCAGTCTGTCCGAACTGGTCGCTTCAGGACGTACCCCCGGCCAGGTACTGACCCGGATCGCGGCATCGGTCGGTCTCGCCGAGCCTGACGAGGCCGTGACGCCGCGCGACCTGATCGGACGCTTCGATCCGACCAGGCTGCCGCGTCATCCGTGGGTGGTCGAACCTCAGGCCTTGTAGGCGTAGAGAAGGTCGACCACGTAAACGATGGTGTCGCCGGCGGCCAACGGTGGATTGTTCGAGCCCTGCGGGTAACCGTCCTTCGGCGGCAGCACGAGCAACACCCGCGAACCGATCTGCTTGCCGGTCAGACCGCTCTGCCATCCGGGGATCGTACTGGACAGCAGTCCCTCGCTCGGGTTGGCGAACTGGTCGTCGATCAGCTTCCCGGTCTTCCAGGAGTAGCCGACATAGCGAACGTAGATGGTGTCGCCCTTGGCGACCTTCGCGCCCGTGCCCTGAATCAGCGCGACCGCGGCCATGGTGGACGGCGCAGGGCTGGACGGGATCGTGACAACCGGCTTGCTGGCGGCATTGCCGGTCACAGTGGGCAAACCGACCGGCGACGGCACGGTCTTCCCGCTGGGCTCGGTGCGCGAGGCGTCGAGGATGTCGACGACGAACAGCAGAGTGTCCCCCACCTGGATCCCCGCGGCTGACTGTCCGCCCTGGGAGTCATACGCTTCAGACCCCGGAATCCCGATCAGTACTCGGCTGCCCACCTTCTGCCCGGACAGGCCGGTCTTGAAGCCGGGGATGACGCCGCTGAGCGGGAAGGTCGCTGCGGCCTTGCGCTTCCAGGAAGAGTCGAAGACCTTGGCGTCACGTCCGTCGACACCGACGTAGTTGATGGTCGCGATGCTGTTCTCACTCAGGGTGATCCCGTTCCCGGCCTTGAGCACCTTGGTGCGGGTCTTGTCGATCACGAACGGCTTGGCGAAGCTCAAGGTCGGCTCAGCGCTGCCCTTCGAGGCCACCTTCACCGAGTCGAGGCTGGTCTGCGGTGCCACGCTCGGGCTCGGGCTGGCGCTCGGCGAAGCCGAGGCAGGAGCCGACGGTGAGGCACTCGGGCTCGCCGTGCTGGACGGTCCTGAGGAGCAGGCGGTGAAAGCGAACAGACCGGCTACCAATACTGGCAGCACGCGGCGATTGAGCACGGTGAGTTTGAGCACGGTGGCAAGGTTACCTGGATCGAAGCCGCCGTCGCGCACCCGGCCTAGAGCCCGGTCAGATCCAGCAGCGCGCCCAGCTCGTCACCGGTCAGCTCACGGGTCTGGCCCGGCCGAAGATCGCCGAGGGCGATCGGGCCGATGGCCACGCGCGACAGGCGACGCACCGGATGACCCACGGCGTCGAACATCCGCCGCACGATGCGGTTCCTTCCGGAATGCAGGCGGACGCGCACCAGGCTTCTTCCTTCGGCACGTTGCACCACGCTCAGGCTGTCGGGCTTGATCGGGCCGTCGTCCAGCTGGACGCCCCGACGCAGTTTGCGGAGCGTCTGCTCGCTCAGCGTTCCGGCAACCTCGGCCAGATAGGTCTTCGACACCTCATAGGAAGGATGCATCAGTCGCTGGGCGAACTCGCCATCATTGGTGAGCAGCAGCAGGCCCTCGGTGTCGGCGTCGAGGCGCCCGACATGGAACAACCGCTCCCCTGCCGGAACGTAGCCAGCCAAGGTCGGGCGCCCATGGGGATCCTCCATCGCCGACAGCACGCCCCGCGGCTTGTTCAACGCGACATAGCGGTGCGCCCGCTGCGGGGGCACCCGCTTGCCGTCCACCCGGATCACTGCTGTGGCCGGATCCACGCGCAGGCCCTGCTCGGTCACCACGCGGCCATCGACCTCGACGCGGCCGTCAGCGATCAACTCCTCGGCGGCTCGGCGCGAGGCGATGCCTGCGGCGGCCAGCACCTTCTGCAGTCGGACGCCTTCGGCCTCACTCATCGTCGGCCTCCACCAGCGGCACGGCCTCCGATTCGGCCGGCACCTGAGCGGCGAGGTCGGCCAGCTCGGCTTCGAGGACGGACGCCTCCGGCAGGTGCGGGGCCAGCGGCGGCAACTCCTCCAGGCTGCTGAGGCCCATTCGTTCCAGGAAGTAGGAGGTGGTGGCGAACAGGCGTGCCCCCGTCTCCGGGTCGCGTCCGACCTCCTCGATGAGATCCCGGGTGGACAGCGTCCGCATCACACCGTCGACGTTGACCCCCCGCACCGACGACACTCGACCGCGGCTGATGGGCTGCAGATACGCCACCACAGCCAGGGTTTCGAGCGCGGCTTGGCTGAGCGTTCCCCGCTGTCCCTCGAGTAGCCACTGTGCGATCAGCTCCGCGTGCTCCTCCCGGGTGTAGTAGCGCCACCCGCCGCCCACACGGCGAAGCTCGAAACCACGACCACTCTCGGTGTAGAAATCGGCCAGTTCGCGCAGCGTCTCTTCGACCGCCGTCACCGGCTCACCGACGGCCTCGGCCAGATCGGCCGCCGAGATCGGCTCGGTCGCCAGCATCAGCAGCGCCTCCAGCGCCGGCGCGTAGCTCTCACTCATCTGATGATCCCTCTTCGTTCGGTGATGATGCCGCGGCTTCGTCGAACTCCGCGCCGATCGCTCCAGACGCCACGTCGGCGCCCAGCCAGCGGATGGTCAACTCGCCCAGGGGATTGAGCTGCTCGAAGCTGATCGCGCGCTCCCGGAAGAGCTCGAGCAAAGCGAGGAAGCGCGCAACCACCACGAGCTTGTCGGCGGCATCAGCGGTCAGGGTGCGGAAGCTGACCGCCTGATGTTCCCGTAGCCGCGTCACGATGATGTCGGCTTGCTCGCGCACGCTGACCAGCGGCATGTGCAAGTGCGCCAGCGGCACAGCAGCGGGCTCGCTCGGTGTCATCGCCTTTCCGGCGAACACCGCGATCACGTCGGCGAAACCGTCCAGGATCGGCGCCGGAAGCAGCTGAGCGAATCTCTCCTCCAATCCGCCCGGACGCGGATAGCGTCGCGCCTGCTGATTCAAGGTCTGCGAGATCCAGCCGCTGACGATCTTGAACGCCCGGTACTGCAGCAACCGCGCGAACAACAGATCGCGAGCCTCCAGCAGGGCGAGGTCCTCCGCATCGTCCACTTCCCCGGACGGCAGCAGCCGCGCAGCCTTCAAGTCGAGCAGGGTGGCCGCAATCACGATGAAGGAGCTCGACTGGTCCAGATCCCACCATCCCGCGCCCTTCTCGGCCTGCGCGGCTTTCAGATGGGCGATGAAGTCGTCGGTGACTTGCGACAGCGCGACCTCAGTGACGTCGAGCTTGTGCTTGCTGATCAGCTGCAGCAGGAGATCGAAGGGGCCGGTGAAGTTGCGCAGCGAGACCGTGAAGGCGCTGCGTTCGATCGGGCCGGCCGAACTGGCCGTCACGACGCCTCGAGCCGGCGCACCAGGTCCGACTCGGCGCCGCGGTCGGCGAGATCTGCCATCGCCAAGCTGATCGCCGTCCGGACGATCCGTCCCCGGTCGACGGCTACGCCATGTTCGGCACGTAGCGACAGCCGAGCCTGCTCCAACGCGATCAGCTCGTCACGGGAGATGTAGACGGTGATCTTCTCCTCATGTCGCACCCGGCCGCTGCCAGTCGGCTCGGGTTCGATCTTGTCAGTGCGCCGGATCAGCGCATCGGTGCCGGGAAGCTTCACACTCCTGGGCATCGGAACAGCACCTCTCGGGCAAGCATGCGATAGGCGTCCGCACCGGGCGAGGACGACGCATAGGTCGTGATCGGCTCCCCTGCCACCGTGGTCTCGGGGAACTTGATGGTCCGCCGGATCACGGTGTGGAAGACATCGTCGCCGAAGGCAGATACCACGCGTTCCAGCACCTCTCGGCTGTGCAGCGTCCGCGAGTCGTACATGGTTCCGAGGATGCCCAGGACCTTCAGGTTGGGGTTGAGGCGCTCCTGCACCTTCTCGATCGTGTCGGTGAGCAAGGCGATGCCGCGCAGTGCGAAGAACTCCAGTTCCAGCGGCATCAGGACCCAGTCGGCGCAGGTCAGCGCGTTGACGGTCAACAGGCCGAGTGACGGCGCGCAGTCGATGAGGATCATGTCGTAGCGATCGCGAACCTTGGCCAGCACACGAGCCAGCGTCTGTTCCCTGGCGACCTCGGAGACCAACTGGACCTCCGCTGCGGACAGGTCGATGTTCGACGGCAGCAGATCAAGCCCGTCCACCACGGTCGGCAGCAGCACCTCGTCGATGTCCGCCCCGCGGTTGAGCAGCAGGTTGTAGATGCTCAACTCCAAGGTGTGCGGGTTCACCCCCAGCCCGACCGACAGCGACCCCTGCGGATCGAAGTCGACCAGCAGGACTTTGCGACCGGTCTCGGCCAGGGCAGCACCGAGGTTGATGGTCGTGGTGGTCTTGCCGACCCCACCCTTCTGATTGCACATGGCGATGACGACGGCCTGCTTGGCACGGCTGGGATCAGGAGCCGAGGGCTCGGGGAAGTCGGGAAGCGGGCGTCCGGTCGGCCCGATGCCGCCGGCCTCCACGGCGTCTTCGTTCACCGGCAGGGTTGCAGCTTTGCTCTTCGTCACACCCACAGCCTAGGGGGATTTGTCGACACGCTTTTCCCCGGCTCGCCGGACGCGGCCGTCACCGCGCCCGCGGGTGTGCTGCCAGGAACACCTCACGCACATGTTCGGCGGTGACCAAGGTGTAGATCTGCGTCGTGGTGACCGAAGCATGACCGAGAAGCTCCTGGACCACGCGCACGTCAGCCCCACCGTCGAGCAGATGGGTGGCGAACGAGTGCCTCAGCGTATGCGGCGAGATCTGAGCGTCGATCCCCGCCGCCTGCCCGGCCTGGTGGAGCACCTGCCAAGCGCTTTGTCTGCTCAGCCGACGCCCCAAGCTGTTCAGCAGCAATGCCGGGCTCGGACGCGCCGACGCCTGGGCGAACGCGGGACGTCCACGGACCAGCCACGCCTCCACGGCACGCCGGGCGTAGCTGCCCACCGGGACGATGCGTTCCTTGCGTCCTTTACCGAACAGCCGCAGGCCGCCGTCCGGGTCGGCCAACAGCGCGCGAGCTTCGTCCACATCGATGGCGAGCACCTCTGAGATCCGCGCCCCGGTGCCGTAGAGCAGCTCCAGCAGGGCCGCATCGCGCAGACCGGTGACGGTGCTGGCATCGGGCGTCTCCAACAGCCGCTGGACGTCCTCAAGGCTCAGGGCCTTCGGCAGTCGTCGCGCGGCCTTGGGCGGCCGCACGTGAGCGGCAGCGTTCTGTCCGGCCGCTCCCTCCCCCGCCAGGAACCCGTGGAAGGAGCGGACTGCGGCGAGAGCTCGGCTCGCGCTGCTGGTCGCTGCCGCCGGGTGTCCGTCGTGCTCGACCTGCAACCAGACGAGAAAGCCCGCCACGTCGGCCTCGGTCGCCTCGGTCGGCGAGGCCACTCCTCGTTCGTCCAGATAGGCCAGGTAGCGGCCCAAATCGCGACGGTAAGCAGCGATCGTGTGCGGAGAAGACCCTCGCTCCACCAGCAGGTGGTCCAGGAACCCTCGGACGAGCCGCTCAGGCCGACTGTCCGGCACGCGACAGCTCCTCGTTCTGCGCGTCGCGGACCCGGCGGGCCGGCCACGGCGCATCAGCAGGACGTAGCCCAGCCAAACCGTCACTCAACCGGGCCACCTCCAGCGCCAGAACCCCCGCCACCAGGACCGGATTCTCCAGTCGCCCGGCCAGGACACCCGTCACCAACTCGGCCCGCGGCGCCCAGGCGGCCTCCATCGCCGCCTCCTCCGACTCGGCCACGAAGCCGTCCGGGCGTGGAGCCGAGCTGAGCCCCCGAGCCAGATAGATCCGCACGGACTCCTGCGTCGCACCCGGCGTGGTGAAGAGGTCGACCAGCACCCGCCAATCGGACGCGGCGAGGCCGACTTCCTCGGCCAGCTCCCGCTGCGCCGCCACGAGGACGTCCTCGCCGTGTTGATCGAGCAGCCCAGCCGGCGGCTCGATCAACTCATGCGCCACCGGGTGTCGGTACTGCTTCACGACCGCAATCCGGTCAGCCTCATCCCAGGCGATGACCCCGACCGCGCCGGGATGAGTGGTGTACTGCCGAGTCATGCGTCCGCCGTCCGGCGTGGCGACCTCGTCCACGACGAAGTCGCACACGTTGCCGTCGGCCAGCACGCGGTGGCTCAGCAGCGGCCACTGCGTTGGCTGATCGTCGAGCTCGCTCGCGGCGAGTTCGCGCGCCATGGGTCAGTTCCCGTTCACCGGGAGCCGGCTGGACAGCTTGCGCTTGAGCGCGGCTTCGATGAGTCCGGCGAACAACGGATGCGGCTGCGTCGGGCGGGACTTGAGCTCCGGATGAGCCTGGGTACCGACGTAATACGGATGCAGTTCGGTGTCGAGCTCCACGAACTCGACCAGATGACCGTCAGGGCTGGTGCCGGAGATCTTCAAACCGGCTGCCTCCAGCTGATCGCGGTAGGCGTTGTTGACCTCATAGCGATGACGGTGACGCTCACTCACGGCGGTGCTGCCGTACTGTCGGGCCACCACCGAACCCGGCACCAGGTCGGCCGGATAGGCACCCAACCGCATGGTGGCGCCCATGTCGCCTTGTCCAGCCACGATCTGCACCTGCTCTGCCATGGTGGCGATGACCGGGTGCTCGGTGTCGGGGTCGAACTCGCTCGAGCCGGCATCGGACAAGCCGACCATGTTGCGGGCAGCCTCGATCACCATGCACTGCAGCCCCAGGCACAACCCGAGAGCCGGCATCTGGTTCTCACGTGCGAACCGCAGCGCACCGAGCTTGCCTTCGACACCACGGATACCGAAGCCTCCCGGAACGCAGATGCCATCCAGTTCGCCGAGTTCGGCTGCCGCGCCTGCCGGCGTCTCGCACAGGTCCGAAGCCACCCAGCGGATGTTGACCTTTGCCCAGTTCGCGAAGCCACCGGCGCGCAGCGCCTCAGAAACCGACAGATAGGCATCGGGCAGGTCGATGTACTTGCCGACCAGGCCGATAGTCACCTCTTCCTTCGGCTTGTGAACCCGCTCGAGCAGGTCGTTCCACTTGCTCCAGTCCACGTCGCGGAAGGAGAGCCCCAGTCGCCGGACGACGTAGGCGTCCAGCCCCTCGGCGTGAATCACCTTCGGAATGTCATAGATGCTTGGCGCGTCGGGGCAGGAGATCACGGCCTCCTCGTCCACATCGCACATCAGTGCGATCTTGCGCTTGACGCCGGTGGGGATCTCCATGTTGGCCCGGCACACGATGGCGTCGGGCTGGATGCCGACCTGGCGCAGCGCAGCGACCGAATGCTGCGTCGGCTTGGTCTTGAGTTCCCCGCTCGGGCCGATGTACGGCACGAGCGAGACGTGCAGGAAGAACGCGTGATCGCGCCCGACCTCACGACGTACCTGGCGGGCCGCTTCCAAGAAGGGCAGCGACTCGATGTCGCCCACGGTGCCGCCGATCTCGTGAATCACCACGTCGACGCCCGGGGTGGCCATGGCGAGCATCTCGTCCTTGATGGCGTTGGTGATGTGCGGGATCACCTGGACGGTGTCGCCGAGGAAGTCACCTCGACGCTCCTTGGCGATCACCGAGGAGTAGATCTTGCCGGTGGTGACATTGGCTTCCGCGCTCAGATTGACGTTGAGGAAGCGTTCATAGTGACCGATGTCGAGATCGGTCTCGGCGCCGTCTTCTGTGACGAAGACCTCGCCGTGCTGGAAGGGGTTCATCGTTCCTGGATCAACGTTCAGATACGGATCCAGCTTCTGCATGGTGACCTTGAGTCCGCGAGCCACGAGCAAGCTGCCCAGGCTGGACGCGGTGAGTCCCTTGCCGAGAGAGGAGACGACTCCTCCGGTGACGAATACGTGCTTGGTTTGAGTCGTGTTTCCCACGGACCTCCAGCCTAGAGGGAGTCGGGCCTCCTGCGCCAAGTTGACGCACCGCGGACAACGGGCGTAATCGAACTTTCATCTCAGGAGTGCCGCCACCCGGACGCGTCTGGTGGGGGTTCCCGGCGTGGGTCCCCGGAGTCGAGCTGCAGCCGGGCGCGGCGACGGATGCTCCCCACGCACAGGGCTTCACACCTCTTCGGCAACCAGGTCCATCAGTTCACGGGCGTGCGCCGAGGCCGAGCTGCTCCCTTCCAGACCGCCCATCATTCGGGCGAGCATCTCGATCCTGTCGTCGCCATCGACCAGCCGGACGCCGCTGGTGGTCACAGAGCCGTCGTCGGCCTTGACCACCACATAGTGCCGGTCGGCGAAGGCTGCCACCTGGGCAAGGTGGGTCACAACGATGACCTGGCAGGTGCGCGCGAGCCGCGCGAGCCGGCGTCCGATCTCCAGAGCCACAGCACCGCCAACGCCGGCATCGACCTCGTCGAAGACGAACGTGCCGCCATCACTGGTTCCGGCGAGAACCACCTCCAGGGCGAGCCGCACCCGGCTCAGTTCGCCACCGGAGGCCACCTTCCCCAGTGGTCCAGGAGCGCTACCCGGGTTGGCGGAGAAAAGCAAGCTCACCTGGTCGCCGCCGTGGGTGGTGAGTTCTATGGGCTCGATCGCAAACAGTAGTCGCGCCTTGGGCATGGCCAGTGCTCGGAGTTCTTCTGCGACCAGCGCTGCCAGCTCCGCTGCAGCGGCCTCGCGCAGGGCGGTGATCCGTTGCGCTGCGGCCTTCAGCCGGCCGTCGAGCCGTTCCACTTGCGCACGGAGTTCGCCAATCCGCGCGTCTCCGGAGTCGAGCAACCTGACCCGATCGGCGGCCTCGGCCGACCACGCCAGGACCTCGTCGACGTTGTCGCCGTACTTGCGAGTCAGGTGAGCCAGCTCCGCGCGCCGACCGGCGATCCACTCCAGCCGAAGCGGGTCGGCGTCCAGGCCGTCCAGGTAGGAGGCCAAGGTCGAACTCACATCGGTGAGCGCAGCAGCTGCCCCAGAGAGTTCCTCGCCGATGGGGACGAGTTGCGCGTCCGCGTCCTGGGCGGAGGCGAGTGCCTTGCGAGCCGCAGTGACCAACGACAAGGCATCGGTACTCTCTGCGAAGTTGGCCTCGTCGCCGGCGATGGCGACCAGTGCCACCTGTGCCGCTTGCCGAAGATCGTCGACAGCCTGCAGCCGGAGAGCCTCGGCCGCCAGGGCGAGATCCTCCCCCGGCTCCGGCGCGACCTTCTCGATCTCTTCCAGTCCGAAACGCAACAGATCGAGTTCGCGGGCGCGCTCCTGCGAGGCGGTGGTCAAGGTGGTCAGCTCGGCGAGGGCATCGCGGCGGGTGGCGAAGTCGGTGCGGTAGCCGGCCAGCTCATCTGCCAGCTCGGGTCCCGCATAGCGGTCGAGCACCTCCCGCTGGCGATCAGGCGACCCCAGCCGGATCTGCTCGCTCTGTCCGTGAATCGTGATCCACTCCCCGACCAGCTCGGCACCGACCGACAAGGGCACCTGAGCGCCGCCGAGGCTCATCCGGGAACGATTCGCTCCGATCTGGCGGGCGAGCAGAAGCTCGCCATCCTCGAGCTCCGCGCCGAGCTCATCGAGGCGATCTGCGGCTGCCTTGTCTCCGGGATCCAGCCGCCATCGTCCCTCGACCAGAGCGCGAGTGGCGCCGCCCCGCACCAGTCGGGGATCCGACTTCGCGCCGGCCAACAGGGCCAAGCCGGTGACGATCATGGTCTTGCCGGCCCCCGTCTCACCGGTCACCGCGGTGAAACCCGCGCCCGGCTCGATGGTGGCTTCGCCGATCACACCCAAGTCGGCGATTCGCAGCTCACTGAGCATGGGCAGCATCTCTCTCGGCTGCGCCGCGCCAGCCGTCGACCGGCAGTCCAAACTTTCGCACGAGTCGCTCGACGAATGGCTGTTCCGAGATTCGCGCCAGCCGTAGCGGGCGCTCGCCTCGGCACACCTCGATGACCATGCCGCCACAGACATCCGTGGAGCGTCGGCCGTCGCACCAGACCACCCCGCCAGCCACATCCGGGGACTGCAGCACCTCGATGCTGACCTCGGTCGAATCGGACAGCACCAACGGCCGCGCGAACAGAGCGTGGGCGCTCAGCGGCACCAGCAGCAATGCCGACAGCTCCGGCCAGATCACCGGCCCGTGCGCGGAGAACGCGTACGCGGTCGAGCCCGTCGGCGTGGAAACCAGGACGCCGTCAGTCGCCCAACGCGACAGCGCCCGTCCATCGACACGGACGAGCACCTCCAGCATCCGTTCACGCGCGAGCTTCTCCAACGACACCTCGTTGACGGCGAAGGAACGCCACACCTCGGCTCCGCCCGCCGACTCACGAACGACGGTCTCGATGGTCATCCGCTCCTCGACCTGATAGTCGCCGCTAGCGACATGTTCGATCAGCGCAGGAATCTCGTACGACTCCAGCTCGGCAAGGAAGCCGACATGGCCGAGGTTCACGCCCATCACCGGAACCCCACGGGGCACCGCCCACTCCGCCGCGCGAAGGATGTTGCCATCGCCGCCGAACACCACCATGAGCTCGCACGCGACGGTGTCGTCCTCGAGGGTGCCCAGCCGCGCATCGGGCACGACGCCGGCGAGCCGTTCTCGATCCTCCTGGGTCGCCACGCAACTGATCCCGCGCGCACTCATTCCATGGACGAACTCGGCCGCGGCCGTGACCGCAGCCGGACGCAACGGATGGATGGTCAGCGCGATCTGACGGTTGTTCGGCGTCACGAAGCAAACCCTAGTCGGATCGAGGCTCATTCCTCGCCCGGGTGGTCGATCCGCCGTCCGATCTGTGGACGACGGCGGGCGCGTTCACGCGCGGGCGAACTCGACGAAGTACTCCACGTTGCCGCTCTCTCCTGCCAAAGAGCTCACGCCGGTCCATGCGGCGCGCCAGCCGAGTGCCTCGGCCGCGGCGACGATCTCGGACACCGCTCGAGCGCGGAGTCTGTGGTCGTGAACGACCCCGTG
Organism: Propionicimonas sp.; assembly: GCA_036788135.1. Classification (GTDB taxonomy): domain Bacteria; phylum Actinomycetota; class Actinomycetes; order Propionibacteriales; family Propionibacteriaceae; genus Propionicimonas. The sequence continues at coordinate 35,365 of DAIQNZ010000014.1, forward strand.
GTCATCCAGCCCTGACCGCCCCACTTCGAACTGCGGCTTGACTAGCAGTAATGCCCTCCCGGTCGGGGCGAGCACCGAAAACAGCGGCGCGAGCAGGAGCTTCAGCGAGATGAAGGACACATCGGCCACGATCAGATCGACCGGTGCGCCATCAAGGTCGTCGAGGGTGAGATCGCGCAGATTGCAGCCCTCGCGCACCACGACCCTCGGATCATCGCGGATCGCCGCCACGAGTTGGCCATGCCCCACATCCACCGCGAACACTCTGCTCGCCCCGCGCTCCAACAGCACCTGGGTGAATCCGCCGGTGCTGGCGCCGGCGTCAAGCACTCGCGGGGGCACGTCGAGCCCACTGTCGTCGAGCGCGCCGACCAGCTTGTGGGCAGCACGCGAGACATAGGGGTCGACGCGCTCCACCAGCAGGTCATCAGTCGGCGTGATCGCGACGGACGCACGCAGGACGACCCGTCCATTGACTCGCACCACTCCGGCTCGGATCGCCTCCTGCGCCTGTTGCCGCGAACGAGCCAGTCCGCGCTGGACCAACTCGCGATCAAGCCGGACGGTCAACGCCGTGCGGGGTCGCGCAGCGCCTGTTGCAGCGCGTCAACCGCAGCAGCCAGCTGCTCGGGATGTTCCGACACCGGGCCGGTCAGATCGACCTTCGTCAGCGCCTCATCGAGTTCGGGGACGCCAGTGGCGGGCGGCGGAGTACGAACGGGCTCGGTCACGTCTTCATCCTATGGCTCGCGGCTCTCACGGCTCAGCCAAGCCTCTCGCGGCCAGCGCCGCGCCGGTCGCCTGGGCGTGGCCGACTGCGCGCACCACGACAGGCGTCACTTGCGCAAACAGATTGCGCTCGCGACCTCGCGCTTGGGCAGCTTGCCGGACTTGGGTGAAGCTGTCGAGCAGCACTGGAACCGATCGGAGCATCACGGCTATCGCCAGGCCGACCAGCTCAGGATCGACCTTGAACCACCGAAGCCAGCCCAATCCGGAGACCAACGCGTCGATCAGCACGGTGCCAGGGGTGGTCAGCGTCAGGACCCGGCTGGCGTACACCGCCGTCACCAGATTCGCCACCACGACCACGGCCGGCTCGACGCCCGCTGTGACGAGTTGGTACACCGCGAGCATCGCGGCCACCAGCCAGAACCCGAACGGAAGCCGGAGTGCCTGGCTCGGATGGAGGCCGGCGGTCAACAGCAGCACCGCGGCCAGCACCATCGCAGCCAGGCTGAACGGCGCCTGCGCCAACGCCAGCAGAGGGATGGTCAGCACCAGCAGTAACAGGTACTTCCAGCCGGTGCTGAGGCGGTGCAGCCAGCTGTCGCCGGGAACGTACAGACCGAAAAGGTTCACGATTGCACCATCGATCGGTAGGCCGCGATTGCGGGCGCCGGACGGTCGTCGACGGCGACCTTCCCGTCCTCGATGACCAGCACGCGATCGGCGTCCTGGGCGAGTTCGAGGTCGTGGGTGGCCACGATGAGCTGCTGGTCGAGAGCAGCGAAGGCACGGCGGACGCGATCGCGATTACGCAGGTCAAGCAAGGTGGTGGGCTCGTCGGCGACCAAGATCTGCGGGCGCGCAGCCAGAACAGAGGTCAACGCCACCAACTGCCGCTCGCCTCCGGACAAGTCGTAGACGCTCTGGTCAGCGGTATCGGCCAAGCCCCGCTCGGCCAGAAGATCGCGGGCCGCGTCACGGCGTTCAGCACGATTCTTGATGAATGGCCGCAGCGACAGCTCGACATCGTCCAATGGGGTAGACAGCACCAGCTGGGAGAGCGGATCAGTGAAGACGAATCCGACCAACCGGCGCACGCGTCGGCCGTCGGTGCGCGTGTCGAGACCCTCGACATTCACCCGGCCGTGCGTCGGCCGGATCAAGCCGTTCAACAACCGCAGCAGGGTCGACTTGCCCGATCCGTTGGCACCGATGATGGCGATGCGATGCTCACTCAGCTCGAGCCGAATCGGGTGCAGCAGCACCTTCGAGCGAGCGGGGCCTGTGCCGGGGAGCCCGACGACGACCCCCGCATCTTCGAGGCGAATCACCTCAGGCCGTCACCACATGCCCGCGGGTAGCCAGAACCGCAGGGAAGGCCCGATGCACGGCCACCGCGATCGCTGCAGCGACGAACATCTTCGCCAGATCGCCGGGCCAGAAGGCCAGATCCACGATGAAGGCGGCATTCCAGGACAGGTGCGCAACCCCGACCACCAGCCCGACGATGCCACCGGCGTGAATCACGACCGAAGCGCCGACGCCGGCGATGAACAGGCCCACATATTGCCGCGCCCCGCGCCAGTTCACGACTGCACGCGAGATCAGTCCGGCAACCAGCGCACCGATCGGGAAGGCCAGCAGATACCCGACCGAGGCCTTACCGAGGACCGCCGGTCCGGCCACGCCCTGGGCGAAGACCGGAAGCCCGGCCAAGCCGACCACCAGATAGAGCAGGGTGGCCAAGAAGCCACGCCAGGGACCGAGAACCAGACCGGCAAGAACCACCGCCAGGGTCTGCAACGTGATCGGCACGCCGATCCCGATCGGAATGGCGGGCACGATCGAGAAAGCGGTAATGAGTGCTCCGAAGACCGCGACGAGTGCGAGATCGCCGGCCACAGAAGGTCGGTCGGTTCCAGACACTGTTCCTCCTAGCAGTTGGGAAGTCGGCCTACCTTAGCCCGGACCCGACTGGTCAGGGCACCTGGTGAAGCGATGCGAGAACGTCGCGCGCATCGGCCCCGGCGTGCTTCCAGGCCAGGTTCACCACGGCCCACAGCGCATCCAACTGCTCGTCGTTGCCTGCAGGCTTGGTCTCTAAGCGCACCGTGCCGTCGGTCAACACAGCCCGCTGGTCTCGGCATCGCGACCGGCCACCGTCAACGTACGCCACCCGCGCGGGCACGAGTAGGTCGGCCACATCATGTCCGATGTAGGTTGGATGCGCCTCGGGTGGCGCCATCAGCAGGTCGTACTTTCCGTGCGCCCCGCTGAAGACGAGCATCGAATCCATGCCGAAGTTCGCCGCGCCCACGATGTCGGTATCGATCCGATCCCCGATGAAGATCGGGCGGCTGGCACCGCTGCGCCGTGCAGCTTCTGCCAGCATCGGGCGATCGGGCTTTCCGAAGATGGTAGGCCGGCCGCCGAGCGCGGTCGCGATCACACTGATCGCTCCCCCGACCCCAGGGACCAACCCACGGTCAGTCGGCCGGGACGCATCGGAGTTCGTCGCATACCAGCGCGCGCCGGCTTGGATAGCCAGCGCCGCCTCGTCCAGCATTCGCCAACTGAGCTCCGGGTCGTACCCCTGCACCACGGCAGCCGGATGATCGTCCGCCGTCTGCACGATCTCGAAACCCGCTGCACGCAGCAGTGCCGCCAGGTTCGGGCTGCCGGCAACCAACACTCGAGCACCCGGCGACAGCTCGGCTACCAAAGCGCTTGCGGCAACTTGGGCACTGGTCAGCACCGTGTCGAGGGACGCCGGAACGCCCAGCGACACCAGCTGATCAACCACGACCTGTGCTGGTCGAGCAGCGTTGTTCGTCACGAACATCAGTCGGGTGCCGCCCCGGTGCAGCTCTTCGAGTGCAGCCGGGACCCCCGCGACAGCGTCAGGGCCGAGGTACACCACCCCATCGAGGTCGAAAAGGGCGGCATCGTAGTCGTCGATCAGCGCCGCCATCGGTCAGTCCTCAACAGCGCCGCTCTCGTCGGTCGACTCATCAGGGGCGTCATCGGTGTCGTCGTACTCGATGACCAAGCCACTCAGCCGCGCGACGCGATCGGCAGCATCTGTGGTCTCCTCCGGGTCCAATCCACTAGCAGCGATGAACCAGCGCTCAGCACCGTCGATATCGCCGTTCGCCTCGAGCAGGTCGGCATAGGCATAGCGAAGTCGCGCACGCGCGACCTTCGGCCCGCGGGAGCCGATGTTCTCGATCTCGCTCTGCAACAGCCGCAAGGCCTCGTCACGCTGGCCGGCGTCCGCGCGAACCCCAGCCTCCACCAGACGCAGCTCAATCTCGGCCGCCGCTTCCGGAGCTCCGGCCAGACCTTCGCGGACGAGTTTCAAAGCGGCCTGGTGCCGCCCGAGGGCTCGTTCGCAGTCAGCCATCGCCGGAAGGTACTCGTCGGTACCGCTCATCCGACGCAACGCCCGGAACTCCGACAAAGCCTCGGCAAAGTCGCCGGCGGCATAAGCCGTCTCGCCGACGGCCTCACGCACGATCGGCAGCCGAGGCGCAGCCTGCTTGGCAGCCAGGGCATGAGCGTTCGCAGCCCGTGGATCGTCATCGATCAAGCGTCCGGCCATCAGGAGGTGGCCGCCAACAGTCTCGGCCTTCTCCGGTGACAGGCTTCGCAATTCGGCGCGCACGCCACGCGGCAGCTGCCGCAGGTCAAGATCCTTAGGGAGCGCCGGGCCACGGAAGCGCGGCTGCTCGGGACGATCGCGATTGTCGCCACGCTGGTCAAAGCGGTCATTTCGCGCTGGCCGGGCGTTGTCGAAGGAGCGGCTACCTCCTCGAGGGGCGCCGCTTCGCTCGAAACTGCGTCCCGAGCCTTCACCACCCCGTCGGGTCGGACGCGGGTGTGAACCGTTGGCACCACCAGCCGCGCGCGAGCCATCGCGCGACCACTCGCCCGATCCAACACGACGATCCGAGGCGCCGCCACGTCCTGAACCACCAGACCGCTCCGCGGACGCCGGGCGCCGAGTTGGCGCGCCTGAGCGTCCAGAATCCCAGGAGCGCTCGTCCGACTCGCCGCGTCGACTCGGACCGCTACCCCGGTTCGCGTCGCGCGACCAACTCCCGTTGCCGCCGCGGCGATCGTCGGAGCCGCGCCCGGTGCTACCCGCGCGACCGAAGCGGTTCTGTCTATCACCACTAGGCCGACGATCACCGCCCGAGCGATTCATGTCGCGGCGGTCATCACCCGAGCCGCCCCTACGGTCTGCCTGACCAACCCGATCGCTGCGTCCCCGAGAGTCCTCGCGCCCGCGGCCGTCTCGGCTCGAACCGTCCCATTGACGACTCTGGCTACGTTCGCCGCGCGGCGAGGCACTCCGGTCTCGGGAGTCCTTGCCGGCACCGGAGCTGCGTCCACCAGGACGAGAACTCGCCGCGCTCGAGCGCGAACCAGTGCCAGAGCGAGCCTCGTAGCCACGCGAGCCACCAGCAGCATCTCCACCGCGACCGCTCCCTGTGCGCTCCGCTTGGCGTGGACCACCCGAGCGGCCACGCGGACGCGATTCCGCGTCAAAACTGTCCATCCATTCCGAGTTTGAAGCCCGCCTCGACGGACGCTGGCTATTGCTACGCCCTGAGTTGGTCGGGCGGGATCCGCTCTTCCGACCGGTCGAGCCGCGCGAACCTGACGGTGGTTGACGGCGCGCGCCGCTGCCCGAGGCATCCCCGCCTCGACGGGGGGTGTTCTCACTCACCGAACCATCCTGCCCTTCTGCGCATCTCGCGCGACTTGCGTACGGCCCTGGCCGTATCAGCACAAACTACAACACCCCCGTGGGGCCGAAGCTCCACGGGGGTGTTTGTATGTCCGGCGACGT
>DAIQNZ010000015.1:0-27509 GCA_036788135.1 Propionicimonas sp.
TTCCAGAACTACGCGCTGTACCCGCACATGACCGTCGCCGACAACATGGGCTTCGCCCTGAAGATGGCCGGCGTCCCGAAGGCCGAACGCGACCAGCGCGTCGGTGAGGCCGCCAAGCTGCTCGGCCTGGAGGAGTACCTGGCCCGCAAGCCGAAGGCGCTGTCTGGTGGTCAGCGTCAGCGCGTCGCCATGGGTCGCGCCATCGTTCGTCAGCCGCAGGTCTTCCTGATGGACGAGCCGCTGTCGAACCTGGACGCCAAGCTGCGCGTCTCGACTCGTACCCAGATCTCGGCCCTGGTGACCCGTCTGGGCGTCACCACCGTCTATGTCACCCACGATCAGGTCGAGGCCATGACCATGGGCGACCGGGTCGCGGTGATGAAGGACGGAATCCTGCAGCAGGTCGACAGCCCGCTCAGCCTCTACGACAAGCCGAAGAACCTGTTCGTGGCCGGCTTCATGGGCTCGCCCGCGATGAACCTGCTCGAGGGCAAGATCGTCGACGGCGGCGTTCAGATCGGTGACTACGTGATGCCGATCGCACGCGAGGTGCTGGCCAAGGCCGGAGCTGACGACACCCTGGTGGTGGGCATTCGTCCGGAGAACTTCGTGATCGCCGAGGCCGGTGTCTCCATCGACGTCGAGCTGGTTGAGGAACTGGGCGCCGACGGCTACCTGTACGGCACGCTGGCCGGGCTGACCACTGAGCAGAAGCTGTCGGCTCAGCAGATCGTGGCCCGCGTCTCCACCCGGACGCCACCGCAGCGCGGCGTCGCGGTGAAGCTCAACGTCAGCGATCCGTCGCTCATGCACGTCTTCTCCAAGACCACGCAGGAGCGTCTGAACGACTGAATGACGACCCTCGGCCCGGCTCTCGCAGGTACGCGCGAGAGCCGGGCCGAGGCGCGTTCAGCGTTGTGACCGCCATCACCTGGGAGACAATGGACCCGTGCCTCGCTTCTTGTCCTCGCGTCCGGACTCCCGGCTGATTCCGCTGCCGTGGGAGCTTCCGCTGGCCGAATGGCCCACCGATCACCTGGTGGCGCTGCCTCGCGGCATCTCGCGGCACGTCGTCCGCTTCATCAAAGTCGGGCACTCGGTCTATGCGGCCAAGGAAGTGCTCGAGCACCTCGCCTTGCACGAGTACCGGCTGCTCACCGAGTTGCACCGCGCCGGCACACCCTCGGTCGAACCGCTCGCGGTGGTCACCGGACGGGTGGACGCCGACGGGCTGCCCCTGGACCCGGTGCTGGTCACCCGGCACTTGGAGTTCTCGCTGCCCTATCGTTCGCTGTTCACCCAGGGCGTCCGCCCCGAGACGGTCGGACGCCTGCTGGACGCTCTGGTACTGCTGTTGGCCCGGCTGCACCTGGTCGGCTTCCTGTGGGGCGATGTGTCCTTGTCGAACGTGCTCTTCCGGCGCGACGCCGGCGAGTTCGCCGCTTACCTGGTCGACGCCGAGACCGGCGAACTGCATCCGCAGCTGTCCGACGGTCAGCGCGAGCATGACCTGACCATCGCCACCACCAACCTCTTCGGCGAGTTCTGCGATCTGGAGGCCGGCAAGCTGCTGGACGCCTCCCTCGACCCCCAGCGCCTGGTCGATTCGATCATCGCCCGCTACCGAGAGCTGTGGGCGGAGCTGACCGGCGCGGAGGAGTTCGCCGACACTGAGATGTTCCGCATCGAAAAGCGGGTGCGCCGGTTGAACGCTCTCGGCTTCGACGTGGCTGAGCTGGCCATCGACACCCTCGCCGACGGGTCCCGGATCCGCATCCAGCCGAAGGTGGTCGACGCCGGCCATCACACCCGACGGCTGCTGCGCCTGACCGGCCTGGATGTCGAAGAGAACCAGGCCCGCCGCCTGCTCAACGACTTGGACACCTACCGCGCCCGCACCAACCAGCGCGGGGTCGACGAGGCCGTGGTCGCCCACCAATGGCTGACCCAGTGCTTCCAGCCGGTTGTCGATGCCGTGCCGCCGGAGCTGCGCGGCAAGCGCGAGGGTGCACAGATCTACCACGAGGTGCTCGACTACCGCTGGTACGCCTCCCAGCGTGCGCAGCGCGAGGTTCCGCTGCTCGACGCGACCGCGGGCTACATTCACGACGTGTTGACCGCGCTGCCCGACGAAGCCATCGCTTCGACAGAACTGGAACAGGCACCCCGTCCGTACGCGAACCCGTACGACCCCTCTCAAGGCTTCGCCGACGAGGACGAGGGCCCGATGCCGGTCGACCCCTGGGAGGTCGAAGCCGAGACCGTCGCGGCCCCGGGTTACCTGGACATCGACGCCCTGCGGGCACGACAGCGCTGAGACTTCGTAGCAGTTTATGTATTGCTACAAACAAGCTAGTTATGTAGCATTGCTGCATGGAGTTCGACATCCCTGATCACTTCTTCGACATGGCTGTGGCACTGGTCGTCATCGCGACCATCGGCTACCTGCTGTGGCCGCCGTCTGCCGCCGCGCGAAGAAGGCAGGCACAGACCTGGGCCCGACGAAACCTGGTTCCGCCAGACCCGGATGTCCTGATGGCCGCCGAAGCAGCGTTCGCACGTCGCCGACGCCCGATCGCCATCGCCTCGACACTGCTGATCGCAGCGTGCGCCGCAGCGGTCGCCCTCAACGGCGGACTGGAGCAGGCCCAGTGGGCCCCCTGGCTGGCAGCAGTCGCGATCGGCATCATCGCTGCCATGGTCACCGCCTGGGAGTTCCGCTCGCCCTGGCTACCCCCCGGATCATCGCGGATCGCTCACCTGCGTCCCGTGACGGTCAACGACTATGTGCCGCCGCTCACGCGATGGGGCGGCTGGCTCGCTGGCGGTTTGTGCACTCTCGGACTGGTGGTCGCCGCGCCAACAATGACGACCATGGCCCTCGCGGCTCCTGCCGCGGCCGTCGTCGCCGCCGCGATCATCTCCGAATGGGCCGCGCGATCGGTGACTCGAACCCCGCAGCCCGCGAGCAACCCGCTTCAGCTGTATGCGCAAGACACTTGGCGCAGCCAGAGCGCCACGTTCTGTTACCAAGGTCTCGCCCTGGCCGGTGGGATGGCGCTCCAGCTGCTCAGCCGCGACGGCGGCCTGAGCCGGGCCATCGGCACTGGCCTGATGTTCGCCGGTGTCGGGTTGACCGCTGTGGCGGTCATCGGCTACCTCCGAGCCCTCGACGGGCAGCCGTGGACGCGCCGGCGGCTGTGGCCGTCGCTTCGTCCCGGAGAGTGGGTGAGCGCGGCATGATCACCATCGACACTTCCCTGGCCGAGCCGCCCTACGACCAGATCAAGCGGCAGATCGCTGCACTCGTTGCCGACGGCCGACTGACGCCCGGTGACAAGCTGCCGACTGTCCGCCGCCTGGCCGACGACCTCGGGCTGGCGCCCAACACCGTGGCGCGCGCCTACCGCGAACTCGAGGCCGCCGGGGTGATCGACACCCGAGGCCGAGCCGGCAGCTTCATCAGCGGGGACGAGCGCAGCCGAGCGGCGCGCCAAGCCGCAGCCGAGTTCGCCCAGCGCAGTCGAGATCTCGGCCTGAGTGACGCCGAGGCGATCGCGTTGATCACTCGGGCGCTGGGAGCTCACTGAACCGGTGCCAGCGGCCAATCAGCCGCTGATCGGATACACCGGCATGCGCCCGATAGACTTCTGCGGTGAGTTTCCATCTGTACGACAGCGCCCAGCGCCGTGTGGTCGAGTTCCAGCCGCTTGAATCCGGCAAGGTCTCGATCTACTGCTGCGGCGCGACCGTGCAGTCGGCGCCGCACCTGGGCCACGTCCGCAAAGAGGTCAACTTCGACGTCTTGAGCCGCTGGCTGGAGCGGTCGGGCTACCAGGTGATCATGGTCACCAACGTCACCGACATCGACGACAAGATCCTGGCCAAGTCGGCCGAGGCCGGACGTCCGTGGTGGGCGCACGCCTACCTGTTCGAGGACGCCTTCCACTCCGCCTTCCGCGCGCTGGGCGTACGCCGTCCGACGTACGAGCCGCGGGCCACCGGCCACGTCCCGGAGATGATCGAGCTGATGGCCACGCTCATCGACGCCGGGCACGCCTACGCCGCTGATGACGGCTCCGGCGACGTGTACTTCGACGTGCAATCCTGGCCCGCCTACGGCGAGCTGTCCGGTATGAAGGTCGACGAGATGGAGGCTGCGCAGGACGCCGATCCGCGCGGCAAGCGCGACCCACGCGACTTCGCGCTGTGGAAGGGCGCCAAGCCCGGCGACCCCGAATCCGCATCCTGGGAGACCCCGTGGGGCCGCGGGCGCCCGGGCTGGCACCTGGAGTGCTCGGCGATGGCCGGCAAGTACCTCGGCGACGCCTTCGACATCCACGGCGGCGGCATCGACCTGCGCTTCCCGCACCACGAGAACGAGATCGCGCAGTCGAAGGCTGCCGGACGCCCGTTCGCGAGCTACTGGATGCACAACGCCTGGGTCACCATGGCCGGCGAGAAGATGAGCAAGTCATTGGGCAATACCGCCGACGTGCTGGCAGCCGTCGCCACGCATGGCGGACGGGCCGTCCGGCTCTACCTGGCCGGACCGCACTACCGCTCCGCGATCGAGCTGTCGGAGGCATCGCTGGCCGAATCCGCAGCGCAGTTGGCCCGCATCGACTCCTTCCTGGATCGCACTCGGCAGCTCGCCGAGGGCGCCGATGCCGTCGAGGTCCCGGCAGCCTTCGCCGAAGCCATGGACGACGACCTCGGCACGCCGGCAGCACTCGCGGTGGTGTTCACCACCATCAAGGACGGCAACATCGCTCTCGACGCGGGCCAGGAGGCCGAGGCCCGCGCCGCCGCGCTGGCCGTCCGGGCGATGCTCGACGTCTTCGGTCTCGACCCGGCCGCTCCCGAGTGGGCGCACGAGGCCGGCGCCGGCAGCGATCTCACCCCCGTCGTCGACGGGCTGGTATCGGCGCTGCTCGAACAGCGCGCCGCCGCGCGAGCCCGCAAGGATTGGGCCGCAGCCGACGCCATCCGCGACCAACTGGCCGTCCTCGGCCTGAAGGTCACCGACACCCCTGACGGCCCCCGCTGGTCGCTGGAGAAGTGAGGACTCATGCCAGGAAACAGCCAGCGCAAGGGCGCCGTCCGTAAGAAGGGCAAGACCACGCCCGCCGGCTCGGGCGGCCGGGTTCGCCGCGGCCTCGAAGGCAAGGGTCCGACGCCGAGAGCCGAGGACCGTCCCTACCACAAGGCCTATCGCAAGCGTCGTCCCGATGAGCCGGGCAAGACCGCTGGCAGCGGTCGGGCCAGTTCCCCGCGCGGAGCGAGCGCAGCCAAGGCCGGAGTGGACTGGGTGATCGGCCGCAACCCGGTGCTGGAGGCGCTGCAGGCCGGACTGCCGATCCGCCGCGCCTACGTCGCCGACGGTGTCGAGCGCGACAGCCGCCTGCGCGAGATCCTCGCCTACGCGGCCGACCATGGCATCCCGCTGCTGCAGGCCACCCGCCAGGAACTCGACCGCCTCACCGGCGGCGGCGTCCACCAGGGCGTGGCGCTGCAACTGCCCAGCTACGAGTATGCCGATGCCGAGGACATCCTCGCCGACGCCCTGGATGCCCCGACGCCCGGCCTGGTGGTGGCCTGCGACTCCATCACCGACCCGCGAAACCTGGGCGCCATCATCCGCAGCGCCGCCGCCTTCGGCGCGCACGGCGTGATCATTCCGTCACGACGCTCGGCTGAGGTGACCGCCGCGGTCTGGAAGACGTCGGCCGGCGCAGCAGCACGCGTCCCCGTCGCCCAGGTCACCAATTTGAACCGGACGCTGAAGCAGTACGCCGACGCGGGATTCACGGTGGTCGGGCTCGCCGGTGAGGCGGAGACCGACGTTGCCGGCTTCCCGGGCATCGATGGCCCGGTGCTGCTGGTCGTCGGCTCGGAAGGTGATGGTCTGGCCCGGCTGGTCCGCGAGAACTGCGACGTCTTGGTGACGATCCCGATCACCTCGTCGGTCGAGTCACTCAACGCCAGCGTGGCGACGTCCATCGCGTTGTACGAGGTGAGTCGCTCGCGCGCCTGAGGCCTGCCTCGCATGTCGGGAGCGCTCGGGGGTCCTCGCCGGGTGCACGCGTGCCGTACCCCGCGGGCCTGTCTAAAGGTTCTCGGAGGGTTTCTTCACACGCCTGGTTGCCGCCGTTCCGGCGCATTTCTCGACGGCTATAGTCAGCCCAGCGCCAGGCGACCAGCGGCCGGACCAGCAACGACGGCCGAGAGGGAGATCCCTCGTGATCTGCCCGTCGTGATGCACACCACCCGCTAGGGACGTTCGTCCAGGAGGCCTCCATGAACTCTTCCCCCGAGCCGGCGCGCGCGTCCGGCCGGCTCCGCCGACGCCTGGCCGTTCCGGTCTCGCTCGCCATCCTCGCCACCGGGCTGCTCAGCGCAGCGACGCCGGCGCAGGCCGCGCTTCCGGGCTTCTGCGCCGATGGCAGCCAGCCCTACGTCCCGGTCGCGACCGTGGAGAGCTACAGCGTCGGCGAGAAGGTCACCGGCCTGTCCGTCACCAGCGGCACCACCCCTGAGCAGTTCACCGGCAGCTATCTCGGCTACATCGCCGACGCCCTCGGAACCGGAAAGGACCTGCTCCTGTTCCGGTTGAGCAGCTCGGTGATCGACGGAACCGGCGGATTGAAGGCTGCCGGGATCTGGGCCGGCATGTCCGGCTCCCCGGTCTACGACGGTGACGGCAACCTGATCGGCGCGGTCGCCTACAGCTTGAACAGCGACAACCTGCCGGTCGCCGGCGTCACCCCGGCCGAGTACATGAAGACGATCGGCTCACCCGCCGTCGGCGCAGCAAAGACCGTCCGCGCCACCAGCAGCAACCTCAAGGTCGCCAGTGCCGCCACCCGCATCGCCGGCACCAGTCTTGCCGCAAGCACCTACGCGCCGGTCAAGACGGTCAACGTGGCCGGCGGCGCCGCAAGCCGACAGAACGCGCTGGTGAACACCACTCTCGCCCGGGCGACCGGTAACGGCCCGATTGCCCGCTTCTTGAAGAGCGGAAACTTCCGCGCCGCCGGGACGTCATCGCACGCGGTCACGCAGCCGCTGGTGGCCGGCGGATCGATCGCGGCAACGTTGACCGATGGCGACCTCGTCTCCGGCTCCATCGGCACCGTCACCGCGATCTGCGGATCCACCGTCTATGCATTCGGTCATCCGATGACCTACTCGGGCGCGGCATCGATGCAGATGTCGAACGTATCCACCGCGCTGATCGTCCCGGACAGCACCGGGGCGAGCAGTTCGTACAAGCAGGTCTCCGCCTTCGGTGAGCCGCTCGGCATGATCACCCAGGACCGGATGTTCGGCATTCGCGGCACCATCGGAAGCGTCCGCTCTTTCGGCATTGATGTCGAGGTGCAGAATCCGTCCGGCGCCGCCATCGCGCACTACCACAGCGATGTCGCCGAGCCTCAGGCGGCGGCCACCGCCGTCACTGGTCTGGCGGGCACGGCCGCGTCTGAGCAGTTGGACCAAGCCACTGCCGGCACCGCCCGGGTGTCCTGGACGATCGACTACCGCCGCGCCGACGGCGAGACGGGCCGTCTGTCTCGCCGACAGGTCGTCGACGACCCCACCACCTTCCCCTATGTCGTCGGCTCCGACGCCGGCAGCGACGTGGACGCGATCGTCAACAACGCGTTCGAGGACGTCGCGATCACCGGCGTTCGCCTGGTCGTGAAGTTGATCAGCGCCAATGACCTCAACTACACCGCCTCCGGCGTGCAGGTTCTGCAGAAGGGGGTCTGGCGCGACCTCGCCGGTCGGACGCTGAAGGCCAAGGGCCGCTACTCCATTCGTCCGGTCTATCTGGTGCACAAGAACCAGAAGGCCGCAGGCACGGTGGCCGGGGCCGCCAGCTCGCTGAGCCTGAAAGCGTCGGCCCGCAAGAGCGGCTGGATCGACCTGACCGCAGCGGCCAAGCAATCGACGTGCGCGGCCGCTCCCAGTGGGGACGTCAACTGCACCGATCTGGGCAGCGATATCGGCACGCAGGCATCGAGCTTCGACGAACTGATCGACCTGCTGTCGCTGGCGGCACCGGCCGACACCGTCGACGTGGTCACGCAGTACCGGCTGAAGAAGGGCAAGACGGTCGCGGTCCGTAGCTGGACGGCTCCCGGCGTCGTCTCCGGCGACGTGCGGGTGCCGTTCGGCATTCGTCGCTGATCTGTACCAAAGGCAGCAGGCCCGCGGGAGATCCCGCGGGCCTGCTGCCTTTACTCAGGGTCGGCTCAGCCCTTCTCGACTGCGTCCACCAGCGCCGCGTTGAACGCCTCGATGTCGCGCGGGCTGCGGCTGGTGACCAGCTTGCCGTCCACCACGACCTCGGCGTCGACCCAGTCACCACCGGCATTCTTCAGATCGGTCGAGATGCGCGTGGTCGACGTGAGCTTGCGTCCGGGGATCACCCCGGCTTCGATGAGGATCCACGGTCCGTGGCAGATCGAGGCCACCGGCTTGTCCGCGTCGAAGAATGCCTTCACGAAAGCGATGGCCTTCGGGTTGTTGCGGATCTTGTCAGAGTTGAGCGTCCCGCCCGGAAGGACGAGCGCGTCGAAATCGGCCGGGTCCGCCTCGTCCAGGGTCAGGTCGACGGGGAAGTCGTCGCCGCGTTCCCAGTCGCCGATGAGGGCGGTGATCGTGCCGTGCTCCTCCGAGACCAGCACCGGGGTCGCGCCGGCAGACGTCAGGGTTGCCCAGGGTTCGGTGAGTTCGGGCTGCTCCACCCCGCGCTTGAGCAGAAAAGCCACCTTCTTGCCGGTCAGATCGGCCATCATTCCTCCTTGTTGAACGCGCTATGACGATACCTTCGCGACACGCAGCGCGACGAGGGTTCCCCGCAATCCCCCTCCCCAGCAACGCCGCCGGCACGGCGGTGGTCACCGGCCACCCACCGCAGCGCCGACGGCTCACCCGGAGCACCCTGTGCCGGGGCCAGGCTCCGCGCGTCCGGACCGGCGACCCCCGGAACGAAGCGGACGTGGCACGTCGCAGGGCGGCCAAGCTCGGTAGAGTTACCTGGTCGCCGACCGAGGAGCCTGTCTGTGCCCGAGAACAACAGCCCGCTGTCCACCCTCTACTCCCAGCTGCTGGGCGTGATCGAGTCCGTTGAGCCGAGGATCGCCGCCGCGACCCGCTCCGAACTGGCCGATCAGCGCGCATCCCTGAAGCTGATCGCCAGCGAGAACTATGCCTCGCTGCCGGTCCTGCTCACCATGGGTACCTGGTTGAGCGACAAGTACGCCGAGGGTACGGTCGGACACCGCTTCTACGCGGGCTGCCAGAACGTCGACACCGTTGAAAGCGTCGCCGCCGAGCACGCCCGCGCGCTCTTCGGTGCCGAGTACGCCTACGTGCAGCCGCATTCCGGGATCGACGCGAACCTGGTGGCCTACTGGTCGATCCTGGCTCACCGCATCGAGAGCCCGACCCTGGAGCGCCTGGGCGCCAAGACCGTCAACGACCTCAGCGAGGATGACTGGGAAGCCCTGCGCGCGACCTTCAATGCTCAGCGCGTCATGGGCATGAGCCTGGACGCGGGCGGCCACCTCACCCACGGCTTCCGGCACAACATCTCCGGCAAGATGTTCCGCCAGCACTCCTACGGCACCAACCCGCAGACCGGCCTGATCGACTACGACAAGCTGCTCGCCGACGCTCGCGAGTTCAAGCCGCTGATCCTGGTCGCCGGCTACTCGGCCTACCCGCGTCGGGTGAACTTCGCCAAGATGCGCGAGATCGCCGATGAGGTCGGCGCCACGCTCTTCGTCGACATGGCGCACTTCGCCGGCTTGGTCGCCGGCAAGGTGTTCACCGGCGAGGAGAACCCCATCCCCTACGCCCACGTGGTCGCGTCGACCACGCACAAATCCCTGCGCGGCCCGCGCGGCGGCTTCGTCCTGGCCACCAGCGAGTATGCGCCGAGCGTCGATCGAGGCTGCCCGATGGTGCTGGGCGGCCCGCTGAGTCACGTGATGGCCGCCAAGGCGCTGGCCTTCGCCGAAGCTCGCCAGGACTCCTTCCAGACCTATGCTGCCAACGTCGCCGACAACGCCAAGACCCTGGCTGAGGGTCTGATGAAGCGCGGCGTGAAGCTGGTCACCGACGGCACCGACAATCACCTCGTGCTGATGGACGTCAGCTCCTTCGGACTGACCGGACGCCAGGCGGAGTCGGCGCTGCTCGACTCCGGCATCGTCACCAACCGCAACTCGGTTCCCAACGACCCCAACGGCGCCTGGTACACCTCGGGCGTGCGGATCGGTACCCCGGCACTGACGACCCGCGGCTTCGGGGCCGCCGAGTTCGACGCGGTGGCCGAGCTGATCACCGGCGTGCTGACCGCGACCACCCCGGTCACCACCGCGGCGGGCGTCCCCGGCAAGGCGAAGTACACCATTGCCGACGGTGTCGCCGAACGCACCAAGGCCGCAGCCGCCGAACTGCTCGACGCGAACCCGCTTTACCCGGGCCTCACCCTCTGATCAGCTGACGAGGATGAACGCCACCGAGATCATCCTCTACGTCTGCGACCAGGCCCGGGCGCGCCGCTTCTATGCCGAAGTGCTCTGCGACGCCCCCACGCTCGATGTCGAGGGCATGACCGCGTTCGAGCTCGGCGGCGTCACGCTCGGGCTGATGCCGGCTGACGACATTGCCGGCCTGGTCAACGGCATCGCGCCGGGTTCGGGTCAGCGCTGCGAGCTGTATCTGCGCCGACCGGACGCGGCAGCCGTCCTGGCCCGGGTCGAGATGGCCGGCGGGCGCGTTCTCGATGGTCTGGCGCTGCGTCCGTGGGGTGAGAGCGTCGGATACGCCCTCGACCCGGACGGGCATGTGCTGGCCGTCGCAGTTCTCGCCGACAGCCGCGACTGATCACCTCGTCCGCCGGAGGCTGACGATCCCCTGCCGAGCCGCCGGGAGCCACCGCCGCCAGCGGGCACCGTCAGCGGGTGAAGAGCGTGCCCTGAACCGTGGTGATGAAGTTGGTCAGGGACGCCGGAAGGTCGGCCAGGTGCCAGCCCTGCGGGCCGTGGTACCAGTCCAGATCCTCTTCGTCCGAAACTTCGTCGGTGTCCGCGGCGGCCAACGCGGCCAGCCAGCGATCCCGACCGCCGAGGACGACGGCGAAGGGCAGCAGCTCGGAGATCGCGTGATAGGCATTCGGTCCGGAAAGGTTGGCCACCGGGTGGGTGAGCAGGTTGCCCCGCAGCACCTCGAGGCCGCGGAGGATGGCCGTGCCCTTGGCCGTGCGCGCCGGCATCTCGCGAGCGATGATCATCACGCCGAGCCCGATCAGAATCAGCGCGAGGCCGAGCAGTCCGAAGCCGGTGAAGACGATCAGGCCGGCGGCCGCCAGCGTCGCGATCACCAAGGCGACCCATCCGGCAACATTCCAGCGTCCGCGCACGGCGTCCGGGCGACGGGCGAACCAGCCCTGGGCCACCACCTCGTCGTACAGCTCGGACTGCACATCGCCGATCACCGAATGCAGCGTGCCCGGCAGGTTCGACAGCTTCACCGGGTCGCCCTGCATCGGCGCGAGCGCACCGAGCAATGTCCGCTCGTAGTCGGCCAAAGGTGCCTCGTTGAAGCGGCGGGTGAAGGCCCAGTCGGCCGGCGCGAAGGCGGAGTCCTTCGGGAGCTCGGTGATCAGGAGATGCCCACGAACGGCCAGATCGAGAATGGCGCCGGTGACATCGACCGGATCGACGTGCTCGTCGATGAGCGTGCCGATGGCGCCAGGACGGGCACCGTCCTCGACGGTGAACTCGCTTTGGCCGGCCCCGACGGGGCGGAAGTCGGCGACCATCATCGGCTCGACCTGGCCGGCATAGTCGCGGCCGATCTTGCGCTGAGCGAGCCACAGGCCGAGCAGGCCCAGCACGAGCACGGCGGCCCCCAACGCCAACGGCAGCGGGGCCACGGAAAAGGCGCGTTCGAGCGTCCACAGCTGACGCAGGTTCTCGTTCACGGCCACCTGCCCGGCCGGGAAGCCCAGCGTGATGACCACGACATCGCCGGCGCCGACATTCTCCTGGCGGATGACCGGGTTCGGCGCATCGTGAGTACCGCCGGCATAGGAGGTGCAGGCTGCAGGCTGAGCTGCCGGGCCGGCGGCGCAGTCGAGCTGGTTGAACTGAGCGGGCACCTCGACCTCGGCGGTAAAGACCTGGACGGGCACGCTGAGGCCTTGCAGCAGCGGCCAGATCAGCAGGGTCCCGCCGGCCGGATTGGCCGTCGCGGCACCCAGCACCCGATACGACACGGTGATCGGCGTGGTCACCCCGGCGGTGGCCAGCTGAATGGTCGTGGAGGCCGGAGCGTTGCGGACCTGCACATCGATCGGCTGCCCGCCGGCGGTGGCGCTGACATCGGAGATCGCATAGCGATACTCGGTGTACTGCGGTGTGCGGCGAGTCGTGTCGATGACCTGCGTGACGTTCGCCGGCGCGGCGCCAGTGAAAGTCATGGTCGCGCGAATGGCCAGTGAGCCGTCGGCGCTCACCACCGCGGCAACGTCATAGCTGGCCAGCTGCCCGTCGGCGGCGCGGGCCGTCGGGACGGCGGCAACGCTCAGCCCGAACGCCATCAGGGCAACCGCGAGGCTGCGCCACCACAGGGCACGACGTTTCGGCATTCTCGGTCCTCATTCCTGCGCCGGGGCGGGTACGTCGCTCAGCCTAGCGATCAGCGCGCTCGTGATGCCGAATACCGGCGGCCACGCCGTCGTCCAGCGGGTCTGGTGGTGCGCGATTCTTCGCGCAGGTTAGGCTTCGGCCGTGACGCAGAACTGGCCGCCCGCCCCGGGTCAGCAATGGCCCGGAAGTTCGGGCTGGAATCCGCCTGCCAGTTCGTGGCCTCCGCCGCCACCGCCGCCGTCCGCTCTGCCGCAGCCGGGGGCGGCCTTCAGCCAGCAACCGAGCTACGGCACGCCCGGCTCATTCACGCCGCCACCGCCGCGCCGACGCAACCCCTTTCTGACCATCCTCGGCGGCGCCGTCTTCGTGGTCATCGCCGCGTTCTTCGCGGTCACGCTGCTCAACTACCTCGGCGGGGACGAGGACACCGCTACGCCGGGAAGCGATCCGAGCTACCACCAGGTCAGCGATGTCCCTGCTCCGGACTACAACCCGCCGGCGATCCCCCAGCCGAAGACGTACGAGCAGGCAACGGCCTGGATGCAGAAGAACGCGATCTATCGCGAAGACGTCCCGGTTCCGACGAACTGTGTTGTGCCGGCGATCAACTCGGCCAATGCCAGCACCGCGGAGCTCGAGAATCACCTCAACAAACTGACGGCCTGCCTGTGGGGCGTCTGGGACCCGCCGATGACCTCGGCCGGCTTCGTCCTCCCGCGGCCTCCTGCCACCGTCTACAGCAGCGAGATCACCACGCCCTGCGGGAAGACAGAGAGTGGAAATGCCTTCTACTGCGCGGTCGATCAACACATCTACTACGCCACCGACTTGCCCGACATTCTGCCGAAGTCGATTCGCAACAAACCTTTCGTGACCGACGCGGTGATGGCGCACGAGTTCGGCCACGCGATTCAGGCCCGCACCGGGATCCTGGTGTCGGAGAAGGCTTGGGAGCAGAAGGGCAGCGAGGCCGACGGACGGGTCTACTCCCGACGCACCGAAGTCCAGGCCGACTGCTTCGCCGGACTGTGGGTGAACGCGATCGCCAAGGCATCAGGAGTGACCGCCTCCGACGAGGACAACCTGACGTACCTCTTCTTTACGATCGGCGACGATCAGCTCACCGGGAAGGCCAATTACGACGGCGATCACGGCCTCGGCAAGAATCGGCAGTCCTGGTTCACCGTCGGCCTGGGCACCAGCCAGATCGGGAAGTGCAACACCTTCACCGCGTCCGCCAATGCGGTCCGCTGAGGCTCAGCCGACCGCGACCAGGGCGACAGCGATCGCCGCGACACCTTCGCCACGGCCGGTCAGGCCCAATCCGTCGGTCGTGGTTGCCGACACACTCACCGCAGCGCCCACGGCCTGACTCAGCGCGGCTTCGGCCTCGCTGCGGCGACCGGCCAGTCGCGGACGTCGTCCGATCACCTGGATCGACACGTTCTGCACGGTGCAGCCGGCCGCACGCAACCGCGCGGCCGTTTCCACGAGGAAGGCCACCCCGCTGGCACCGGCCCAGGCCGGATCATCGGTGCCGAAGTTCTCTCCAATGTCGCCCAGGCCAGCAGCCGACAGCAGGGCATCGACCGCGGCGTGCGCTGCGACATCACCATCGGAGTGCCCGGACAAGCCCTGCGGCTCATCGGGGAAGGCGATGCCGGCCACCCACATCGGCACGCCGTCAGCGTAGGCGTGGACGTCGGTGCCGACGCCGATCCGCAGCATCACGAGTGGCTCCTGGCTATCGCTTCGGCCAGCACGAGATCGGCCGGCTCGGTCACCTTCAATGCTTCGCGGGATCCTGCCACCAGGACGACCTTCTCGCCGTAGGCCTCAACGGCAGTGGCATCGTCGCTGACGTCGACGTGATCGACGTGGTCGAGAGCAGCAGCCAGGATGTCCCGCCGGAAGCCCTGGGGCGTCTGCACCGCTCGCAGCGGGGTTCGATCGACCACGACTGAGTCACCGGCGTCATCCACTCGCCGCATCGAGTCGACCACCGGAATCGCCGGCACGCAGCCGACAGCGCCGTCACGCAGGGCTGCGATCACCCGCGCAACCACCTGCCCGGGCACCAGGGCGCGCGCCGCGTCATGCACCAGGACGAACTCACACGCGCTCAGCTGGGGATCACCGGAAATCGCGGCCAGCCCGGCCCGGACGGAGTCCTGCCGACGAGCACCGCCATAGACGTAGGCCGCCGGAATCGGCGAATCGGCCAAGGCGGTCTCGAAGGCAGCCTGCTCGCCGGGGGCGATCACGACAACCGCGCGATCAACACCGCCGGCCGCCAGGCCGTTGAGCGCATGGCGAACCAGCGGCCGTCCGGCCACCTCGCGCAGCGCCTTGGGCTTGTCACCACCCAGACGCACGCCCGCGCCGGCCGCTACCACGATGGCAACGACCGGCGCGGTCGAGTTCATGACTGACTGGCTCAGGAGGCGAGCACCTCATCGAGCAGGACCTCAGCGCGATCCTCCTCAACCTTTTCGGCGAGCGCCAGCTCCGAGACCAGGATCTGCCGAGCCTTGGCAAGCATGCGCTTCTCACCGGCAGACAGGCCACGCTCGCGCTCCCGGCGCCATAGGTCGCGCACGACCTCTGCCACCTTGAGCACATTGCCCGAATGCAGCTTCTCCAGATTTGCCTTGTACCGACGCGACCAGTTGGTCGGCTCTTCGGCATGCGGGGCGCGCAGGACGCCAAACACCCGCTCCAGCCCATCGGCATCGACAACATCGCGGACTCCCACGAGGTCGAGGTTGCAGGCCGGCACACGCACTACCAGGTCGTTCTGGCCGACGATACGCAAGACGAGATAGAGCTTGTCCTCGCCTTTGATCGTTCGGGTTTCCAGGGCTTCGATGACTGCTGCGCCATGATTGGGGTAGACCACGGTCTCACCGATTGTGAACGTCATATCAGCGTTTACCACCTTTCCCGGTTTCCAAGTCTAGCACGTTGAGCCCGTAAAGAGCTACGTCTCACCTAGCCAGAGCCAGATTGGGACTTGACAGCGCCGCTGGCGATGTGCTGAGAACCGTTGCTGTGGACGATCTGCGCTAGCCAGAGCGAAAACCGCGGGAAGGCGCATTGCAGCACTACCGCGCAGCGAGCGACGGTTTTTCGTCCGTGGAATGGGGCGGCTTCGGTCAGACCATTTTGTCCTGCCAAATGGGCCCGGACGCGGAGCGAGGCGGGTACAGCCACAGCTGCACCCGCCTCGCGGTGTGGGAAAGCGTCGATCAGGCCACGGCCTCGACCTGCTTGGCCGGCCAGACCGTCTTGGCGATAATCACCAGCGCGGCAGACACCACCACGCCGGCCGCCAGGCTGATCAGGAAGCCGAAGATGGCTGCCGGCAGCGGCTGGAAGGCGAACAGGACGAAGATGCCGCCATGCGGCGCCCGCAGGCCGACGCCCAATGCCATGCTCAGCGCGCCGGTGACGCCGCCGCCGATCATCATCGACGGAATGACGCGCAGCGGGTCGGCAGCGGCAAACGGGATCGCGCCCTCGGAGATGAAGGACGCCCCCAGCAGCCAGGCTGCCGCGCCGTTCTCACGCTCAACCTGGGTGAACAGCTTCTTGCGGACCACCGTGGCCAGCGCCATCGCCAATGGGGGAACCATGCCGGCGGCCATCACCGCTGCCATCACTTCGAAGTTGGCGGTGGTACCGGCCGACAGGCCGGCCGTCGCGAACAGGTAGGCCGCCTTGTTCACCGGGCCGCCGAGATCGAAACACATCATCAGGCCGAGGACGACGCCCAGCAGGATCGCCGAGCCGCCCGACATTCCGGTCAGGCCGGCCTGCATGGCCTTGGTGAGGTTGGCCAGCGGCTGACCGAGGAAGAAGTACATCAGGCCGCCGGTGAGGAAGGTGGCCACCAACGGGATGATCACCACCGGCATCAGGCCGGCGAGCCAGCGCGGCGCCTTGAAGCTGGCGATCCAGGCCGCGATCAGGCCCGCGACCAGGCCGGTGACCAGGCCGCCAAGGAAGCCCGCACCCAGGGTGACCGAGATCGCGCCGCCCACGAATCCGGGGGCGATGCCGGGGCGTCCGGCCAGCGCGTAGGCGATGTAGCCGCTCAGCGCAGGCACCAGGAAGCCGAAGGCCGCCCCGCCGATGGCGAACATCACCGCACCCAAGGTCATGATGAACCCGGCCGGCATGCTGGTCAGGCTGGCGTTGGCCAGCACCAACGCGCCGATCGACTTGCCGCCGGTGACGCCGGCCTGGCAGGCATCGGGACTGAGCCAGGAGGCCAGGTCGGCACAGGTTCTGGCACCGTTGACCCCAGGGGTCAGAGCGATGTCGAAGCCACCGAAGAGGAAGCCGAGCGCGATGAGCAGACCGCCGGCGGCCACGAACGGGATCATGTAGGAGACGCCGGTCATCAGCGCCTGCTGAATGCGCCGGCCCCAGCCCAGCTGCGTCGAGCCGGCCGCGGCAGCGGTCGCGGCTCCTGCCCGCTCGGCGGAGCCACCAACGCGGGCGGCCTTCGGGTTCGCCGCAGCGGCCAACGCCTCGGCGATCAGCTTCTCCGGCTCATTGATGGCCCGCTTCACTCCGGACTCGACGACCGGCAGGCCGACGAAGCGCTCACGATCGCGGACCGGAAGATCGGTGGCGAAGATCACGGCATCCGCGCCGGCGATCAGCTCGGGGGCGAGCCAGTCGATCCGGCCCGAGCCCTGCGGCTCGACGTGGATCTCGACCTCGGCGGCCCGTCCGGCCTGCTCCAAGCCGTCGGCCGCCATGAAGGTGTGCGCAATGCCGGTCGGGCATGCCGTCACGGCGACCAGCACCGGCACCTTGGCAGCGGCGGCGGTGACAGGGGCGGCTGCGGGCGCTTCGTCCTCTGCGGTCGCCTGCTCCACCAGGGCGACGATCTGCTCCGGCGTCGTGGCCGAGCGCAGCCCGTCGGTGAACTCCTTGCGCATCAGCGAGCGCGCCAGCTTGGCCAGCAGCACCAGGTGTGCGTCATCGGAGCCTTCGGAGGCGGCGATCATGAAGGCGACATCGGCCGGGCCGTCGGCGGCACCGAAGTCCACCGGGGGCGCCAGCCGAGCGAAGGCCAGCGAGTTGGTGTGGACGGCGGCAGATCGGCAATGCGGAATCGCGATGCCGCCGCCGAGCCCGGTGGCCATCTTCTCTTCACGCTCGAGCGCGTCGGCGGTGAGGCCGGCGGCGTCCGCGCGCCCGGTCTTGCCGATCAGCTCAGCCAGGGATTGGATCACCTCGGTCTTGGTGGCGCCGAGATTGGCGTCCAGCACGACCAAGTCGGGCGTGATCAGCGGTTGTGGGGACATCATCGTTCCTTTTTCGTGGTGTGGGATTGGGCGATACGAATCAGACGAGGGCGAAGACCTCGACCTGGGCGATGTCGATCTGGTCAGGACGCGGCAGCTGCGTGCCGGCCAGTGCGGCTGCCGCCGAGCCGTAGGCCACCGCGAGGCGGAGGCGTTCGGGAGCGGGAAGGCCACGGGTCTCGGCCAGGACGTAGCCGGCCACAGACGAGTCGCCCGCCCCGACGGTGCTGCGGACGGTGATCCGCGGCGGCACGGCGCGCCAGGCGCCCTCGGCGGTCGCCAGGACGGCTCCGGCCGCGCCCAGGGTGACCAGGACGGCCCCGACGCCGCGGGCAACCAGCGACTGCGCCGCCGTCACGCTGGCGCTGGCGTCACCGGCCTGCGCGGCGGCTTCAAGCGTGGCCGCGTCGGCGCCGGTCAGCTGGGCCAGCTCATCGGAGTTGGGCTTGATCAGATCGGGGGCGGAGTCAGGAAAGTGCGCGGCCAGCGACAGCAGGGGTTGATCGGAGGTGTCGACGGCGATCCGGCAGCCCCAGGGGCGCAGCGCGCGCACCAGGTCGGCGTACCAGGCGCTGGGTACGCCGGGCGGCAGCGATCCGGAGAGCACCACCCAGTCGGCGCGTTCAGACTCCAGCACCAGCAACCGGGCCAACGCCTCGACGACACCAGCGCTCAGGGTCGGACCCGGCTCGTTGATCTTGGTGGTGGTGCCGTCCGGCTCGCTCAAGGTGAGGTTGGTGCGGACCGACTGCGGCAGCGGCACCGTTCGGTACGGCAGGCGCAGCTCGTCCAAGCCCCGCAGGATCGGATCTGCAGGATCGGCCGGCAGGATCGCACGAGCGGGGTGACCGGCGTAGTGCGCGACGCGGGCGACGTTGATGCCCTTGCCGCCCGGCTCGACGGTGACCTCAGCCGCGCGGTGGACTTCTCCACGAGTGAGCGCGGCGTCCAGAGCGACGGTGCGATCCAGTGAGGGGTTCGCAGTAAGCGTGACGATCATGCGATCACCACCTCGAGGCCGGCGGCTCGCAAGTCCGCGACGTCAGCCTGGTCAATGCCGTCGTCGGTGATCAGAACGTCGGCCTGGGAGAGTGTGGCGAAACCGACCAACAGCTCGGCACCGAGTTTGGAGCTGTCGGCCAGCATGACCACCCGGCTTGCCGCGTGCACCATGGCCTCCTTCACTGCGGCCTCGTCGTGATCGGGGGTGGAGAAGCCGTGGTGGACCGAGATGCCGTTGGTGCCGACGAAAGCCACATCGCAGCGCAAGCGGTGCAGGGTGCTCACCGCTTCCGCACCCACCGTCGCGCCGGTGATGCCGCGCACCTGGCCGCCGAGGAGCCGAACGGGTACGCCGTTGGCAGCCAGTTGGTTGGCCGCCGGCAGAGAGTTGGTGACGACCGACTGCACCGAGCTGGGAGTCAACAGCCCGGCGAGCCGGCCGGTGGTGGTTCCGGCGTCGACCAGCACCGTCCCGGGACGGGTCGGGAGGTACCGCAGTGCGGCCTCGGCGATGCGCGCCTTCTGGGCGGCACTGGCAGGCTCGCGCTCGGCGAGGCCGGTCTCCAGGACGGCGAAGCCGTCGGCGGCGACCGCACCCCCGTGCACGCGCCGGATCAACCCGCGGTGATCGAGCGCGTCGAGGTCGCGGCGAATGGTCTCGGTGGTGACGCCGAACTCTTCGGCCAGCTCTGTGACCGAGACCCGCTCTTGCTGCAGCGCTCGGTTGACGATGGCGCGGTGCCGCTCCTCTGCGTACATCAGACCTCTTCCGACCGACCTCGATGTTGGTACGTCTTGTTCTATCTGCTTTTGCTTGGGTTTACAAGAGGTCCGTCTGGGAGTTTTGTGGTTCTGTGTGGTTTTGCGAGGGTCCCACCTGGTGGTCGGCACAGCCGGTCTCCCCGAGAGCGCACTGCGCACCCGCGGGGCTCGCGTCGGGTCGCGCCCGCAGAGGACGAAAAACGCCCGGCCGGAGTCTCCCCGGCCGGGCGTTCAGTCAGGACGGCTCAGCCGTAGGTGACCTCGTCGGAGAAGAGGCCGGAAACGCTCTCCCCGCAGTTGATCCGCCGCACAGCCTCCGCGAACAGCGGGGCCACCGACACCGTGGTCAAGCGGTTCAGCCCTTCCGGCGCCGGCACGGTGTTCGTGGTGACGATCTCGACGATGTCGGGAACCGCGTTCAGCCGCTCCACTGCCTTGCCCGAGAACAGGCCGTGAGTGCAGGCCACCGAGATCGACTTCACGTTGTAGCCGCGCACGGTGTTGATCAGTTCCACCACCGAGCCGGCGGTGGCGATCTCGTCGTCGAGGATGATCACGTCCTTGCCACCGATCTTGCCGACGATCGAATCAATGACCACCCGGTCGTCCGCCAGCCGGCGTTTCGATCCGGCCGCCATGCCCACACCCAGCATTCGCGCGAACTGATTGGCCTCTTTGGCGTTGCCGAAGTCCGGAGAGACGACGACGGCGTTCGACAGGTCACGACTGCGGAAGTGCTGGGCGAGCACCGGCAGCGCCGTCAGGTGATCGACCGGCATCGAGAAGAAGCCGTGCACCTGCTGCGCGTGCAGCGCCATGGTCAGCACCCGGTTCGCGCCGGCAGTGTGGATCAGGTCGGCAACCAGACGGCCGCCGATGCTGATCCGCGGAGCGTCCTTCTTGTCCGATCGGGCGTAGGCGTAGTGCGGCATCACCACTGAGACGTGCGCTGCAGACGCGCCACGAGCGGCGTCGACCATCATCAGCAGCTCCATCAGGTTCTCCTGGGTGGGCGGAACCAGCGGCTGCACGATGTAGACATCGCGCTGGCGACAGTTGGCTCGCAACTGCACCTGCAGGCAGTCGTTGGAGAACCGGGAAAGGCGGGTCGGCGACAGCTCCACCCCGAGGATTTGGCACATCTCCTCGGCGAAAGACTGGTGGGCGTGGCCGGAGAACACGGTGATATCCGTCACGGGCGGCAACAATATCTCGATCTGGGCCCAGACCAGAACCCGAGGGAACCGGGCGAGACTGCGATCAGACCAGCACAGCCGTCACTCGAGCCACTATCACCCCTCATCACACGGCAATTCAGGCGCCGCATCGGCACGGTCGAAACACCTGCCGCCGCCGGCGAGACGGTGGTGCACCGATGTGCAAGACAGTCGGCAACTGAGCGGCCCCAGCACAGCCGTGTCCCGGTCAGTTGTTGAACTTGTAGCCCAAGCCCCGCACGGTGACCAGCATGATCGGGTTGGCCGGATCCTCCTCCAGCTTCGCGCGCAGCCGCTTCACGTGGACGTCGAGGGTCTTGGTGTCGCCGACGTAGTCCGGCCCCCAGACCCGATCGATCAGCTGGCTTCGGGTCAGCACCCGTCCGGAGTTGCGCAGCAGCAGCTCCAGCAGCTCGAACTCCTTCAGCGCCAGCTGGACCGGGCGTCCGCGCACAGTCAGCTCGTGGCGCTCGACGTCCATCCGGACGCCGCCGGCCTCGACGACGTCGGTGATCAACTCGACGTCCTGGCCGCGACGCAGCACCGCCCTGATCCGGGCCACCAGTTCGCGGTGGCTGAACGGTTTGGTGACATAGTCGTCGGCGCCAAGCTCGAGGCCGACCACCTTGTCGACTTCGGAGTCCCGCGCGGTGACCATGATGATGCCAACATTGCCGCGGGCGCGCAGCTGTCGGCACACCTCCGTGCCCGACATGCCCGGCATCATCAAGTCCAGCAGGACGATGTCGGCGCCTTGGCGGTCGTACATGGTCAAACCGGTGGCGCCGTCCGCGGCCGTGAGAACCTCGAAGCCCTCCTTGGCCAGGAGGAAGGCCAACGACTCGCGGTAGCTCTCTTCGTCCTCGATGATCAGAACCTTGGTCATGCTGGTGTCCCTTCTTCACTGGCCGGCAACCGCAAGGTGAAGGTCGACCCCTGGCCGACCCGGCTCCAGACGCTCACCTCGCCGCCATGGGCGACGGCCACATGCTTGACGATCGATAGGCCCAAACCGGTGCCGCCGCTGGCGCGGCTCCGGTCGGCATCCACGCGGAAAAAGCGCTCGAAGATGCGCTTCTGGTCGTTCTCGCTGATTCCGATGCCGTTGTCGGAGACCCGGATCTCGACCATGCCGTCGGCAGCCAGCTGGCTGGTCACCGCCACTCGCGCACCCGGCTCGGAGTACGCGACGGCGTTCTGCACCAGGTTGGTGACCGCGGTCTCCAACTCCTCGGAGTCACCGATCACTTCCAACCCCGCAGCCGCCTGCATCGAGATGCTGATCCCTCCGGCCTCGGCGATCTCGGTGCAGCGGGCCACGGCGGACTCCATCACCTGAGCGACCGGGACGCTCACAGCGGCCAGCAGCGGATCCTCCGACTGCAGCCGCGACAGCGCGATGATCTGCGAGACCAGCTCATTGAGCCGACGCGTCTCCCGAGACAGCTTGCCCAAGAACAGGTGCACGGCGTCCGGATCGTCGGCAGCGCTGTCGGCAGCCTCGGCAAGCAGACCGATAGCCCCGATCGGGGTCTTCAGTTCGTGGGTGATGTTGGCGACGAAATCACGGCGGGTCTCGCTGAAGCGCAGATCCTCGGAGCGATCCTCACCGATGATCACCCCCGCTCCGTTACTCAAGGGCACCGCACGGACCGCCAGCTGCAGAGGCTCCCCCGCCGGCCCGGCCAGCCGGAGCTCGCATTCCAGCGTGCGGCCGGCGCGTCGGGCGTCCGCCATCAGGTCGAGAACCTCGGCAGGGTAGAGCGACGAGCCGCGCGCGACGCCGATCGTCTTGGCGAAGGTCGAGGCTGCCAGCACGAAGTCCGACTCCGAGACCACCACGACCGCAGCGCGGAGCGGGGCGAGGATCTCGCCCAGGTGGTGGCGGTTTACGATCTGTCCGCGCACCTTTCGTGCCGCGCGACTCATTACGGTCAGCACGACCAGTGCGCCCAGACCAGCGCCCAGCACGAAGCCGAGCAGGGCCCAGGCGAACGGCGTCATGGCTGCGAGTCTAGGGGTGCGTCGGGGGCGCCTCACGCCGTTTTGGAGCCTCCTGGACGTGACTTGGCGCAACTTTCACCCAGTGTTCACCTGGTGTTCGGCTGGCGTCCGACTCGCGGCGGCCCGGGCCTGTCTAACCTAGAGCCAACGGGCGAGCTACGCCCACCGACGATGAGCAGCCGCACGACGGAAGAAGCAGATGCGCGACAACTACCGCGAAAGCCTGGATAGCGTTGTGACCGATCTGGTCGAGATGACCGGACTGGTCCGGGTGGCGGTCCAGGACGCCACCAAGGCCCTGTTGAACGCGGACCTGGCGACCGCCGAGCAGGTCATCTCCGCCGATGCCGCCATCGACCAGCGGCATGACGAACTTGAGGCTCGCTGCTTCTCGCTGCTCGCCCGGCAGGCCCCGGTCGCCGGCGAACTGCGCACCGTGGTGGCGGCCATGCGAATGATCGCCGACCTGGCACGGATGGGCGACCTGGCAGCGCATGTGGCCAAGATCGCTCGGTTGCGCTACCCGGAGCGGGCCGTGCCCGAGCCGCTGGTGCCGAACTTCACGCTGATGGCCCGGGTCGCAGAAGAAATGGTGGCCACGGCCGGACGCGCGCTCAACGAGCGCAACGCCCATGACGCGGCCAAGCTCGCCGACAACGACGAGGAGATGGACGAGCTGCGTCGCAGCCAGTTCCGAGTGATCCTCAGCGCTGAATGGAGCCACTCGGTGGAAGCCGCCGTGGATGTCGCCTTGCTCGGCCGCTACTACGAGCGGATCGCCGACCACGCCGTGCTGATGGCCGCCCGCGTGGTCTACGTGATCAACGGCGTCCTGCCCGAGGGTGAGAACTGGCCGGTCGCCTAAGCGTCCGACACTGCTTCTGAGCGAACCCCGGCCGGCCGTCCGCGCGCCTGCCGGGGTCTCTCATGTCCGGCGCCGATCCGCTCCGGACAGCACACAGCCCTCCCCGGACCACCCCGAACAGGGGCCGTCGCCGGGAAGGGCCGTGCTGAGGTTCGACTACTTCTTGCCCTGGTTCTTGACGGCCTCGATCGCGGCCGCAGCGGCGGACGGATCGAGGTAGCGCCCACCCGGAGTCACCGGACGCAGGTCGTCATCGAGTTCGTAGAGCAGCGGGATGCCGGTCGGGATGTTCAGCCCGGCGATATCGGCGTCGCTGATGCCATCGAGGTGCTTGACCAGCGCGCGCAGCGAGTTGCCATGAGCGACCACCAAAGTGACCTTGCCGAGGCGAAGATCCGGCACGATCTGGTCGTACCAGTAGGGCAGCATCCGGACGACGACGTCGGCCAGGCACTCGGTCAGCGGACGAGCCTCGCTCGGCAGGTCGGCGTAGCGCGGATCGTTGAACTGGCTGAACTCGTCATCGGTGGCGATCTCGGGCGGCGGGGTGTCGTAGGAGCGACGCCAGAGCATGAACTGCTCCTCGCCGAAGGCCTCCAGGGTCTGCGCCTTGTTCTTGCCCTGCAGAGCGCCGTAGTGGCGCTCGTTCAGGCGCCAGCTGCGCTTGACCGGAATCCAGTGACGGTCGCAGCCGTCCAGGGCGAGGTAGGCGGTGTGGATCGCGCGACGCAGCAGCGAGGTGTGCACCACCTCAGGAAGCAGCCCCTCAGCCTTGAGCAGCTCGGCGCCCTTCTTGGCCTCTGCGACACCCTTCTCGTTGATGTCGACGTCCACCCAGCCGGTGAACTGGTTCAGAGCGTTCCATTCGCTCTCTCCGTGGCGGAGCAGAATCAGCGTTGAAGTCATGGCTCCAGCGTATCCGGGATGCGTCCGCCGGACGGGCTGCGTTCGGGTCTGAGAGAGAATGCCCAGCGTGAGCGAACCTGGTGTAGCGGTTGTTACTGGAGCGAGTAGTGGAATCGGCGCGGCGACAGCCCGCCACCTGGCTGAGGCGGGATTTCGGGTGATCTGCGCCGCCCGGCGCACCGAGCGGGTCGCGGCGCTGGCCGCAGAGATCGGGGGCATGGCCGTCACCTGCGACGTCACCTCCGCAGCCGACGTGGCCGCGCTGGCCGCAGCGGCCGGACCGAAGGTGGACGTCCTGGTGAACAACGCCGGTGGAGCAATCGGCGTCGACCCGGTGGCGACTGCTTCGGCTGACGACTGGCGCCTGATGTACGAGACCAATGTCGTCGGTGCCGAGCAGGTCACCCAGGCGCTGTTGCCGGCGATCATCGCTGCCCACGGAGCGATCGTCTTCGTCACCTCGACCGCGGCCGAATCGGCCTACGAAGGTGGCGCCGGCTACTGCGGGGTGAAGTCGGCCGAGCGGGCGCTGGCCAAGGCGCTACGGCTGGAGCTGTGGGACAAGCCGGTCCGGGTCACCGAGATCGCGCCGGGCATGGTGCACACCCCCGAGTTCTCGCTGGTGCGTTTCGCCGGCGATCAGGCCAAGGCCGACGCCGTCTACGCCGGCGTGCCGAATCCGCTGGTGGCCGACGACATCGCCGAGGCGATCACCTGGATGGCGACGCGCCCTGAGCACGTGGCGATCGAGAGCATGGTGGTCCGTCCGGTCGCGCAGGCGGCCAACCACAAGGTGTTTCGCGGCGAGTACGCCTGAGGCTGGGCCGCAGCCTCAGCTGCGGCGAGACCCGCCGGCCTGGTCGGCGTCGCGGAGGTCGTAGGCGGCGCCGACCAGCGCTAGGTGCGAGAGCGCCTGGGGGAAGTTGCCGGCCATCCGATGGTGGACCGGGTCGTACTCCTCCGACAGCAGCCCGACGTCGTTGAGCAGCCCGACCAGTCGCGTCATCAGGCGGTGGCCGTCGTCGGTTCGTCCGGCCATCGCGTAGGCGCTGGCCAGCCAGAAGCTGCAGGCAAGGAACGGGTTCTCGTCACCGCGAAGCCCGTCGGCTGTGGTCTGGGTGCGATAGCGCAGCACCAGGTCGTTGCGAAGCAGATCGGACTCGACGGCCGCGATGGTGCCAAGAACGCGCGGGTCGGTGCCGGGCAGGAAGCCGATCG
This sequence comes from Propionicimonas sp., assembly GCA_036788135.1. Lineage (GTDB taxonomy): Bacteria > Actinomycetota > Actinomycetes > Propionibacteriales > Propionibacteriaceae > Propionicimonas. The sequence continues at coordinate 25,964 of DAIQNZ010000015.1, forward strand.
CCGGAATGAGCAGCAGCGAGGCGTCCACCTCGGTGGTGTCGTCGTGCTGGGTGAAGGTGTTGCGCTCGGGGTTGTAGCCGCGTTCGATGACGGTGCGGTGGATGCGATCGCGCAGCTCGCGCCAGTGCTCGACCGGACCGTCCAGCCCATGGGTCTCGACCGCCCGGACGCCGCGGTCGAACGCCGCCCACGCCAGCGCACCGGAGTGCGTGAAGTGCCGCGACGGACCACGCACCTCCCAGATGCCGCTGTCGCGGTCGTCCCAGGTTCGTTCGAGGTGGTCGAGAAGCACCTTCTGCACGTTCCACGAGTCGACCGACTCGTCCAGGCCGTGGTCGCGGGCGTCGCTGAGGGCGATCATCACCTCACCGATGACGTCGCCCTGCTCCTGATCGACCGCAGCGTTGCCGATCCGGACCGGACGCGACCCCGCATAGCCATGAAGATGATCGAGTTCACGCTCGGGCAACTCACGCCCGCCGTCGACCGCGTACATGATCTGAATGTCGTCGGGGTCGCCGGCCACGGCGCGCACCAACCAGTCGCGCCACAGCTTCGAGGAATGGGCGTGGCCCGAACGCAGCAGCGCCCGGACGGTGAGGGCGGCATCACGCAGCCAGGTGTAGCGGTAATCCCAGTTGCGTTCGCCGCCGAAATCCTCCGGGAGGCTGGTGGTGGGGGCCGCCACGATGCCGCCGCGCTCGGCATCGGTGAGCTGACGAAGCACGACCAGTGAACGCCGCACGGCGGTGGCGTAGGGGCCGTCGTAGTCGATGCGTCCGACCCAGGACTCGTAGGTGCTGACCGTGCGGACGCGCTCGTCGTCCTCGTCGAGGCCGTCGGGAATCGGGCGCCACGAGGGCGACCAGGTGAGGGCGAAGGTGAGCACCTCATCGGCCGCGACGGTGAGGGTTCCGCGGTGGCGTCCATCGTCGGGGAGGGGTAACCGTGGGCCGCGAAGGGTGAACATGTCCGGGCCGGCGACCGCGGTCAGCACGTCGGCACCGCGCTGGTCACGGCGGCGCGAGACCCACGGAACGATGCCGCCGTAGCCGGGGCGGACCACCCACTCGTGCACGAGCTCCACCTGCCCGCTGACGCCTTCCACGCGGCGGATCACATCGGAACGGCCCTGACCGAGCGGCATGAAGTCGACGACGCGGACGGTTCCTGTCGGCGTCTGGTGGACCGTCTCGAGCACGGTGGTCTCGTCCACATAGCTGCGGGTGGTCTGGGCCGGGCCCGCGGGGCCGATGAGCCAGTGGCCGTTGGCGGCGTTGCCGAGGAGAGCCGCGAAGACGGCCGGCGAGTCGAATCGGGGTAGGCACAGCCAGTCGATCGAGCCGCCGCGGGAGACCAGCGCAGCGGTCTCGGAGTCGCCGATCATCGCGTAGTCCTCGATCGGCATGGCGACGTCTCGGCCGCGGTCGTCGGCGTGGTCTGTCATCTTGGCAGTCTCGCCGAGGGTTGGTGACTGGTCAACGACCCACAACCCACAACCCACAACCCACAACCCACAACCCACAACCCACAACCCACAACCCAC
>DAIQNZ010000015.1:27609-33623 GCA_036788135.1 Propionicimonas sp.
AACAAAGCTCTCATATCGCACGCCTGTGCGATTTTCTCAGCAGATTCTTGGTTTCACTAGGCATTTTGAATCGAGTCAATCGGCCGGAGTGTCAGCCCCTGGTGGTGGGCTTGAGGCATGGACACGGCGACGCCGCAGCGGCTGCTGAGCGAGATCGAGGGATGCCTCGATCGGTTCGACGCTGCCGGCGTGCACGCCGGCGAGCGGCTCACGTGCTCGCAGCGCGTCCGAGCGCTGGCCTCGCGAATGACCGCTCTTTCAGCGGCCTTGCTGGCCGAGGCCGACGCCGCCTCGGAGTCGCTGCGAGAGGCGGGCACTCCCACAACCAGTTGGCTGACCACGCGCGGCGGACTGTCCAAGCGTGAGGCGGCCGGCGTGCTGCACCAGGCACGAGAGTTGCGTCAGCGACCTGCCGTGGGCGAGGCCGCCATGGCCGGCGAGATCAGCGTCGCTCAAGCGCGCACCATTGGCCGGGTGCTCGACGGGCTGACCGACTTGAGCGAGGCTCAGACCGCGCGGGCAGAGCAGTTCATGGTGAGTCTGGCCGAGCGGCAGGACTGCGATCAGTTGGCGAAGGCGGCGCCTGCGGTGCTGGCCGCTGTGGCGCCCGAACGCGGCACGGAGGGTGAAGAGCGGCGCCTTCAACGGCAGGCCGAGGCCGCCCAGCGGAATCGATCCTTGGTGTTCGGGCGCGATAGCGCGGGGTCGGTCACCTTCTCTGGGAGCCTGCCGCAACTCGCCGGCGAGGCATTCCTGACCTTGGTCGACTCGTACGTGGAGTCCCGCAGGCGCAACGCGGTCGAAGAGCGGGATCCAGCCTGCGAGCGCCGCACACCCGCTCAGCGGCGGGCTGACGGCCTACTCGATCTTGTCGCCTCCCACGAACGCCGGCGGCAGGCACCGTCTTCCGGCGGGGATCGCCCGCGGGTCATGGTGACCCTCGACTACGAACAGCTGCGGCGCACAGCCGCCGGTGCCGGCCTGATCGCAGACGGCCAGCGCCTCTCGGCAGGAGAACTCCGCCGGGTGTGCTGCGATGCCGACCTGATACCCGTCGTGCTGGGCGGGCCGTCGGAGATCCTGGACGTCGGACGTGAGCGGCGCTTGGTGACGCCGCCGATCCGCGCAGCGCTCACGCTTCGCGACCAAGGATGCGTCTTCCCGGGCTGTCAAACCCGGGCCGCGGCCTGCGTGGCTCACCATCTTGAGCCGTGGTGGGCAGGCGGCGCGACCGCACTGTCGAACCTGGCACTCCTGTGCCGACACCACCATGGTCTGGTCGAGCCCGCGAAGTTCGCCGTACGTGATCAGTGGGAGCTGCGGATCGCGGCGGACGGTGTTCCAGAGGCGATCCCACCTCGGCGCTACGACCGGGAGCGAAGACCCCTGCGGAACGCGAGGTTCGGCGACCCCACCGAGCCTGGCCACACCAACGATGAGCCAACCAGGCCACCGCCCTGCGCCGTGGCTTCAGGACGAGGCAACCCTGCACCACCATGACGGCTGACTAGGATCTTCGCCCATGGCACGGATTGCGTTCATCGGGCTGGGTCGCATGGGAAGCGGGATGGCGCGACGGCTCCTGGCCGCGGGCCACGAGTTGGTCGTGGCAAATCGGACGGCAGCTGCGGCTGAGCCGCTCGTCGCAGCCGGTGCACGGTTTGCCGCCTCGCCGCGACAAGCAGCCCAGGGAGCCGATGCGGTCTTCGTGATGGTGAGCGATGACGAGGCATCTCGGGCGGTCTGGCTCGGGCCTGACGGTGTCCTCGCGGGTGAGCCCGGACAAGCCCTGCGGCTCATCGGGGAAGGCGATGCCGGCCACCCACATCGGCACGCCGTCAGCGTCGGCGTGGACGTCGGTGCCGACGCCGATGCGCACCATCACGGCGGCGGCCTCACCGGTGGAACAGACGGCGGCGCACGCGGGACTGACGGCTACGGCGGCGCAGACGGAACTGACGGCCACGGCGGCGCGGATCGGACCGAGGGCAGCGGCCTCCCCGGTGGAACAGACCGCGACGCTCTCGCGGGTGGAGCTGACGGCGGCGGCCTCGCCGGCGCGCCCGCCGCTTCGGCTTTCGCAATCGAGTGCTCCACCCTGTCCGCCGGCTGGGTTGCCGAGCTCGCCGATCGCGCCCACACGCGCGGCTGGCGATACCTGGACTGCCCGGTCACCGGGCTCCCCGACGCAGCGGCAGCCGGCGAGCTCACCTTGCTGATCGGCTCGGCCGACGACGACCTGGCGCTCGCTCGCCCGCTGCTGCAGCCGCTGGCCAGCCAACTCATCCACTTCGGGCCCGTCGGCGCCGGGACGGCCTACAAGCTGATCGTGAACCTCATCGGCGCGGTCCAGATCGCCGGAATCGCTGAAGGTCTGGCCCTCGCCGAGCGCGCGGGCCTCGATCTGCGGCAGGTCGAAGCCGCGTTGGCCACCGGACAGGCCGCCAGTCCCCAAGTCGTGCGGAATGCACGGCGGGTGGTCGCTGGTGACCATCCGGATCTCGTCACCTTCTCCGGAAAGCTTCGTCGCAAAGACGCCGCCTACGCGATGCGCCTGGCCCAACAGCTGCGCGCCGCGGCACCGTTCGGCGCAACAGCCCTGTCCACCCTGGACGAACTGGTCGCCGCCGGGCTCGGCGACGTGAACGAAAGCGCCGTCATCGAGATCGCTCGACGGCGCGCTCAGCCCAGTTCCTGACAGGGGCTCAGCCCGGCAGACCGACGGCCACCCGCACCCGCACCCGCACCCGCACCCGCACCCGCACCCGCACCCGCACCCGCAAGAAACCGAAATCGCAGGGCGCCGATTTGTCCAGGTTTGGGAGACTTCAGTTATGCGCATCCACCTGGGTAGTGACCACGCCGGCTTCGCGTTGAAGCAACGGCTGTCCAGCGATCTGACCATGCAGGGCTTCGAGGTCGTCGACCACGGACCCCGGACCTACCAGAGCGACGACGACTATCCGGTGTACTGCCTGCGAGCCGCCGAAGCCGTCGCCGCAGACCGCGCCTCCGGTGAAGACTCGCTCGGCGTCGTCATCGGCGGCTCGGGCAACGGCGAGCAACTGTCCGCGAACCTGGTTCCCGGGATCCGCGCCGCTCTGGTGTGGTCGCGAGAGACCGCCGAGCTGGCCCGCGCCCACAACGACGCTCAGGTCGCCTCCATCGGCGCCCGCATGCACAGCGAGGACGATGCCGCCGGCTTCGTGGACGTCTTTGTCCACACGCCCTTCAGCCACGATCCTCGCCACCAGCGCCGCCTGGCCATGCTCGCGGCCTACGAAACCGACGCGACGTTGCCGCCGCTCCCCGAGGGATAGCCGCGCCCCACCAGCACCGAGTCGATCAGCCGTCCGTCACCCGTCCGGCCACCGGTCGGGTGACGCAGTGGCCGGGACGCTGAGGCCGATCTGCCCCTGAGGTCTCAGCCCGCACCCCCAGTCAACTGCAACGCCTCATCGCACCACCGACCCCACACAGACCACAGCGGCCCGCCCCACAAGGGGACGGGCCGCTTACGCAGTCGAACCATCACGGACGCACCTTCACGGGCGGTCCGAACTCTGGCTCAGTCGAGCTCGATCAGGCCTTCTCCGGCCTGGACCGGGGTGCCCTTCTCGATCAGAATCCGGGCCACCTTGCCATCCTTCGGCGCGGTGATCTCGGTCTCCATCTTCATGGCCTCAAGCACCAGCAGCACCTCGCCGGCCTTGATCTCCTGGCCTTCCTCGACCAGCACGCGCGACACCGAGCCGGCCAGCGGCGCGGTCACCGCGTTCGCCGACGTCCCGCTCACCGAAGCGGTGGTCGGTGCGGCAGAACCGCTGCCACCACCGATGACGATCGCACCGAGGGTGGGGGTTTCAGGCTCCTCAACCTCGACGTTGACGTCGTAGGCGATGCCGTTGACAGTCACTTTCAGATTCATGATGTTCCTTACCCGTCCTCAGAAGAGCGGTTGGTGTGAATGCTGGGTGCGACGAGTGGCCGCCATCCAGCTGCGTCCATTGGTGAAGTGCGGCTGACGACGCTTGGCCCGCAGACCCAGGTAGGCCGACACCGCAGCGGCGATGGCCACCATGGTCTCCTCCGGCACGTCGGCGGCCAGAACCTCCAGCGACTTGATCTTGGTTTCCAGCCCATCGATACGATCGGTGAGCTGCTGAACCAGGGCAAGCAGTTCCTCGTTGGTACTCATCAGCTTCTCCTTACACCGGACCCAGGCCGTGCTTCTTGGCCGGACGTAGCTGCCGCTTGCTGGACAGAATCTCCAGCGCCTTGGCCACCTCGAGGCGGGTGTCACCCGGATCGATGATGTCGTCGACCAGACCGCGCGAGGCGGCCATGAACGGCGTGGCGAAGGTGTTGCGGTACTCCTCGACCAGCTCGTCACGCTTGGCTGCCGGATCGTCGGCTCCCGAGATCTCCTTGCGGAAAACGATCGCAGCAGCACCTTCTGCACCCATCACCGCGATCTCCGCGGTGGGCCAGGCGAGCACCTTGTCCGCACCCAGATCCTTCGAGGCCATCGCCAGGTACGAGCCGCCATAGGCCTTACGCAGCACGATGGTGATCTTCGGCACCGTGGCAGCGGAGTAGGCGTAGAGCATCTTCGCGCCGTGGCGGATGATGCCCCCGTGCTCCTGGGCGACGCCGGGCAGGTAGCCGGGGACGTCCACCAAGGTGACGATCGGGATGTTGAAGGCATTGCAGAAGCGGACGAACTTGCTGCCCTTGTCGGACGCGTTGATGTCGAGCACACCGGCCATCACGCTCGGCTGGTTCGCCACGATGCCCACGCTGCGACCGTTGATTCTCGCGAAGCCGACCACGATGTTCATGGCGTAACCGGCCTGAACCTCGAGGAAGTCGGCATTGTCGATGATCCGGGCGATCACGTCGCGGACGTCGTAGCCCTGCTTGCCGTCCACCGGAACGATGTCGCCGAGGCCCTGGTCGTAGTCGAGGTTGTAATAACCCTCGACGTACGGCGGTTCCTCGGTGTTGTTCTGCGGGAGGAAGCTGAGCAGCTTCTTGGTCAGCAGCAACGCCTGCTCGTCATCGTCAGCCACGAAGCTGGTCACACCGGAGACGGCCATGTGCGCATCGGCTCCACCGAGCTGATCCTGGCTGACCTCCTCACCGGTGACCTGCTTGATCACGTTCGGGCCGGTGATGAACATGTGGCCCTTGCGCGTCTGGATGATGAAGTCGGTCAGCGCGGGCGAGTAGACCGCACCACCGGCACACGGGCCGGCGATCACCGAAACCTGCGGCACCACACCGGACAGGCGCACATTGGCGTAGAACACCTGGCCATAGCCGGAGAGCGAGTCGATGCCCTCCTGCACGCGGGCGCCGCCGGAGTCGTTGATGAAGACGAACGGCGTGCCCGTTTCCAGGGCGGCGTCCATCATCGCGACGACCTTCTTGTTGTGCGTCTCGCCGGCGGAACCACCCATGACGGTGAAGTCCTGGCTGGCCACGTGGATCGGGCGTCCGAGGACGGTGCCCGAACCGGTGACCACGCCGTCGGCGGGCATGTCGGCGGTGTCCATGCCGAAGGTGACCGTCCGGTTGCGCCGGAAGAGGCCCACTTCGGAGAAGCTGCCCTCATCGAGCAGCGCGGCGAGGCGCTCTCGTGCGGTCAGCTTGCCCGACTCGTGCTGCTTGTCGATGCGCTTCTCGCCGCCGCCGGCCTGGGCCGTGGCCCGGGCCTCGTGCAGCGCTTCGATGCGCTTGCTCATCGAGATCGGTTTGGTCATTGTCCCGACCTCACGCCATCTCGACCTTGACGGCGTGCTCGCGCCCGCCGAGCGACACCCGGTAGGTGATCGGCCCGCGCACCGCGTTGGCAGCACCGCTGGCAGCGGCCGCCTCGGCCTTCAGCTGCTCCGGGGTCTTGCCGACGTTCTTCGGGCCCTCGTGACGAGTGCCGAAGAAGCCGGGAGCCACACCCGGGAACATGGCGTAGGTGAGCACGTCCTCGTCGGTGCCGTCGAAGCCGTCGAGCT
>DAIQNZ010000016.1:0-22388 GCA_036788135.1 Propionicimonas sp.
TCATCGTCTACACCGGCGCGATCATGATGCTGTTCCTGTTCGTGCTGATGCTGGTGGGCGTCGATACCCCTGATTCGCTGGTGGAGACGCTTCGCGGCCAGCGCACGGCAGCGGTGCTTGCCGGCGTCGGCATCTTCGGCCTGATCGTCTTCGGAATCGGCGGTGCTCTCGCCGGCGTCCAGTCGGTCGGCCTGGACGCGGCGAACAGCCAGTACGGCGGCAACATCCAAGGCCTGGCCGCCTTGATCTTCGGACGCTACGTCTTCGCCTTCGAGTTGACCTCGGCCCTGTTGATCACCGCGGCGGTCGGTGCCATGGTGCTCGGCCAGCGGGCGCGGACCCACCGCAAGCTCACGCAGCGTGATCTCGCCGACGCCCGCCTCAAGGCCTACGCGGAGTTGGGCGCCCACCCCGGTGCGCTGCCGAACTCCGGCGTAACCGCCCGGCACAACTCGATCGCGACGCCGGCACTTCTGCCTGACGGCACGGTGAGCGAGGCATCGGTGTCCGAGACGCTGACAGCTCGCGGAGTGATCGTCGACTCGCCTGCGCTGAGCCGCGTGACAGCAGAGCTTTTCAACTCGGTCGACAACGAGATTGCTGAGGAGGACGAATGAGTCCGGATTACTACCTGTACCTGGCGGCGATCCTGTTCTCGATCGGCACTGTCGGGGTGATGGTGCGCCGCAACGCGCTGGTCGCCTTCATGTCGGTGGAGTTGATGCTGAACGCAGCCAACCTCGCAATGGTGGCCTTCGCTCTGGCCCGTGGGGGCCTGGACGGCCAGGTCGGCACCTTCTTCGTGATGGTGGTGGCTGCAGCCGAGGTCGTCGTCGGGCTGAGCATCATCATCGTCATCTACCGCACGCGAAGGTCCACGTCTCTGGACGCCGCGAGTCTGCTGAAGCTGTGAGGGGAACCAGCAAATGATCTCTCTCGAAACCGTGATGGCGACCGGTGTGTTCCAGTTCTCCTGGTTGATGATCGCTCTGCCGGCCCTGGTCGCCGCGCTGCTGCTGATCAGCGGCCAGTTCTTCGACCGCTCCGGCCACTGGCTGGCCGTCGGTGCTGTGGTGGTCAGCTTCGGGCTGGCCCTGTGGATGTTCATCGCCCAGCTGGCTTCCGCTCCCGAGCAGCGTGCGGTCTCCGTGCCGCTGTTCACCTGGATCCAGACCGGCTCGTGGACGGTCTCTGCCGGCCTGCAGATCGATCAGCTGTCGATCCTCTTCGCGCTGTTGATCACCGGCGTGGGCAGCCTGATCCACATCTACTCGGTGGGCTACATGGCTCACGACGAGCGGCGTAAGCGGTTCTTCGCCTACCTCAACCTCTTCGTCGCGGCGATGCTGGTTTTGGTGCTCGCCGACAACTACCTGGTGCTGTTCGTCGGCTGGGAGGGCGTCGGCCTGGCCTCCTACCTGCTGATCGGTTTCTGGCAGCACAAGCCCTCTGCGGCTGCGGCAGCCAAGAAGGCCTTCGTGATGAACCGCGTCGGCGATCTCGGCCTGACGATGGCCGTGATGAGCATGCTGGCCTTGTTCGGCAGTTCGTCCTTCGCCGCAGTCAACGCCGGCGCTGCCAAGCTCGACCCGGCCTGGGCCACGGCGATCGGCCTGTTCCTGCTGCTTGGCGCCTGTGGCAAGTCGGCCCAGGTTCCGCTGCAGGGCTGGCTGCTGGACGCCATGGAGGGTCCCACCCCGGTTTCGGCGTTGATCCACGCGGCGACGATGGTCACCGCCGGCGTCTACCTGGTGGTGCGCAGCCACGACATCTTTCAGGTCTCAGCCGCGGCCTCGACCGCGGTGGTGGTGGTCGGCGCGGTGACCCTGTTGGCTGGCGCCTGGATCGGCACCAGCAAGGACGACATCAAGAAGGTCCTCGCCGGTTCGACGATGAGTCAGATCGGCTACATGATGCTGGCAGCGGGTATCGGCCCGGCCGGCTACGCCTTCGCGATCTTCCACCTGCTCACCCATGGCTTCTTCAAGGCGAACATGTTCCTGGGTGCGGGTTCGGTGATGCACGCCATGGATGACGATGTGAACATGCGCCACTACGGCGCATTGTCCAGGGTGATGCGGACGACCTTCCTCACCTTCGCGATGGGCTATCTGGCGATCATCGGCTTCCCCGGATGGGCGGGATACTTCTCCAAGGACCACATCATCGAGGCCGCTTTCGAGCACAGCACGGTGGCTGGCCTGGCCGCACTGATCGGCGCTGGCATCACGGCGTTCTACATGACGCGGCTGATGCTGATGACCTTCTACGGTGAGAAGCGCTGGGAGCCCGGTGTTCATCCGCACGAGTCTCCGCGGGTGATGACCGTCCCGCTGATCATCTTGGCCTTCTTCAGCGTCTTCGCCGGCCTGATGATGAACTTCTGGATCCAGCAATGGCTGGAGCCGGCGACGGGGGCCGAAGTCGTGGCGACGTCGGTCCTTCCCGGGCCGATCGGCTGGATCACGTTGCTGGTCGTGGCCGTCGGTGTTGCGATCGCCTGGTTCCTGTTCGGGGCCAAGCCGGTGCCCGCGCAGGCACCGGCCTCGCGGAACTTCTTCACCGTCATGGGTCGCAACGATCTGTTCGGCGACACGGTGAACCAGACCTTGGTGGTGCGGCCGACGATGCTGCTGGCCTCGGGAGAGGTGCTGGCCGATCAGAAGGTCCTCGACGGCGGCGCGGACGGCTTGGCCGGCGTCATGTCGGGATTGTCGACCCAGGTTCGCAAGCTGCAGAACGGTCAGGTACGTACGTACGCGCTGACGATGGCCCTTGGTGTGGTCGCGCTCGGTGTCGTCATGATTCTCAGTCAGCTGGGCTGAGGGAGGAGTTCTTCAATGACAGTACCCTGGCTCACGCTGCTCGGCCTTGTGCCGTTGATCGGCGCTGCTGCGTTGCTCCTGCCGATCAAGGATCTCGCCCGTTACTTGGGCATGTTCTTCGCCCTGCTGACCTTGATTGCCGGTATCGGTGTCACGTCGCTTTACGTCGGTGGAGCTCCGCTGACCGAGAAGGTCGCCTGGATGCCGGAGTTCGGCGCCTGGTGGGCGCTCAGCCTGGACGGCATGGGTTTGGTGATGATGCTGCTCACAGTGGCGATCGTGCCTGTGGTGCTGCTGGCCGAATGGAAGATCGAAGGCGTTGGACGGTGGACCCCGCAGGCTTTCGTTGCCCTGGTGCTTCTGCTGGAGAGCCTGTCGATCTTCACCTTCTTGTCGGCGGATGTGCTGCTGTTCTACCTCTTCTTCGAGGCCACGCTGATCCCGATGTACTTCCTCATCGGTGGTTTCGGCGGCCCGAAGCGGGCGTACGCGGCCGTGAAGTTCTTGCTGTTCAGCCTGGCCGGCGGTCTGATCATGCTGGTCAGCGTGATCGGCCTGTACGTCTACTCCGCCGATCAGTTCGGCGCGCCGAGCTACCTGCTGTCCGATCTGAGCAAGCTGGCGTTGCCCACTGATGTCGGTCGATGGCTGATGCTGGGCTTCCTGGTGGCCTTCATCGTGAAGGCGCCGATGGTGCCGGTGCATACCTGGTTGCCGACGGCGACCGAGGAGGCCACACCGGGAACTTCGGTGCTCCTGGTGGGCATCCTGGACAAGATCGGCACCTTCGGAATGATCAAGTTCTGTCTCGGCATCTTCCCCGAGGCGAGCCAGTGGGTGGCGCCGGTGATGGTGGTGCTCGCGCTGATCAGCATCATCTACGGCGCCTTGGCCGCGATCGGAAGCAGCAACTTGCTGCGCTTGATCGCCTACACCTCGGTCAGCCACTTCGGCTTCATGGTGCTGGGGATCTATACCTTCACCAGCACCGGCATCTCGGGTTCGATCTTCTACATGGTCAACCACGGCTTCTCGACGGCAGCACTCTTCCTGGTGGTCGGCATGCTGATCGCTCGCCGGGGCTCGGCGCGGGTCGCCGACTTCGGCGGCGTGCAGAAGGTGGCCCCCGTGCTGGCAGGATTCCTCCTCGTCGCTGGTCTGTCCGGTCTGGCGCTACCCGGCATGTCGAGCTTCGTTTCTGAGTTCATGGTGATGGCCGGATCCTGGTCGCGGCAGCCATGGGTCGGCGCCGTTGCCGCTCTCGGCACCGTTCTGGCAGCCGTGTACATCCTGTTGATGTACCAGCGAACGATGACCGGGCCGGTGACACCGGCCACCGCAGATCACTTCACCACCGACGCGGGCGCCCGTGAGAAGTGGGTGGCCGCCCCGCTGATCGCGGTGATCTTGGTGCTCGGATTCGTTCCAGGTCTGGCCTTGCAGGTGATTGAGCCGACGGCGCAGCAGACCATGAGCCATGTCGGCGTCGCCGACCCGGTGGCTCCTCTTGGAGAGGAAGGCAAGTGAACATCCCCGCTCCCACCTTCGAGTGGCTGGAACTCGCCCCCGTTCTGACGGTCTTGTTCGTGGCCTGCCTCGGTGTGGTCGTCGAAGCCGTCGTGCCGCGCGCCTACCGCTTCGTGAGTCAGGTTGCTTTGACGGTGCTGGGCCTGCTCGTCGCGCTGGTCTTCGTCTGCTTGAACTTCATCGAGGCCAAGGTCGGCATGCTCGCCAGCGGCGCCATCGCCTTGGACGGGCCGTCCTACCTGATGTGGGGCGCGCTTTTGGTGTTCGCCCTGCTGTCGGTGCTCATCTTTGCCGAACGCAAGCTCGACAACGGTGCCAGCGCCTTTGCGGCGTCGGCGGCAAGCATGCCGGGCAGCGTGTCGGAGGCTGCGGCCTCCACCGCTCGCCACGAGCACACGGAGGTCTTCCCGCTGGCGCTGTTCTCGGTGGGCGGCATGATGGTCTTCGCTTCGGCGACCGATCTGATCACCGCTTTCGTCGCGCTTGAAGTGATGTCATTGCCGCTGTACCTCCTCAGCGGCATGGCGCGTCGTCGCCGCCTGCTCAGCCAGGAAGCCGCGTTGAAGTACTTCCTGTTGGGCTCGCTGTCTTCGGCCTTCTTCCTGTTCGGCATGGCCTTGATCTACGGTTACGCCGGGTCGTTCGACTACAGCAAGATCGACGCGGCCATCGCGACCCCGGTCTTCGGGCACGGCCTGCTGCTGACCGGCATGACGCTGATGGCCGTGGGCCTGTTGTTCAAGATCGGTGCGGTGCCGTTCCACAACTGGGTCCCGGACGTCTACGTCGGTGCGCCGACCCCGGTGACCGCCTTCATGGCGATCAGCACCAAGCTGGCAGCTGTTGGCGCCACCGTGCGGTTCTTCTTCGTCGCGCTCGGCGCCGACCGGTGGAGTTGGCAGCCGCTGTTCGCCGTCATCGCAGTGATCACCATGGTCGTCGGCGTCGTGCTGGCACTGACGCAGACCGACATCAAGCGACTTCTGGCCTACAGCTCGGTTTCGCACGCTGGCTTCATCCTGGTGGCGGTGGTGGGAGCGACCGTGGCCGGTGCGACCAACCGGAGTTCGAGCTTCGCCTCGATCTTGTTCTACCTGCTGGCCTACGGTTTCGCGACGATCGCGGCCTTCGCGGTCGTCACCATGGTGCGCGATGCTGCCGGCGAGGCACACGAGATCTCCAGCTGGGCCGGTCTGGGCCGGAAGAATCCGTTGGTCGCCTCGGCGTTTGCGATCGTCATGCTGAGCTTTGCGGGCATTCCGTTGACCGGTGGCTTCATCGGTAAGTGGGAGGTCTTCGCGGCGGCCTGGGAAGGCGGCTACGCCTGGCTCGTCGTGGTGGGTGTCCTGGCCAGCCTGATTGCAGCTTATGTGTACCTCAAGGTCATCGTGATGATGTTCTTCGCTGAACCGGCCGAGGGCGTCGTGGTGTCCAAGTCGAGCCTGTTGACGACCATTCCGCTGGCCGTCGGCGCTGCCGCGTCGCTGTACCTGGGCTTGTTCCCCGGCCCGGTGATGGACGTCGTCACCGCGGCCAGTGTCTTCCTTCGCTGAGGATATGCTGTCGCCCGTGAGCGTGAATCGGACCTCGGACATGGTGGGCGAGGTGGATCCGGAGCTCGCAGACCGGGTCACCGCGTTGCTGGAGCAGGTGGAGCAGCGGCTTTCGGCTGCAGCTCAGGCGGACACGCCGTTCGTCACGGAGGCCGCGCAGCACATCATCAGTGCGGGCGGCAAGCGGTTCCGGCCGCTGCTGGTCATCTTGGCTTCGCTGCTGGGCGAGGCGGACGACGAAGCCGTGATCCGGGCCGCCCTGGTGATGGAGCTGACCCACGTTGCCAGCCTCTATCACGACGACGTCATGGACGAGGCACAGATCCGGCGAGGAGCCCCCAGTGCCAATCTGCGCTGGGACAACACCGTGGCGATCCTGGTGGGGGACTTCCTCTTCGCGCGGGCCTCGACGATCGTGGCGACCCTCGGCACCGAGTATGTCGACCTTCAGGCGCGCACCTTCGCACGGCTCGTGCAGGGCCAGATCGCGGAGACCGAAGGCCCGGCAGCCGGCGCCGACCCGCTGGCGCACTACTTGCAGGTCGTGGCAGACAAGACGGGCTCGCTGATCGCCGCGTCCACGGCCTTCGGCGGCATGGTGGCGGGTCTGGATGAAACCGCATTGGCTGCGCTCGCCGCCTACGGTGAAGAGATCGGCGTGATCTTCCAACTCAGCGACGACATCATCGACATCGCGTCCGACACCTCGGGCAAGACCCCGGGGACCGATCTGCGCGCCGGTGTGCCCACTCTGCCGACGTTGATGCTTCGTGCCTCGACTGATTCGGCCGATGGGCGGCTGCTGGCATTACTGGACGCCGACCTTTCCGACGACGACGATCTGGCCGAGGCGTTGCAGCTGCTGCGCGCCCATCGGGTGATGGACGACGCGCGTGAGGTCGTCCGGCAGCGCGCCGAGGTCGCTCGCTCGTGGCTCGCCCCGCTGCCTGCCGGCCCGGCGAAGGACGCCCTGGCCGATCTGTGCGACGCAGTGATCAGCCGATCGGTGTGAGCCGGCGGCGGCCATGACCGAGCTGACTCGGCTCAGCGCCACCGAAATCGTCGCTGCGATCACCGACGGTGAGCTGAGCGCTGTCGCCGTCGCTTCGGCCCACCTGGAGCGAACCGTGCGGTTGAACTCTGCTTTGGGTGCGTTCGCCCGCATCACCAACGAGGTGGCGCTCGAATGCGCCGAGCGGCTCGACGCGCTGCCCGCCGCGCAGGCGCACCGGCTTCGACTGCGTGGTGTTCCGTGTCCGATCAAGGATTTGGCAGCGGTCGCCGGCGTGGGATTCGAGGCCGGCAGCGCGGCGCTGGTCGGCACGGTTGCCGAGCGCGACGACGACATCGTTGGCTGGCTGCGCGATGCCGGGGCGGTGAGCACGGGTAAGACCGCGACCCCGGAGTTCGGCCTGGTCTGCTACACCGAGCCGGTGGACGCCCGGCCGGCGGTGACGCCATGGGACCCGACCCGAATGGCCGGAGGCTCCAGCGGCGGCGCGGCTGCCGCGGTGGCGGCGGGCTTGGCACCCATCGCGCACGGCTCGGACGGCGGTGGCTCGATCCGCATCCCGGCATCCTGTTGCGGTCTGGTCGGCTTGAAGCCGAGCCGCGGCCGGATCGGGCACGGGCGGCGCAGCATGCCGGGCCCCGGCCTGGCCAGCGACGGGGTTCTCACCCGGACCGTGGCCGACACGGCACTCGCCCTTGATGTGCTCGCCGGGCGTGGTGTGGGGGAGACCTACCGGACACCGGATCAGCGTCCCGCCTTCACCGAGATGATCCGACGCCCACCAGGGCGGCTGCGGATCGGAGTTCTAACCACGCCGATCATCACCGAGGCCGACGTTCACCCTGCCTGTGTGGCAGCCGTCGAGGCCACGGTGACCGCGTTGTCCGCTCTGGGGCACGATGTGCTGCCGGCACCGGTGCCGTTCCCGGCAAGCCGCTGGCTGGTTTTTGAGGCGCTGTGGGCCGTCGGCGCCGCCAGCATCCCGCTGCCAGAGGACGCCGAGCCGCAGCTGTTGCCGTTGACGCGCTGGCTTCGCGAGCGCGGGCGAAAGATCAGCGGCCTGGAGTATGCGGCGGCGCTGTCGGCGGTACAGCGGCTCACTGTGGAGGTCGCCGAGTCCTGGGATGATTACGATCTGGTGCTCACGCCGACGCTTGCGCAGCCGCCGCTGCCGGTCGGCGCTCTGCGGGATGACGAGGACCCGGCCGGTGACTTCGCCGCCCAGACCCGCTTCACTCCCTGGACGAGCGTGGCGAACCTCTCGGGCCGTCCGGCGATCTCGATGCCGCTGGCGACGACCATGGTCGACGGCGTCCGGCTGCCGATCGGGGTGATGGCGACCGGACGCTTCGGCGAGGAGGCGCTGCTGCTGCAGGTGGCTGCCCAGCTGGAGGCTGCCAGAGGCTGGGAGCACCCCGGTCTGGACCTGTGACCGGAGGAATAGGGACATCGATGGCGCTGTTGGGCAGACCACAGAGCCGACCGCAGGAGGACGCATGACGCGCAAGGTCTATCGAGGTCCACTGCTGGATGTGTCTTTTGACGGACAGCTGTGCCAGCACGCTGCTGAGTGTGTGCGTGGTATGCCGGCCGTCTTCGACACCAGCCGTCGGCCGTGGATCGATCCTGGCGTCGCCGAAAGCGACGATGCGGCCGATCTGCTGCGCGCCGTGGTGACCCGCTGTCCGTCGGGCGCATTGCACATCGAAGAACACAGTGAGCCAGGAGCCAGCCATGAGTGATCCCATCGTGACCGACCACCGCGAGGCCCATCGCTTCGAGGCGCACGTGGACGGCGAACTCGCCGGCTTCGCTGAGTATCAGTTGACTGACCAGTTGATCGTCTTCACCCACACCGAGGTATTGCCGGCCTACGAGGGCCGCGGCATCGGCTCGGCACTGGCCGGCTTCGCCCTGGAGCAGGTGCGCAGCGATGGCGACCGCAAGGCCTTGCCGGTCTGCCCGTTCATCAAGGGTTGGATCCAGCGCCATCCGGAGTTCCTCGAACAGACCTACGGCAGCGAGCCCGCCTCCTGAGCCGGCCAGGCGCCTGAGGCGCGGTGCTTCAGCGCTGGAACTTGTCCGGCGTCCCGTCGGCGTCGGCGTCGACCTGCTCGTCAGCTTCGACCTGACGGTAGTGCCGGTTGCGTGAGCCGAGGATGATGGCGGCCAAGGAGGCGGCGACCACCGAGGCGGTCAGAATCGCGACCTTTCCGATGTCGTCGGACGGGCTGCCCTGGCCGAAGCTCAACTCGGAGACGAGCAAGGAGACGGTGAATCCGATGCCGCCCAGCACCGCCAACCCGATGACGTCGATCCAGGCCAGATCGGGGTCGAGGTTGGCGTGCCGCAAGCGGGTGACCAGCCAGGTGGCCGCGCTGATGCCGATTGCTTTGCCGGCAACCAGCCCGACGATTACCCCCAGCCCGACCGGACTGGTGATCGCTTCGACGAAGGCCTGCGGTCCAGCGACGGCGACGCCGGCAGAGAAGAACGCGAACACCGGCACGGCGACACCGGCGGAGAACGGACGGATCTGGTGTTCCATGACGTCAGCCAGGCCGCTGGCGAACGCCGCGCCGCGCGGGGGTCGCACCGGAACGCAAAAGGCCAAAACGACCCCGGCGACGGTTGCGTGGACCCCGGAGGCGTAGGTGAGCGCCCAGACCACGATGCCCAAGGGCAGCAGGAAGACGAATCGCGCCCAGGCGTGCCTGATCAAGAACGCCTGTCCGCGTTGGGCCACAGCAGCGAAAACCGCCAGCGGGAGCAATGCCACCAGCAGATAACCCGGTTGCAGATCCTTGGCGTAGAAGAACGCGATGATCGCGATCGCGATGAGGTCGTCGGCCACCGCGAGTGTGAGCAGGAATGAGCGCAGCGCCGCCGGCAAGTGTGATCCGATGACGGCGAGCACGGCGAGGGCGAAGGCGATGTCGGTTGCAGCCGGGATCGCCCAACCCGTCCGCGCGGCGGGGTCGGCGAAGGTGAACGCCAGGTAGATCAGCGCGGGCACGGCGACGCCGCCGGCAGCCGCGACGACCGGAACAAGGGCGGTCTTCGGGTCACGGAGGTCGCCGATCAGGAACTCATGCTTGAGTTCCAGGCCCACCAAGAAGAAGAACACCGCCAGCAACCCGTCGGCCGCCCAGTGTCCGAGCGAGAGATTGAGGTCGACGCCGGCGATCACCGCGCCCAGGTGAGTGTCTCGCAGGCCGAAGTAAAACGTGGGGGCCAGGTTGGCCGCCGTCATCGCTGCGACTGCCCCGAGCAACAGCAGGATGCCGCCGACCGACTCCCGTCGCAGAATCTGGCGGACCCGGACGAACTCCGCATAGGCGCCGCGAGCCAGGGTCGCCGGCGCCGGTGTGCGCGACGTCACCAGATCTTCACCCGCTCGGACGTGGGCAGCCAGGCGGCATCGCTCGCGGTCACAGCGAAGGCCTCGTAGAACGCGTCGAGGTTGCGCACGACCTGATTGCAGCGGAACTCTTCGGGCGAATGCGGATCGGTGGCAACCTGCTGGCGCAGGGCCTCGTCGCGCCGTTTGGTCTGCCAGGCCCGAGCCCAGGCGAAGAAGAACCGCTGCGCGGCGGGAATGCCGTCGACCGGTTCGGGGTCGGCACCGGCCAGCGCGAGGCGCCAGGCGTCGTAGGCGATCGCCAAACCACCGAGGTCGCCGATGTTCTCTCCGATGGTCAACTCGCCGTTCACGTATAGCTCGGGGAGTTGCGCGGGGTGGAGCGCGCTGTACTGGTCGATGAGGGCCTTGGTCCGTTCGGTGAACGCTTCGCGGTCCTGGGGCGTCCACCAGTCGCGCAGCCGTCCCTCGCCGTCGCAGGTCGATCCCTGGTCGTCGAAGCCATGCCCGATCTCGTGCCCGATGACGGCGCCGATCGCCCCGTAGTTGGTCGCGTCGTCGGCATCGGGGTCGAAGAACGGCGGCTGCAGGATGGCCGCGGGGAACACGATCTCGTTGCGTAGCGGGTGGTAGTAGGCGTTGACGGTCTGCGGCGTCATCAGCCATTCCCAGGTCCGCAACGGGCCGCCCACTTTGCTCAGTTCGTCATCGGCGGAGAACTCGGCAGCGCGCAGGACATTGCCGACCAGCTCACCAGGGACGATCTCGAGCTGGGAGTAGTCCTTCCAGACCTCCGGATAGCCGATCTTGGGGGTGAAGTTCGCCAACTTGGTGAGCGCCTCTTCGCGAGTCTGGGGACCCATCCAGTCCAGCTGTGAGATCGAGTCGTGGTACGCCTTCAGCAGATTGGCGACCAGCTCGTCCATACGTTGCTTGGACGACGGCGGAAAGTGCCGCTCGACGTAGAGCTTTCCGACGGCTTCGCCGAGGGTGCGCTCGACCAGATCGATGCCGCGCTTCCATCGCTGCTTCAGCTGCGGGATGCCTTGCAGGACCGTGCCGTAGAAGTCGAAGCGGGTTTGTACCAACTCCTCGGGGAGATAGGGCGACAGCGACGAGACCAGGCTCCACCGGCACCAGTCCTTCCACTCGTCCAGCCGGGCCTCGGTGATCACAGCTGCAACCTCGCTGAAGTACGAGGGCTGCGCGACGATCACCTGGTCGGCGTGGTGGACGCCGGCCGCCTCGAGCACGCGGGACCACGGCAGGCCCAGGGCGTCGAGTTCGGCCATGGTCATCGGGTTGTACATCTGTCGCAGGTCGCGCGTGCGGACCTTGTCCCAGTGGTGCGCTGCCACCTGAGTCTCCAGCTCGGTCACCAGGCCGCCGCCACTGGCGGTGATGCCGGCGATGGTCAGCGTGCGGCTGACGTGTTCGCGGTAGGCAGCCAGGATCGACGCGTGCTGCTCGAGGCGGTAGTACTCCTCATCCGGCAGCCCCAGGCCGCCCTGGCCGATGAACAGCGCATAGCGGGTGGGCTCGCCCGGATCGGCGTCGACGTCCAGGCCGATCGGAGCCCCGGTGCCGCGGCGGATGCTGCGGCCGAAGTAGGCGAGCAGGTCGGCGACAGAGGCGATCGCCGTGATCTCTGCGAGCAGCGGCTGCAGCGGGTCCAGTCCGGCGGCCGCGACCTTCTCGGTGTCCATAAAGCTGCCGTACAGATGCTCGACCCGGTACGCGTCACTGCCGGGCGCGGCGTCGCGCAGGCCGGTGACGATGTCGCGGATCGCGGCCTCGGACGCGTCGCGCAGATCGATGAAAGCTCCGGCCGACTGTTTGTCGTCGGGGATCTTCGCCTCGGCCAGCCAGTGGCCGTTCACGTGGCGGAAGAGGTCGTCGGCAGGACGAATGTCGGGATCAAGGTCGAAGCGAGTCACGAGGCCCAGGTTATCGGTTGGCTTCGGCCGATGGTGAGGCGGGGGTGGCCGCGAGCGCGGTCGCGGCCACCCCCCGCTCGGTCACTGCTGCCAGGTGTCGCGACCGCGCAGGAGAGCGGTGACGGCCTCGGCGCGCGCCGCATCATCGGCGAAGGTGGCCACCTGCCCCCGCGCCAGGTCGTCGTACACCGGACGTTCCACGTCGCGGAAGATGCCGATGGGCGCCTGGCTGAGCGCATTGTTGTCGGTGAGCTGCGCCAGCGCGAAGGCCAGTTGAGGGTCATCGGCGTGAGCGTCGTGCACGATCACGTTCTCGATGCCGATCTCCGCCACCGCGGCCACCTTCAGGCTGCCGTCGGTGCCGCGGGTCACGCCGAGCGTGTCCTCCGGCCCGAAGACGATGGGCTGTCCATGGACGAGCTTGATCAACCCATTGCCGGCCTTCAGCCCGTCGAAGGCGCCGTCGTTGAAGATCACGCAGTTCTGGTAGATCTCCACCAGCGCGGCGCCGCGGTGGTGCGCTGCGGCCTTCAGAACTTCACTGAGATGTGCGCGGTTGGAGTCGAGCGTCCGGGCGACGAAAGTGGCCTCGGCTCCCAGTGCCAGTGCGATCGGGTTGAACGGACGATCGATTGATCCGCGCGGTGAGGACTTGGTGACCTTGCCTTGCTCCGACGTGGGGGAGTACTGGCCCTTGGTCAGCCCGTAGATGCGATTGTTGAACAGCAGGATCGTGATGTTCACATTGCGTCGCAAGGCGTGGATCAGGTGGTTTCCGCCGATGCTGAGCGCGTCGCCGTCACCGGTGACCACGAAGACCGACAAGTCGGAACGCGACATCGCCACGCCGGTGGCGATCGCCGGCGCGCGGCCATGGATCGAGTGGAAGCCGTACGACTCGACGTAGTACGGGAACCGCGACGAGCAGCCGATGCCTGAAACGACGACCACGTTCTCGCTGCGAATCCCGAGCTCCGGCAGAACGCCCTGGAACGCGGCCAGCACCGGGTAGTCGCCGCAGCCGGGGCACCAGCGTACCTCGGAACCCGAGGTGAAGTCCTTGCGATTCAGCGGCGTCAGGGCGAGTGGGACCCCGGCAAGTCCGTTGGACTGGGGTGCGGTGGTGGTCACCGTGCAGCCTCCTCATCGATGATCGTGTTCAGCGCGTCGGCCAGTTCGGACTGTCGCAGGGGGAGTCCCTGGACGCGGGTGTAGCTCTCCACGTTGATCAAGTACTTCGCCCGCAGCCACAGCGCGAGCTGGCCGAGGTTCATCTCTGCAACGATGACCCGGTCGTAACCGGCCAGCACCTCACCGAGGTTGGCCGGCAGGGGGTTGAGGTATCGCAGATGCGCGGTGGCGACCGCGCGGCCGCTTCCTCGGACCAGGCGGGCCGCGGCCTGGATCGGTCCGTGCGTCGAACCCCAGCCCAGGACCAGGACCTTCGCCTCGCCACTGGGGTCGTTCACCACCACATCGGGGACTTCGCGGACGATGCCGTCGACCTTCTCGGCCCGGACCCGCACCATGTCCTCGTGGCTTTGCGGGTCGTAGGCGACCGCGCCGGAACCGACCGCCTTCTCCAGCCCACCGACCCGATGAGTCGTGCCGGGTGTGCCGGGGATCGCCCAAGCGCGCGCCAGCTTCCCATCGCGGGCGTAAGGCTGGAAGGTCCCGTCGGGACCGTTGGGCTCGGTGGCCAATGCCGGGTTGATCTCGGGCAGTTCGTCGAGGGCGGGGATGCACCAGGGCTCGGCCCCGTTGCCCAGGTAGCCGTCGCTGAGCAGCAGCACAGGGGTGCGGTACTCCACAGCGATCTTGCACGCCTCATAGGCCGCAGCGAAGCAGTCCGAGGGGGACTGCGCCGCGATCACGGGCATCGGCGCCTCGCCGTGGCGTCCGAACAAAGCGATGTTCAGATCGGACTGCTCGGTCTTGGTCGGCAAACCGGTGGACGGTCCGCCGCGCTGCACGTCCACCACCACCAGCGGTAGCTCGGCGATGACGGCGAGGCCGAGGGTCTCGGTCTTCAGAGCCAGGCCGGGACCCGACGTGCTGGTGGCACCGAGGCATCCGGCGAAGGAGGCGCCCAGTGCTGCACCGACCGCGGCGATCTCGTCCTCGGCTTGGAAGGTCATGACCCCGGCGCTCTTGGCTTCGGAGAGGTAATGCAGGATGTCGGAGGCCGGCGTGATCGGATAGGCGCCGAGGTACAGCGGCAGGCCTGCGCGGGTGGCGGCCGCGACCAGTCCATAGGCCGCCGCACGGTTGCCGGTGATCTGCCGGTAGGTGCCGGTCCGTGCCGGCGCCGGCGCGATCTCGTAGCGGACCGCGATCGCCTCCGAGGTCTCGCCGAAGTTGTAGCCGGCCTTCAAGGCGGCGATGTTCGCATCACGGATCTGAGGCCGCTTGGCGAACTTGGTGTTCAAGAAACCGAGCGTCTGGTCGATCGAGCGGCTGTACATCCAGTCGAGCAGGCCGAGGGCGTACATGTTCTTGGTGCGGGCCGCGTCCTTGCGGGTGAGTCCGAAGGATTGCACGGCGGCACTCGCGGCGGCGGTCAGGTCCAAGGCGTACACCTGATACTGCTCCAGGCTGCCATTCTCCAGGGGATTGTCCTGGTAGCCGGCCTTGGCGAGGCTACGCGGGGTGAAGTCTGCGGTGTCCACGATCAGGATTCCGCCGGCCGCGAGATCGGCCAGGTTCGCCTTCAGCGCCGCCGGGTTCATCGCGACCAGCACGTCCGGATGGTCTCCGGGGGTGTGGATGTCATAGTCGGCGAAATGCAGCTGGAAGCTGGACACGCCGGCCACCGTGCCTGCTGGCGCGCGGATCTCGGCTGGATAGTTGGGCAGGGTGGCGAAGTCGTTACCGGCTATCGCGGTGTCCTGGGTGAACCGATCCCCCGTGAGCTGCATGCCGTCCCCGGAGTCCCCGGAGAAACGAATGACGACATGGTCGATCGCGTTGACGGTGGTCATGAGTTGGGCAGCCTCCCGCTGGCAGCGCCGAGGCGCAGCCGTAGTTCTCGACAGAAACCCGGCCTCCGGCGCCGGTCGGACGTCGGTAACCTGCACTCGGTCTTCCCCCGTTCGGGACCGAAGTCGGGCGTCAACAGGCAATGCTGGTGAGCATCATCAGTGGCGCCGAGCGGTAGGAGAATAGCGCGCAGGGTGAAAGAGGGGAACCTCCCCGGGTATTCCGTCTTCTCACGATTTGCCCTTGTCAGGCAGTAGTAATGATCATACATGACGGCTCGGGCTAGGCTGTCGGCGTGCGTCCGACTCAGCCCAAGCTCCGGTGGTGACCCAGCAGGCCCAACCCGCCGTGCGGCCGTCGGCGGCGGTACGCGCTCGGCTGCTGGTCGCGGGGCGTGACATCAGGCACGCATGGCGTCAGCGAGCGGTGCGGCAGGGCTTCTGGGGATCGGCGCTGTTGTTCGTGGGCTCGCTCACTCCGGCCTATCTTCCGCAGAACAGTCCCTGGTGGGAGCCGATTCGTGCCCTCGGCCTCGATAACTGGCCGGCACGGGCCCTGGGCACCGCGTTGGTGGGTGCCGCCGTGGTGCTGCTGGTCGGTGCCTGGTTCACCCTGCGCCCGCAGATCTATCACGAGGTCAAGCACTGGCCGATCACCTTGATCTGGAGCGTGCCGCTGCTCTTCGCGCCACCGATCTTCAGCCACGATGCCTATGCCTACGCCGCTGAGGGTTGGCTCCTGCGCAACGGACTGAATCCCTACGACAATCCGATCTCGGTGCTGCCGGGCCCGTTCGCCGATCAGGCGGCGTGGCTGTGGCGCTACACCACGGCGATGTATCCGCCGCTCAGCCTGGAGATGTTTCACGGCCTGGTGATCGTGGCCGGAAACAACCCGTACTACAGCGCAATGGCGATGCGGATCCCGGCCTTGGTCGGCGTCGCGATGATCGCCTACTACCTGCCGCGCATCGCCGGACGGATGGGCGCTGACGTCCAGATGACGGCCTGGTTCTCGACGATCAACCCGCTGGTCATCATCGACCTGGTCGGGGGAGCCCACAACGACGCCTTGATGATGGGCCTGGTGGTGTGGGCGCTGTGGCTGGCCTTCAACGACAAGTTCTGGCCCGCGGCGATCACCGTCGGCGTGGCCGCTTGCATCAAGCAGCCGGCGATCCTGGCCTTCTACCCGGTCGCGCTGATCGGTCATCCTTGGACGAGTCTGCAGTGGTCGGACACCTGGCGAGCCGCACGGCGTCTGTTGGGCTCGCTGGCGATCGCGGTGACGACCTTCGTGCTGATCAGCCTGTCGACCGGCCTGGGCTTTGGGTGGATCTGGGCGGCAGACGTGCCGGGAAAGGTGGTCACGCTGGCCCCCTTCACCCTGGTCGGTGCCGGCCTGAATGGGCTGTTCGGCCTCTTCGGGCTCCCAGTGGTGGGCCAGTTCTTGATGGGGGCACTGCGCTATCTCGGCTTGGGCGTCACGATCGTGGTGATCGCCTGGCTCGGCTTGGGGGTGGGCCGCACCAAGCCGGTGACCTTCTTGAGCTGGTCCTACCTGGTGTTCGCCTTCGGCGGCATTGCATTGAATAGCTGGTACCTCACCTGGGGCGGCTTGTTGTTGCCCCTGAGCAAGCCATCGCCGCGCATTGTGGGTACCGCCGTGACGGTCACGACTGTGCTGCTGGCCTACGGAGCCGGTAATCTCGCATGGCGCAACGATGCTGTTGCCCTCGGCTTCGCCGCCTTGGCCTTCATGCTGGTGCTGTTGTATCGGCACATCCAGGAGCATCGAGCCCGCCAGACCGCCGTCACGTCCACACAGGAGACGACATGAGTGAAGAAGCCGTTCTGGTTGAGGTCAGCGGCTCCGTCGGCCGGATTCGACTGAACCGTCCGCACGCGATCAATGCCCTCAATCTGGCGATGATGCAGCGCCTGACCGAGGTGCTCACCGCTTTTGCGGCCGACGACCAGGTGCAGGAGGTCGAGCTCAGCGGTGCCGGCGAGCGTGGCCTGTGCGCGGGGGCCGATGTCCGGCAGCTGCGCGAGTTGGTGCTGGCCGGCGGCGATGTCGCGGAGTTCTTCACCACCGAGTACGCCTTGGACTTGATGATCGCGCACTACCCGAAGCCGTTCCGGGCGATGATGACCGGAATCACCATGGGCGGCGGGTTGGGATTGAGCGCTTTCGCTGCTGATCGGGTGGTGGACCAGACCAGTGTCTTGGCCATGCCGGAGACGCAGATCGCCTTGTTCCCCGATGTCTTCGTGGGTCACCTGCTGGCCCGGATGCCTGGTCAGATCGGTACCCATTTGGCGCTCACGGGGGCGTCGATCAACGCCGCCGACGCGATTCGACTCGGCCTGGCCGATCGTTGTCTCGGGCCGGCACCGGAGGCCGATCCGCGGCTGGCAGCCGACTGGATCGCGGAATGCTACGCCTGCGATGATGCCGAAGAGATCGTTGCCCGGCTGGCCGATCACAGCGACCCTGACGCGCGCGCGGCGGCTGGGGAGATCGAGCGTCGGTCGCCCTTGGCTGTGGCTGTCTCCCTCGAGGCGCTCCGCCGTGCCCGCGGGTTCTCGGCCCTGGACGATCAGTACGAGCAAGAGCTCACGCTCGCGGTTCGGATGGCCACCAGCGGCGAGTTCATCGAAGGTGTGCGGGCGCAGTTGATCGACCGCGACCGCACCCCGCGGTGGTCCCATGCGAGTCTGTCTGATGTCAGTCGGGCCGAAGTGCTCAGTTACTTCGCGCCCTTGGCCTGAGGTCGGTCCTGACCGCAGTCGTGGTCGGCGTAGTCCACCACGACCGGGGCGTGGTCACTGAGGCGTGCCTCATAGCTCAGGGCCCGATCAGTACCGCCCTCGATCGCCGCGGCGGCGAGGTCGGCGCTGGCGAAGTGGTAGTCGATCCGCCAGCCGGTGTCGTTGGTGAAGGCATTCCCCATCCAACTCCACCAGGAATAGGGGCCGTCTTCGTCCGGACGAAGACGGCGAACGACATCGACCAATGTGCGTGGGCTTTGGATGCTGGCCAGCCACTCCCGCTCCTCCGGAAGGAAGCCGACTGAATGCTGATTGCCGCGCCAGTTGCGTAGGTCCTGCCGGGTGCCGGCGATGTTGAAGTCGCCCATCACCAGGAACTCGCGGCCCTCCAATCGCGCCTGCCGCCTGGCGCGGGTGAGATACGGCCGGAAACTGCGCATGAAGGCGAGCTTGCGCAGATACCGCTGCTTCTCTTCCGGTGTGTCATCGGCTCGTCCGCCCTTCGGCAGGTAGAGCGACCCGACAGTGAGCTTCCATCCGCACAGGTCGTAGTCGGCCTCCAGGTAGCGGCCCTCGGCGTCGAAGCTGCGGTTGCCGAAGCCTTCACGCACGGCGGTCGGCGGCGTCCGGCTGAGCAGGGCGACGCCATTGCGGCCGGCGCGGTCGCCGGGGTGATAGGCGAAGTGGTAGCCGGTGCTGGCCTCGATCGGCACCAGGTCGGCCGGGGCGCGAACCTCCTGCAGCGCGACGAGATCGCACTGGCGCTCGGTGAGCCAGTCGACGAAGCCGCGACGCACGGCGGCTCGGATGCCGTTGACATTGACGGTGGCGATGCGCATCAGTGATTGCGTCCTCTGGCGGCGACCGGCCAGGTGCCCCCTGTCGTCAGGTGGTATTCGTCAGCGAGGTTGACGGTGTTGCACGCGTGGTTGGGGACGATCTGCACCGTGCTGCCGAGCTCGGGGCGGCGTCCCGGCCAGTCGATCGTGGCGTGGTGCTCGCTGAGCGCGACGATGCGTGCCTCGTGGTTGTCCGCGACGCGGCCGAAGCCGGTGGCCCAGGCCGCCTTGTCGGCGCCCAAGGCCTTGCTTCCGGCATCGCAGATCACTTTGCCCCCTGCGTGCGACACGACGCGGGTGACCACGGTCAACGCGACCTGATCCCAGCCGATGCTGCCCAGTTCGAGTTGTTGTGCATCGCCGAAGACGTACACGCCGGGCCGCAGCTCGCTCGCCGGTGCCGTGCTGAAAGCCACCGACGGCGATGAGCCGCCGCTGAGCACCGCTGGCTCGACGCCGACCTCCCGCAGGGCCGTCGCGGCCCGCGTCAACGCCTCAGCCTCCTGGGCCGCAGCGCTGGCGCCTGCGCCCGGAGCGTAGCTGTGGCCGGGGAAGGTGAAGGCGCCGCGGACGCTCACCCCGATCTCACTCAGTTGAGCGGCCAGACCTCCGGCCTGGCCCGGGCCGACACCGGAGCGATGATGGCCGCTGTCGAGCTCGATCAGCACTTCCACCGCAAGGCCGACCAGTTGCCGGCCCGCTTCGATCGAGTCGCAGCCGACCAGCAGGCGGATGCCGCCGTCGGCCAGTGCTCGCAGGCGATCGGCATCCTGGTCGTCGACCCACAGCGGGTAGGCGATGAACAGGTCGGCGACGCCGGAAGCGGCGAAGACTTCGGCCTCGCCGATCGTTGCGACCGTGAGCCCGGTGGCGCCGGCCGAGAGCTGGCGCTCGGCGATTGCCGGCGACTTGTGCGTCTTGGCGTGCGGCCGCAGTGCGGCTCCCACCTGCAGCGCCCGATCGGCCATGGCGGCGATATTGCGGTCCATCGCATCGACGTCAAGGCGCAGCCAGGGTGTCTCACCCATGGAGGAGACGCCTCATCGGTAGTTGTCGAACTGCACGGCGAAGTCGTAGTCGGCCTCGCGCACCATCTTCTGGACGGTCTGCAGGTCGTCGCGGCTCTTGCTGAAGACCCGCAGCTCCTCGCCCTGCACCTGGGTGCGGACGCCCTTCAGGCCGGCGTCGCGGATCAGCTTGGCGATCTTCTGAGCGTTCTCCCTGCTGATGCCCTGCTTGGTGGAGGCGGTGATCTTCCAGGCCTTGCCGGACAGGCGCGGTTCTCCGGCTTCCAAGCACTTCAGATCGACCTTGCGGCGCACCAGCATCGTCTGGAAGACGTCGAGAATCGCCTTGACGCGCTCCTCGCCGCTGGCCTCCATCTCGATGGCCTCACCCGACCAGTTGATGGTCGCGTCGGTGCCCTTGAAGTCGTACCGGTTGCGGATCTCCTTGGCCGCCATGTTGAGGGCGTTGTCGACCTCCTGGCGGTCCACCTTGCTGACGATGTCGAAAGAACTTTCACCTGCCATGGGCGCCATTGTGCCTGATCGAACCGGATTCGAAAGCTGCGAGCTGCTTTGCTACGCTGTCCCGGCACGGCAGGTTGCCCGAGTGGCCAAAGGGAGCGGTCTGTAAAACCGTCGGCATCGCCTACGTAGGTTCGAACCCTACACCTGCCACGCGCGGAGCCCCTGGTGAGGAGAAATCCTCGCCAGGGGCATCTTCGCTTCTAGGCGCCGGTCATGGCTCCCACATCGAGGCTGCTGGCCAGCTGCTCCTCGCTGATCTGGCCGCTGTCGACGTAGCCGAGGGCACGGACGGCGTCGGCGATCGTCAAGCCCTGCGCGACGGCGTGCTTGGCGATCTTGGCCGCGGCTTCATAGCCGATGATCCGGTTGAGCGGGGTGACGATCGACGGCGAGGACTCAGCCAGCAGCCGGCAACGCTGCTCGTCTGCCACGATGCCGTCGACGCACCGCGTCGCCAGCAGTGAGCTCACAGTGCCGACGAGCGTGATCGACTCCAGAAGGTTGCGAGCCATCACCGGCAGCATCACCAGCAGGTCGAAGTTGCCTTGGGCACCGGCGAAAGCGATCGCCGCATCGTTGCCGATCACTTGGGCCGCCACCATCACGGTCGCCTCAGGCAGGACCGGATTGACTTTGCCGGGCATGATCGACGAGCCCGGCTGCAGGTCGGGCAGATGGATCTCGCCGATGCCGGTGCGGGGGCCCGAACTCATCCAGCGCAGGTCGTTGGCGATCTTCACCAGCGATACCGCGACCGTCCGCACGGCCGCTGAGGTCTCCACCAGGCTGTCCTGGGCGGCCTGGGCCTCGAAGTGGTTTACCGCCTCGACCACCGGCAGACCGGTGTGCTCGGCGATCAGTGCGATCACCCGAGCCGAGAAGCCGGCAGGGGTGTTGATGCCGGTTCCGACGGCCGTCCCGCCGAGAGGCAGCTCGGCCAGCCGAGGCAGTGCTGCCCGCACCCGCTGAATGCCGTAACGGATCTGCGTCGCATAGCCGCTGAACTCCTGACCCAGCGTGATGGGTGTCGCGTCCATCAGATGCGTTCGACCGGCCTTGACCACACCGGAGAACGCGCGGCTCCTGCCCTCGAGTGAAGCCGCCAGCGTCTCCAAGCCGGGAAGCAGCACGTCGTTGACGGCCTGAAGGGCGGCGATGTGAATCGATGAGGGGAACACATCGTTCGACGACTGCGAGGCATTGACGTGGTCATTGGGGTGGACGGTGCGACCGAGGGTGCGGGATGCCAGTGTCGCGATCACTTCGTTGGTGTTCATGTTCGACGACGTCCCCGAGCCGGTCTGGAAGACGTCGATCGGGAACTGATCGTCGTGCGCTCCGCTGATCACCTCATCGGCTGCGGCGACGATCGCGTCGCGGACATCGCCGGGCAGTACGCCGAGCTCGGCATTGGCAATGGCTGCGGCCCGCTTGATCTGGGCCAGGGCAGCGATGTGGTGGCTGGACAGCCCTCGCCCGGAGATCGGGAAGTTCTCGACGGCGCGCTGGGTCTGGGCTGCGTAGAGCGCGTCCACGGGCACGCGAACCTCTCCCATCGTGTCGTGCTCGATACGGAAATCGGTCATGATCTGCTCCTCTCGCCGGTCTGCTATGTGCAGCGTCGGCGGCGCGGCGTAGATTCCCCTGCGTGGCCACCATGTCGGAGTTGAGCGACAGCGTGCTGCTGGCCTGCGAAGCGATTCCGTCCGGCTCGGTGGCCACCTACGGCGACCTGGGACGAGTCGTCGGCTGCGGTCCGCGGCTGGTCGCTCGGGTGCTGGCGACCTCGGGCGGACAGTCCTGCTGGTGGCGGGTCGTCCGCGCCGATGGGACGATCGCCGAGCATCTCGTGGCCGAGGCGACGCGCCTGCTCGCAGCCGAGGGAGTGGCTGTTCGAGGCGGCCGCGTAGACCTCGCCAGACACCGCGCGAGCCTGCTGTGAGGCGGGGTTCGGCGCCGATTTGGGAAGCACCGTCGCCGTAAGGTACAGTCATCCGCTGTCCGGCCCCTATAGCTCAGTCGGCAGAGCGTCTCCATGGTAAGGAGAAG
>DAIQNZ010000017.1:0-15233 GCA_036788135.1 Propionicimonas sp.
TCAGCACGAGCCTTGGCCAGACCCGCACCTGGGTCAATCACAACAAGTAGCCGATCAGCGGGGTGAGAATCGCTGCGCCGGCGAAGCCGAGTCCCACGCCGATCAAGCCGCCGAGAACACCCAGAATCCCCGCCTCGACCAGGAACTGGCGACGGATCACCCCGGGGGTGGCACCCAGAGCCTTTCGCAAGCCGATCTCGCGCACCCGCTCGCTCACCGAGACCAGCATGATGTTCATGACACCGATGCCGCCCACGAGCAGTGAGATGGCGGCGATGCCGCCCAGCAGCAGGGTCAGGATCCCGGTGATCGACGATGCGGTTTCCACCAGCGATGCTTGCGTGGTGACGGTGAAGTCGGCGTCGGTGCTGGTGACTTGATGGCTCGAGAGCAGCGCGGTCTTGATCTCCTGGTAGGCCGCAGAGAGGCTGTCCGCGTCGCGGCCGGACAGGTAGATGCTGGAGACGCTGGTGGCGCTGCTCGACGTCGACAATCGCGAAGCGTAGGCGCTGAACGGCACCAGGACGGTGTCGTCCTGGTTGCTGGCCAGCGATGAACCTTCGCTGGCCAGCACGCCGATGACCGTGAAGTTCTGGCCGTTGATCGTGATGGTCTGGCCCACCGGCGACCCGGAGCTGAAAAGCTCACTGGCGGTGTCGGAGCCGAGCACCGCGACGTTGGCGGCAGAGTCGACCTCTGACTGGGTGAAGAAGCGTCCCGACCCTACCGTCCGAGCGCGGACGGTCTGCCAGGCCGGCACGGTGCCGACCACGGTCGAAGTCCAGGTGGTCGAAGCCGACTGCAGTGATCCGGAGGTCGAAGACGTCGGCGCTACCGCCGACACATCGGGGGCGACGGTCGGATCGGCGAGCATCTGTGCGTCGGCCATCGTCAGGGTCGACACCGAGGTGCCGCCGCCGCGGAAGCCGCCCGAGGATGACTGGCTTGGTGAGACCACGATCAGGTTCGAACCCAACGAGTTGATCTGGCTGGTGATCTGCTGCTGCGCTCCTTGGCCGAGGCCGACGGTCAGCATCACCGCTGCGATGCCGATCAAGATGCCGAGCATGGTCAATGCTGATCGCATCCGCCGCGCGTTGAGCGCGGCGACGGCCGTGCGTAGGGTTTCGGTCCAGCCCATCATGACTGTCTCCCTGCGGTAGCACCCTCGCGCAGCAGGCCGTCATAGATGTGGACCAGGCGCATGGCCTGCTCGCCGACGTCGGCCTCGTGAGTGATCACGACGATCGTTCGGCCGCTGGCGTGCAGCTCGGCGAACAACTCGAGGATCTCGTTGGTGGAATGGGAGTCCAATGCGCCGGTCGGCTCATCAGCGAGAATGAGTGCCGGATCGGAGACCAAGGCCCTGGCGACCGAGACGCGCTGCTGCTGGCCGCCGGAGAGTTCGCCCGGGCGATGCTGAACGCGGTCGGCGAGGCCGACCCGCTCCAGCGCCGTCAGAGCGCGCTCGCGACGCTCGCCGGCAGGAACGCCGGCGTAGACCAGTGGCAGCTCGACATTGCGCACGGCAGTCAGGCTCGGCAGCAGATTGAACTGCTGAAAGACGAACCCGATCTTCCTGTTTCGGACCTCAGCGAGCTGCTTCTCGCTCATCCCGCTCACGTCGACCCCGTCGAGCTCGTAGGTGCCGGCGGTCGGAACATCGAGGCAGCCGATGATGTGCATCAGCGTCGATTTTCCCGAACCTGACGGACCCATGATGGCCAAGTACTCGCCCTCGTCGACGCTCAGGTCGATCCCGCGCAGCGCTTCGACCTCGACGGCTCCGGTGGCGTACGTCTTGCGCACCCCGGTCATCTCGAGTTGGCGGCTCATCGACCGCCTCCGACGCCTCCGGCGGCGCCGCCACCCCCAGGGGGTGCTCCACCGCCGCCACCGAGACCGCCGCCAATGCCGCCGAAGCCACCGCCAAAGCCGCCTTGCTGGCCGCTGGAGGAGCTCGTCGACTGACTGCGCGGAACGAATCTGATTTGGACCGTGTCGCCATTCGTGAGCCCGGACGTGATCTGGGTTTCGTTGCCGAACACCTTGCCGACGGCCACCTCGACGGTCTGGGTGCTGCTGCCGTCGACCTTGGTGACCACGGTCTTGCCGTTCTCGGTGGTGATCGCGGCGGTCGGCACCGTCAACACGTTCTGGTAAGTGCCCGTCGTGACAACGACCGAAGCCGTGGTGCCGGAGTAGAGGTTCTTGTGGCTGCCGGACAGCGTGACCACGATCGGGAACGCGGCCGTGCCGTCATCGCTGGTCGACGTGGCCACGATGCCGACGCTGGTCACCGTGCCTTTGAGGGCCGAACTGGCGGCGTCGGTGGTGATCGTCGCTGCCTGGCCGGCCTTCAGACTGCCGAGGTCGGCGGCCCCGACGGTTCCTTCCACTTTCCATGAGCTGGTCGAGATGATCGTGATCGCGGCGCTGGAAGTGCTCGTTGTGCTGGTGGTCGACGAGTTTTGGGCGTTGCTGCTCGAAGAACTCGAGGAGCTCCCAGTGGTATCGCCGACCTCGATGTTGACCGCCGCGACCGTGCCCGCGACCGGTGCCTTCAAGGTGGCACCGTTGAGATTCTGCTCGGCACTGCTTAGCGACGCCGCGGCCGAGGTCACCTGGGCCTTGGCCGAGCGGATTGCCGCCGAACTGCCATCGGCGTCCTTGACTTCGGTGAGGTTCGCCTGGGCCGCGCTCAGGTTCGCCGAAGCCAGCGAGACGGCGTTCTTCAAGTCGGTCGAGTCGATCGTGGCGAGTTTCTGGCCCTTCTTGACCTTCTGGCCGGCCTTGACCGAAACACTCGTCACGGTGCCAGACACCGAGAAGTCGAGGTCCGACTCCTTCTTGGGCGCCAGAGTGCCGTCAAAACTGACCGTCGCGGTCTGGGTGCCGAGACTGGCCTGGACCTGCTGGGTGAAGCCCCCGCTGCGAGTGTTGTTCGCTGGACGGAGCAGGAAGAAGGTGCCGGCGCCGACGCCGACCAGGACGACGACGGCGATGCCGAGGGCGACCCAGACACGGGGGCGAAGTCTCCTTCTGGTCACCCGATCGGCGGTTGGTGGGGCAACGTCGGGTTGCTCAGAACTCATGGGCGGCTTCTCCTTCAGGCGTCAGGCCATTTCTGAAGGTATTCAGCGGCACTGTGGCGCCTGCTTCGACATGCTGTGCGGAAGCTGTGAACCCGAGGTTTACTCGGTCCTGCGCAGCTCTGGCAACGGCCACAACTGGGTCAGTTCGGCGTAGATCCCGGAGGCCTGTACGAGATGCAGGGTGCGGGCCTGCGACCAGTCGAGCTGACCGCCGGCCAGACGCAGCAGCGTCTCGGAGTCGGTCTGGACAACGTTGGGCGGGGTGCCTCGGGTATGCCGACCGCGTTCGCCGAGCCCCAGCTGGACCGCAGCGAACGGCGGCACGCGCAACTCCACGGTTCCCCCAGGGAAGCGCAACGCCAGGAGGGCACAGGTCGTGCGCACGGCGGTGGCCAGCTCACTGCGTGTCGGCGAGCTCCCCGCGGCGAGGCGGTCGACGGCGCTGCGCAATACGTCGACTTCTGCGCTCGTCACCTGCCTGGCCACGGGGAAGACGCTAGCATCGCGGCTGTGAGTCGCATCGGCAGTCGGTCTGGTCGCCTGGCACGACTTGGCTTCACCGACGCGGCGGCTGCGGCCGAACTGGTTGAGGCGTGGTCTCAACACGGCACCCCGGAGCAGATCGATGCAGCGCTGGCCGAGCTGCAGTGCGCTGCCGATCCCGATCTCGCCCTGGACGGCATGAACAATCTGGTGCATGCCCGTCCCGGCATCTTCGAACTGCTCGATGACGATGAGGTGGTGGTGCAGCGGCTCGCCGCGGTCCTGGGGGCGAGCGTCGCACTGAACCAGCATTTGGCTTCGCATCCGGACGACGTGGCGGTGCTGACCGGATCGGTCGATCGGCGTCCGCTGGCGACGCTGCGAGCCGAGTTGCTCGCCGCTGTCGGTGCAGAGCCGGACGCCGCGTACCCGGTGGCCGACCCCGAGCGCGCGGACGATCTGCGCCGTGCCTATCGCCGGGCGGTGTTGCGTATTGCGGCCCGCGACCTGACCTCAGCCGATCTGTTGGCCGTGCTGCCCGATATCGCTGCAGAGTTGGCCGATCTGGCCGATGCCACGGTCGAGACTGCGCTGGCACTGGCCCGCGGTGAGACTCCGGAGTGGCCCTCGACCCGGCTGTCGGTTGTCGCCTTGGGCAAGACCGGCGCCGGTGAGCTGAACTATGTCTCCGACGTCGACGTCCTGTTCGTCGCCGAGCCGCGGTTCGATGACCAGGGCGAGCCTGTCTGTGATCCGGGTGCGGCGGTGCAGGTGGGCACCAAGCTGGCCAGTGCTCTGACCAGGATCTGCTCGGCGCACACCGCTGCCGGCACGATCTGGCCGCTGGATGCGGCGCTGCGTCCCGAGGGCAAGGCGGGTGCCCTGGTGCGGACGCTGGCCTCGCACCAGGCCTACTACGAGCGGTGGGCGAAGAACTGGGAGTTCCAGGCGATGCTCAAAGCCCGCCCGATGGCCGGAGACCTGGCCCTCGGCCAGGACTTCGTCGACATGGTGTGGCCGATGGTCTGGCGGGTCGCCGACAATGACCAGTTCGTCGCCGAGACCCAAGCCATGCGCCAACGGGTGATCGCCTTGCTGCCGCATCGTGACGCCAACCACGAGATCAAGCTCGGGGCCGGGGGATTGCGCGATGTCGAGTTCAGCGTGCAGCTGCTGCAGCTGGTGCACGGCCGCGCCGACGAGCGGCTGCGGTTGCGCGGCACCTTCGAGGCCCTGAACGCCTTGGTCGACCATGGCTATGTCGGACGAGCGGACGGCTTCGACCTCGGCACGGCCTACCGACTGCAGCGATTGCTGGAGCACCGGATTCAGCTCTATCGGCTGCGGCGCACGCACTTGATGCCCGCCGACGAGGTCAACCAGCGCTGGCTCGCACGCAGCATCGGCCTGGCCGAGACCGAGGAGCTGATGCATCTGTGGCGGGCCACCACCCGGCGGGTGCTGCGCCTGCACCAGCGACTGTTCTACTCGCCGCTGCTCGCCGCGGTGGCGCGCATCCCGTCCGCCGAGGTGGGGTTGACCGCGGAGGCCGCCCAGACGCGGCTGCGTGCGCTCGGTTACGCCGACCCGACCGCTGCGCTGCGTCACATCGAGGCGCTGAGTTCGGGGATGAGCCGGTCGGCGGAGATCCAGCGGCAGATTCTGCCGGCCATGCTGACCTGGCTGACGGCGGGTCCGAACCCGGACCACGGCCTGCTCGCCTTCCGGCAGGTGTCAGAGGCGCTCGGGGCGACCCCGTGGTACCTGCGCACCATGCGTGACGGTGACGTGATGGCCGAGAACTTGGCCCGCATTCTTTCGTCCTCCCGCTATGCCGTGGAGCTGCTGCTGCGTTCGCCGCAGAACGCGGCTCTGCTCGGCGACGCCGAAGGGTTGATGCCGCGGACCTTCGACGAGATCGTGACTGAGATGCGCACGGCCGCTCGTCGCCACGATTCACCCGATGAGGCTGTGGCCACGATCCGTGCGTCCCGGCGTAATGAACTGCTGCGACTGGCGATGGCCGACCTGCTCGGACAGATCGAGCTGGTCGATCTGGGCGCTGCGCTCAGCGCGGTGACCGCGGCAACCATCGATGCCTCGCTGGAGGTCGCATCGCGAGGGCTGGCGTTGCCGCCGATGGCCGTCATCGCCATGGGCCGCTGGGGTGGCGCCGAGTTGTCCTACGGTTCCGACGCCGATGCGATGTTCGTGCTGGCCGACAACGACTGGGCAGAGGCCACCGCGAACGCCACCACGGCGATCAGTCGCCTGCGGGCGCTGCTGGCGCAACCCGGCGCGGACCCAGCGTTGGAGATCGACGTCGATCTGCGGCCGGAAGGCAAGCAGGGGGCGATCGTGCGCAGTGTGACCTCCTATCGGGCCTACTACGAGCGATGGTCGTCCACCTGGGAGGCGCAGGCCTTGCTGCGCGCCGCTCCCGGCGCCGGCGACCCGGGTGTTGCGGCGCAGGTGCTCGCGGTGATCGATGCGATCCGCTACCCGGCCGGTGGCTTGAGCACGGCCCAGGTTCATGAGATCCGTCGGCTCAAGGGACGGATGGAGGCCGAGCGTGCGCCCCGCGGAGGCGACCCTGCACGGAACCTCAAGCTCGGCCCCGGCGGACTCAGCGATGTGGAGTGGATCGTGCAACTGGTGCAGTTGCGCCACGGCGCCCAGCTGCGGGGCCTGCGCAGCACCTCGACGCTGTTCGCCTTGGAGGCCGCGGCCGCATTCGACCTGCTGTCTGCCGAGGACGCCGACGTTCTTGGCCAGGCCTGGACCTTGTCGAGCCGCATCCGCAATGCCGTGATGCTGTTGCGGGGTCGGGCGGGCGACAACCTGCCGACCGACCCCCGCGAGCTGTCGGCGGTGGCCCAGATCCTCGGCTACGCGAAGGGCGAATCCTCGTTGATGGTCGAGGAGCAACGCCGACGAGCCCGCCTGGTTCGTCAGGTGATGGATCGCGTCTTCTGGGCCAACGACTGAGCCGGTCTCACTCCAGCGGATCGGACGGCAGGCCGACCGTGACCTCGTCCGGGGTGGCGGGGCGTCCATGGATCAGCGGGACGAAACCGGTCAGCGTCGGCAGCCGCAATCCCTGGCCGAACAGTGGGATGAGAATCGGCTCGCTGCCGGTGACCTCGATGTCTTGTCCGCGGACGCTGACCACCCCACCCGGCCCGCTCTCCAGCGTCAACGTGAGGCGATCAGGGCTCAGGTGTGCACGCACCCGGGAACCGTGCAGGCTGAAGGCGAATCGCAAAGACGACCAGCCTTCGGGGAGCCGCGGGTCGAAGCTGATGGCGCCGCCGTAGTCCCGCAGCCCGGCGAAGCCGTAGACCAGGGCATTCCACACCCCGCCGGCCGAGGCGATGTGGACGCCGTCGCCGGTGTTGTGGTGAAGGTCGGCCAGGTCGACGAAGGCGCCCTCCATGAACGACTCGAAGGCCCGATCCTGATAGCCCACCTCGGCGGCGATGATCGACTGCACCACAGCAGACAGGGTCGAGTCACCGGTGGTGATCGGCTCGTAGTACTCGTAGTCGGCGCGCTTCTGTTCGGGGGTGAAGTCCTCTCCGGCCAGGAACAGCGCCAGGATCGCGTCGGCCTGCTTCAGCACCTGAAAGCGGTAGATCACCAGCGGGTGATAGTGCAGAAGCAGCGGGAGCTTCTGCGCAGGCGTGTTCGCCAGGTCCCAGACCTCGCGTTTGAGGAAGTCCTCGTCCTGCGGATGGACGCCGAAATCCTCGTGGTAGGGGATCGTCATCGCGGTGGCGGCCTCCTGCCACCCGGTCACCTCCGACTCGGTGATACCGAGTTCATGGGTTACCTCGAGGTGGCGTCCCGGGTCGACCTCGGCGAGGGTCAACACGGCCTGGGCGGCGCGCATCAGGTTCATTCGTGCCATCAAGTTGGTGTACAGGTTGTTGTTCACCACAGCCGAGTACTCGTCCGGGCCGGTCACCGAGTGAATATGGAAGCTGCGCTCCGGACCCCGGAAGAAGCCCATGTCGTACCACAGTCGTGCGGTCTCGACGAGCACCGGCAGCGCCTCGGTCAGCAGGAAGTGCTGGTCGTCGCACAGGTCGGCGTACTTGCACATGGCGAAGGCGATGTCGGCATCGATGTGGTATTGCGCCGTGCCGGCCGCGTAGTACGCGCTGGCCTCCTCGCCGTTGATCGTGCGCCAGGGGAACAGAGCGCCGCGCTGGCTGAGTGCGAGGGCGCGTCGGCGGGCCGCGTCCAGCATCGCGATGCGGAAGCGCAGCGTGCGGCGGGCGAGCGCCGGGTTGGTGTGGGCCAGGTAGGGGACGAGATAGACCTCGGTGTCCCAGAAGTAGTGGCCCTCGTAGCCGGCCCCAGTCACGCCCTTGACCCCGATGCCGCGCCCCTCGGCGCGTCCGGTCGCCTGGGCAAGCTCGAACAGGCACCAGCGCACTGCCTGTTGCAGGGCGGGGTTGCCGTCGATCTCCACGTCGGCGTTGGCCCAGTAGGCGGCCAGCCAGTCGCGCTGCTCCTCGAGCAGCACATCGCGTCCGACGACGCGGGCGTCGTCGAGGGTGAGCTGGCACAACGCGGCGAGATCGGCGATGTCGGCGGTCTGCGGGCCGTCGGTGTATGCCGCCCACTTCACCACCACCACCGGCTGCCCTGCAGCGGCATGGACGCGGTAGATCCGCCGCCCCAGATCGGCGTTCATCCGGGATTCGACCGAGACCGGATTGCTGGTGAACAGCTCGTGATCGACGCACAAGGCCAGGCACAAGCCCGAATGCGCGGTGCGATAGCCGAAGCACATCCGTCCCTGCTCCTCGTACTGCAACTGGGACAGCAGGACCCGGTTCTCGAACGAGGCCGATTTGCGCGGGTCGAAGCCGACCACGTTGGTGCCGGGATCTGGTGGCTCGTCCTGACGGTTGCGCACCTCGGAGGTGATCACTACATCGGCGTCGTCGTCGAGCAGGGTGACGCTGTAAGTCATCACGGCCAGATTGCGGCGGGTGAACGAGACCATCCGGGTCGATTGCACCGATACTCGCTTGCCGCTGGAAGTCACCCAGACCAGGTCGCGGCGCAGGACGCCGTCGCGGAAGTCGAGACTGCGTTGGAACGACTCCAGCGCGGCCTCGCTCAGCCGCAGGACGTCGCCGTCGACGCTGAGCGCGATGGTCTTGGTGTCGGGCACATTGACGATGGTTTGGCCGGTCTTGGCGAAGGCGAAGGCCTCCTCGGCGTGCTTGATCCGCCAGGTCTCATGAAAGCCGTTGACGAAGGTGCCGTGGGCGTAGGCGTCGCCATCGCCCTCTTCGAGGTTGCCGCGCAGCCCGAGGTAGCCGTTACCCACCGCGAAGATGGTCTCCCGGGCACCCAGCCCCTCGGTGTCGAAGCGCGTCTCCGCGATGCCCCAGTCCTTGACCGGGAAGCGCGTCCGGTCGACGGGGTCGGATTGCGGTGCCCTCATGGCACCAGTTCATCGAGATCAGAGACGACGACGTCGGCACCGGAGGATCGCAGCAACTCGACGCCCGCACCGCGGTCGACACCGACCACCAGTCCGAAACCACCATCGCGGCCGGCAGCGACACCGCTGACCGCGTCCTCGAAGACGACGGCCGCCTCGACGGCGACGCCCAACAAGGCGGCCGCATGGACGTAAGTGTCGGGGGCCGGCTTTCCGGGCAGCCCGGCCTCGACAGCGACGCGCCCGTCGACCAGTACCTCGAAGCGATCCCGCAGTCCGGCAGCGCGGAGCACCGCCTCAGCGTTGGCCGAACTCGACACGACGGCCAGCTGAATGTCGAGGGTGCCCAGATAATCCAGGAGTCGCACCGAGCCGGGGTAGGGTGCGACACCTTCCTCCTCCAGGACGGCGGTGAACATCAGGTTCTTGCGGTTACCCAATCCGCAGACGGTCTGCTGATCAGGGTGGTCGGACGGCGCACCTGCGGGCAGATCGATGCCGCGTGAAGCCAGGAAGTCGCGAACGCCGTCGTAGCGAGGTTTCCCGTCGACATAGGCGTAGTAGTCGTCGTCGGTATAGGGCGCCGCGCCTCGGGCGGCCAGGAAGTCGTTGAACATTCTCGACCATGCGCGTCGATGCACCACGGCGGTTGGGGTCAAGACGCCATCGAGATCGAACAGGGCCGCACGAAATGCGCCGAACTCCACGGGCAGATTGCTCATTCGTCCATGCTATGGCGAGGCACGCTGTGCCATGGGTCGCCGAGCGGTCACGGTAGGCTGATTACTGATGTCAGCTTCAGATTTTGACGACTTGCCGACGACGACACAGAGCCTGACGGGCTGGGGTCGGACGGCGGCCACATCTGCCCACGTGCTCGCCACTGGTGATGTCGAGCTCATCTCCGCAGCGGTTTCCGCTGTGGCAACGGCGAATGCCGAGTCTCCCTCGCACCTGCGCCGCGGCATCGTTGCCCGTGGCCTGGGGCGTTCCTATGGCGACGTCGCTCAGAACGCCGGCGGCCTGGTGGTCGACATGACCGCCCTGAACCGCATCCACTCCATCGATCCGGACGCCGCGACCGTGGACGTGGACGCCGGGGTTACGCTGGATGTGCTTATGCGCGCGGCACTGCCCTATGGACTGTGGGTTCCGGTGCTCCCGGGAACCCGCCAGGTGACCATCGGCGGTGCCATCGGCAACGACGTCCACGGCAAGAATCATCACAGTGCGGGTTCCTTCGGCGATCACGTCGCATCGATGCAGTTGCTCATCGCGGATGGACGCGTGCTCACCTTGACCCCCGACGGTTCCTCCGACGACCCCGATGCGAGCATCTTCTGGGCCACCGTCGGTGGGGTCGGCCTGACCGGAATCATCCTGCGGGTCGTTTTGACGATGACACGCACCGAGACGGCCTACTTCCTGGCCGACGGTGTGGTCACTCATAGCCTCGACGAGACCATCGCGGTGCATTCCGACGGCAGCGAGGCCAACTACACCTACTCCAGCGCTTGGTTCGACGCGATCAGCCCGGCACCCAAGCTCGGACGGGCCGCGTTGTCGCGCGGCTCCCTGGCTACTCTCGATCAGCTCTACGAGTACGCCCCCAAACTCGCTGCCGACCCGCTGGCCTTCAACGCCAAGCCCTTCTTCGACCTGCCCGACGTGTTCCCGAACGGCCTGGCCAACAAGTTCACCTTCACCGCGCTGGGCAACGTCTGGTACGCCAAGAGCGGCAACTACCGCAACCACATACAGTCGCTGACCGGCTTCTACCATCCGCTGGACATGTTCGGTGAATGGAACCGGGCCTACGGCTCCCACGGCTTCCTGCAGTACCAGTTCGTGGTGCCGCCCAGCGCCGTGGCCGAGTTCAAGCAGCTGATCGCCGACATCCAGGCGTCCGGGCACTACTCGTTCCTGAACGTGTTCAAGCTCTTCGGCGACGGCAACCGTGCTCCGCTGAGCTATCCGATGGCCGGTTGGAATGTCTGCGTCGACTTTCCCATCAAGGCCGGGCTTCACGAGTTCCTGCGAGGACTCGACGCCCGCATTCTGCAGTTCGGTGGCCGTTTGTACACCGCCAAGGATTCGCGCGTGACCGCGGAGACCTTCCACGCCATGTACCCCGAGATCGACTCCTGGCTGGCGACCCGCCGCCGCGTCGACCCGGACGGTGTGTTCGTCTCCGATCTGGCTCGTCGCCTCGAACTCGTCTGAAACAAGGAGAAATCAAGTGATCGACGCGACCGGCAACCCGCAGACGATCTTGCTGTTGGGTGGCACGTCCGAGATCGGGCTGGCCATCGTCAAGGAGTACCTCGCCAAGCAGCCGGTGCGAGTGATCCTCGGGATTCAGCCTGGCGACGAAGCTGCCGACGATGCGGCCACGGTGCTGAAGGCTTGCGGCGCGCAGGAAGTGCAGCAGCTGGAGTTCGACGCGACCGCCTTCGACACCCATCCCGCGGTGATCGACCAGGCATGGTCCATCGCGGACGTGGACGTGGCCATCGTCGCCTTCGGCGTGCTGGGTGATGCTGAGCAGCTGTGGCAGGACCAGGCCAAGGCCGTGCTGGCCGCCAACGTGAACTACACCGGGGCGGTCAGTGTTGGTGTCCTGTTGGGCCAGAAGATGAAGGCTCAGGGCTACGGACAGATCATTGCGATGAGCTCGGTGGCCGGCGAGAAGGTCCGCCGTTCGAACTTCGTCTACGGATCGACCAAGGCCGGCCTGGACGGCTTCTACCGGCTCCTGGGAGAGGCGCTGGCGCCGTTCGGTCCCCGGGTGCTGGTGGTGCGTCCCGGCCAAGTGCGGACTCGGATGTCGGCGCACGTGAAGGAAGCTCCCTTGACGGTCGACAAGGAGCAGCTGGCCACCCAGGTGGTCGATGCCGTGCGCAAGGGCCAGAAGGTGATCTGGGTACCAGCGCAGTTCCAACTGGTGATGTGGGTGCTGAAGCACATTCCGGATCCGATCTTCCGCTTGCTGCCGCTGTAGGCACCGCGGCACCGGGGTGTGGCGCGCTCAGCCGAGCGTGATCACGTCGCCGTCGGCGAGCACGTCCGCACCCAGCGCGGCCATTTCCTCTCTGAGCACCGCCAGTGGGGGATTGTCGTGCCCCAGATGAATCGGGACGATCCGGGTGTCGTCGTCGATGGCACCGTTGGCTCGCAGCGCGTCCACCGTTGCGGCAAACGCCGGCAGGTCGTGATGGCGGCCGGACTTGGTGACATGGCCGAAGGTCTCCTCCAGCAGCACGAGACCGACGCGCCGTCCGGCGACCGCAGCGAGAGTCGACTCCGGCAGCGGTCCGGTGTCGGTGAGATAGAGCAGGCTGGCCGCGCCATCGTCAATCCGGTAGCACAGCGCTTCGCCGTAGGCGTCGTGGTTCGCCGACAGCGCCTCGATGCGATAGCCGGCGACCTTCACGCTGTCGCCGGCGGTCATGGTGGTGAACCGCACCACCTCCTGCCCGGGTGCGAGCCATTGCCGTGAAGCGGCGATCACCGGGGCCGGCCCGAGCACCTCGAGTGCGGCGTCGGTCACCCAGGAGCGATGCATCAGCACGGACGGGTCGAGGTGGTCGCTGTGAGCGTGGCCGGCCAGAATCGCGCGGCATCGGAGGAGATCGCGACCGAGCCGGCTTACCTGCCGCGGCGACTCTGGGCCGGGATCGATCAGCAGGCGGCCATCGATCAGGATCGACGTCGGCGTGCGCAACTCGCCGCGCCTGCGGTAATCGCTGCAGGTGGCGCAGTCACAGAATGGATTGGGAATGCCATCGGCGGCCCCCGTGCCCAGTAGCAGTACCTCCACGCTCCCAGCTTGCCGTAACACCCACGATGCGTGCGACCGGAAGGGAGCGGCCCCGTCGGTTCAGGACGACGGGGCCGCAGCCATGAGAGGGATCGTGCGATGGTGGTTTCAATGGCCTCCCGTTCGTGATCGGTTGACGCTGTCCACTTCAGCGTCGGTGTCCGTGCTTGGCCTGGATCGCCGCTGTGGAAGGGTTGTGACCCCGCCGGATCGCGGTGCTGAGACAACCGCTGGGCGCAGGTGGGCAGCGGCCAGGAACCTCACTACCTTGGCGAGGGTGAACTCCCACCCTCACGAGCAGTCGTCGATCACTCACGTGCCGCCTCCCCTGGCCGCCCCGCCGCCGGCGCCTCCTTCGACTCCCGGTCTGTTGCCGGGGCATGGTCTTGTTCGGGTGAGGATCCAAGGCAGCATGCTCACGGGTTCGCCGATCGCCCCGCGGCTGCTGATCGACGGCCGAATGATCGCTGCCAGGTACGGTGCTAACCCGTTTCAGGTACCCGCAGGTCCGCACCACATCGAGCTCTACGCGCAGTGGATGCGGCGCTACGGCCAGGCCGCAATCGACGTCGTGGTGCCCGAAGGGGGCGAGGTCGAGGTCTTCTACGCCGCACCGCTGCATCAGTTCACGGCCGGCAGTATCGGGCTGGTTCGGCAGCGTCGCCAGGGGGTCGCGCTGGTGGCGGTCTTCTACGGGCTGCTCCTCGCCATGGTGGTTGCCGGTGTGTGGTTCGCGGTAGCCCTGGCCTGACGAGAAGCTGATCCGGCATCCGTCCGGGCCGCGAAGGCTGTTTTGGCGCGTCACAACGGCAAAAGCCGCATTCTGAGGCGCACTCCGCTCTAGCCTGGTCGCCGTAGCGATGTCGGGGGATCGGCGTCGCCCGAACGGAGGATGCCATGTCTGCGGTCACCCGCCGGGCCGCTCTGGTCACGATGGCCGGCGCTGCCGGAGCCGCCCTCGCCGGATGCGCAGTGAGCCTGCCCAATGATGGCGCGCCCACGCCACAGGTGGGCCCGTCGGGTTCACTGTCCCCGACCCCTACCGTCGATGATCGGCAGCGCTGGCCGCTGACCGG
This sequence comes from Propionicimonas sp., assembly GCA_036788135.1. Lineage (GTDB taxonomy): Bacteria > Actinomycetota > Actinomycetes > Propionibacteriales > Propionibacteriaceae > Propionicimonas. Next base: position 13,939 of record DAIQNZ010000017.1, read on the forward strand.
AGAACTCGTCGCTGATCCAGCCGCCGCGCAGCTCGCTGCGGTGGCGATCAAGGTCTCCGACGTCCAGTCGGCCCATCCGCAGTCGGGCCTGAACGCGGCCGACATCGTCTTCGCCGAGCCGAATGGGATCAGTTACATCCGCCTGTGCGCGGTCTTCCACAGCCAGCTGCCGGCCCTAGTGGGTCCGGTACGGTCGATCCGACCGGTGGATGTTCCGCTGCTGAGTCCGCTCAAGCCGGTGTTCGGCAACACCGCGGCCGCCTTGTGGGTGATGAACTACGTCAAGTCGTTCAGCCGCTACATCGAGAACCTGTACTCCTTCAAGGCCGGGGTCCATGGCACCAAGGCGTACTACACGATGCCGCATCGCTTCCGGGTGCACTCGGTGTTCTCCCGTCCGGCCGAACTGCGCAAGCTGGCGGTACGCAACACCGTGGCTCCGGCCGCGCCGTACTTGCCCTTCGCGGTCGGAGACGAGCAGCCGTCGACCGAGGCATCCACACGTGCGGCTCGCACCATTTCGGTTCCCTGGGGGCCGGGGGACAGCTGGAACACCAGCTATCACTACGATGCCAAGAAGGCTCAGTACCTGCGCAACGAGCCGTGGGGACCGCATGTTCTGCTGGACGGAAAGCGCGTGGTGACCGACAACGTCCTGGTCGTGCGAGCGAAGTGGAAGATGGACAAGATCTTCCATGGCGGCGGGGCGCCGGACCCGGTCGTCAGCATCATCAACGGTACCGGAACCTTCTACTACGCCCACAAGGGCAGCTATGTCAGCGGCACCTGGACTAAGGGCGCGGTGAACGAGCCGTTCCAGTTCACCCTGGCTGACGGCAGCCCGCTGAAGATCGCTCCCGGGCGCACCTTCGTGGAGCTGCCGCAGATCAATGCCAAGGTGAAGTTCGCCTCATAGAAGCCTGCGCGACAGACAACGCACAGGTGGCCTCGGGGAATCCCCGAGGCCACCTGTGACGAGCAGAGCTGATCGCTCAGATCACATGTCGAAGTACATCTCGAACTCGTGCGGGTGCGGACGCAGACGGATCGCGTCGATGTCGGCGCGCTTCATCTCGATCCAGGTCTCGATCAGGTCGGAGGTGAACACGTCGCCGGCGAGCAGGAAGTCGTGGTCGGCTTCCAGCGCGTCCAGCACGGCGCCCAGCGAGTCGGGAACCGTCGGCACCAGGGCGTGCTCCTCGGGCGGCAGCTCGTAGAGGTCCTTGTCGACCGGAGCAACCGGCTCGATCTTGTTCTGGATGCCGTCGAGGCCGGCCAGCAGCATGGCCGGGAAG
>DAIQNZ010000018.1:0-10057 GCA_036788135.1 Propionicimonas sp.
ATCACCTAGTCATTACGCTGATGGCTAGGAAGCATTCCGTTACTCGGCATTTTGCCGAGTAACTGGTTCGAGTCCCGTTACTCACCCCACTCGGCCCGTCGGACTCGACGGGCCGTTGCTTTTTGGGCGACCTACAGGTGTTCGGCCAACCAGTCCATCAGCGGACGGTTCGCCCGCCAGTCCTCACGCACCTGATCCAACGCGGCATCGGTCTCCAACCAGTCGGGCGCTCCATGGTCACGCGAGACCAGCAGGCTGCGATGCCGCAGCAGCGCGATTCGCGGGTGGCCAGGGTCGATTCCCCGCGGGGCCGTCTTCAACAGGTCACCGTCCACCTCGAAACCGGCGCCCTCGACGGCCGCCACGATCCGCGCCAGCGAGGCACCGCTGCGCTCGCTCAGCACCGCTCCACGGTAGGCGGCCACCTGTTCCGGACTCGGCTGGTACCAGCCCGAGCCGGTCAGCAGCCCCGAAGCGCTGATCTGCACGTAGTACCCCACCCCGGGCGCCGTCGCGACGACCGCGCCCTGGTGCGTCTTGTACGGGGACTTGTCGAGCGAGAAGCGCACGTCTCGGTACGGACGGAACAGCTTGGCCGGGCCGAACTCGGCGGCGAGATCGTCCACGAGGCGCTGCAGTGGATCACGGACCTGCTGTTCCCACTGCTTCTTGTGCGTCATCCACCAGTCACGCTCGTTGTTGCCTTCAAGCTCGGCGAAGAAATCGGTTGCGGCGAGCGGTATCCCTGCGTTCATGCGCCTACTGTGTCACGCCCCGCCACCCAGCCACAGATGGTGCAGCTACCCACCCCAGGGCGGCCTGCGGCCCGTCTGCGGGCCGACCAGCGCCGACCTCTCCCACGGGGACCCGGCGCCCCGCCACGGGCCGGCAGCGCCGCAGAGCGCCCGGTTTGGGGCCGCCCCTACCAGCCCCGTATAGTTGCGCCTCAGGTCCCCATCGTCTAGCGGCCTAGGACACTGCCCTTTCAAGGCAGCAGCGCGGGTTCGAATCCCGTTGGGGATGCCAGGCAAGACCCCCCGTCGGCGAGCGTCGGCGGGGGGTCTTGGTTTGGACGTCGACCGCGGCTACTCAACGTACGCCGACGGCCACGCTCTCCGCGTCCCCCAGCAGCCACATAGCCGCCGTCGCCAGGGTGTAGTAATCCGGCTGCCAACGCAGGGCGCGCAGCCGTGGACGCGAAAGCTCCACCTCGTTGCTCCATGGCATCCCCCCGAGCGCGCTGAGCTCGGACTCCATCACCAACGCGAGCGCCTCGCCGGTCTGCAGATCGATCAGCGTCCGCAAGCGCTCGTCGGGGAGGGCCACGCCTCCACCCTCCGTCGAGAGCCGTTGGATGCCGCGCTGAGCCTCGCGACTGATCCACAGTGGCCGCCCGGTGAGCGCGCTGGCGGTATCAGCGACCACCTGAGCGGCATCAGGATGCCCGACACGGCGCGCATTGGCAGCCATCGCCTCCAAGCGGGTCGGATCGGCGAGCAAGGCGCCCACCTTGTACCCGATGGTGGTCGCATAGTTGCAGCGCACCGCAGCGCCCTCCTCCAAGAGGAAGTCGGCGTTGCGCACCTCCTGTCCCGGGATCGGGTCGATGATCACCATCGGAAGCCCGGCCGCCATGCACTCCGAACTGGACAACCCACCCGGCTTGCCGACGAACAGCGCCGAGATCCGCATCAGCTCCGGCATCTGGTCGGTGAAACCCACCACGTGGAAGTTCGCACGGCCGGCGACGAGCGCCTCGATCTGCGTCTTGAGCTCCTCATTCCGCCCACACACGACCACTGCCTGAAACGGCTGTTCGATGGCGAGGCACTGCTGCACCACTTGCAGCGTCTTCGGGCCGCCGGCTGCGCCGGCGGAGATCAGGACGACCGGATCGTCCTCGTTCAGCCCGTGCTGGGCACGAATCGCCGCCGCATCGAACGGATCGGAGAACTCCGAGCGGACCGGGATGCCGGAGGTGGTGACCCGTTCGGCCGGCAGTCCGATACTCAACAGATACTGCCGGGTCTCCTCCCGAGCCACATACAGGTGCGAGACCGGTGCGGTGAGCCACAACCCCTGGAAGTCGAAATCGGTGGTGACCACGACGAGTTCGGTGTCGAGCTGTTGCCTGGCGATCATCAGCGAAACCATCCGAGCCGGCATGAAGTGCGTGCAGATCACCAGATCGGGCTGATAGTCCCGGATCCCCCGCACCATCGACGTGGTGTTGGCCTGCTCCCACCACTTCATCACCGGCGCGATCTTGAACGGCGGGTCCTGACTGTCGTACCCCCAGCTGACCAGCCACGGCACTTCGGAGACCAGCGTGAAGTACGCGTCGTCATACAGGCGGTTGAACACCTCATTGGTGGTGTCGAGCACATCGAGGCGAAAGACCTCTGCCTGCGGCTGAGAGCGCCGCACGGCCTCCTCGATGGCTCGGGCTGCGCTGTTGTGGCCCGAGCCGACACCGGCGGCCAGGATCAAGATGCGGTTCGGCATGCCCCCATGCTACGAAGACGAACCGGTCGCGGCAGGGATACCGCGCTGGCACGGCGATCGCACTTCTCGGCGAAGCCTCCGCTGACGGCCCGACCCCAGCCTGAACACCGGCCATCGGGCAGCGAAACCCGCCGGCGACACGCCCGCCTGAGGCCAAAGCTGGCGCCGATTTTTGCCCTGGCGAGGCTTACGTTATAGTTTCCGGGCTGGCTGGAAACGGTCAGTGAGGCCTGAAACAAGGCCCCGTAGCGCAGTTGGTTAGCGCGCCGCCCTGTCACGGCGGAGGTCGCGGGTTCGAGTCCCGTCGGGGTCGCTGGAAGCAGCACTGCTTCTCTCGGCCAGGTAGCTCAGATGGTAGTAGCGTTCGCCTGAAAAGTGAAAGGTCACCGGTTCGATCCCGGTCCTGGCCACCATGCCTCTCAGTGGGCGCAGATTCCCGTCGTTGAACAGCGCCTGCTCCGCACGAAACTCACACTTGCCGCCGTCGCTGGCGCCCGCGCGAAGCGTTTTGCCCCCCTGGAAACCAGCGGACGGCGCAGCCCGTTCTCGATCGTGGGATCCGGCGAGCCAGCGCGGCATGCCAGACAGGCACCCAGGCGGCGCGATCTCTGATGTGCCTGGCTGACGAAACGACAAAGCGCCGGGAAACGGGCCTGAGCCCGCCTCCCGGCGCTCTTCGGAGATCTGGTCAGATCACTTGGTGTAGCCGACGTTCTCCCACTTCGGAACCCGGGCCATGCCCAGGGCACCGATGTTGGCGAGCTTGGCCCGCACACCGATCAGCATCGGACGCTGGTACAGCGGCAGGGTGACCACGGACTCCCAGATCGACTGTGCCGCCTCGTTACCCATGCTCAGACGCTTGGCCGCGTCCATCTCGGTGTCGATCTTCGGCAACAGCTCCAGCACCTTGGGATTCTCGAACTGGGGGAAGTTGGAGTCACTCGGCTTGAACTTGCCGTCCACGACCGAACCACCGTAGATCTGGCCGATGTTGGCCAGCGGGTACGGCGTGCCGATCCAGGAGAACGCCACCAGATCGAAATCGTGGTTGATCAGCGTCGGCTCGAACTGCGTGGTCGGGTCGACGGCCTTGATCTTGACGTTAATGCCGATGTTCTTCAGCATCTTCTGGGTCTGCAGACCCTCGTTCTCCGACGCTGCCACTCCGGCGAGAGTCACGAAGGTCAGGTCGAGTTCCTTGCCGTCCTTCTGGCGGTAACCGCTGGCGGCATCCATCGTCCAGCCGGCCTCATCCAGCAGCGCCTTGGCCTTGTCGACGTTGAAGTCGATACCCGTCGCCGCAGCCTGATCGACGAAGCCGGTCTGGTCGGTGACGAACAGGTTGTTGTTCAGCGGAGTCTTGGCGCCCGGCAGACCAGCAAGGTCGGACTGAGCGATCACCGAGCGGTCCAGGCCCATCACGACGGCCTGGCGGACCTTGACGTCGGACAGGTTCGGCGACTTGGTGTTGAAGGTGAACTGACGGAAGTTCGGACCAGCCGCAACCCGGACCACCGAGTTCGGAGCGGACTTCGCCTGAGCGTAGCCGTCCGGATCGGCGCCGATGTCGTAGTAGTCGATCTCCTGGTTGGCGAAGGCTGCCGCGATCGCGTCGGAGTTCATGATCTTCCAGGTGATCTTGGTCAGCAGCGGCTTGACGCCCCACCACTTGTCATTGGGAACCATCACCACGGTGCCGCTGGTCTTGTCCCAGCTCTGCACCTTGAACGGACCGGTGAAGTACGAGTCGTGGTAGTCGTTCCACCCCTTGTTGAACGCGTCCGGCGTTGCCGCACCCTCAGCGCGCAGCGGACCGGTGCCCACGATGGACGTCCAGTCCGGGTAGGTCGTCTTGAAGGTCATGATCACTTCTTGCTGGCTCGCGCCGGCCTTGATGTCAGTGATCTGGTTCCAGCCGTCGGTCGAAGCCGGGGTGAACTTGGGGTTGCTACCGTTCATCGCCTTCCAGGTGGAGATCCAGTCGTCGGCACCAATGACCTTGCCGTCATTCCAGACGGCCTTCGGGTTCAGCTCCATGGTGATCACCATGTGCCCGTCGACGACCTCCTCCTTGGCGGAGGTGAGGTAGTCGGGGTTCAGGATGGCGTCACCCTTGCCGTTGTAGTCGTAGTACGTCGGGTTGATCGGCGCCTCCAGGAAGGTGATCTCCTGGTTGTTGCCCGCGACCGAGAAGGTGTTCCACGTCGAGATCTTCGTGCCGCTAACGCCAACGAACTCACCACCGGTGAGCTGATCGTGCGGGGTTTCATTGATGTCCCAGCCGCTGGCCGCCGCCGCGGTCGACCCGCCACCGCCGCCCGGCGTGTTGGACGGCCCGCCGCAGGCGGAAAGGGCCACAGCCAGGCCCACCGCCAACGCGGGAATGATGATTCGTGAAGCCTTCACTATTCCTCCATGTTCATGTCTCGCGGCCAACGCCAGGGGGCCGTCGGCGCCCACGATGGCAACAGGCTACTGGCAACCCTGCCCCACAGCAGAGCCAAAGGTGGTTACGACCTGTTAACGAAGCTCACGCGTTCGTCAGCTCCTCCGGACGTACCGGTCCGGCGAAATGGCACGCAGCCCCATGGTCGCCCGCCCGCTGATACAACTCCGGGACGACATCCCGACAGCGCGCCTGCTGCTCGGAATCGAGCAGGTTGTAGCGGAAGCACCGGGTACGGAACTTGCAGCCAGACGGCGGGTCCGCCGGTCCCGGAAGGTCGCCGGAGAGGACGATCCGCTGGCGTGAGCGCTCGAGATTGGGATCCGGAATCGGAGCAGCGGACAGCAGCGCCTGGGTGTACGGGTGCGCCGGGTCGTTGTAGACCTGATCGACGTCGCCGATCTCGACGATCTTTCCCAGGTACATCACCGCGACCCGATCGGCGATATGCCGGATGACGGCCAAGTCGTGAGCGACGAACAGATAGCTCAGCCCGAGCTTGCTCTGGAGGTCATCAAGCAGGTTGATCACACCAGCCTGGATGGAGACGTCCAGCGCCGAGACGGGCTCGTCCAGCACCACCACCTTCGGCTCCAACGACAACGCGCGGGCGATGCCGATGCGCTGACGCTGGCCACCGGAGAAGTGCTGAGGATAACGATCGGCGTGACTCGGCTCCAGGCCCACGAGCTTCAGCAGATCGGCGACTCGGGACTCGATTTCGTCCTTGCGGTAGCCGTGGACGCCCATGGGCTCGGCCACCACATCGAAGATCGGCAGCCGCGGATCCAGCGAAGCCATCGGATCCTGGAACACCACCTGCAAGTCCGCGCGGAGCTTCTTGCGCTCGCCACGTCGCAGCGTCGAGGTGTCACGGCCGAGGACCTCGATCGTGCCCGCCGTGGGCTTGCCGAGATTCAGGATCTCCAACAACGTGGTCGACTTGCCGCAGCCCGACTCGCCGACCAACCCGAGGGTTTCGCCTTCACGCAGATCGAGGTCGATGCCGTCCACCGCATAGACCGTGCCGATGCGGCGGCGGTAGATCGCGCCCTTCATCAGCGGGAAATGTCGCTTGAGCCCGGTCAGCTTCAGCACACTCGGACGCTCTTCCCGAGGAACTTCGGCCAGCGAACTGGCGGCCATCACCGGAGCCGGGTAGAGCTCGGAGTGATCGAGATTCTTCTCGATCACCTCGTCCAGGCGCAGGCAGGCGGCCGCGTGGCCGGGTCCGTCGGCGGGCAGAAGGTCGGGCTCGACCAGTCCGCACTCCTCCACGGCCATCGGGCACCGCGGACGGAACGGGCAACCCGGCGGCAACTCCACGACAGAGGGCGGGTTGCCCTCCAGAACGGGAAGGGCACCGTTCCCGGACTGGTCCAGGCGCGGCACCGTGCCCAGCAGCCCGATGGTGTAGGGCATCCGCGGACGATAGAAGATGTCGTCGACCACACCGGTCTCCACCGGACGTCCGGCGTACATCACGATGACCCGATCCGACATGTTCGCCACGACCCCCAGGTCGTGGGTGATCATGATGATCGCCGCACCCGTCTCACGCTGCGCGGTCTTCAGCACCTCGAGCACCTGCGCCTGAATCGTCACGTCCAGTGCCGTGGTGGGCTCATCGGCAATGATCACGTCCGGGTCGTTCGCGATCGCCATGGCGATCATCACCCGCTGACGCATGCCGCCGGAGAACTCGAACGGGAACGACTTGACCCGGGTCTTCGGATCGGGAATCCCGACCAGATCGAGCAGCTCGACTGCGCGGGCCATCGCCTTGCTCTTGCTGACGTCGTAATGCGCCTGGATCGCCTCGGCGATCTGATCGCCGACGGTGTAGACCGGGGTCAGCGCGGACAGCGGGTCCTGGAAGACCATCGCCAGATCTCGTCCGCGGATCTTCGACAGTTCCTCGTCGCTGGTGCCGAGCAGTTCGCGCCCGTGCAGCTTGATGGACCCGGAGATTCGCGTGGTCGGTGGGTGCAGCCCCATCACTGCCAGCGATGTCACCGACTTGCCCGAGCCCGACTCGCCGACGATGCCCAGCGTCTCCCCCGCAGCCAGATCGAAGCTGAGTCCACGGACAGCGCGCACCAAGCCGGCCTCGCTTGGAAAGGTCACATGCAGATCCGAGACGCTCAGGACGGTGTCCCCGGCCCGAGTCTGCCTCTGCTTGACCTGGTTTTCGATCGTCATGCCTGCCCTCCGGAAGACGAGTTGGGGTCGAGGGCGTCGCGCAGGCCATCGCCGACAGCGTTGACGCAGAGCACCAAAAAGACCAGAACGATAGCGGGACCGAGGAAGATCCACGGGTAGGTGGTGGCCATCCGCGAACCCTCGCCGATCAGCGTGCCCAGGGAGGTATCGGGGGCGTGGACGCCGAAGCCGAAATAGCTCAGTCCGGTCTCAGAGAGAATGGCGTAGCCGACCCCGAGCGTTGCGTCGATGATCAGCAGCGACGACGCATTCGGCAGGATGTGCCGCAAGATGATCCGCGGCGCGCTCAGGCCCATGAAACGGGCTGCCAGCACGTACTCGCGTTCTCTGATCGACAAGGTCATCGAGCGCACCACTCGAGCCGACAGCGGCCAGGCGAAAGCAGCCAGCAGCACAACCAGGAGCAGCCACGAGGACTCACCGTCAGGGTTGCTGCGCGAGGCGATGGCGATCAAGAAGAAGCTGGGCACGACCAGCAGCAAGTCGATGATCCACAACATCGATCGCTCATACCAGCCGCCGAGATAGGCCGCCGAAGCCCCCACCAGCGCGGAGATCGAGGTCGACATGATTGCGACCAGGAAGCCGATCATCAGCGACTTGCCCAGACCCCTGGCGGTGAGCGCCAGCACATCACGGCCGGCCTGGGTGGTACCAAGCAGGTGGGCGGAGTCCGGCGCGCTGAGGAAGGCATTGGTATCGATGTCGTCGAACTTCCAATACAGAAGGTGCGGACCAACCACAGCCAGGAACACCAGGAACAGGATTCCGATGGCGCCGAAGACGGCGGTCTTGTTGCGCAGGAAACGGCGGAAGGTGAGCCGACCACGGCTGAGGCGCCGCGCGGCCTTGGCCGAGGTCTCCTCGGTCACCACAGGGTCTGTCGCGGCACTCATTGCAGCCTCACTCGCGGATCAAGGATCGCCACCAAAATGTCGGAGAGCACGGCGCCCACCAGCACGCACACCCCAGCGAAGGCGGTCACCGCGACGACGCCGTTGACGTCGCGGTAGGTGATGGTGTCGATGCTGTACTGCCCGATGCCGGGGAAGTTGAAGATGCGCTCGGTATAGGTCGCCCCCACGAACATCGTGGCCACACTGAAAGCCACATAGGTGCCGGTCGGGATGAGCGCGGTCCGCAGGGCATGCTTCATCACGGCCTTGCGACGCGACAGGCCCTTGGCTCGGGCCGTACGGACGTAGTCGGCGCCCAACGAGTCGAGCATGAGGTTGCGCTGAATCCGGCTCATCGACGCCGCACCGATGACGATCAGCACGATGGTCGGTAACAGCAGATGCTGGGCCCGGTCGACCAGCCAGGCCAATGGATAGTTGCCCACCTCCCCGGTCTCGCCGATGAACTCGAAGAAGCGGGTTCCGGTGGTGTTGTTGAACCAGGTGGCGCTGATCTGCGCGATATGTCCGATCACGAAGGCCGGAGTCGAAATGATCAGCAAAGACAAGAAGGTGATGGTGCGGTCGCTGACCCGGTACTGCCGGGTGGCCGTCCAGGCACCGGCCGCCACGCCGACGACGATGCCCACGATCGTGCCGATCAGCAGCAGGCGCAAGCTCACCCACATGCGGGCGCCGATCTCGTCGTTGACACTGACACCCAAGGGTGAGTACCCCCAGTTGCCGTGGAGCACACCCACCAACCAGTTCCAATAGCGCTGCGCGAGCGGCACCTTGTCATTGAGGTTGTACAGCGACAGTTGAGCGTCAATGGTCGCCTCGGGAACCGGCGGTTGCCGAAGCGCAAACAGTCCACGCGGATTGAGCTGGGTCGCAGCGAGCACCCACGTGAGCGAAACCGCGACGTACAGCAGGACGACGTAGTTGAGCAGACGCTTACCGATGTAACGGAGCATGGGCACGAAGGTAGCGCAGCCGACCCAAACAACGAAGTCCATTCACCGCAGCCCGCTGGGTTGGACCGTTCAGCAAGTGGCTGCACAATGTGCCCTCGCCTGTAACGCGCCTGAAACATGGACGCAACCAGCCGGTTACGGCTCATCCCGTACGGTGTCAAACGTTCGTTCCACTGACTTTGGAGGACCCATGTTCCAAGGCGCCGACGACCTGTTGGCCTACATCAAGGACGAGAGCGTCGAGACCGTCGACGTCCGGTTCTGCGACCTTCCCGGTGTGATGCAGCACTTCACCGTGCCGGCCGATTTCTTCGATGCCGACGTCTTCGAGAACGGCCTGTCCTTCGACGGCTCCTCGATCCGCGGCTTCCAGAAGATCCACGAGTCCGATATGACCCTCATGCCGGATCCCACCACCGCCTTCGTCGACCCCTTCCGGAAGTCGAAGACCCTCGCGCTGAACTTCTTCGTGCATGACCCGCTCACCAAGGAGCCCTACAGCCGCGACCCGCGCAACATCGCCCGCAAGGCGGAGAACTACCTGGCCTCGACCGGCATCGGTGACGCTGCCTACATGGGTCCCGAGGCCGAGTTCTACGTCTTCGATTCCGCGCGCTTCGAGACCAAGGCCAACGCGAGCTTCTACTACATCGATTCCGAGGCCGGCGCGTGGAACAGCGGCGCCGAGTCCGACGCTGACGGTCGCGGCAACCGCGGCTACAAGGTGAAGTACAAGGGTGGCTACTTCCCGGTGCCCCCGGTCGACCACTTCGCCGACCTGCGCGACGACATGGTGCGCAACCTGATCGGTGTCGGTCTGACCATCGAGCGCGCGCACCACGAAGTGGGCACGGCCGGTCAGAGCGAGATCGCGACCAAGTTCGACACCATGCTGGCTGCCGCCGACAACCTGATGAAGTACAAGTACGTCGTCAAGAACACCGCCTGGCAGGCCGGCAAGACCGCGACCTTCATGCCGAAGCCGATCTTCGGCGACAACGGCTCGG
>DAIQNZ010000019.1:0-4376 GCA_036788135.1 Propionicimonas sp.
CCACGCCGGCGAGCACCGCGTACTGCATCGGTACCAGCAAGGTCAGGAGGAACGTAGTCGCGCGATACAACATTCGTAGCTGCGTCCGAAACCAGAGCCCGGAGGCCGACTCGGTCCGTTTCGAACAGGGATTATGCCGGATACGCAGCACTGCATGGGGGTGTTCAGCTGGCCCCTGCTGTGTGACCGGCCAAAGGCGAATCGAGGGGCTCTGCGTTCACCTGCTGCACTCTTCAGGCGGGTCTTCGACGATCGGTTGAACCGAGTTGGTGCTGGTCAAACAGTCTGTAGCGCCTTGCTCGGGTCATCTGGGTCTGCGCCGAGGTCCCTGCGGCATGCGCGCACGAAGTCGGTGAAGGCTGCGTCGAGCCGCTTCAGTTCGGCGCGGGCGGCATCGGCCGTGGGCATCTCATCAACCCGGCCCATGAGGTGACGCGCTGCTTCCGCAACCTCAGGCGGAGCGACCAACTCCAGTCCGCTCGAAGCCATCGACAATGACCGACGTGCCTCGTCGGCCCGGGCGCCCAGTGTCATCATGCGGTCGTAGATCAGCGTGTCTTCATCCCAGGCTTCCTTCGGTTCGCCCGCTTCGTTGAATGCGACCCAGTTCATCCAAGCCTCGTTGGTGTCCACGCTCAGGGTCTCTCGCCATGAGGCCCACGGGGTGGCGATCCGAATCAGCGCTCTCGCCTGGTCCAACACCTCGCCATAGAGCGCCCTGCGCTCGGTCAAGAGGAGCTTCACGCGGTCGTCTGCCCTCGCTGCAGCCGCGATGCGCTCCTGGGTTTCGAGTTGTCGAGTCGTATTCCAATGGTTCAAGAGCCCGGTCACCAGTGAGCCCAGGACCGCGCCGATCACGCCCACGAACGCGGTGATCCAGCCCCAGTCCATGGTTTGACGCTATCGGAATCCATCATCCTTGGCAGTTGTCCGGACCTGCCTAGCAGGCCGTCGCTGTGATCGAACACAGGCCAAAGCTCGTCCGTGATCGCGCAGTCGGCTGACGTAGCGACGTGCGGATCCGCACGAGGTTCGTGTGTGCGCCGCACCCCAAGCGACGCGTCGCTGTCGGAGGGTTGGTCAGATCAGGCCCGGCCAAGAGCACGCAAACGTCCACCGATGTCGCCCTCTACCGACTCCCCACGGCCGCCCGTTCCTTCCCGTCCCCTTCCACCACCCAGGTCCTGCGAGGCCCACGCTCCCGAGGCGGTCCCAAGGCCACGAACCCCGACCAACTCCTCCCAGGAGACACACCTACTGCACCAAGGAATGGCGGAGGTCTGCGTATCGGCGCATGAATCTGCCCACGTTTGCGCACACTAGCGCCGCCCTGTCGACGTCCCGAATGGTTGCCGCCAGGACGGTCCCACCCGAGCGCCCCTCCCCCCTCAGGTGGTGATCCAGAACATCTCGAGGAGGCTCTCCAGCGAGGGGGAGGACGCTGCGGCTAGGCATTGGACGCTCCGGTCAGCCATTTGGACGACTGCGCTCACCTGCTGAACGAATGCGAAGAAGTCGGCGTCCAGCGTCCTGATCGGCGACTTCTTTGGCCTAGGGCTGAGTAGAAGGACGTACTTCTGGCGGCTGCGTGTCCGAACCGCCCCGTGCTGGCGGCTTATGGGGACGACAGCGTGCATCGGCCGGTGGCCACGGAAGGTCCGTCCAACTGCCTGTACTGATGAAGGGGAGTGATTCGTCGTGATGAGCCTGCAGAAGCTGACGGCCGGGTCCGCCTACACCTACCTGACCGACTCCGTCGCGAGGAACGACCTGACCATTCCATCCACCACTCCCCTGGCCGACTACTACGACGAACGGGGCGAGGCGCCGGGAGTCTGGATCGGGTCCGGCCTCGTCGGCATCGACGGACTGGCCGAGGGCGACCCGGTGACCGCCGAGCAGATGGAGTCCCTGTTCGGCAAGGGTGAGCATCCGCTGGCCGCGCAGCGTCTCGACGCCCTCGGCCCGGACGCGACAGAACGGGACCGGCGTGACGCCGTCCGGCTCGGCCGACCGTTTCGGCTGCCTGACACCAGCGCACAGCCCTTCCACACCCAGCTCCTGCGACGCTACGGCGACTGGAACCAGCAGCACGGCAACCGGCGCTCGGCCAAGCTTCCGTCCGAGGTCCGGGCCAGGCTCCTGACCGAAGTTGCCATCGAGTGGTTCATTGCCACCGAGCATCGGGCACCGAACGAGCGCGAACTCGCCGGCCTCATCACCCGGATGACGCGACCGCCCGCGACTCCCGTCGCCGGCTACGACCTGACCTTCTCGCCGGTGAAGTCCGTCTCGGCACTGTGGGCACTGGCGGACCGGCGGGTCGCGAGCATCATCGAGGCCGCACACCATGCCGCCGTCCGGGACGCGCTGCGCTACATCGAGCGCCAAGTGCTGATGACCCGCAAGGGCCACGCCGGTGTCGAGCAGATCGAGGTCACCGGTCTCCTCGCCGCAGCGTTTACCCACCGCGACAACCGTGCCGGCGATCCTGACCTGCACACCCACGTCGCCGTCGCCAACAAGGTCCAGTCCACCATCGACGGCCAGTGGCGCGCCATCGACGGACGCGTGCTCCACAAGGCCATCACCGCAGCCTCCGAGCGCTACAACGCTGCCCTCGAATCCCACCTCACCACTGCGCTGGGCTTGAGGTTCGCCGACGCCGCACGCATGGACGGACGCCGGCCCGTCCGCGAAGTCGTCGGCGTCGACCCGCGGCTGATCAGCCTGTGGTCCACCCGACGCAAGGCGATCTCCCATCGCGCCGCCGAACTCGCCGCCGAGTTCCAGAACCACTACGGACGCCCGCCGACGCCGGCCGAACGGCAAGAGCAGTACCAGCGGGCCACCCTCGAGACCCGCGAGGCCAAGCACGAACCACGATCCCGCAACGAGCAGCGCGCGCTCTGGTACGAGCAGGCCGTCGCCCTCCTCGGACGCAGCGGCGTGGCGTCCATGCTGCGCATCGCCCTCGGCCAGGCGCCGCTGCCGGCCCCCACTCTGGACGCCAACCTATTCCGGCAGCTTGCGGCGAGTGTGATCACCACCGTCGAGGAGCACCAGGCCGAGTGGCAGGTCTGGCACGTCGAGGCGGAGGCGCTCAGAGTCACCCGCGGCCTCGGCATTCCGCCTCATCAGTTCGGCGGGGTCATCGACAACGTCGTGCAGGCCGCGCTGGCCACCTGCGTAAGCCTCGATCCTCCCGACGACGGCATCAGCGAACCCGACACCCTGCGGCGGGCCGACGGCACCTCGGTGTACCGGGTCGTCGGCTCCACCCGCTACACGTCCCATCGCATCCTGTTCGCCGAGCAGCGCATCGTCGACGCGGCCGGACGCAGCGGTGGACGCAAGGCCGATCCGAACTCCGTCGACGCCGCGGTCCTGGCCGAGGCGACCAACGGCACCGAACTCAACCCCGGCCAGAGACAGCTGGTTCGTGAGCTCGCGCTCTCGGGGAACCGGGTACAGCTCGCCCTTGCCGCGGCCGGCACCGGCAAGACCACCGCGATGCGGGCCCTGGCCACCGCCTGGACCTACAGCGGAGGCAGCGTCGCCGCTCTCGCGCCGTCGGCCACCGCAGCCGCCCAACTCGGCGCTGAACTCGGCGAACGGATCCCCGCCGATACCCTGCACAAGCTCGCCCATGAGATCGGACGGACCGAACCCGCCCAGTGGGTGCGACGCGTCGACCAGAACACCCTGATCCTCATCGACGAGGCTGGCATGGCCGACACGCTGCGCCTGGACTACGTGATCAGTTGGGCGCGCGATCGCGGCGCCAGCATCCGGATGATTGGCGACGACCAGCAGCTCGGCGCCGTCTCCGCCGGCGGTGTGCTCCGCGACATCGTCGCCGCACACGGCGCCGTCCGGCTCGACGAAGTGATGCGGTTCACCGACCCGGCCGAGGCCCACGCCACCCTCGCGCTCCGGGACGGCGACCCGGCCGCGCTCGGCTACTACCTCGACCACGACCGCGTCCACGTCGGCGACGCCGCCACCGCCGCCGGGCAGGTGTTCGACGCCTGGCTCACCGACAAGCGCGCCGGACTCGACGCGATCATGCTCGCCCCCACCCGCGAGCAGGTAGCCACGCTCAACCGCCAGGCGCGCGACCACCGTCTCCGAGAAGGACCGGCCGGACGTGAGGTGGCACTTTCCGACGGCAACCACGCCTCGACCGGCGACACGGTCGTCACCCGCCGCAACGACCGCCGGCTCCGCGCAGGCAAAGGCTGGGTCAAGAACGGCGACCGGTGGCAGGTCACCGGCGTCCACCGCGACGGAGCGCTCGACGTCCGCGACCCGCGAAGCCGCCGCCGACTCACCCTGCCGGCTGCCTACGTCACCGGACACGTGGAACTCGGCTA